>JBMYZL010000001.1:0-222569 GCA_049610385.1 Flavobacteriales bacterium
GTGACCCTGTAGGGATTCGAACCCCAAACCTCCTGATCCGTAGTCAGGTGCTCTATCCAGTTGAGCTACAGAGCCGTTTTTCCGCGGAACGGGGGGCAAAGATACTCCCTCAAATCAAACCGCCAAACCCTTTGCCATAAATTTGGATTCATGAGGGAGTTGCTGCGCACAGGGATGAGCAAGGGTGACCTGGAAGCCGCTATTCTTGCGCTTGAACAGAATCCGGAGGACGTGAAAGCGCTCTTGGAAATCCTCTATGCCCAAGGAGCATCCAAGGTCCAGGCACGTAAAGCCAGTTGGGTGATTCGGCACCTCGCAAAACGACACCCAAAACTGCTGCTTCCCGAGCACGAAAAACTCTTCAACATCCTGATAAACGCACGAGATTCAGCAGTCATCCGTGAAATTCTGAAGGCCCTCTCTGCGCCCGAACTGCAACGAAATGAAAACGATGAACAGTCGAAATTCTTGGCCATACTCGGTATGGATTACATCGCAGCTCAGGGGGTGCCCAAAGCCTTGAGGTATTTGGGCCTGAAGTTGGTAAACGATCGATGGACAAAGATGACCTGTAGCACCCAAAAAGAAACCCTATCCAATGTTGACACCTTGCTCATCAGGCTGAGCGAAGAAAATGATGATTCCCCACTGATGCAATCAGCGCGTCGGATGCGGGACAAATGGTCAGCGAAGGTTGAGGGCAAAAAGCATCCTTTTGCAAGAAAAAATCAGGCTTAAACCGAGATCTCTCCAGCCTGATTTTTCGGGAATTCCATCCACCATGCTCGAATTTATTTTTCGGAAACTTGATTCAGGATTTCCCGTTCAAACTTCTTCCATTGCATCGCAAAGACGCTGTTTCTGACATCGATGACCTCCTCGTGGTTCTTCGCGACGAGAACCTCATTCATGTGCTTAAAGCAAGATGGTTTTGGAGCCCTTGATGTACTCTCGGACAAGAACAAAATGCCCGGCTGTACAAAGTCATCCATTTCACATTTGTGCAGTAGGCGCAGGAATCTCCATATGATGCGGTTCCTTTTTTCCAACATGGCCCAATTCATATCCGGATTGATGCCATTTACAAATTCCACATCTCGACCACTGGAAAATTGGAACGTCAATCCGAGAAATACGTTTTGCAATCTTCGCTTAAAGGAAATGAATCGAAGCCATCGAACCGGGAGATTGGAAACAAAAGGCGGGTCAAAAAAAGCAATGGGCAAAACCGTTTCACCTTGACCTTTTAAAATTTTCGCCATGCACATGGCCACCTTGTACCCGATGCACAAGGATACAAGTGAGTATGGCCCATGTGGCTGGACGCGTTTCATTTCGCGCACATAGACATGCGCCAAATCATGGCAAGTTTTCAGGCCAGAAACTTCCTCCAGAGACATGCCATGAATTCGAAAGGCATAAACAGGACGATTGTGTTCGATTTGCTCCAAAAAAAATGGACTGACAAAAGCTTCACCATCTCTTCCATGCACAATGAAAACAGGCAATCCATTGTCCGCTGAACGCAATTGCATCAAGACTTGATTCCATTGCACGCTTAATTCTTTCTTTCTCAGCTGGGAAAGAAGTGTTGCAAGTCCCTTGATTTTGGTGTCTCCAAGCAGCAAATTTTGAGGAACATTCTTTCCAGCCGCAGCTTCGAATTTGGCATGGAAATGCCCAAAAGCAAGGGAGTCACCCCCAGCTTCAAAAAAATCCAAACTGGAATCCAATGCAGTACTCAATTCGGGGATTGCTTCCTGAAACCACTGTCCGATGAGAATTTCGAAATTTCCTTTCAATTCACCCAAAGGTGAACACGTTTTCAATGGCTTTTCAGAGAGCAACTTCAAGTCCCTTTTTCCATTGGCATTTAAAGGAATGGCATCCAAATTCTCCCAAAACGTGGGGATGGCATAGTCTGGCAAATCCTCCTTCAATGTTGATCGCATGGCCGTCGCGTCCAAATGAAACTGTGGACCAACAACAAGCCAGGCAACCAGTTGGCCGGCGAATTTGGAATGTTGAACAACCGCTGCATCAAGAATGCCTGGTACCACAGAAATGGAATTTTCAATTTCATCCAAATCAACGGCCAGCCCCCTGATTTTGATTCTCCGACTTGACCGACCCAACAGCCTCAAGTTCTTTCCACTCCATTGCCCCAAGTCATCGGACACAAAAGAACGGGTTTCGCCGTTTTCAGAAGTTAAAAACGCCTTTTGTTGAGCTTCCGAAGCGCCCAAGTATCCCGGGGAAATGAACGGGGAGGTGAGTCGAATCTTGCCTGATTCAGAGGCTTCAACGATTTTGCCGTTGTCATCAACCAAATCGACCGAAACGGCGAAATGGCTCCAGCCATTCTCCAAAATTGAAGCGTCCGAAAGTTCTTCCATGGCAATGACACTGGCTTCCGTCGCGGCCAAGTGATTGAACAGCTTGGCCTCCCCAGATTTCACAGAAAGCCATTGATTGACATCACTTTTTGTAATCAACTCACCTCCCAAATCCACAACCCGGAGTGAGGCAAACAGCCGTTCTGCATTTTTCTTTTGAAGCCAAACCCGAAAGACTGAAGGAACTGTATGAAGCACCTCAAGGTTGGCCGATTGAAGCCATTGTTCAGCATGATATATACCCTTCAATGGCAAATCAAATGCAACCAACGTGGCTCCATGCAGAAAAACACTCAAGATATCCATCATGGAAGCACTAAACGCAGGTGAATAGAGCCATGAAACTCGAGTACCCTCACGAATGCCGAGGACCTTACCAAAATAGCCTGCAAAAAATTTCATCCCTGAATTCGATTGCATCACGGCCTTCGGCTCACCAGAACTACCAGAAGTGAAAATCACATTGATGATTCCTCCGGCAAATGAATGACAGGAGATTCTTGTTGTCGTTTTTTCCAATTCCACGCCTCCCCTTCCTCGAGAAATCCAGACGACGGGTTGTGCCTTTTCAATAATCAACTTTGTCATGCCCTTGGATGAATGAACATCCACAGGCACCGCAACACCATCCTTTTTCCACACGGCCAAAAGCCAAACCACAAAATCCAAGGAATTGTTGAGTTGAATCGCAACAGCCATTCTCGCGACATGGGGCATCCGATTCGCCGCAGCATCTGAAGCCTCCCACAACTCCGCATATGTCATTTTAATGCCCTCTGATTCAATGGCAATCACATCTGGGCTGCGATGAACATTTGTCGCTATAAAATCGAGCAGTTTCATTCAATCCTTAGACCCTGTAATCATGACAATTCCATTTCCTTGAACGGACTCATGATTCAAATTTCTCAACTTGTTCACAGCCGCATGTGTTGCGGATGCCGCATAACAAGCCTCAATGCCATCTGCGGCCAACATCTTTTTCGATGCCCTCAAGGCATCGGCATCGACAGAAACAAAGGTGCCCTGAGTAGCTTCAATCACTTTCAGAAGATATGGATAAGATCGGGAGGGGTTGCCCCTCAAGATGGCCGAAGCAAGTCCTTTGGGATTGCGAATGATATCTGAATCTTGAATTGCCCTTTTTCCGCTATTAAAGGCAGTTACCACAGGAGCGCAAGTTTCCTGTTGAACAGCAATCATCGCAGGCATGTGATCCATCAGACCCATTTCTATGGCTTGAGAAAACGCCGAATGAGCCGCAACAATCCCCATTCCGCTGGAAATGGCTTGGACAAAAAAATCTGGCCCCGTGCCGTTGGCCTTGATGAACTGCTCTATGGCTTCTAGATAACCAATTTTCAACCCTTCTCTGCGATAAGGGTTCATGAATCCACCATCGGACATTCGTCCTGTTTGAATCGAGAATTTTTTCGCTAAAATCCCTGACTCGACAAAATCAACATCTGAGACATGCAATGAAATGTTCGGACCACCATATTTGATTCTTCCTTGATGTGATGCGGGCACAAAGACATCTAATTCCAATTGGGGCGCATAGGTAAAGGCTGCATGACAATAACTGTTCGCTGAATTTCCCGTACTCGCTACAACAAGTTGATGGACTCCTCTCGACAAAAATGAAGCGACAGAAACCAAAGCCTGTCGATACTTGGTATTGCCATTCGGCAAAGCACCTTCATTCTTGGCCCAGACCCTATCCACAGAATCCAGTCGAATCAATGGACTTGACTCACGTCCCCAATCAACTCCCCTGATGGGGAGCACTGAAGCATATCTGGACATGCCCCTCCCTTTTTTCAGCGCCGTCAAGTTGGGATAAATCACTTTCTGTGCTCCTCCACATTTGGGGCATTCAAATTGAAGTGACAATTCACTTTCATTTTCGCAATCCAGACATTTCAAGGAAGCATCCTCTCTCAAAGACAGGTCATTGAAACTCTTGCGCAAGGTGAAATTTGATAGCATTTATCGTGATGATTGAAATTTTGTAAGCAATTGAGTCAAGCGATCTGCACTGAATGGCGCGATCTTGATGCCATAACCACCAAGTGCAGTAAACCAAAACAGACCAGGAAAGTCCTGAATCGCTTGAATTTTTGGTTTCCCGTCCATGTGAAAACTGCGGATGCCCGCAGTGATCGAATGCATGGAAAGCGGTATCCTCTCGAACCAACGTTGCATAGAAGCAAGCGCCGATTCCATCATGTTCAAATCCGGTTGAATTGGTCCGCCATTCAAGGAAGAATTATCCACAGGTGACACAAACCACTCACCATTGTAGGGTCGAGCGAAAAATGCATTGTCCACCTCATGAATCATTGGCAAACCACTCCATCCCATCATTTCTGCGTCCTCAACACAATACCATGCAGCTGTCCGAGACCAATTCTTCAAACCTAGACTCGGCACACCGATGGATTTGGCCACAGCATCGGAATTTGCCCCTGCCGAAATGACCACCGCACTGGATGTTATCGTTTGGTTTCCGTCCTTCAGGAATATCGTCCAATTCGAATTCAACTTTTCAATTGCTACCACTTCTGCATTTTGCAAAATCATCGATTCTGAACCCTGGACATAAGCCTGAAGATCTTGGACCAAACGGGGAACATCGATGAAAGCATGGTCATCATCAAAAAGATATCTGTCCCCCGGCTGAATCTTCAAGCCGAGAGGGGACATCAATTCAGCAGCAGCCTCAGCGCGAATCAACTCCAAGGGTTTCCCGTTTGATTTCAACTTTCCGATGAGTTCAGAAGTTTGATTTTCTTGATGAGCTCTTGCGACAAAGACTTTTCCAGCAAAATCGAGATAACTGCCGCCATCCGACCAAAAAGGCTCTAAAAAGTACCCGGCACTCCGTTCTGCCATTTCACATACTTCTCTTGAGCCGAAGTGAAGGCTAAAGCTTGCGGCATTTTTACTTGTGGATTCCAAACCACATTGCGAATGACGTTCCAGGATGGCAACCTTCATTCCAGCACGGATGGCAAAAGTCGCACCCATGAGGCCCGCGATTCCGCCTCCCACAAAAATGACATCAAAATCGGCTTCCATTTCCCTGGTTATTTGCGCATCTTGGTACGACATGATTCCCAACAAGGTTTCGTTTGAAATTTGACAGGTCGGGCTCAAGAGCTTGTTGAGAAGCAGATGAGTTGGCTGGTGCAGATGTTCTCGATGAAAATGACACATCCCTGGTGGGGGAGAAAATGTCTTTCCTCATATCAAAAAGCCATGAATCGAGCTTGGATTCCACGTTGGGATTCAATTCTCGAAGTCGGATTTAGAGAAGATGACTTGACCGCATCATGGGCAAGGCCGGTAGCGCGCAATGTTTCGGGCATTGATGATTCCTCTGTTGTCATCGGATTGGCCCTGGAAGTCACCCCCCAGCTACACTTCGAGGTTCAGAGCCGGTTGTCTTTTGAACAAGTCAACATCCTGCAGCATCAGAAGAATGGCCTGGATTGACGTTTTTCTTACAAAAAAGGAAGGAATGAAATCATGACCAAAGCACAGCTTGCTGCGGCTAAACGGAAAATGATGGCACAACACCACGATTGCCCTGTTCGGCACATGCCGGAACTTTGGACCTCAAAATTTGGCGCGAACAAAATCACCAATCTTCGGCGGAATCACCCATGTGAGATACAGTCCTGCCTGCCACAAATGATCAGAATAAGACAACTCATCATCAATGCCCAGTCGCACCTCATCGCGAGACACTCGAGCGCTAACAATCAAATTGCCGCCCTCTTCAAACATCATTTCAATCCCAAGAACCGCATAAGCGCCAAATCCAGTCGCAGTCAAACTGGAGGTGGGTCGGTTGATTGCATTGTTGCCTTGCACGCCAATCATCAAATCATAGTTGCGCTCCGCGACTCGGATGTAGTTCTCTTCCAAACTCGTATTGAGCATTGAGCCTCCGATTTCGATGACCCATGACAGATCATCCAAGATGTAAGCAGCCGTTCGATACCCCAAGGACAAGATGAGCCGATCTTCCGTACTGAAGATGCCGTATGTGCGACGATTCTCACTGCCTTGTCCAAAATCGACATCTGACGACACCACATTGAATCCCCCTTGGGATTTGAGGCCTGAAACCGCATCTACATGCAACACAAATGCACTTTCAGGGTTAAAGAACAACAGGGTCTGCAGGCCAAACATAGGCGCCACTTGGTAACGCATCTCATAGGGATACTCGATGTAGCGAAATTGGCCGGCTTCAATTCCGATGTCGTCCAGGACCGTGTTCCAAGTTTGTGGGCCCAGTTGCAACCGCTCTTCAATCTCGTACAGCCGGGCTGTGTTGTCACCGATGTCATAAGATCCCGTGCCGCTGTAAAATGCCGTCGCAGCCTTGTGATTGGCCTGGTAAACACCAAAATTCAACCCAAACTCCAGCCCTTTTCTGGCAGGCACATATCCACCTTCCGATTGCCCAATTGCGAGACTGGGGTCCCACACTGAAAAGACCCAAACCCAACAAAAAACCCAGGCAAGCTTTTGCATCATGTTTCAAAGATAAGAAGGCTATCGAGCGGGTGTTTCAATCGTGGCCATTTCAAAATCAAGTCGATGCAATGGCCAATCACTCGCATCCGTTTGAACACGTGACAGGGCATCAACCACATCCATCCCCGAAACAACCCGACCGAACACAGTATGCTCGAAATCCAAATGTGGTGCACCTCCCTCCTCAAGATAAGCCGATTTTGCCCAATCGGGGTAGGTGAATTTTTTCTCCTTTTCCAGGTTGTGTAGTTCTTGAGGCATGACTTTTCGACCCACCACGATGTAGAAATCATAGGCAGCCGATCGCTTGTCTGGATTGCCTTCATATGTGCGCCCCATGGCCACTGCACCCCGGTGATGGAAATGGGTTGATGTGAATTCTGATGGCAACGTGTGTTTGCCAATCAGCCAACGGCGCTCTTGGGCCAACGGATCCTCTGAATTTCCGCCTTGAACAACAAAGTTGGGAACCACGCGAACAAATTCTGACGGCCGGTAATAACCTCGCGATGTCTTGTAGTGCAGATTTCCGGAATGAAGTGGCGTGTCATCGAACAACTCCAACGTGATGTCACCATATGAGGTGCTGATTTTCAAGGTGCGTTGCTCCTTGTGTTGGTTCCACCAATCCAACAAAAATTCCGGCGCCATGTCATCCGTCAGCGTGGGAAAACTTGCAATTTGCCTGGCAGCCTCGCGAATGGCCGCTTCATCAACGGTCGAAACTTCCGTTTCAATCTGAGCCTCCGGCTGTTTGTGTTGGGGCTCCTGACCTCCGCAAGCCATGAATATGACAGCAAACGCGGCGCAAATGCGAACTGTGACCCCAACTTTGTCCATGCTCCAAATTTAGACGACCTTTCCAGAAGAAATGGAGTTTGCAGTCGTCGACATTGAAACCACTGGCAGTCACGCAAGTGGTCATGGCATCACCGAAATCGCAGTGGTCATCACAAATGGAACTTCGATTTTGGATCGGTGGGAGACCTTGGTGGATCCCGGGATGCATGTCCCAAGGCACATCACCGCATTGACGGGAATTGACGACGACATGCTTGCTGGAGCTCCCACCTTTGAACAGATTGCTGAAGACCTGCACAGCAAGTTGAATGGCCGGGTGTTTGTCGCGCACAATGTGGGATTTGATCACACGTTTGTCCGAGCAGCGTTTGCCGCAATGGGGAACTCCTACAAGGCAAGTCAAAAATTGTGCACGGTTCGATTGGCTCGCAAGATCTTGCCTGGACATGCCAGTTACAGTTTGGGCAATCTGTGTCGAGACTTGGGGATCGGCAACAAAGCCCGGCATCGGGCCATGGGCGATGCGGAGGCAACAGCTGAACTTTTGCACATCTTGATGAATCGACCGCAGGCCAAAAACATTGTTCAAGAAGTCATCAAACGCGGAAGCCGGGAACATTGGCTTCCCCAACACGTTCCTGTGGATGACTTCGAATCCCTGCCATCAGGGCCCGGGGTTTATCGCTTTTTGAACGGATCCGGCAAGCCATTGTACATCGGCATGTCTCACCAGGTGCAACATCGAGTGAGATCCCATTTCACGGGAAAGCTGAACTCCGCCCGTCGACAAGCCTTTCTTCGGGACATCCGGAACATTGTGGCGGAACCGACTGGATCGACACTAATGGCCCGGTTGATTGAGGATGTTCTCATTCGTACCCACATGCCCTTGCACAACCGAGCCCAAAAACGTTGGCCTGTCTGGTGGTATGTGACTTCATACAACGACCGGCTGGGAAGGATGCGTCTGGTGGCCAAAAAGTCAGCCAAATCCCAAGGTCGACAATCCATGCGATTCCGGACGGAAGTGGAGGCTCGAAATTGGCTTTTTGGGTTCGCCGCACAGCATGAACTTGAGGAAGAATTGCTGGGGCTGGGCAACATGCCATCCGCAACCGGAGCGGCGCCCAATCCGGCGACTACATCATCGCCTCTCAAGGCGGCGCATAACCTTCGCATGAAAACGGCATGGCAAAGCGCTTTGAATGAAAAATCAAAACACGAATTCGCCCTCTTGGCACCAGGGCGCGAAGAGGGCGAATCGGCCATCGTTCACCTTGTCGGTGGATCACCAGTGGCCTGGGGCTTTACCACGCTTGTCATCGACGAACACGGCACTTGGATGGAGGATGTGGTACCACAGCCCTCCTCCTCCACTCTCGATGCCATCGTAGCACATGCCATCCAAGGGATGGCAGAGGGTGCCAATGAGTTTCGCCGACTCCGGCTGTTCAAGAAACAATCGGATCAGGCCCCGGATCAATTCAGGTGGGTCAGCGCGTCTGTCAACGAAGTGGTTTGACGCTCTACACCACGCGAATATGCCAGAACATTGCGAATGGATGAAGCTTTGGGCGCTTGCCAAGTAGCGTCAGTTTCCAGATTGCGGGACCAGTCTTGAAGAGTCAAATGTGTCATGTGCGGTTGATTTGTTTCCGCATGCATAACGCACCCTATTGGGTCTTATTGCCTTGGTTGAAGAATTCAGTTCAAGGTCAATTGCAAATCATTTTCCTCAATCATCCGGCGCAAATTGATTAACGCATATCGCATCCGACCCAATGCCGTGTTGATGGACACCCCGGTTTCCTCAGCAATTTCTTTAAAACTGAGATCCATTTCGATGCGCATCTTCACCACCTCACGCTGCTCGACAGGCAGTGCCTGGACCAATTGGTGCAAATCTTCATGGATGTCCATCTCCACCATTCGTTCTTCTACACCCATGTCAGGATGGCGAATGGTATCGAAAACATCGAAATCATCTGTGCTCCGGGTCATGCGCATCTTCTTCCCACGCCGAAAATGGTCGATGGACAGATTGTGTGCAATGCGCAAAACCCAAGGCAAAAACTTCCCTTCTTCATTGTACTTGCCACTTTTCAAGGTATTCACCACCTTGATAAAGGTGTCTTGGAACAAATCATTGGCCAAATCAGAGTCACGCACAATGAACAAGATTTTCGCAAATACTTGCTGTTGGTGGCGATTCACAAGGGTTTCAAAAGCTGTCTCGTCTCCTGAGATATACATCCGGACGAGCTCCTGGTCGGAAAGGTGTGCACGCATCATCACTTTACGCTGGTAAGGGTTCAATAAATGGCCTTGCGGCCGGGACTTACTTCAAAACGTAAAATGTGTCGATGAGCGCTTAAACTTTCTTGTTCGTATACCGAATATACAACTTCTTTTCCGTTCGTCCTGAACCGCCGGTAACTTTGTCGTGTTAAATAAATCCAATGGACATTCAGATCAAAGGCGCCAGGATGCACAACCTGAAGGATGTGAACGTAAGCATTCCAAAGGGAAAAATGACCGTGATCACCGGTCTTTCTGGCTCAGGCAAGAGTTCTCTCGCCTTTGACACCCTCTATGCAGAAGGCCAAAGACGTTACGTCGAAAGCCTGTCTTCATACGCCAGGCAATTCATGGGTCGATTGGACAAACCCGACGTGGACAAAATTGAAGGCATCTCCCCTGCCATCGCAATTGAGCAGCGCACTGCGGCAGCCGGGACCTCGAGCACGGTGGGTACGCGCACAGAAATCCATGACTACTTGCGCATGCTGTATGCTCGGATTGGCCGGACGTTTTCACCCATCAGCGGCAAAGAAGTCAAGCGAGACACACCTGAAGATGTGCTGCAGCAACTTCTGAAGCAGCCTGCAGGCAGACGCTTTTTTGTGGTCGCCCCCATGGCCGCACGCCCCGGTCGGACATTCAGAAAACAACTCGAACTGCTGACCCAACAAGGGTTCAGTCGGATGCTGAATGCAGACAATCAACCCACCACGATTGCGGATGCATTGGGCACAACCAGTGAGGATGCACTCGATACAGGGGTGCGTTTGATCGTGGATCGATTAGCCGTTGACTTAGAAAGTGAAGAATTCAAATCCAGACTCGTGGATTCTCTGGAGTCCGCGTTTTTTGAAGGTGCGGGAGCTTGCGAAATTCAGTTTGCTGACGACCAAAGCATCCTGCATTTTTCGGATCGGTTTGAGCGTGACGGAATTGTTTTTGAGATTCCAACACCTGACCTCTTTTCCTTCAACTCCCCTTTGGGTGCCTGTCGGAAATGCAGCGGTTTTGGTTCTGTCATCGGCATTGAACCCGAACTCGTGGTGCCCGACCCGCGGTTGACCCTCTACGACGATGCCATTGCCCCTTGGCGAACCGAACGCTGGTCGAAATGGAAGGAATCCATGTGCCTCGCTGCAGCGAGAAATGGCATATCCATTCATACCCCTTATCTCGAGTTACCAGAAGAAGCCATCGAGTGGATTTGGAATGGTGGAGACGGCCACCGCGGAATCCATGCTTTTTTCTCCTACCTCGAATCCAAAAGCTACAAAATCCAAAACCGCGTTTTGTTGAGCCGTTATCGCGGAAAAACCAAATGTCCCGACTGCAATGGCGTGAGAATTCACCCAGCAACCAAAAACATCTTTGTGGATGGTACGGATTTGGGTACCCTGTTGCAAAAACCTGCTCATGCTGTCTTGGACCATCTGGACCAACTGACCCTGACAGATGCTGAATTGCAAATCGCAAAAAGATTGATCAAAGAAGCCAAAAACCGATTGACGTACCTCTGCGATGTAGGCCTGGGATATTTGACGCTGGACCGCCCTGCAAACACGTTGAGCGGTGGAGAGGCACAGCGAATTGCGTTGAGCACATGTCTGGGAAGCAGCTTGGTCGGAAGCACCTACATTTTGGATGAACCGAGCATCGGTCTTCATCCGGCAGACACTGAAAGGCTCATCGCCGTTCTCCATCAGTTGCGGGATATCGGCAATACTGTCGTTGTGGTGGAACATGATGAACACATCATGGCGGCAGCCGATTACTTGATCGACATGGGGCCCGGTGCGGGGACCATGGGTGGAAATGTGGTTTTCTCTGGTGGGCATGGTGAACTGCATGGTTTGGCTTCGGATCACCCATCGTGGACGGCCGCCTACCTGTCAGGCAGGAAGCAGATTTCGATTCCCCAACATCGACGGCCTGCCCATCAGGCCATTCAACTTCACGACGGGCGCATGCACACCTTACGGGGGGTATCTGCAAAATTTCCATTGCATGCCTTGACCGTCGTAACCGGTGTCAGCGGCAGCGGAAAGAGCACCTTGGTCACGGAAATCTTCATGCCGCTCCTTCGGACACACCTCGATGGTTTGGGTGCAATTTCCAATCGAAAAGGTGGCCTGAGTGGAGACGTTGAACAGGTCGCTGCCTTGGAGTTTGTGGACCAAAATCCAATTGGGAAATCCAGCCGTTCGAATCCTGTCACCTATGTGAAAGCATTCGATGAAATGCGCGCATTGCTTGCAGACTCTGCCATGGCCAAAGCACGTGGATATCGTCCAGCACATTTCAGCTTCAACGTACCGGGCGGAAGATGTGAAACATGCGAAGGTGAAGGTGAAGTCACCATCGGTATGCAATTCATGGCGGACTTGAAACTCCCCTGCGAGACATGCAAAGGAGCACGTTTCAAAGATGAAGTGCTCGAAGTCAAGTGGATGGACAAAAATGTTCACGACTTGTTGTCTCTCACCGTGGATGATGCCTTGGACTTTTTTGCCCAAATCCCAGCAGGAAAAAAGAGCCCGGTAGCAGCTCAAAACAGAATCATCAAAAAGTTACAACCTCTTCAGGATGTGGGTCTTGGATATATTCAATTGGGGCAATCTTCAAACACCTTGAGTGGTGGAGAGGCCCAGCGAATCAAGCTCGCCACATTCCTGTCAAGAGGGGATCGTCAAGCCCATACACTGTTCATCTTCGACGAACCCACGACAGGACTCCACATTCACGATGTGGCCAAATTACTGGACTCTTTCAAGGCACTTCTCGATGCTGGACATACTTTGATTGTAATTGAACATGACCTGGACATCATGGGCAATGCAGACCATTTGATTGACATGGGGCCCGGCGCAGGAATGCAGGGTGGACAAGTCGTCTTTGAAGGCAGACCCGAAGACTGTCCCGAAAACTCAACCACCGGTCGACATCTCCGCCAACGCTTCAACACCAGCGACGCCGCAGAATCGCTCCTCAACCCTTCTTGATCTCATTTTGAAATCAAGTCTTCATTCACCCAATATGCCCAAGGTTTACACCCTTTCAATTCACTCAGCAGCCTTCATGTCGATTGCTTTTTCACTCACTGCTCAGATCGGCGATCCTTCTCTTTCTCATGATTCTTTGGCCTTGTCTCCACTCGCCCAACACATCCTCTGGGAACAAGGAACCGAGCGGGCCTTCACCGGAATGTACTGGGATCATTTCGAACCTGGCGCCTATGCCTGCATTCACTGCGGACATGTTTTGTTTGATTCTGCTTCCAAATTTGAAAGCCATTGTGGCTGGCCGAGTTTTTCAGCACCCGCAGAAGAAAACGGCATCACTTATCACACCGATTTGAGTCATGGCATGCGGCGAGTCGAAGTGCGATGCAGCTTATGCAAAGGACACTTGGGGCATGTTTTTGAAGATGGACCCATGCCATCAGGACAGCGTTTCTGTATCAACAGTGCCGTTCTCGAATTTCGCGGCGAAAAGAATCATCAAAAGACTCCATAAAAGAAGCGCAAGCCCCGGCAACAGCCAAAACTTGCGCTTTCCACGTAGGCTTTTTGCCTATCGGAAAATCATTTCTTCCCTCCGCAGGTGAAGGTTACGCCTTCGGCCTGAATCAATTCTCCTCCAGAAAGCACTTCCCGAGGTGGTGGTGCCCCGACTTGTGTGGGCTTTCCAATGATGTCACCAAACTCAGCCTTCGTGCGGCCATGAATGTTAATCACACCTTCAACTTTGCCCTCGGTGGTCAGCTGCATCAACAAAATTCGCTTGTCTGCTGGGGCAAATGCTTGTTGCTTATCCGGTGTGACAAACCAAGCAGCATTGTCTGAGCTGATGCCGCCCCCTTCGGTTTCAAAAGGACCAAAGATGTTCATGTTCGGCGGGAATTCACTCACCGCATTCTTGTAATTGTCTTCCGCGCCGATGGTCACCCAGCTGTCATAGAGAAGCGTTTCATCTTCCCGCGTATCATAACGCTGAACGTCTGCCGCCAAGGGGCCTCCTTTCGGATGCTGCCAAAACGGCTTGTTGCAAGTGATGCTCATGGGTGCTTTTTCTTCTCCAAAAATGGCATCAATGATGTCACCTTCCTGTTCCATGACCGCATAAATCCGGTATGTTTTCCCAGGAACCAATCCTTGGTTGTCCACTTCCTCCACCTCCAGGTGAGAGAATTGTGCGTGTAAAACCAACGGCCAGAGCCCCGCACACATCAAAATCAATTTCAAACCTTTCATGACCACCAATTTACTTCACAATTCGTTTGCGCTCCAAGAGTTTTCTACTTCTCATGCTTTGAGCACTGAATCCATTGTTCCTTGGAATCCGATAAGTAATGGTCAACTCATGGGTGTGAGGACTCAAGTAAGAAGCATCGGTATTCGTGACATCATAGGTGTAGGCCAATCCATAATCTTGGTAATTCCCCCCCACACCAACAACCACCGCATCACTGGCGCGCAAACCCAACATGACCCAAGCCATTTGGGCGTATGTGCCGCGCAAATAGGCATCCAGTTGCGCCGTAGTCGCTGAAGTCATGCGAATCAATCCCGCGGTTTCAAGGGAAAAATTGGTGTTGATGTCATAACGATAGTGCCCCATAAACCGGAAGTGTCGGATCAAGCGATTGTCGGGTCCATCTTCCAAGATGATGCTACCAGGAAGGTTGGTGGAAGACTGGAGCAATGCCGGAATGGAAAATCCAAACGCATATTCATCTCCGAAGATCATCATCCCAAAATTCGCATCAATCGCCATGCCTTGTTGCTGTCCAATCAAGGCTGGATCATTCACATCCCAAACCTCCAACTGAGAACCATCGAAAGACCATTGAGAAGCCATTGCCGAAAGACCGAATGACACAGCATCATAATTGTTCAGGTCGATGGTGTATGTCCCGGTCAGCTCCAAGCCGGTTTGTTTGAATGCCCCCCCCATATCGTCCGAGTACAAGATGCCTCCAATGCCGAGTTTATTCGGAAGCCGGGTGTGACCACTGAGCACTGTTGTCCGCGGTGACCCATCGAAACCAGCCCATTGGTTCCGATACATGGCCTGAATGGGCGAGTCATTGGATGTTCCCGCCACCGCTGGATTGGACAAATAAGGATTGACCAAATACTGCGATCGCCGAAACAATTGCTGCGCACTCGCATCAGTCGACCCCAACCAAACCCCTGTCATAAGCCCTGCCAACAAGGCGATGTGTTGAATGTTTCTCATCTCCATCAGTATTTCAGGGTAACCGTTCCTGTGATCGGATCAGTTCCATCCACGAAATCAATCACATAGTAATAATCAGCGACAGGCAAATCCTTGTTGTTGAAGCGTCCATCCCAACGCTCCCGGTACCCCACTGAGCGGAACATCTCTTGACCATATCGATTGAACACAGTCACCACAGCATTGGGGAAGTACTCCAATCCCCCAACAATCCATTCATCATTGTATCCATCTGCATTCGGCGTAATCGCTTCTGCAATGAACAAACAGCCAATGGTGGGCTCTACTTCAACTGTTGAAGTCAATGTACAACCGAGGCTGTCTGTCACCACCACACTGTACATGTCTTCCTGCAAACCCGTAGCTGTCGGGGTGGTTTGTCCATCGAAATCACTCCAAACAAAACTCAAAGGTTGGTAACCACCGGTCACGGAAACCGTGGCCGTGCCGTCTCTTTCATTCCAACAGGTGACAGGCGAACTCAACATGAAGAGAACCATATCAGTTTCCTCCTCTGTGCCGACCACAAATGATGTGTCAGCCGCACAACCGATGGAATCTTGGACCTGCACCAGATATTCCCCTTCATACATGTTGGCCAGGTCCAAACCGGCTTCTACAATGGACCACACCACAGGGCCTGTGCCCCCTACCGGCACGATTGACACCGCTCCGTCATTCATCCCTGTGCATGTGACATCCGCAATGTTCATCAACACACCCACAGGTTCAGGTTCGATGATGACAAATTGAGCTGTATCCGAGCACCCATTGATGTCCATCACCTCCAAAGCATAAACATCCGCGCACAAGGCATTGAAGTCCGCGTCTTCTTCTCCGTTTGCGGTCAAGGTCAGACCTCCTGTCCCACCATAGACATCCAACAAAGCCACACCATTGCAATCTCCTCCACAAATGGGGTCCGAAGTGGCCAAAACCTCCACGACCAAGCTGTCGGGCTCCAAAATATCAACAATCAACGAGGTCTCACATTCATTCGCGTCTTCCACCACCAACTCCAGTGAGCCCGCATCGAGGCCTTCCACTAAGTATGGCAATTCTCCTGTAGCTGGTGCCATCAAGAAAATATCCCCAGTACCCCCGGTGGCACTGACATCCACACTGCCATCAGCAAAACTGGTGCAAGTGACATGCTGAACATTCGCCAAGATTTGGACGGGTTCAGGTTCGATGAGAAGCAAATCCGCAACTGAAACAACACACATGTTCTCGTCTTGAACATTCACTGTATAAGTCCCCACAGCCACGTCGAAACATGGATCCAACTGGTAGCCGCCGGCTGGTGGATCGACTTCAAATGTCAAAACTCCCGTTCCACCTGTTGCGTTTTCAATGCAAATGCTTCCATTTGCTTCCCCTGCGCAGGTCACGTCAGAGACCAAAACATCATAAATGATGCTGTCAGGCTCCGTAATGAAATACTGGTCTTCGAAAATGCAACCATTCGCATCGGTGGAAAAAGCCATGTAGGTCCCTGCACACAGCGCATTGGCATCGGCAGTTTCTCCATTCATGGTAGTGGTTTGGAAAGTGAAACCACCGACACCACCAGAGGCCACATAATCAATGGTTCCCGTGCACTCTCCAGCGCACAAAACATCAGTTGTCACATGGTCAGTGCTCACAATAGGCGGCTCGATGATGGCAAACTGCGTGGACACTTGGCAACCATTCACATCGGTACCAAACATTTGATACTCGCCAGGAATCAAATCGCTGAATTCAAAATCCCCACCACCAAATGTGATGCTGTCTGTTTCACCCGTCACGATGTTTTCAAGGGACAGGATTAACTCCCCTGTTCCGCCCGTCAAAGAGCCGCTGAATAGGCCATCATTGTAACCATAACATGTGATATCTGAAGCATCATTTGTGAATTCAAATTCCCCCGGACAGTTCAAAGCAATGATGGTGTCCACATCGCATCCATTGCCATCCTGTACAGTAAATTCCCAAGCCCCATCTGTTCCGAAACAAGGGATATCCACGTAAAGGGTGTCTCCTTGTGGAAATTCACCCGGGCCGGGGTTGGACGTGTGAAGGGCCGTGTGAAAATAATCTCCTACACCGCCGCTCACTTCAACCGCAACGGCATTGTTGATGACTCCTGGACATTCATTGTCCATCGTCAATTCCCAAGCAGCCAATACCGGTGTAGGCTCCACAAAGCTGAAGATTTGAGTTGAATCCCGACAAGTGTTACCGTCCACAACTTCTACAATGTACTCCCCCTCTCCCAAGCCAACAAAAGTCGCTAAATCCCCCAAGTCATTTTCTATTTCCGTTGCCAGCAAATCACCCGTTGCCCAATCAATCAAATTGTAAGTAAACGGTCCTGCGCCACCAGCTGTGGAAACATCGATGCCCGCAGTCTCACCAAAACAGTCCAAGGGATCTACGACAGAAACCTCCGCGTCGGCATCCAAAAAATCTTCACAAGCATTGGACACATTCAGAATGCCGGTCCCATTCCCATCCATACACCAAGTTTGAGGATCCGTCTGATTTCCCTCCACAAAAACATTGAGGCAAGCATGCAGGGAGAATCCACAGGCTGAAGTCACTTGTGCAATTTTGATGGTCAAATCATCTCCAGCGGCAAAGGGTTCTGAGGACAAATTGTCCTGACAGTCCAACAAATCATTCGCACATTCGGCCAAACAATCCGCATCTGCTCCACAAGCTGCAACGCAGAGGCCATTTAAGTTGGCACATGAGATAAAGGGTGGATTCAGAAGGATAATGCCGTCGGCAATTTGAGACGAGCACAAATTGGCTTCGTTGTACGTCACCCCAGCTTCACCTTCCAATGCCGTGATGTTGGGACCTGTTTCCGTGAGGACATCTCCAATGGTCCAATAAGTATCATATTGCACTTCGGGAACGGCATTGAACACAAAAGGGTTTACGTTCCCCAGCAAATCGCCAAACTCTGGGTGATTGTAGCAGCCACAAGGAACATCAATGAACATCGGGGCAGTCGGCAAGCCCGCCGCTGTACTTGCAAAGATGTTGCTCAAAACGTCAGTTGGATTCGTGAATTGGGCATAGACGCTGTAGGTCACGTGGTAGGCCAAATCGCCATCCTCATCGAAATCACTCCCACTAAGCGGCGCATAAAATGCCGTGTCCACTTCGTAAAACACACCAGTCACTTGACTGTTCGCGTTCGAGACACCCAACACCAACATCAAGAGGACCATGACCCGAGTGGGCCTAAACAATTGATCAGCTTGCTCTTTCAAACGATTTGTTATCATGAATTTTGAATCTGCAGGTATGGAATTCAGACGAAGTGCAACTTACAAACGTTGCGCGACCTAATCTAAATTGAGCGCGCAAATTAGCGGATTTGAGATACATGGGCGACAGAAAACCATTCCCACTCCCAACTGAGCCTCATGCGGTCTGTTTTGCGCATCCCGATTTTTTGGTGGCGTACAAGCCTCATCATTTGCTAGTCCATCGCACGGATTGGGCCCGGGAAGACCACGACAACCTCAAAAATCGACTGCTGGACGATGGATGGGCATCCAACTCGGATGGTTGGTTGCAGCCGGTCCATCGGCTGGATCGACCCACCAGTGGCTTGGTCATGTTCTCGCGCAACCGGGATGCACATGCATCTTTGCATCAGCTGTTCTTGGCCCACGACCTCGAGAAAACCTACTTTGCTTTAATTCGCGGATGGCTGCCCGAATCTCGGTGTGTCATCGAAAAACCTCTCCCCACAAGCCACCACCCTGATCCCAAACCCGCTCAAACGGTGGTAGAGGAATTGGAGCGCATCGAATCTCCTTGGGCCATGACACGCTATGCCACGACACGTCTTTCATTGATCCGCTGCACACCGAAAACCGGTCGTTACCATCAGATTCGCTTGCATTTGAAACACCTGCGACATCCGATTTTGGGAGACACCGCTCATGGTGACCGTGCGCACAATCGTTGGCTCCGCAACAGCCCATTTGATTTTGTCCTGATGCTTCATGCAGGCCAATTGTCCTTCACCCATGGAGGGGATCACCACCAAATCTCCAGAGGGTTTTCCCCTTCGATGAAATCGTTTCTCGACGCATTGGGATTTGGGGTCCACAACGATATCTTTGGTTCATGTTCGGGGTTGATGAAAGCGTGAAATGGGAAACGCCGCATGCTTGGCGTCCAGTGCCTTTTTTGACCCCGGACTACAGCAAACCTGAAGCTTGGGGATTGCACCCAAGACATGTGCCGCTGTTGGCCTGGCCCATTGGATATGGACCCGAGCCATCTCAGAAGAACAACCTTTGGTCTTTCTGGAAGCGTGAGGAGCCCGCCAAAGCCCTCAAGGATGTGGGGCCCGCGGATGTCTTTTTTGTTCACCCCACCACCCATGTCGAAGCCGACGGGGAATGGAACGCCGACTGGAACAGTGAAATTGCCAATGCCATATCTGACAAGTGGCCATTGCAACACCAAGTGTCTGTTTTTCGGGGTTGCGGAAGGATTTTTGCGCCTCGCTACCGTCAGGCCCATCTGCGCTCGTTTTATCAGCCGGGGCCAGACCGGGATGCCGCTGTGGAATTGGCATACGAAGACGTACGAGCTGCATTTGAATGGTTTCTCGAATATGAAAACAATGGCCGTCCCATCATCCTCGCAGGGCACAGCCAAGGCAGCTATCACTGCATCCGACTGCTCATGGATTTCTTTGATGGTGAGGAGCAAGTGAGCGCACGCGAGCGTTTGGTGGTTGCATATCTTCCTGGGATGCAAATGCAACCGCATGCCCTACAGCATGTGCCCCCCTTGTTTGCGCCTGATGCCGTGGGCGGATATGTGACATGGATGACGGCATCCGAAGGATTTTTCCCAGAATATTACACCCCAGATTTCGTACTCAACCCCACAGTGAATCCCATCACATGGCTGCCCGATTCCACGACCTTTTCAAGTTTTGATGCACATCTGGGCATTTTGAATCGCAGTTTCAGGGTCCGTCACTCCGCCACCATTTCCGCCCGACCCCACGAGGGACTTCTGTGGATCAAACCCTTGAAAATGGCCCTCGGCTCCTTGGTCAAAATGCAAGACTGGCACGTTGCTGATTACAACCTTTTTTGGCCCAACATCCGACGCAATGCTGAATTGCGGCTTCAGGTTTGGACTGACCAAAACAACCAACCATCCTGAAGGTCCTAAATTTGTGCCAGCATCATCAACGAAATGGTCTCAGCACATCCCCCCTCTCCCAAGCCCTATCAGCCTGCGAACCAAGTGCGCATTGTCACCGCCGCAAGCCTTTTTGACGGTCACGACGCCGCCATCAACATCATGCGCCGGATCATGCAAAGGTCAGGTTGTGAAGTCATCCACCTCGGGCACGATCGCAGTGTGGAAGAAGTCGTCAATACGGCCATCCAGGAAGATGCACAGGCCATTGCCATGACGTCCTATCAAGGGGGGCACATGGAATACTTCAAATACATGCACGATTTGTTGCATGAACGCGGGGCCGGTCACATCCGCATTTTTGGTGGAGGGGGTGGAACCATCTTGCCTGAAGAGATTGAGGAATTGCATGCGTATGGCATTGCCCGCATTTACCATCCAGATGATGGCCGCGCGATGGGCTTGCAAGGGATGATCAATGATTTGATTGAGCAAGCTGATTTTGCCACGGTTCCCTCTGTCAGTGACCTGGATGGTGCGCTCGACCGACTGGGCGAAGGCCAAATTCGTGACCTCGCCCGCTGCATTTCGGCCGCAGAAAACGACCCTGACGGTTTTGCAGAGGCTTTTGCTTCAAGCTGCCCAGAACTTCCCGATGTCCCTGTTTTGGGCATCACAGGGACTGGGGGAGCTGGAAAGTCTTCGATGGTCGATGAATTGGTTCGTCGATTCCTGCTTGATTTCCCCGAAAAGCGTATCGGATTGATCAGTGTGGATCCATCCAAGCGAAAGACTGGGGGCGCTTTGTTGGGAGACCGAATTCGAATGAACGCCATTCAAAGCAACCGGGTCTACATGCGATCCCTGGCCACACGACAATCCAATTTGGCCTTGTCGAAACATGTCGCTGAAGCGGTGAATGTCCTGAAAATGGCCGGATTTGATTTGATCGTTTTGGAAACATCCGGCATCGGCCAGAGTGATACGGAAATCATGGATCACAGCGATGTGGCGTTGTACATCATGACCCCTGAATTTGGTGCGGCGACGCAACTCGAGAAAATTGACATGCTCGACTTCGCCGATATCGTAGCCATCAACAAATTTGATAAGCGAGGTGCCCTCGATGCCATCCGCGACGTCCGGAAGCAATACAAACGCAACCACGATTTGTGGGATGCCCAAGATGTTGAACTGCCCGTTGTGGGCACCATTGCATCGCAATTCAATGATCCTGGCACCAATCGCTTGTACAGGATGATCATGAAGGCCATCTCAGATCGGACCGGGGCGACACTCCAGAGTCAATTTGAAGGAACGGGGGAGGAAAGTCAAAAAGCCTTTGTCATACCACCCGATCGGGTTCGGTATCTCAGTGAAATCTCCGAGGCCAACCGCACATACAACGCACATGCTGAAAAGCAGTCAGACATCGCGGGCCGCTTGCAAGCTTTGCGTGAGACTGCTGAACTTTTGGACCCTGCAGATCGGGCGGCTGTCCTGGCCAAAGCCGACGCAGTCCAACTGGAAATCGATCCGAAACTTTTGGCGGCATTGGAAAAATGGCCAGAACTAAAAGACCGTTACGAAGCGCCCGTTTTCAGCTTCGAAGTCAGAAATCGCACCCTGAACATTGAAACCACAACGAAAAGTTTGTCCCAACAGGACATCCCGAAAGTGGCAGTTCCCCAGTTGAGCGGATGGCGAGATTTGCTTCGTTGGCTGATGCAAGAAAATTTGCCAGGTTCATTCCCGTACACTGCGGGCATCTACCCCTTCAAAAGACAGGGAGAAGATCCAACCCGGATGTTTGCCGGTGAAGGAGGCCCTGAGCGCACGAACAAGCGTTTCCATTATGTGTCGCTGGGCATGCCTGCCAAACGCCTTTCCACAGCATTTGATTCTGTGACCTTGTATGGTCGCGATCCAGATCGAAGGCCTGACATCTACGGAAAAGTGGGCAACAGCGGGGTGAGCATTTGCTGTTTGGATGATGCCAAAAAACTTTACAGCGGATTTGACCTGTGCGCCGAAGCGACCAGTGTTTCGATGACCATCAACGGCCCCGCTCCAATGCTATTGGGTTACTTCCTGAATGCGGCCATCGACCAACAGTGTGAAAAGTACATCCGCGAACATGGATTGGAAAAGAATGTCGAAAAGGTGCTCCGAAAAAAATGGGACGGACGTGGATTGGCGAGACCGATTTACCGCGGCGAATTGCCGGAAGGCAATGATGGCTTGGGGTTGTTGTTGCTCGGGTGTACGGGGGATGAAGTCCTCCCCGCATCCACATATGAGGCCATCCGCGCACATGCCTTGCAAAGTGTTCGGGGCACAGTTCAAGCCGACATTTTGAAGGAAGACCAAGCCCAGAACACCTGCATTTTCTCCACAGAATTTGCCTTGCGTTTGATGGGTGATGTCCAGCAAAGTTTCATCCAGCGGGAGGTCCGGAATTTTTACTCGGTTTCCATCAGTGGTTACCACATCGCGGAGGCAGGTGCCAATCCCATTACGCAATTGGCCTTCACATTGGCCAATGGATTTACGTACGTGGAATATTTTTTGAGTCGTGGTATGCACATTGATGCCTTCGGCCCCAATTTGAGCTTCTTTTTCTCCAATGGCATTGATGCGGAATATGCAGTCATCGGTCGCGTGGCGCGCCGGATTTGGGCCAAGGCCATGCGGGACAAATACGGGGCGTCACCTCGTGCCCAGATGTTGAAATACCACATTCAAACTTCAGGCCGCTCACTTCATGCGCAAGAAATCGATTTCAATGACATTCGAACCACGCTGCAAGCTCTGTACGCCATCTATGACAATTGCAACTCCCTGCACACCAACGCCTACGACGAGGCGATCACAACCCCCACTGAACATAGTGTTCGACGGGCCATGGCCATACAACTGATCATCAACAAAGAATTGGGACTGGCCCGGAATGAAAATCCCATGCAGGGATCCTTCATCATTGAATCCTTGACAAATTTGGTTGAAGAAGCCGTGTTGGCAGAATTCGACCGCATCACTGAACGTGGTGGGGTCTTGGGAGCCATGGAGACCATGTATCAACGTTCGCGCATTCAGGAGGAAAGCTTGCATTACGAAACCCTCAAACACACGGGAGAGCATCCCATCGTCGGCGTGAATACTTTCTTGTCAAAAGAAGGTTCACCCACGCGCGTCCCAGGCGAAGTGATTCGAGCCACATCAGCGGAAAAAGAGGGACAATTGGAGAATCTCCAAGCGCTGCACGAATGCATGGCCAAACCCGCCTCGGAGGCAATAGAGCGCCTCAAGAAAACCGCAATTGCAGGAAATAACATCTTTGAAGAGCTCATGGAAGCCTGCAAGATTTGCTCCTTGGGGCAACTCACGGATGCGTTGTTTGAAGTCGGCGGAGCATACCGCCGAAACATGTAAAGCACGAAATCACTGCAGATGAAAAGCACAGCTGGGGTGGCTTGGATGTTGGTCGCGACAGTCCTTTACACGGCAGCCAACCTCTGTGTCAAGGCACTCGGCCACTTGCCCACGGAGGAATTGGTCTTCTTGAGGTCGGTTGTCTCATTGGTTTTGGCTGGCACCTGGTTGATTTGGAAGGGACATCCCTTGTTCGGATTCAACCGAAAGTGGCTCCTCATCCGTGGCATTTTTGGGACCCTCGGCTTGGCCACTTTTTTTCATACCATTCGGCACATTCCCTTGGCCTCGGCAACGGTCATCCAGTACCTCTCCCCCATTTTTACGGTTGTACTCGCCCGTCGATTTGACGGCCAAGCAAGCATGCGGCCTATTCAATGGTTGTTTTTTGCCATGGCCTTTGGGGGGGTGCTCATGGTAAAAGGATTCGACCCGAGGATCAGTTGGCTCTATTTGGGACTCGGTGTGACCAGCGCAATGGCTGCAGGAGTCGCCTATTTGGCCACGATGAAATGCCGCGAAACTGATCATCCTGTGGGTGTTGTCATTTGGTTTCACTGGGTGGCCGTTCCCATCACAGGTACATTTACGGCCTTTTCATGGGTGCCTCCTGTGGGATGGGAATGGGGATTGGCGCTTGCCATCGGGGTTTTGAGCATCTTCGCTCAAGTCGCCATGACCCACGCCTTGCATCGGGGTGAAGCATCCACCATCATGCCCTTCAAATATGTAGGAGCCGTGTTGGCCTTCATCGCCAGCCTGCTCATTTTTGATGAGCGCTTGGGCGGTTGGGCACTGGGCGGCATGTTCTTGGTCATTGCCGCGGTCACCGCCAATACTTGGCTCAAGCGTGGTCAGAACGCATCCGCCAATTCTTGAGCCCTCGACCGACCAGCCAAGCAGCAGGAAGATAGCCCACAAAATCAATCAAGGTGAGCCACAAAGGTGTGCCCAGCATCCAAGCATTGGCCATGCCGCCAATCCAAAACCAAGCGCCCAGGGTCCATGCTGGCCACATGGGGCGCATCCGCACACCATCAACCGGATTCAATTTCGGATGTGACACCAAGACTGCAGCGGCAGCACCTGCGGCCGTTCCCACCCAATGGGCGAGAGAAGCAAACAATTTGGTGGGCAAACTCAAACCTTCCATCCATACCTTCAATTCCATTTCACTCGCCCCCACAGGATAAGGTTCTTCAGGCCAAATCACCATGCCCAAACTGTGAAAGGCCGTCATGCTCAAACTGCCCATGGCAATGCCGATCAACACGCCGGCAATGCCTCGAAAAATCACTTTTGTATCCATCGGGCTAAAAATTCAAAGCACGTGCTGTTTCCAATATGTTGGCAGCATAATGCGATTTTAGTTGTCTGGTCATCGGACCTGGGCCAGGCGGCAAACGGCGACCGTCGACAGATTCCACATGGGCCAAATCCCCCATTGTACCGGTTGTGAATGCCTCATCAGCAGCATACAATTCAGTCAAGGACAAATCCAGTTCGTCGACGGGAATCCCCAATGAGGCCGCACTCTCCATGACATACTTTCGGGTCAATCCGGGCAAGCATGCCGTGGCTCGTGGAGTTTTCAAACGCCCATTTCGAACCAAAAACAGGTTGGTGGCATTCGTTTCAGCCAAAAAGCCCCGTTCATCCAACATGACGGCATCATCTGCATTGGCCACGTTGGCCTCAATTTTGGCCAAAATGTTGTTCAACAAATTGTTGTGGTGAATTTTGGAATCCAAGAAAGTAGGCGCGTTTCGCCGGGTAGAAGCGGTAATCAAGGTCAACCCGTCATCCCCATACACCCGTCCCTTGTACTCGGGCAACACAATCAACGTGGGACCATAAACATTCAATCTGGGGTCCATCCCACTGGTGGATTTTCGTCCACGCGTCAGGGTGAGTCGAATGTGCACCCCATCCCGCATTTCATTGGCTGCAAGGGTCTCCACCACAGCCGACCAAATGGATTCAATGTCGGGTATTTCCCGAAATGCCAAGGCCTTGGCACTGTCCACCATTCGATGTGCGTGCTCATCGAATTGAATGACATGGCCGTCTCGAACCCGCAAGCCTTCCCAAACGGCATCCCCTCCTTGAACGACACTGTCCAATGGGCTGACGCCAGCATTTTCTCTTTTCACCAGCCCATTCACCCAGATGAGGGTGTCGTCATTGCGCGGATCAGGTGCATTGTATTTTGCCATCACGTCAAATTTAAGTCGTTGTCCCGACGCCCTAAACTAAAGACTGAACCTTGAGCCGTTCATACAACGGCATGCACAAATCCAAAAGGGGCTGCATCGAAACAGGAAGATCCGAAGTTTGCGGTACGGGATTTGAAGTCGGCACCATCCAACCTTCCGTGGCATGTACTCTATGGTACCAGTACTTTGCCCATACCCCATCCTCCTTTCGGCCACCTGCGGGCCAATGCATCATTTCTGACCGCCACGGGATGCCACAAAAGTTGCAAAGTGCCCGAAGGCTGGATTCAGGGGATTGAACAATTTGATCAGAATCCAAAACGGCGACGGGCCATCCACTTTCCTCACAGTGCTCTCGCCATTCGAGCTGATAAGCGTAACCCAAATCTTCCAATGTGGGTGACTCCATGTGCGCGCGGTAAGACCGCAAAACTTTGACCGGGTGTCGAATCAAAAGCAAATGAACGTGATGAGCGAGCGTTTCCACAGGCCAAGCTCGCAAATGGCAAGCCATGTTTTTGAGAAACCGAATCTGGTGGTCCTCAGCCAGCGGCTGATGAATCCTGTCTGTGATTTCGCGTACATCCGTAGACATTGTTGCAAGCACCTCTTCTCTTGAAGGCCGATGAACACCGGACACCCGAAGAAAATGGCCAAATAAGGGCTCATCCAGCACCTCCGTATCGGGTCTGGAACCGAAACTATACATCAAGGCCGTGGAGCAATTTCTGGGCCCAGACCACAAGGAAATCACCATGCCTTTCTGGCCTTGTCCATCTCAGCGAATCAACTGGACGGTGCCAGTATACGACTTCGGCACTTCATCATGGGCACTTTGAACCCGCAAAACGTAGGAGTACAGACCATCTCGCACAAAATGACTGCCGCCATTGTCTTCGCCAACCCACGGTTCTGCAGGGTTTATCGAATGAAAGACAATGCGTCCCCAGCGATCAAAAATGTGCAATTCATACAATTCCGGTGACCAAGACTCTCCTACAGGCTGGAACGCATCATTGACTCCATCATTGTTGGGCGAAAACGCTGACGGGATGTACAAGACAAACTCGATGGGCTCGAAATGCGCCACCAAGGTATCTGACTCATCCACGGGGAACGCGGCCTCCAGTGCCTCTGGCCCCGGAATGGGATTCGCATTGTGTGATGTCCAATGCGAGAAGCGCCAGTAAGGTGAAGCTGTGGCTTTGGCATCCAACATCCCAATAGGCTCCAAGCCCCCTTCCCAATAATCTGTAACCACTGTTCCATCTTCCAGCCAAACCTCACCTCGGCCAGCAGGCTCAACACGAACGACCAAATCGATGTGCTGAATGATCTCAAAATGTGCTGTGACTGTGTCGGGTTGGTTCACAGAAATTGTCGCATTCGCAGAGTACTCATTGGGGTTCACATTCAAGCCGGTTGTTGACCATCCTGTGAACACATGCCATTCATCCAAACCTTCAGCGAGAAGTGTGTGGCTGCCATAATCCAACATTTCAGTCGAGGGATAGGACGCCAACTGCGTTCCATTCACGGAAATAAAGCCTGCACCGGGAGGATCGACTTGGAAAACCACGGGTTCAGGATCTGCATTGGCAGCAAAATGAGCCACCAAAGTGGCATTGCCGTTGAGTGTGAATTCCAAGACAGGGTTGGTCGGATCAGTGATCACGATATCACCTTCGAGAACTTCCCAAAACAGAAACAGTTCTCCCAAATCTTCCTCCGCCGTAAAGGTCATTGGCACACCGGCAAAATAAGTCGCGTTCAATGGAGAGTCAGCAGGACCGATATCCAATGAATTGATTTCCACCTCTCCCAAACCATCGATGATGACCGTCAATTCCACCGCCTCCACCTCATAGCAATCTTCCAATCCACCAATGACGTTATCAGCGCAACGCGCATCGATGAAATCCCGAATTTCTTGGACATTGTCTTCCCATCCTTGGACGTTTCCTCCCCAACGCTCTACATGACGGGGCATTTCAGGTTCAATGACATAGATCATGCTGTCCAGAACCGCATTCATGGTCTCGCAGCTGAACCAAGTGTTGCTCAAATCAGCCCAGCGATTGATGTAGGTCGCCCAAAAGGTTTCGTTCTCCAACAACGCATTGAACATCGGAATGTGACCTTGGCCACCCGGGTCTCCCAAGCTTTCTGGGTTGCATGGATCAGCATCCGGATTTTGAGATGGGACACCTGTGTAATTCGCACCGTGACCAAAGGTGTTGTCCATGTCCCACAAAGCATACCGCCACCTGCGGCCATCACCATCTGGGTTGTTTCCACGCCACCAGGCTGTGTTCCAATTCAACCAATCTGCACAAACAACGAAGGAATTCAGCAACACATAATCAATCATGCTCATCTCATTGAGCTCGTCGATGACATATTCATAATTGTTGTCATCGGTCATGTCTTGGGTGGTGATAAAAGTTTGAAGTGGCCCCCAATCCGCACTGCTGCCATACTCGACCCAAGTGCCTCCCCACGTTTTGATAAAGTCAATTTCCCATCGAGATTGATCGTAATACTCTTGGGTAAAGTCACTGTCATCTACCTTCTCTCGGTATTCATAGACCCCCCAATATTCCCCATTGAGGTAAGCCACACAACTCTCGTTCGTCCGCTCATCTACATGCAATTTCGCAAGATGTGATAAGGTTTGAACGTAAGCATCTCGAATGTGCCCACCACCGGATGAAGGATAATTGTCATTGGCCGCAGCCTTGAAAATCAACCTCTGGTACTCATCTCGATTCTTCACGTGAAACAGCTCAGCTTCCAATGCAAACGAATGTCCCATTTGGTCCCGTGTGATGTAATCCCATCCCTTTTGCGGGTATGCATTGGAATCATTGCCGTGCTCGTTGGAATCTCCAGATGCCTCACACCAAAATGAACCATCCGGGTGAAAAAACTCAATGTGCATGGGTTCACCATTCCCACCTCCAGGCCAATAGCCGTCTTCTTGACCATCTCCGGAAACGCTCACCACAATCACGCTGTGGTTATCCTCTCCAAGGAAATAAGTGTTGGTCTCGGGAAAACTCGTGGCCAAACTGCCCGAAGGATCCACAGTGATGGCCCGGACCACTGTAGTCTCCGACAATGAAATGGGACCTGTATACAAGGTGCTGCCAGTTGTCGGTTCATAACCGTCCAAGGTGAAGTAAATGTCCATGCCGGCAGGTGCGGACAAAGTCACCTCCAATGGATTCGGATAAAAACCAGCTTCCAAATCAAAAGCCGGCATCGGCGCATATCCAGTGTAAGTGGTTCCTCCATTCGGCCCCACAGGACTGGGCAAATCCGTGACAAGCCAATCCCCGTTTCCATCCGGAAAACGCCCCCAACTGTGATTCGCCAAAGTTGTTGACCAATCTGAACCAAATGTATAGCTCTCCAAAATGTTTCCTGCCGGGTCCGCGAAAACAATAGACTCTTCATCACATTGCGTGACTTTGAAATTGGTGTTCAGAAAGCCTCCAGCATACAAACCTCCGGCCAAGTTGGCCTCTCCTGAACACATGATCACCAAATGGCCGTTCGCTGGAACATTGGTTCCAGCTGGGATTTCAAATTTCGTGGGATTGTCGACTTTGTCGCTGAGGTGATATCCTCCGATATCGATAGCGCTTCCTGTGGGATTGTAAAATTCCAGAAAATCCTCATTGTTTCCTCCAATGTTCAAGGAATAATTCGAAGCTGAAAATTCATTGATGACCACCTGTGACATCACATATTCCGCCGAAAGCAGAAAGAGGGAAATCCAGAATATTCCCCTGGA
This sequence comes from Flavobacteriales bacterium, assembly GCA_049610385.1. Classification (GTDB taxonomy): domain Bacteria; phylum Bacteroidota; class Bacteroidia; order Flavobacteriales_D; family Sanyastnellaceae; genus JBMYZL01. The sequence goes on from JBMYZL010000001.1 coordinate 29,907, forward strand.
AGAATTCTTCAAAAAATGCATCTGCAGTGTCTTCAATTATTGAATACTCAGTCGCCCACTGTAACGGAATCCCTGGGCCGATTTCAGGGTGTAGAGGTAAGTTCCACTCGGTAAATCACCACGATCGATGGTGTACTGCACACCTTGTGTTGACCAGGTCATCACTTCACGACCACTTGCATCCGTCAACACAAAGGTCATTTGTTCACGCTTGGGATTCGGGAATCGAATCAACGATGATTCTTGCATGGGGTTGGGGTACAACATCGGAGCGGCATCCGTGAAATTCTCAGAAATGCCACTGGCCGTAACGCAACCGTCAAGGATGTAGGTCAAGGTGTTGTGATAATCGGTGTTCACGACATCAATGATGGCGTCGATGCAGATTTCTTCTTCGTGATTGCTCCAATAAAGACGCACCAAGGGGGTCCAGTTGTAATTCTTCATCAAACTTTCTCCCTCGTAGGCCAGACCGATGACTTTTCCACCGCCAGGAACAAAGGAAGGCTCGATGGGATATTCTATGGGATCCGCCAAACTCACCGCACTGGAAATGCCCATGCCAGACATATTCAATTCGTACCCTACAATTCGGTTGTTGGGATTCAGCACATGAATATCCAAAAAGCCCTGGTCCCAATTCACTGAGCCAATTGAAAAGTAGACGCTGTCAAATGGATTGACGATGTGATTCACCGGGAAATCACATTTGGGATGAAATCCCGAACTGTCTGGATGTTCGTGCGCGGCATTCCAATATTGACATTGTGCCAAATATGCCGCGTCTGAAACGGTGATCAATCCATCTTGGTCCACATCCGTGCATGGCAAGGCTTCGATATCATCGCCCAAAATGTGTTCGACATAGGCAACCGCATCCGCATACTCTTGAGCACCATTGGCGTCCAAATCACCCATCAGTGCTGAGCCATTGCACTCCCCATTGCAATCCATCATCGCCGTGCCAAATTCAGTGCCTTCACAATCATAAAAAGGCTCACAATCCCCCATGACATCCACCTGCAGTTCACCTGTGGAACGGTCGAGGCTGATGCAAACAGCGGCATGGTTGTTTTCATAAGAGTTCTCTTCACGTCCCAGGGCATCTGGAATGAAATCATAATTGGCCCGAACGATCAGATAATATGTGCCGTCTTCCACGTCAGTAACGTCAATCCATTGGCAGCTCAAACCCGAGCTGTAGATGTCACCACAACCTGCTGAAATGCCCATGTTTCCACAACCATATTGGCCCGTTCCACCTCCACTGCACTCGAGGTCCATCACGCAGAACCCATTCTTAAAACCAATGGGGAGGTATTGACCTTCTAAGGTGAAGAGGTCATATTTGGCATAGCCCTTGTGATGCCAATGGTTGTGGCAATCTCCCCATTCAAATTGGTTGTTGTCCGCTTGGCTTGGCACACCAATGTAATAATCCAGTGTACCAATGTTCAAGATGTGTGTGGTGAACCTGACCAATTCACGATCTCCATAACCATTCAAGCATCCCTCCTCGATGTAGCAATCTGTTTCACTGACCTGCATCACCTCGGTGGTCAAGCTGTTGACAATGGCATCTGCACTCACAATCAAATCTGGACCTGTGCAATCTGGATCCCCTGGATAAATGCAATCACCACTGTCCACCTCAGCAAGAGGATTGTAATTGCAAGCTTCCTCATCCATGCAACCAGTTGGAGGCCCCACGAAGTTGAACGTCCAATCGAAACCTCCAGCGCAATTGCCATTGGGATCAGAGAGCAACAACTCGGCATCGAAACTGATGTCTGAACTGGTGGAGTTGATTTGATGAACCTCCACTGCCAGGACGTTTTCACCGCTATTCAAATTGAGCGAAACAGGATATTCATAAAGCGTGGATTCATTCGTGCCCACGATTTCACTCAAAGCCGTGGTTTCAGAGGTGACAGGACCAGTCGGCATGTTGCTGCGCATGATTTCAACCCCATTGAGATAAACAACCGCACCATCGTCACGACGCAATCGAAGCAATCCACTCATCGCGTTGGATGCTTCGCCTGTGTATTCGAAAGTATTGCGGAAGTAAGTTGTGATGTGTTTGTCTGAACTGTCATCGCCGTAGGATACTGTCGTGACCTCATCTCCATCTCCATAACCCAATTCTGCATTTCCCAGAGCCCAATCGGCATCGTCGAAATCAGTCGCCGTCCATGCCGATCCCAAATCGGCCCCTTGGTCATGATAATTCCATTCGGAATTCAAATCCACCAATGAAAGGTAATCCGGAGCGCCAAGTCCCATTCGAATCCACACCGGAACCCCGCCTTGTAACAAAACAGTCAAATTGGCTTCATCACCACAGCCACCTTGTTCATCGTCGTAGTAAATCGTGCCTTCGTTGGTGTTGTCAAAACTGCCCATGTTGCAGTAATCATAAATCCACAGTGTGGTGTTGCATCCACTGCCGCAGGTGTTGAACTCATACATGCCATTTGCGTCTGGCGTGAAGACGTACCAGAAATTGCCCGCAGACTGATTGATCACACCATAGTCCGAGGCATCGATGGCCACGGCGTCATTGCAAGTAGAGCCTGGGGGACACAAGAGACTGACGGACTCGCCGTATCCGAAATTGGATCCAGTAGCGACTTCTTCGCCATTGACGTAGAGCCAATAACCGCCATCCCCCAAAATCCCGTCACCGTATGTGTCGGCGATGGTGAAAAGCAAACATGGATTTTCAAGCGCCCCATCGATGCACACAGTGGCACTTTCTGCCCCAGACTCTGCGAGCAACTCACCACCCATTTCCAAGGTCCAACTGGTTTCAGCTGGCCAGTTGTCAGGAACAATCTCAATCATGATTTCCACCTCCCCTGCCTCACATTGGGCAGTTCCAGTTGGAATGGTGGTAAATAACAGCAGGCTCCAAAGAGCCAAACACATTGCAATCAGTCTCATTCTTACAGGTTTAAATTGCCGCAGCAAGGGCAAGATACACTATGAACTTCACGAGAACACAATTCGTTGCATGGATGACTTATTTTTGTCCCATGGCAGACAATCATCATCACTCCGAACCCGAACAAAATGAAATCGGTGGCCCTGTTGTTTTGGCATTGATTTTACTCACCATCACTGTGACCATCATTGCCTTTTTGGCAGGTTGATTTTGCTCACACCCAGTTGCCAAGCGCGCTCACCGCAACGCGTTGAGCGAATGCGGTTGCTGCATGCGTCATTTGACCACAGTCATCTCCTCAACGAGGTGGCCAGCTCCGGCGTAAACGTCGGTAATCCACAGGACATAACGGATGTCCACCATGATGTTTCTGCACCGCGTGTCGTCGAACAAAATATCACTCATGGTGCTCTCCCAAGATCGATCGAAATTGATGCCGATCAAATGACCATCTCCATTGATGGCTGGGGAACCTGAGTTCCCACCAGTCGTGTGGTTCGATCCTGTAAAACACACGGACAAATCTCCATTGCTGTTCCCATATGCTCCCCAGTCCTCGGCTTGCAATGCTTGGACCAAATCCAATGGCAAATCAAAATCCGGATCTCCCGGAATGTATTTCTGAAGAATGCCTTTGTGTGTTGAAAAAGGTGCATATGCCATGCCATCGTAGGGCGCAGACCCTTCGATTTTTCCATAAGTCAATCGCAACGTACTGTTCGCATCGGGGAAAAATGCCCGTTCCGGAAAAAGCGTGCGCAATCCCGACGTGTACCTCGCCGTCAAAGAGTCCAGCACCTCACGCTGTTTCATGTATCCCGGTCTGATTTGGCTGAAATACACGTCGTAAGTAGACTTGACCAACTGCAATGCAGGATCCTTTGCGCGTTTGGACCATTTTTTGCGCGAATCCGACGCCAATGCTTCTTTGAGGACTTGCGGTTTTGAAAAAATGGATTTCTCGTAAATGTTCTGAGCAAATGAATGTGGATTCTGGAGATCAGCCATGAATTCCGGCTGAAATGGATCAGGAGAATTGGCCAAATAGAGACCCGCCAAAGCGGCCATGATGTCCTCATCCACTTCAGCATCGAATTGCCGGTAAAATTCATCAACAGATCCGGCGAGTTCATCGCGCAATGCAACCCAAGTACTGTCTGTGGTCTCTGAATCTCCAGCCTGCTCAATCAACCCATCAAAGCCCATGGCAAAATTCAGCAAATCTGGCCCATAGTAGACCCATTCTATGAACTTCCAACGGCCTTCGAGGAAAGGGAAATAAATTTCATTTGCTGATTGAATTTCACCAATCAGTGTTCCCCATTCATCATTCTGACCCGCTTGCGCAGCGCGGGCCATGAATTCAGCTTCCAAGGCTTGTTTCTGTTCCACCGCATGGAGTTCCTTCAGTCCTCGAGATTGCCCAATCCACTTCTTCCACGAATTGGCCACTCCACTCTGTTTGTCTGCATAGGCGATTTTGAGTGCTGGGCTGCTTGCCCGGGCGGCATTGATTACAGCGAGAGAAGCTTCGCGCATTTCTATTCGCATGGGATTCAATATGTCCAGAACGTGAACAACAGCATCGCTCGTCAGGTATTGCTCCGTCTTTCCCGGAAAACCAAAAATCATGGTGAAATCACCTGCTTGTGTATCCCCAATGTTCACCGGGAAATGGTGCTTTGGCCGATAAGGGACGTTGTCCAGACTGAATTCTGCAGGTTGGTTGTTCGCATCCGCGTAAATCCTGAACATGCTGAAGTCGCCAGTGTGCCGGGGCCAAACCCAATTGTCTGTATCGCCCCCGAATTTTCCGACAGCCGAAGGCGGCGCTCCGACCAATCGCACATCATGGAATGTTCGGGTTGTAATGAGGTAGTGGCTGTTCCCAAAGTCAAATGCCACAACAGATCCTTCCGAATCCGTTCCCTCAGTGAACTCCTTCACGATGGCCTCCTTTTCCATGCCCGCATCTGCAGCTTTGCGCATCCGCTCTGAGACATCAACAATGCGATCAATGAAGCGGGCATACAAGTCTGGATTTGGCAATTCCTCCGCCCGCGTCATGGCCCAGAAGCCAGCCGTCAAATAATCATGCTCCACCGATGAATGGTAGGCAATCTGGCCATAGCCACAATGGTGATTGGTCAGCAACAAGCCCTCGGAACTGACCATTTCCGCCGTGCATCCTCCATTGAAATGGACCACAGCATCTTTCAGGCTCCCCTCATTGATGCTGTAGATGTCTTCCGCAGAAAGGTGCATGCCCATGGCCTGCATTTCATTCTCTACGGCATCCAAAAGGGTGGGAATCCACATCCCTTCTTTTGCATTCATCTGCAAAGACATGGCCAGAGACAATGTACAAGCACTGCAAGAAATCAAAAAACTTGAAAAACGCATTTGCAACGGGTTTTGAGAGAAAGACTCCATTTCAATTCTTGCGCAAGATAACTTTGCGACATGAGTGCCAAAAACTCCCCCCCGATTGATTTGCGTTCGGACACCGTCACACGGCCTGTTCCCGAAATGCTCAATGCCATGGCCCAGGCCCCCACGGGGGATGATGTGTTCGCGGAAGACCCCACGATGAATGCCCTCGAGGAAAGGGTTGCTGACATGATGGGGCATGAATCTGCTCTTTTCTTCCCTTCAGGTACCATGGCAAATCAAGCCGCCATCCAAGTACACACCTCACCAGGTGATGAAGTCATCTGTGGCCATTTGAGCCACATTTATCATTACGAAGGCGGTGGAATTGCACGGAATTCTGGTGCTTCCGTCCGGTTGGTTGGATTTGAAAATGGAACGTTTGATGCAAATCAAATTGAGGCGGCTATCAATCCACATGACAGCCACTATGCACGCACATCGCTTGTCGCCGCCGAAGATACCGTAAACAAAGGTGGTGGAGCTGTGTGGTCTTTGAAGAGCCTCGAGTCCATTCGGTTGTCATGTCAAAACAACCGCTTGCCCTTCCACCTTGACGGCGCAAGGTGCTGGAACGCCCAAGTGGCACGTGGCGTCAGCAGCGATGATTTATCTGCTTGGCGGAAATATGGTCAAATTTTCGATTCCATGTCGCTTTGCTTTTCTAAAGGACTGGGCTGTCCTGTGGGATCTGTTCTTGTGGGACCGCGGGATTTCATCCGTGAAGCCCACAGAAGCAGAAAGGTGCTCGGTGGCGGCATGAGACAAGTTGGCATCCTGGCCGCTGCATGCTTGTATGCATTGGATCACCACATCGACCGCATGGCATCAGATCATGTTTTCGCACATCGACTGGGACAAGCAGCTGAGAGTCTTCCATGGGTAGAACGCGTCAATCCAGTCGCTACCAACATTGTCATTTTCCATCTTCAAAATGGGATTCCCGCCACAACTTTCCAAGAAGACTTGGCCAACGCTGGGATTTTGTGCTTTCCTTTTGGCCCTCACGCCATTCGAATGGTTACGCATTTGGATATCCATGCCCAGGAAATCGACACCGTTTGCGAGGCCATTGAATCATGGAAGCCCGCTGGCCATTGATGTGGATGGTCAATCACTCCACAACCAAAGGTTGCTTCCATTGCAGGCCTTTGGCCTCGCCAATCCAGAAGTACAAACCAGTTCCCCAAGTTTCGACGTAGATCTCTGATTGCGGTCCTCGACCCGACCAAACTTCCCGGCCACGGGCATCGACAATCCGATGCTGTGCATCCGATGGGATGCCATCCAAATAGAGCCGATCGAAGGCAGGAACTGGGAACACCGTAGGTTGGATGTCATCGTCAACATGGCCTACGCCTGTGGTGCAGTTGAAAACCGTCAACAGCATCGCATCCGCAAAAGAACAACCAGCATCATCAGAAGCGGTCACAATGATGCTGTATGTCCCCGGGGCATAATCTCCAGGTTGGATGTAGTAAAATTGATTGATGCTTCCGTCTTGCCATGCATAATCGTACCCAGCGGGGGCATAGACCAGCAAGGACTCGTTTTCACAAATCGTGGTGTCCGCGCCAATGGTGAACTCATCCGTACTGGCTGATTCAACCACAATGGCCGTCTCATAGGTGCAATTGTTGTTGTCAGTGATGAGCACTTGATATGTGCCTCCAGCCAAATTGTCCAGCATATCCCCTTCTGTATCCTCCACATTGGGACCATTCCAGATGATGTCGTACGGTCCGGTTGCACCGGAAACTTCAACATACGCAGATCCATTCAACGCTTCTTCACACGTCGCATCCTGTGCTCCCGTGGTAACCGACCAAGAAGCGGGAGCTGTGATTTCCCAAGATTGATTGAAGGCATTCCCACAGGCCGTGACAACTGAAGCCGCATACTCGCCAGGCACCAAGCCTCCGATGATGGCCTCACTTGAAGTGAATCCCGAAGGGCCCGTCCATTCAATCTCGAAATCCGAAACACCAGAAGCCACATACGGAGCAATCAATCCATTCGGGGAAGTGTCCTTGTCGAGTGGACAACTGATATTCGAGACTTGCGCCAACAACCCCGACTCCAAATCAGCGGATGACGTGGTCACAGAAATCCATGAAGTGCCCTCAGCACCTCCCCACCCATCCAATTGAATCAAATACAACTGTCCGACCTCCAAACAACTCGTTCGGAGGACACTGGCATAGCCATTGGCAACAGCACAACCACCCGGAACATCATCGTTCGAAGCGATCAGCTCGTATGAGTCAAAATCTCCACATGACTCCGCCCGATAGACCGCGAGCTGACTATCCATGTTCGTGCCGTCGTTGCATGAACTCACTTCGACCGGATCTGTAGTGGAGGCTTCAAAACTCAGCCAAACCGTTCGATTGATGTTGCCATCTGAGCCGCACCAAGTTCCCGGCAATGCGCAACTGCCGGTGGGTGCCGCGATGGGGCTCGGCTCTCCTGGTTCGACCGATCCTCCTGCATTCACGATGGCCACCACATCCCCATCCACTTCCACCGGAAGTGCCGAACAAGGGGTGTCATGATCAATGAGCAAACTTTCTCCAACGACAAAAGTCCACGTGTTGCCGTCTCCCGTACCGCCCCAATTTCCAGAAAAAATACCATCCATGAACAGCGCAACAGTCATGCCTCCGTCCCCATAGGAATCCACATAGATGAAATCCAAGGTGTCTCCAGCAGTCACACAAAAGGGGCCTTCATCAAATGTGGAGTTACTCGCATAGATCTCTCCGGTGCCCCCGCCATTCTCTTCACATCCTACGTCGGGATTTCCATTGCTGAACAAAGTGCCATTTCCACAACCGTTGCCCGAAGGGACTACCTCCCAGTACATCTCATACCCCCAGGCATCGGTGCCAATCAAGAAAGAAAGTGCCACTTCATTGTCCTCGCATTGTGCAATTCCCGATGCGCCCATCGCCCATAAGAATATTGCTGTATATAAGACCTTCATTTCAGCGGTTTTGTTTTGTCCGACAAAGTAAGCCCACTTTGGGAAAGTCCAATTGCAATTCCTAATTTCGTTGTTTGACCTGCAGACATGATTCTTCTCCTCTCACCTGCGAAAAGTTTGGATTTCGATCATGCCCAGAGCATTGAAGCGGCCAGTCAACCCATTTTCCTTGAAGAAGCAGCCATTCTGGTTCAAAAATTGCGAAAGTTGAGTCGGAAGAAATTGCAAGATTTGATGAAAGTCAATCCGGATTTGGCGGAGTTGAATGCCAAGCGATTTGCAGCTTTTGAAACCCCATTTCACCCGGGAAATGCGAAGCCTGCCGCCATGTGCTTTAAAGGAGAGGTGTACCGTGGATTGGATGCACCTTCACTGAACACACCAGAGTTGGAATATGCTCAGCGACATGTTCGAATCCTAAGTGGGCTTTACGGTGTGCTTCGTCCGCTGGACCTCATGCAGCCCTATCGGTTGGAAATGGGCACACGTTGGGGGCCTACCGCAGCCAAGAACAATTTGTACAAGTTTTGGGGGGATCAGATTGCTGAAGTGCTTGAAAAAGATGCCGAAGGATGCATTGTCAATCTGGCCAGCAATGAATACAGCAAGGTTGCGAAATTGGCAGACTCACAAGACCGTGTGATTGACGTGCATTTCAAGGATTGGCACAAAGGACAACTGAAGGCGCTGATGACCTATGCCAAGCATGCCCGTGGCGCCATGGCCCGCCATCTGATTCGCAAGCAAGCAACAGCCCCTGAAGACATGTTGGACTTTGAAGACATGGGATATCGATTCAGCGAAGCTGATTCCACTGAAAACGAATGGACTTTCACTCGAAACATAAAAAACACATGATGATGAAAAACATAAATTGGATGGCAGCCTGGGCTGCGTTGATCTTGCTGGCCTCACCCGTTGTGAGCGACGCACAAAACGAAACAGAATTGAAAGATTTAAGCTATGCCCTCGGGGTTTTGTTCGGCAACAACTTGGCCCAACAAGGCGTCAATGAAATCGACGCTGCCGCCCTGGCCAATGGTCTGCAAGAGAATTTGGCAGGAACCGCGACCCTCTCGCCAGAAGACGCAAATGCCCTCGTCACGGAAGTGATGACGGCCAAAAAGGAAGCCCAAGGTGCGGCCTATCGTCAAGAATGTCTCGATTTCCTCGAGGCGAACAAAAAGCAACCGGCCATTGAAATCACCGATTCTGGTTTGCAATATCGACACGATGTGGTGGGCACAGGGGCGTCTCCTGACGCCAGTTCAACGGTCGAAGTCCATTACCGTGGCACCCTCATCGACGGGACTGAGTTTGACTCCAGCTATAAGCGGGGAGAGACCATCAGTTTCCCTTTAAATGGTGTGATTCCCGGCTGGACAGAAGGTTTGCAATTGATGAAGGTGGGAGGCAAAACCACATTTTGGATTCCACAAGAGTTGGCATACGGGGCACGTCCCAATCCAAATGGACCTATTCCCCCTTATGCCGCTTTGATTTTCGAAGTAGAGCTGATCAGCATTCAATAAATCGCGAAACAAGTTATGGAAAGAGAGGTTTGGATTGAGAATGACGCTGTCGTTCTCGGATTGTTGTTGGGCACCTTGGCTTTGATTTTTCATGCCTCGAACCGCCCGTCATTCTCAAGATTTTTCAAAATCATCCCTACCCTCCTCCTCTGTTATTTTCTGCCTGCAGCGTACAATTCATTGGGCTTGATTGACGGTGAATCTTCCCAATTGTATTTCGTTGCCTCGCGATATTTGTTACCAGCCAGTTTGATTTTGCTTTGCTTGAGCATTGATTTGAAAGGAATTTTCAACTTGGGGCCCAAAGCGTTAATCATGTTCTTTGCCGCCACCATCGGCATTGTGATTGGGGGACCTCTGGCCTTGTGGCTTGTCAGTTTCATCGAGCCCGACGTATTGGGTGGTGATTCTCCTGATGCTTTCTGGAGAGGCCTTTCCACGGTTGCCGGTTCTTGGATCGGTGGAGGGGCGAATCAGGCCGCATTGAAGGAAATTTCGATGACCTCGGACAACCAATTCAGCGCCATGCTGATTGTAGACGTGTTCGTAGCCAATCTTTGGATGCCTTTCCTGCTGATTGGAGCTGGAATGAGCGCAGTTTTGGACAAAAAACTCAAGGCTGATGCCAGTGCGGTAGATGCTTTGAAGGAGAAAATTGAAGCCTACTCCGCCAGCATCGCGAGGACACCCAGCTTTTCAGATTTGATTTTGATTGTGGGATTGGCCTTTGCGGGTGTGGCTGTTGCGCATGCTTTCGCCGATTGGGCAGCTCCTGCTATTGCCGATTCATTTGCCCAAATTCGAGACCAAAACCCAGATAGCTTCGTACAATTTCTCAGCAGCCTAGAGCAAGGGTTTTTCTGGTTGGTAGTGGTTGCAACTGCAGTTGGAATTGCACTGAGCTTTACTCGAGCTCGTCAATATGAAGGTGCAGGGGCATCCAAAATAGGAAGCGTGTTTTTGTACACACTCGTGGCCACCATCGGGATGAAAATGAACATTGCCCAACTGATTGCCAATTGGGACCAATATTGGACAGTGATTCTAATCGGTCTGATTTGGATGTTGACGCACATTATCGTGCTTCTCAGTGTAGCCAAAATCATTCGCGCCCCATTTTTCTTCGTGGCTGTTGGTTCTCAAGCCAATGTAGGAGGTGCTGCTTCTGCCCCTATTGTGGCCAGTGCGTTCTCACCCGCGCTCGCCCCAGTAGGAGTTTTGCTTGCCGTTCTCGGTTATGCGGTAGGCACTGTCGGAGCGGTTTTGTGCATGGAGCTGATGCACGCCATTTCGTTGTAGCCTCGGTTTTTAATAAGGTCTGGGTCTTCAAGCTTTATCGCACGTCGCTGGTGGAAGAGAATCTGGATTCTCTCAGTTGGGTGACTTGCTCCCTTACGCGTTCTGGGATGGAACGAATTTTGTAAAGAACTTTTCTGCGATCCTTGGGGTCTCGTGAGCGTTCTATCAACGCGAATCCCAAAACGAGTTGACTCTCAGCATTGATGAGCCGAATAACCTTGGCCCTCTTCGATCTTTGCGATTCAGGGGACACGTTATCCGCATTTTCAATGATTTCGTCAAATTCCCTTGTGGTCAGGGCATGCGGAGCGATTTCCACCAATTTTTGGAACTCACCTGAAACAACCAAATCTTGGTTCACAATGGCTGAAATCTCCTCCGATTCGAAGACTCCGGTTTGATCGCGTCGGCTCGCAGGAAGAGTACTCTTCAATGCCTTGCCACGAATCAAAACACCAAGAACAACACCCAAAAAGAACAAAAGAATCCCCCCAAGTTCATTCAACACCGTAAACCCATCAAAATCTGTTGACACACGCGGAGTCCATTCCATTTGATTGAATTTGGATATGCCTTCAAATGCCAAATCATCCGATAAATCCATTTTTCGCGCCAAATCAAATTGCAGTTCTAATTGGCCCAATCCAACATCAACGCAATTGCCGTTTACCCGCCAAACCGCCCCAGGTGTTTCAAACTCTTTCAAGAATTGAGGCCAACTGTCATCCAGGAACCTCTTTACCACTCCCGAATTTTTATCAATCAAACAGGAAGCGCTCTCACCCCAGCAGTATAAGTAGTCCTGGGTTTGCACCAATCCCAATTCCACCATTCCTGAGAGAAGCAACTCAGTATCTGTCTCCCGAATCCAAATTCCATCAAACGAACAACTCCAGATGTGACCTGAATTCAAAACATTCAATTGATCCGAATTGCACCAGACGATGGCAGTTGAAGGCGATTCTACCCCCTCAGGGAGTGGAAGCAATTTTTGGACTCCCCACAATCCATCCATCTTCATCACAATTGCCAATTCGCGTCCTTGACGCTTCACCCAAACATCGGATTCTGGGCTGATTTGCCACAAACTGTTCAACGCCTCAGGATGCCCACCCAACAGACTATTTTGGGAAGGTATTTCCTCAATGGCCAAATAACCGCCAATGCCCTGTAATTCATCAAATGAAAAGGGCGAATTGTAGACAAGTCGATTGGTCAATTGATTGTCGACAACTCCCTCATAATTCCAACTCTGTTCCCCAGGACCTTCAGATTTTGAATTCGTTGAATCAACTCCAGAAATCACCGGAACGAAAGCCGAAAAGGCCATCATGCCCCATAAATTCATTTGTTGATAAAACCAGCTCTTCATTTTAAAACCAAACTGTCCAATATTCTGTTAATTGGTCAATTAGAGGAAATCAGAAAAATGTGTTTTTATGTAAACAACGAGAAGATAACGCTTTTCTCACAGGTTTCAACACAATTCTTCGCTCCTGATGATTGATATTTAGAGCGTCGTGATGAGACTTGACGAAATGGCTTGTTCCGACGACTTGACAGAAAATGCCACAACCAACGGGATGTGGCATTTTTTTTAGCGCAATGGATATGATTCCATGGGATTCACCTCAAACATTCTCATCCAACCAGTGCCCGGATTTTCTCTTGGCTTCGAGATAGGCAGCATTTTCAATGGTCGAAGGAATGACGATTGGAATTCGTTCTATCACATCAATACCACCTTCCTCCAATGCACTCATTTTTTCAGGATTGTTCGTGAGTAAACGAACGGCATCAATGCGCAATTCTTGTAAGATGGAAACAGCATCTGAGTAGTTTCGTTCATCATCTGCATGTCCAAGAACCCTGTTGGCCTCAAACGTATCCAAACCCTCTTTGTCTTGGACGTTATAGGCCCTTAGCTTGTTCACCAACCCAATTCCTCTCCCCTCTTGCCGCAAATAAAGGAGAATGCCTGGGGTTGAATCGGAACCCAGCAATTGCAATGCATGATTCAATTGAGGACCACATTCGCATCGTTTGGAGCCAAAAACATCACCCGTCATGCATTCACTGTGAATCCGAACAGGAACGGTGAAGCCTTCAGGAATTGAAGAATCACCTGATGACCACAAGGATTCATGGACAAAAGCCAAGTGGGGGTTGCTTTCCTCACTCTTCCCAAAAGCCAGAATGACAAACGGACCAAATTGGGTAGGAATGTGTGCCGACACGAGTCGTTTCATGGCACAAAAATAGAAACCAAAGTTCCTTGAAAGAAAAAGGTCGTTGTCCACGTGGTGGACAACGACCCTTCTTCTTCAATGCAATTCAAATGCAATCCTTCAATCGCAGTCGGTTCCGAACACTGAGAGGAATGAAAGCAAGTCAGGCGTAGCAATTGTGCCATCACCATCCAAGTCTCCTGGGCACGCACTCACCGTGCTGAAGAAGCAAGATCCATCCTCAACATTCGCACTCGACATAAAGTTTTCTGCTCCGTCATAAGTACATCCATAGACAATGGCAGTCGCACAACTTCCATCATCTTCTCCGGCGAAAGGATCGAATTCCAAGCTGAAAGGATCGGTACAACCCGCACACATGTCACAACTGTTGAAACAAGACGCAGAAGTTGTCATATCCTCTCCGGCCACCGTCAGAACACGGTTGCCTCCATTGCCACAATCACCTACACTTTCATCCTGTCCCCACTGATTTCCATTGATAAACTTGTACTCATAATCGCCATTCGCCAAGGCAATGGTGATCTCGTAAACGCCATATCCCAATGCCGGCACATTGGTGCTGCCTGGTTCCCAGCCTTGGAAAGAGCCCGCAATGTGAACACCATCAGCCGAAACCATTTCGTTGGACATGTTCACCCTGAAAGTGATCAGGTATTGACAACTGTTGTCGTCCGCATCGGCGTCTTCGTCATAGTTCTGTGCCGATGAATCTTGACAACCTGGATTGTAGTAACATGAGCCATCGTCCTCTGTGGCATTCGGATTGAAATTCACCGCAGATTCGTCCATGCATCCGGAGATGTTTGCGGCACAGGCCTCACAGCTGTTCCAACATACGGCAGGCAAGGTCATGTCTGCATCGAGCACCAAAGATCGATTCGTGTAACCGTCAATGGTGGATGTACAGGACTCACCTTCATCAAACATTTCCTGGTTCGACCAACCGTCAAGCGTGAATTTGTACTCAATGGTATCGGCCACAATGTCGACCGTCAAGTCATAAATCATATCACCATCAGCATCAGACATCGGTGCACAACCACCACACCAGCCATTGAAGCTGCTGTTCAAGTTGACCGTTCCATATGTTCCATCGTATTGCGACATGTCCACTTGGAACGTAATTGTGTAGGTCTCAACGGGAACGACATCGTCATTGCAAACGCCATCGCAGGTGCCATAATAATCAACGTTGTCAGAAAATGCTTCAGTGGTGCGATTTGCGTAAGCCGCATAATCCGTGATCGGAGCGCAATCGGCACCTTCAACCATGTCATTGACCAAATCTTCTTGATCTGTAAACCCGTTGATGGCATACTTGTATTCAACTGTTCCGCTCAAATCATAAATGATGACTTCATAGACACCGTCACCATCATCATCCGTAAGAACGTTGTAACCATCATTGGCACACCAGCCACACCAGGGTCCAGTCACAAACACCTCGTAGAAGTCTGGAGCGCAACCCATGTCAACGCTGAAAGAGGTTCCCGTGCTCAAATCCTGACAGGCACCACAACTGTTGAAGCAAACAATGTCCAACACCTGATCTTCTCCTGTGCGCACCAAAGTCCTGTTGAATCCGCCGATACCGTTCGGCGCTCCACAACCATCGGACTCAAAATCATGAGTCTCTTCACCATCGGTGTTGGCAACGCCGTCGATATATGGGTTTCCATTGTTGAATTTGTACTGGATTTCAGCCGAACCCTCTACAAAAACCGTGGTCGTCCAAATCCCATCCGAATCATCGTCATTCATCAATATGGCTCCTGCCTGCCATTGTGGGTCGGTGAAAGATGACATCAGATAAATTCCATCAGCGGAAACGGATTCCAAGTTGTTCGCATCCACAGAGAAAGTGATATCCGCCCCTGGCGTTGGCAGTGTACATTCAGACCCGCACTGTTCGTAACAATAACGAATCACCAAATCCTCATCCCCAACAACAACTGAACGATTGCTATTGGTCGAACAAGCCGAAGGGACGGCTTCCTCACTGCCCCAAGCATTGCCGTTAACGAATTTGTACTCATATGTGAAGGGTTCCAATTCGAGGGTAACTGCATAAATTCCATCACCGTCAGGATCCAACATTTCTGTCGAGCCGGGGCTCCATGATTGGAAACTGCCTGCAACGTGCACGCCATCGTCAGAAACCTCTTGCTGCGACATGTCAACTTCCAAAGTCACGCTGGTCGTCGCTGAAGTTTCGCCACAATTCAAACAAGCCGAAAAACAAACGGGATCCAAAACTGCATCCTCAGTGCCAACTGAAAACAAGCGGTTGACGTCTCCTGAACCGTCTCCACAAGAAGGTGGAACAGATTCCGCATACTCCCAACCAGGTCCATTGCAAAACTTGTACAAAGCATCAGAGTTGACTGGAACGTCTAAAGAAACACTGTAGATGCCGTCGCCATCAGAATCAGACAACTGCGTTGCCCCTGGGTTCCATCCAGTGACATTCGTTCCTAAAAATACACCCGCTGGGTTCGCTGGTGTCTCCGCCATGTTCACTTGAAAAGTTACAGTCACTGTTTCTGGTTCGCCAGTGGAACAAGCATCACAACTGTTATAGCAAACTACACCTGCATCTGCATTGTCCGTGATTGTGATTGTGCGGTTGACATATCCATCAATTGTTGTTGTACAAGACTCGCCCCCAGCAAAATTTTCCTGTGCATCCCAACCATCTAAGGTGAATTTGTACTCATAGGTGCCAGCCGCCAAGGATCCCGTAATGGAATAAACCATGTCCCCGTCTTCATCCGTCATCTCCCAACAACCGCCGCACCAGCCATTGAAACTGCCATTGCAATTCACCGTACCAAAAGTACCTGTGTACTGAGACATGTCCACATGAAAGGTGACGTCAAAAAATTCCGCACCACCGTCGGATTCACCACAAGCCACGCAACTGTTCCAACACGTTGTGGGAATGACCGTATCGCCGGCCACCTGAATAAGGCGATTCGTGTAAATTCCGGTAGTCAAAGTACACGACTCTCCACCTTCAAACACCTCCTCAGCATTCCAACCATCCAAGGTGTACTTGAATTCATGAGAGCCGTCTGGCAAATCAATGTCCAAATTCCATACACCATCACCGTCATCATCGGTCATGGCCGCACAATCACCACACCAGCCATTGAAAGAACCATTTACGTAGACACCACTGTACACATATGCGCCTGAATAGTCGTTCATGTCCACCGAAAAACTCACGGTGTTTTGGGCCAACATGGTCAGCGAAATTGAAAAGGCCGCAAAAAGCAAAACAAAATGCTTCATCAGAAAAAAATTGGTTTGATTCGAATCATTGGTTTGACTCGAATAAGAATTTGTCGGTTGATCGAAATCATTGAGCGATTCAAACCTTTCATTAAACGCGTAATGTACGAATTAAATGTGTACAATACACACCACCTCCACGAGAATATTCCTGCAATCAAGCTTCACGGGTGTGTACGTTCGCCCTCGCGTCACGAATCAACAACGTTGATAAACCTGCAACAATCAAACAGAGCCCAGCCAGAAGCATTGTATTGATGGTTTCGGGGCCGAAAATGGTCTTGTAAGCAAAATTCACCCCACCCAGAGCTGCACAAATTTGTGGAATCACGATAAACATGTTGAAAATGCCCATATAAACTCCCATTTTTTGACTCGGCAAAGCGCTGGACAACATGGCATATGGCATCGAGAGAATAGAGCCCCAAGCCACACCAATCAAGGCGAAAGACACCCCCAACAATCCCGCTGATTCGGGTTCAATTGCATACATCGAAACAAACCCCAGTCCACCTGAAATCAGTGCCACAATGTGCACCCATTTCCTGTTGATATCGAATTTCGAAGTGTAAAAGGTCAACAGCATAGCAAAGACCATGGAACTCAAACCATAGTTGCCCATGGCAGAAGAAACTTGATTGGCGGCATCATTGTATGCCGCATTCAGACTTTCAAAGTTCACCATGCCCTCACTCGGCAAAGGTGCTCGGAATACGTGCTCGGTCAACGCAGGTGTTGCGAATGACCACATCGTGAAAAAGGCGAACCAACTAAAGAACTGAACCAAACCCAACTGTTTCATCACTTTGGGCATGGACAAAATATTCTGAACAATTTCTCGAATTCCCGCCGCGAAACCCCTTGAAGACTCAACATTCTTTCGAAAAGCGTCCAAGTTCTCCGGAGGCTCCTCCGTCGTGGTGAATACAGTGATCAAAATGGAAGCCAGAAACACAAAAGCGCCAATTGCAAAGGCCACATGAACACTCGCTGGAAGCTGACCAGCAGCTGAATTGTTATCGACCCCCAACCATGTCACCAAAGACGGCAAATTAGAGGCAACCCACGTCCCAATTCCAATGATCAATGTCTGCACGACGAAACCATAAGACCGTTGCTCATCAGGCAATTTGTCTGCAACCAGGGCCCTGAATGGTTCCATGGAGATGTTGATGCTGGCATCCAAAATCCACAAGAATCCAGCGGCCATCCATACCGCGGAGCTGTAGGGAACGAAAAACAAGGCGAGGGTACTCAAAACTGCACCCAATAGGAAAAAAGGTCTGCGTCTTCCCCACCTTGGGCTCCAGGTTCGATCTGACAGGTAACCAATGATGGGCTGAACAATCAAGCCGGTCAAGGGAGCAGCAATCCAAAGAATGGGAATTTCATCCTTGGAAGCTCCGAGTGTTTGAAAAATGCGGGACATGTTGCCCCCTTGGAGTGCAAATCCAAATTGAATCCCCAGAAATCCAAAACTCATGTTCCAGATTTGCCAAAAGGAAAGCTTCTTCTTGGGAATGAATGGCATAAAAAAACGGGTTTGGCCGTGAATATAGCCAAACCCGTCTCAAAGTGTACGAATCACACGAAGTGGAGTTCAACTTGTTTTATTCACAAGGCGATCCATATTGTGCGAGAAAATCCAACAAGTCTGCAGAACCCACTGAACCGTTGCCATCACTGTCGAATGGACAATCGTTTTCTCCTTCTGGTAAAATGCAAGAACCATCGTCTACTGTAGCCATTGGATCATAGTTCTCTGCATCAACGTATGTACAGCCCAAAATCTCGAAGACACAAGATCCGTCATCCTCCGTTGCAAAGCTCTCGAAGTTGGCCGCATCCGAATCAGTGCAGCCCAAGAAAGTGCAGGAACCATCTTCATAGGTAGCGGACGAATCATAGTTCGAAGCATTGCTGTACGTGCATCCCCCCAAAACACAAGAACCGTCATCCACATTGGAATCAGGATCGTAGTTGTCCGCATCAGGGTTCGTGCAACCCGGATATTCACAACTGCCATCATTTTCAGTCGCGTTGGGGTTGTAATTGGCAGCGCCTTCCTCCGTACAACCTGGAATTTCCAGTTCATCACAAATCCCATCACCATCCGCATCATTGATGCATTCGCCGGAGCAATTGTAGTAGAGTTCTGGATATTCGCATGTGCCGTCGTTCACGTTGGCTGTACTGTCATAGTTACAAGCATCAACGTCCGTGCACCCCGGGTATTCACAGGAACCGTCATCGTCCGTGGCATCTGGATTGTAATTTGCGGCACCTGTTTCCGTGCAACCTGGAATTTCCAATTCATCGCACACATTGTCTCCATCTGCATCATTGATGCAATTGAAATTGCAATCGTAGTATGTTTCTGGATAAATGCAAGTGCCATCGTCCTGCTCCGCATCCGGATCAAAGTTACACGCCCCAGCATCCATACAGCCAAAGTCAATTTGAGGAAAAACAATGGTCTCATCCAGTACCTGGGGATTTTCCCCATTCTCTGCTCTGTATTGCAAATTGATGGTCATGGAAATTTGGCCCATTGTCGTCAGCTGCGCAATCAACACCCGGCCGTCAGCATCGGGAAAAGCCAAAGGTTCCAAATCAGGCAGCACAAACCAGCTCCCGCCCAGTTCATTGTCAATGGAAAAGCTCCCTCCTGCCTCAAATTCAGCCGCTGCAGCATCGGTTCCAATGTTGTTCAGGTTCACAGAAGAATCATCCCCTCCGATGGTGAACCAAGAGTCATAAGCCAATTCTGGGATGAATTCGAAGAGAGTTGTATTGATTTGATCCGCAAAGGCACCCCCATTTTCATTCTGATAGAAGCCACTGGTTGACGTGATTGACAATGGGAGTCCTTCCTGCGCAAAAATGGCTGTCAACTGATCATCCAAATTCCCGAAGTTGGCATACACCCGGTACGTCATCAAACCTTCTTCAGGCTGATTTTCAGCAAACAACTCGTAAGTCAATCCTTCGTAACTGGGCTCCGGATAACTGCAACTGCCATCGTCAAGCAATGCTGTTGGGTCAAAGTTGTCTGCCTCTGGATCGGTACATCCAGCCCCTGTTGCCGCTTCTTGAGGAAAAATCAATGGCAGGTCTGTAACTTCAATGGAGTTGTCCGATGGATCTCGGAATTGAATATTGACGTTGGCATTGACCGCACCGTCGGTCGTCAACTGGGCAATCAACACCCGCCCATTGACAGGCACGGATTGCGGGGAGGTGTTCGGCAAGACAAACAGAGAACCACCTGTGAATGTATTGACATTCAAAGCACCGCCGGCCTCAAATTCTGGCGTGAATTCCGACATGCCCACCTCGCCCGCGGTGTTTGTTTCGCCCGGGGCGGCTCCGATTGTGAGCCATGAGTCAAATTCCATACTGGGGATCACTGCAAAGAGAACAGGGTTGATTTCGGAACTCGTCCAACTGCCGGCTTCATCCTGATAAAACGTGGTGCTCGGAATCAAATGCAATGGATGGCTGTCTGTTCCCCAAAGCGCCGTCATCTGCACATCGTCAGAATCAAATTCGACATACAAGCGGTAAGTGATCATTCCCGGTATCGAGTCCTCTGCAACAACTTCGGCTACGAGCCCATTGACCCAACCACCACCCCAGACACAAGTGCCATTGTCACTGTTTGCATTGGGGTCGTAATTGTCCGCACTCGGGGATGTGCAACCAAAATTTTCTTCTTCATCACAAATGTCATTTTCATTGACATCATTGGAACAATTCCCTTGACAGTCATAATAAAGGGGCGGATATTCACAACTTCCATCGTCCTCCGTGGCCGTGGGGTCATAATTGCAGGCCAAATCATCGATGCAACCTGGATTGTAAAAAAGGCCGGAGCAAGAACAATCGCTATTGTATGTGTCTGATACGGTATCGGCATCCCCGTCATCACAACCATCACCCGGATAAGCGCATCCCACATTTAAATTGGCATTCGCCTCATAATTGCAAGCCGATTCGTCCGTGCATCCTTCAACAATGAGGACGCCTGTGCAACTGCAATCCGTTTCAAAGGCATCATCCATGGTGGTGTCCAAACCATCATCGCAAGCATCTCCTGGATAGGCACAGCTCTGGTCGTCCTGCTCCGCCGTGGGGTCATAATTGCAAGCGGACGCATCCATGCACCCCAGAACAACGTTGGGAAAAGACAATTCAAGGCCTTCTGCTTGGAAAGTTTCACCCGTGACATCGTCCCATTGGTAATTGATGATCAATTCCACCAAACCGGTTGTCGTCAATTGCGCCATCAAAACACGTCCATTGTCACCGGCATAAGCATCCGCACTTTGGCCCGGCACAATGAACCATGACCCCCCTGTAAACGTATTGATGTACAAATCACCTCCATTGTTCCATGTGGCCAAAAAAGTATCCATGCCGACGGCATTGACCCCACCTGCGCCACTGCTGTCCTCAGATCCAATGGTCAACCAAGAATCGTATTGCACGTCTGGAATCAAAGGAAACAAGATGGGATTGATGGACTGACCATAATCCCCACCCGATTCAGACTGATAAAAACTTGTGCTCGACGACATCAACAAAGGCAGATTCGCTTCCGCACCTACGGTCCCGTATACGGCAATCAATTGGTCATCTGGGGAATCAAATGTCGCAAAGACGTGATACGTCGTACCAAATTCTGAAGTGGCTACGACCTCAACTTCGAGGCCTGTAGCTGTTGCCCATACGGAGCCAAAACTCAATGTGCACAATAGGAGGGAGACAAATCTTGAGATGATCATGGTTTGTTGTTTTCAGACTGTTTTGGGAAATATACAATCATTTTGTATTCCCAAAAGCCAAATTCAAATTCCCCATTCCATCATCGCCGAACACCTGACTTCGGCCCAAACCAATTCAACCATGCAGCGGTTGAGGAATCGTGATCAACAGCTTCAGAGCCTGACCATTCGGCGAGTATTTGGCCTGCCAATTCTTTGCCCAATTGGACTCCCCACTGATCATAACTGAAGATATTCCACAAGACGCCTTGGACGAAAATTCGATGCTCATGCAAGGCAACAAGCATGCCCAAGTGATAGGGATCCAAGGCCTCCATGGCCATGAAAGTCGACGGTCGATTGCCCGGAAAGTTGCGGTGTGGGTTGTCTACGTCAGACTTCCCCTTCATCAGGGCCTCTGCTTGAGCAATGGCGTTGGCCAACAACTTTTGGTGGCTCTCTTGAGCATCTTCCATGTCCGACATGGGCTTTCGAACCGCGATGATGTCCACCGGGTGAATGTCCGTGCCTTGATGAAGCAGTTGGTAGAAGGCGTGTTGGCCATTGGTTCCAGGCTCTCCCCACAAAACAGGACCCGTGGCATGGCTGGCTAAAGTGCCATCACGCTGCGTTCGCTTCCCATTCGATTCCATATCTGCTTGCTGCAAATAAGCTGCAAACCTCTCCAAATCTTGGGCGTATGGGAGCACAACGTGGGTAGAGAATCCCATGAAATTCCGATTCCAGATTCCCAGAAGCCCCATGACCACAGGCAGGTTGGATTCCAAAGGGGTCGTTTTGAAATGCTGATCCATGCATCGGGCACCTGCCAAAAATTGCTCAAATCCGTTCGCGCCGATGGCGCAAGCGATGGCCAAACCAACAGGCCCCCACATGGAATAACGCCCACCGACCCAATTCTCAAATCCAAACACCCGATCGGCTTGAATCCCAAATTCAACAGCTTTGTCTGGAGCGCTCGACACGGCCGCAAAATGCGCTGCGACAGCAGATTCTCCGATGGATGACATCAACCAGGCTTTGGCCAGCCGGGCATTGGTCATGGTCTCTTGGGTCGTGAAGGTTTTGGAGACCACAATGAACAAAGTGGACTGGGGTTGGCAAGTGCTCAGTACGGATTCCAAATGCCCCGGATCAACATTGCTGATGAAATGCACCTTTGGACCTTCTTTGGCTGACTTTCGCAAAGAACGGGTGACCATCAATGGACCCAAATCTGAACCGCCAATTCCGATGTTGACCACATCCGTAATGGCACGGTTTTGTCGCACATGTTCAGCAAACGCCAAAAACCTTTGGCGGATGTGAAGAACCTGAGGCATCACGGGTTCGCTATTCACAGCGTAACCATCAGCAGATTCTGCCCGCAAAGCCATGTGCATCACGGCCCGATTCTCAGTTTCATTGATGGGCAGGCCCTGGAACAATGCGTTGATGGAGTCAGAAAGATGAGCGGACTTCGCGAAAGCCATTAAATCAGACCAGGCTTGCGCGTCCAACCTCTGCTTGGACCAATCTACACGCAACCCATCCAATTCCAAAACCATTTCGGTCGCTCGATGGGGGTGTCGTGTAAAAAGATCATTCAAGTGCTCCGACTTCAGTCGCTCCGCATGAGCCCTGAGGGATTGGGCGACTGAACCCTCCCAATCCGCTTGAGGCAAGAATCCCTTCATCTTCAAATCAATCTGCTGCGTTTCGATTGATGCAGTTCAGGTCTTCGAACGCTTGGTTCAAGCGCGCCACGAATGCATCCTCTCCCTTCCTCAACCAAACCCGTGGGTCATAATATTTTTTGTTCGGTTGATCGTCACCGTCTGGATTCCCAATTTGGGTTTGCAAATAACCCGAGTTGGAATCAACATAATCCCGAACACCAGACAAAAATGCCCATTGCATATCCGTGTCGATATTCATTTTGATGGCACCATAGCCGATTGCCTCGCGGATTTCAGCTACAGAAGACCCACTTCCACCGTGAAAAACAAAGTCCACAGGATTCGAGTGAGTGTCGAACTTTTCCTCGATGTGCTTTTGTGAATTGTCCAAGATTTTTGGCGTCAAACTCACATTTCCAGGCTTATAAACACCATGAACATTTCCGAATGCCGCCGCAATGGTGAAATTGTCTGACACCCGTTTCAAGGATTCATAAGCATAGGCCACTTCGTCCGGCTGCGTGTAGAGCTTGCTGCTGTCGATGTCCGTGTTATCGACGCCATCTTCTTCTCCACCAGTAACCCCAAGTTCAATTTCCAAAAACATGCCCATCGCGTCCATGCGTTCCATGTATTTGACACAAGTCTCGATGTTCTCCTCCAAAGGCTCTTCGCTGAGATCAATCATGTGAGAACTGAACAAAGGAGAGCCGACTCGGGCAAAATACTCCTCTCCTGCATCCAGCATTCCATCCACCCACGGCAGCAATTTTCTGGCGCAGTGATCTGTGTGCAAAATCACGGAAACACCGTAGGCCTCAGCCAATTGATGAACATGATGTGCACCCGCAATGGCGCCCAACACCGCATTTCCTTGGTTTTCCATTTTCAGTCCTTTTCCAGCATTGAATGCAGCGCCACCATTGGAAAACTGCACAATCACTGGCGAATGAACTGACTTCGCCGCTTCGAGCACCGCATTGATGGAATTGGATCCAATTGCATTGACAGCAGGCAATGCGTAATTGTTCTTCTGTGCATCGCGGAAAACCTCCCGCACCTCCTCGCCCCACAGGACGCCTGGTCGAAATTTGGTAGTCATGAATCAGTCTGGTTTGATAAAACCCGTTTTTAAAATTCGTCGGCGAAGTTAAGGCTCCTGCCGATGCAAGGCCAATTGCCTTTTGTCGCATCACAATCCCAATTCCAAACCCAAATCAGCAGGCTCGTCAACAGGTTCTCCAAGTGATTTCAACGCCAAGGCTGACCATCGAGATGCCTCGGTATCTGGGTGAATGGACAACACTTCATTGTAGGCCTTGATGGCCTGGGACCTATCTCCCAATTCGGCATCGTATATGAAGGCCACAAGGAAAGCACAAACAGACCGCTTTTCATATCGATCGAAGTGATCATGGACGTCACGGTACAAGGCCAAGGCTTCATGATGCTTGCCCAATCCGCGCAAAATGTCCGCTCTCCGAAACAGCATCTCAGGCGTTTCTGGCGCATCATGACAAGCATTTGCAAAGTCGGCATACGCTTTCGCAAGGGTTTGAAGCGCCATCGCGTCGCCTGTTTCATTTCTGAATGCCATGGCTTCGCTCTTTTCAATGGACAACAATCGCTCGGCGCAGGTCACGGACGCATGGGGCTTTTCCGACGTTCCGCATTGAATGCAAAAAAGACAAACAAACCATGTCATCCAACCCACCTTGTCCCCGCGTGAAGAGGGCATGCAGATCATTTGCGTCTGGTTTTGGGGAAGCGCATTCGGTAATCCACAGGCACCTTCCCAATGCTGATGTCACGCAATTTGCCATGCAGCAAACGGCGGCGCATCGGACTCAGGTGGTCAGTAATCAAAACACCATCCAAATGATCGTATTCATGTTGTACGATGCGCGCTGCGATTCCAGATAATTTTTCCTCTTTCAAGTTCCACGACGCATCGAGGTATTCAACTTGAATGGCATCTGGCCGTGTAACGCCCTCTCGAATTCCAGGAATACTCAGGCAACCCTCCTCCATTTCATCGAAATCACCCGACTCTTCAAAAATGACCGGATTGATCATGACACGTTTGAAATCTCGGCACCCCGCATCCCCATGCTCGCCCTCAGCGAAAGGTGTCCCATCAATGACAAACAAACGAATGGATTGTCCAATTTGAGGCGCTGCCAAACCCACTCCCTCAGAGGCGTACATCGTCTCCCACATATTTTCAATGAGTGTTTCCACCCCTTCATGACCTGGTTCTATCTCCTCCGCCTCCTGTTTAAGGACTGGATCTCCGTATGCAACAATGGGCAAAATCATGCCGCAAATGTAAGCCGAGAGAATCGCAGAATGTACCTTTGCCGGCATGCTGGATCACATCGAGGAAGCCATCGAAGCCATTCAACGCGGTGAAGTCATCATTGTCGTTGACGATGAAGACCGTGAAAATGAAGGTGACTTTCTCACTGCCGCAAGGAATGCAACACCAGAAGTAATCAACTTCATGGCCACCCATGGCCGAGGACTGATTTGTGCCCCCCTGCTCGAAGAACGTTGCGACGCGCTGGGATTGGAGTTGATGGTCAATCAGAACAACGCAGCTTACGAAACACCATTTACGGTTTCTGTGGATTTGATTGGGCATGGATGCACAACAGGCATCAGTGCAGCAGATCGAAGCAAAACGATTCATGCCCTGATTGACCCCAAAACAACAAAGGAGGAACTGGGAAAGCCAGGGCATATTTTTCCGCTGCGTGCGAAGCAAGGTGGTGTGCTCAGGCGGGCAGGTCACACTGAAGCAGCCGTGGATTTTGCACGTCTTGCCGGGTTCGAACCTGCAGGTGTCATTGTCGAAATCATGAATGAGGATGGCACCATGGCCCGACTCAAAGATTGTCGAAAAATTGCCGATGAATGGAACCTCAGGTTGGTCTCCATTGCTGATTTGATTGCCTTTCGATTGAAAAACGAAACGCTAATTGAGAAAGTAGAAGAAGTCCAACTCGAGACCCTGTTTGGAACCTTGCGGATTCTCGCCTTCAAACAAACCACAAATGAAACGATCCATTTGGCTGTGGTCAAAGGAACACCTGATGTGGAATCTCCCACCCCTGTGCGTGTTCACAGCAGCAGCATGATTGGCGATGTCTTTCAATTGACAACTCACGGAAAAGGTCCCCAATTGCAATCAGCACTAGATGTCATCGGACAACGTGATTCCGGGGTGGTGGTGTACATCAACAAACTGCGCTCAGGGGGAGGGCTCCTTGACGAATTGAGGGCTTACAAAAACATGAGCACCCAGCCCGATGACAACCGCAGCCAGAATGCCGTCAAATCGAGAATCGCTCATCCCATGGATTCCAAAGATTATGGTATTGGCGCACAGATCTTGCGAGAAGTGGGTGTGGGCAAAATCGAACTCCTGACAGACTCCGTCCGGAAAACAGGCCCCATCGGTTATGGTCTGGAAATCGTGTCCACAACACCTTTGGGTTCCATCCCTGCCCGATGAAGAAAAAAAGGCGCCCCGAAGGACACCTTTACCAAATCTGCGTCGGTCATCCGACCACAAATGCCGGTTATTTCTTGTTGAACTTGGCGAATTTCTTTTGGAACTTTTCAATCCGACCAGCGGTATCGACAAACTGTGCCTTACCCGTGTAGAATGGATGTGATTTGTGGCTCACTTCCATTTTCACCAGTGGATATTCATTTCCATCTTCCCAAACCACAGTCTCTTTCGTGTTCGCAGTCGAGCGACTCAAAAAGGAATAATCGTTGGACATGTCTTTGAAGACTACCAAGCGATAATTTTCAGGATGGATTTCTGGTTTCATAATGCAAAACTTGTTGGGGGCGCGAAGATATAACAGAAAAGAAGACAAATCAATCCAAGCTTGACACCTTGTCGTTTCCCACATTCAAGTGTTGAAATTTAAGGTCTTTTGGATTGTCTATCACCGAAATAAGCCTTTACCTTGCAACTGGTTTTAAGTGAGTTTAGCGAGAGCTAAGCATCAAGTGATAATTTGGTTAAGTTGGTCCTGCTTTGGAACGCCAGAGCAGGACCCTTTTTTTTTCGTCCAACTCTGAATAATCACATTCGTAAAATTACCCTGGCTACAACACACATTCGCCTGTTGGAAAACGAATAAGTAGGCGTCTCCGACGCATGTGGCGGGCTGGTAGATTGCAACAATGTTCCATGCGCTGAATTTTGTGGCTTTGCGATTTATCTGGTTGATGATGCCCGCCGGATTTGGCATTGTTTCTGAGCACAACATTCCCGAGGAATTGCCGATCAACGAAACAGTTGCAGTGAATTGGGCCGTCCACAAAGGTGAACTGGAGGGATTTGCCAAACTCACCTTTGATTTACCCGACCACCTTTCTGTTTCGATGCGCAATGCAAACGGCGCCACTTTTTCTTTCGAAAATCAGCAGGCCAAGTTGATATGGATGGACATGCCAAAATCAGGAACATTGGCCATCGGATTGGACTTAATGGCCCACCCTGGTTTTGTCGGCGGAGCCATCGATGCGACATTTTCGTTCGTGCGATCTGGACAACGCGTGGATTTGCCGTTGGACGGAGCCGTCGTACGAGCTGATCGAGCCACGTTGCCATTGGGATATGCATTTTACCAAGGAATGAGGACCTTGCATCGATTAGATGACAATCGTCGACAAGTAGAAATCCAAGTGGCGAGTGAACCCACAGAAGGATTTCTGAAAATTGAAGAACAACTGCCACTGGACTGCACTGCCGAAATTTTGGAATCAGGAGGGGCAACGACAAGCCAATTGGACAGGGCATTGAAATTTGTTTGGTTCGAAGCCCCGAAAGAGCCCAATTTTGAATTGAGCTACGTTTTGACTTGCCAGGACCCCAAAATTTTCAATTTTTCTTGGTCGGGCGAAATTGCATATGTCTCGGATGATCGTCCTATGGTGAAAAAAATCATCACCACCACAGGCGGTTCTACCATGGCCCAAACTTCAAAGTCTTCCCCAGAGCCTGAGTCGAAATCTGGGTCTGAGCCCGAGGCCAACATCACGCCAATACCAGATGAGATTCCGATAAATCCCAAGAACGATTTGGCAGGGGTCATCCGGTATCGGGTTCAAATCATGGCTGCACATCGCTATGTTAGCGAAAAGTGGGTCCGGAATCGCTTTGGATTTGAAGCTGGTGTGTCAATTGACGAGCAAGACGATTGGTACAAATACACCACTGGAGAGGAAGAGAATTATGTGAAAGCGCGAAACCTCCGCGAACAATTGTCCGCGCAATTCACCTTTCCCGGCCCCTTTGTCACAGCTTACCTGAGAGGTGAACGCATCACCGTTCAAGAAGCCCTTGCGCTCTCATCTCAACAATGGACTCCCTAATATGGCAAAAGAGTTGACCACCTGGCAATCCGCAACGAACGGATTCAAAGATTATCTGCGATTGGAGCGAGGCTTAAGTCCCAATTCGATCTCGGCCTACCTACGAGATATCGAACAATTTGCTCGTTTCGCTCAATTCGAAGAAGGAATCAACGACCCCGGTCAAATCGAGATGGCCACCGTTGAACATTTCATGGGTTCCTTGTATGACCGTGGCTTGGCCAGAAACAGCCAAGCCCGAATGTTGAGCGGTGTGCGGTCCTTTTGCAAATACTTGAGATTGGAGGGCTGGATGGACAACGACCCCGTGGAATTGATTGAAAGTCCTCGGCCCAATCGCAAATTGCCCGAAGTCCTGAGTGTCGAAGAAGTTTCCCAAATCATTGACGGAGTGGATTTGTCCCGTCGTGAGGGGGTTCGCAACCGAGCCATGTTGGAGACATTGTACAGTTGTGGACTCCGAGTGACGGAGCTTTGCGAACTGCGCCTGTCCAAAGTAAACTTTGTCGATAAATGGATATCGGTCATCGGGAAAGGCAACAAAGAACGGCTCGTTCCCATTGGCGAACAAGCACTTTCCGCTATCGACGATTACCTCTCTCAATACCGCTCTGTCTTGGTCCCGCACCCTGGAAATGAGGACTTTTTGTTCTTGGGGCGGAAAGGTCGATTCATGTCCCGCCAAATGGCCTTCACCATGATTCGTCGTGCGGCAATTCTAGCGGGCGTCCGAAAAACAGTAAGCCCCCATACCTTCCGCCACAGTTTTGCGACTCACCTCATCGAGGCCGGAGCTGATTTACGGGCTGTTCAAGAAATGTTAGGCCATTCTTCCATCACCACGACGGAGATCTATACTCACCTAGATCGACGTTTTTTGCGAGACCAAATCGAGGCCTATCATCCCAGAGGGGAAAAAAGTCAAAATCCAACGAAGGCGATTGAATCATGAGAATCGCAGCGCAGGTGATGGTCCTGATCGGCTTTTTGCATGCAATTCAAGCTTGGGGCCAAGACGACCATCCTGAACCCGATGACCGCGGTTTCTTTGTTTCCGTGGGTGATCCGGTTCCTGAATTCGAGTTGACGGATTTGCAAGGGCAAACGTTTAGCAAGACATCACTTTTGGGTCAATCCTATGTTCTTCAGTTCACTGCTTCATGGTGTGGGGTATGCAGGAAAGAGATGCCCCACTTGGAAAAGGAAGTTTGGCAAGGAGGCGAAGGTCACTTGGTCATTGGTGTGGACTTGAACGAGCCCAAAGAACGCGTGGCGGAATTCGCTGAGCAAACTGGTGTCACTTATCCGATGGCCCCAGATGCAGGTGGTGCGGTTTTCGAGACCATTGCAGCCCCCAAATCAGGCGTGACGCGAAACGTTGTTGTGGATGCGCAAGGACACATTGTCTTTTTGACCCGTCTGTTTGATGAAGAAGAGTTCGACCAAATGAAAGCCGTCCTGGCAAAACTCAATCCTTGAGGCAACGCACGGACAGTCCTTCCGATTCTGGGCGAATGGATCGGTACATTCCATGATGAGCATTCGATATACTGCGTATCCACAGTTCTCCTCCACCGTGCCAAGGCTTTTGAGACCACCAAAAACCTGAATCTCCCCAATTGAAATCGCGACCATCACCGGTTCTGAATCCTCCAAGCAGCGCGTTGAAATTCAAGGAAGTCGACCCGGCCGATTCCTCAGATTTGAGGTCTTCGCCCCGCAATTTTGCCCCATGATGCCCGCGAAACCCCGTGGATTGTGCTTGGGTTGGTGACAACCCCAAGGCCATTTCCAAAACACGCCAATCTGAATCTGTGGGAACGTGCCAACCCGATGGACACAAACGCGACGGATGAAGAACGGCTGCAGCATTGTATATGTGCCCCGCCCCCATCGGAACTCCTTTGCGCATGACAACATCCGTCAGCGGTGTTGTCGCCGACAATTCAGCCCATTGTTGATTGTCCACCGCCTTTATGCTGGTGCCATCAGCATATTTCGTTGTGCTCAAATTCTCAGCGAACCAACATTGTCCCCCAATTGCAATCACGGCATATTCCACGTCGTGGTAGGAAACTCGGTCATCCGAAGGACATTGGGCCTGGAGTCCACCCCACAGCCCAATCCAGCCAAGCATAGCTCCGATGTGTCTCATGAATGAGACTTGGATTCCAAAAGTCTCCCCCAAGCATCTTGAGCCTGAATCAATGTCTCTTTCACGTCCGCAGTTGCCCTGACCGGCAATTGCAAATGATTGAAAACACGTTGCAAGGTCAGTGCCGGGCGGTGGGAATCGACTGGGGTGGCCAGGGTTTGCTTTGACAGTTTCTGTCCTTCGGCATTGAGGACCAATGGCAAGTGATGGTATTTGGGTGGGCTCCATTTTAAATGCTCAAGCAATATCAAATGTCGTGCCGTACTCGTCAACAGATCTTCTCCGCGAACCACATGTG
Source organism: Flavobacteriales bacterium (assembly GCA_049610385.1). Lineage (GTDB taxonomy): Bacteria > Bacteroidota > Bacteroidia > Flavobacteriales_D > Sanyastnellaceae > JBMYZL01. Next base: position 60,942 of record JBMYZL010000001.1, read on the forward strand.
TCACCCCAGCATCGTAATCATCGACAACCACGGCCAAATGATATGCCCAATGACCATCACCTCGGCGCAAAATGAAATCCCCCACCTCCCGGGTTAAGTCAAACGATTGGACGCCTTTGCCCCCATCCTGCCAAGACACCTGACCCGGCCCTGTTAACAGGCGGTATGCCCGGCCCTCCTTCAATCCCCTGCATGTCCCTGGATAGACCTTGTGCTCCCCCAACATGGCTCTTGAACAATTGCATGCAAAAGCCAATCCCCTATCCATCAATTCTGCCAAAACGTCTTCATACCGAGCATGTCGCTGACTTTGGTAAACCACCTCGCCATCCCAAAACAACCCAAAGGACTCCAAGGTCCGCAAAATGGCATCCGCCGAGCCAGCCACTTCACGCGGAGGATCCAAATCCTCCATCCGCACCAACCATTGTCCACCACGGGCGCGTGCATCGAGGTATGAAGCCACGGCTGCAACCATTGAACCCAAATGAAGTGCGCCGGTGGGAGAAGGCGCAAATCGTCCAATGCAATCAGCCACGGACAAGCTTCCTGTACTTGACGCGTTTGGGGCCAGTATCGCCAAGCCTTTTCTTGCGGTTTTCCTCGTATTCGCTGTACGTACCTTCGAACCAATACACCTGAGAATCTCCCTCAAATGCCAGGATATGCGTGCAAATGCGGTCCAAGAAATAGCGATCGTGTGAAATCACCACCGCACAACCAGCAAAGGACTCTATGCCCTCCTCCAAGGCCCGTAAGGTATCCACATCAATGTCATTCGTAGGTTCGTCCAAAAGCAAGATGTTGGCTTCTGTTTTGAGCGTCATCGCCAAATGCAACCGGTTGCGCTCACCACCAGAAAGCACACCGCATTTTTTCTGCTGATCAGCGCCATTGAAGTTGAACTTGGACACATACGCCCTGCTGTTGAACAGTTTGCCGCCGATTTCCAATTGCTCATTGCCGCCACTGACCACTTCCCAAACCGTTTTGTTGGGGTCGATTTCCGCATGTCGTTGATCCACATAACCCACCGCCGCTGTATCTCCCAATTTGAACGTCCCCGTGTCCGCATTCTCCTCCCCCATGATCATTCGAAACAAAGTGGTTTTTCCCGCACCATTGGGGCCGATCACCCCGACGATTCCAGCCGGGGGCAGGGAAAAACTCAAGTCCTCAATCAACAACCGGTCCTCAAACCCTTTGGTGATGTGATCTGCCTCAATGACTACATTCCCCAATCGTGGACCATTGGGAATCGGTATGCTCAAACGTGCGTCTTTTTCAGCCGTGCCCTCCGCAAGCATTGATTCATAGTTGTTGACCCTGGCTTTGTTTTTGGCCCGTCTGCCTTTGGGGGATTGACGAACCCATTCCAATTCCCTCTCCAGTTCCTTTCTTCGCTTCGACTCATGCTTTTCCTCCTGAGCCAATCGCTTGGATTTTTGCTCTAACCAAGATGCATAATTCCCTTCATATGGAATTCCTTGACCTCGATCCAATTCCAAAATCCAACCCGCAACATTGTCCAAGAAATAACGATCGTGTGTGACACACAACACCGTGCCCGGGTATTGTTCCAGATGCTGCTCCAACCAGTCAATGGACTCCGCATCGAGGTGGTTTGTCGGCTCATCAAGCAGCAACACATCCGGCTGCTGTAACAACAAGCGACAAAGGGCCACACGTCGACGTTCCCCTCCAGAGAGAACTGCTATTTTGGCATCGTCTGGGGGACAACGCAAGGCATCCATTGCGATATTGAGCTTGGTGTCCAACTCCCAAGCCCCCAGCGCGTCGATGCGATCCTGTACTTCAGCCTGCCGATTCATGAGGGCCTCCATTTTATCGGGATTGTTGAGGATTTCCTCGTCCATGAATTTGGCATTGATTTCCTCGTATTCCTTCAGCACATTGACCACTTCCTGGGTCCCCTCTTCCACAATTTCCCGAACTGTTTTGTCTTCATCCAATTGAGGTTCTTGACTCAGATAACCCACCTTCAATCCAGGAGACCATGTGACATCCCCGGTATAGGACTCGTCCAAGCCTCCAATGATTTTCATCACGGTTGACTTTCCTGCCCCGTTGGGACCGAGGATGCCAATTTTGGCCCCGTAATAAAATCCGAGGGTGATGTCCTTGAGAATGTGCTTGCCTGTAGGGGTGACCTTGTTCACCTTGTGCATGCTGAAAATGACCTTCTTGTCTTCTGACATGGCTTGGGGTTTTGCTGTGAATGGGGCTTCCAATGGAGGCGAAAACCGACTGATTCCACCTTAGAAGCATGGAACAAATTTAAGCTTTCGGATGCAGCTCCAATGCGGTAATTTCTGGGGGCATGCCCACACGCCCGTGAAAACCCAATACCCCAAACCCGCGGTTGACATGCAAAATCTGTCCATTTTCCTCATAGACACCACCCCACCGCTTGTATCGAAGCTTGCTCGGGGACATCTTGAGTCCGAGCCATGGAATCTCGATGCCCACCTGCATGCCATGTGTGTGACCGCTCAAGGTCAGCTCTACATTGGCCTTCCCCCCCATGACTTCCTCCTCCCAATGCGTGGGGTCATGACTCATCAGGATTGTGCATCGCTGATCGTTTTGACTGCCAGACAGTGCCTGGTTCAAATCACCTGATTGCCGAAATCCCCGTCCCCAATTCTCAACGCCTGCGATAATCAATTCCCCATCCTCAACATGCAGCACTTCATGGGAATTAAGCAACAAACGAAAGCCCATTTCTTCGTGGATTTCATGCAACCGGGCAATGCTCTCCCGGCGTTGTTTCTTGGTGAAATTGCCATAGTCAGCATAATCATGATTGCCCATGATGCTGAATTTGCCCAGCGGAGCTTGCAATTGGGCAAAAGCCGCAATCCAAGGTTCTGCCTCTTCTGCCAAGGTGTTGACCAAATCCCCCGTGAACAAAATCAAATCGGGTTCCAACGCATTGATGCGCTTCAAGGCCTTCAAAACGGGTTCCGGTGTCCCATGAAAAGACCCCAAATGTGCGTCTGAAATTTGGACTACTTTCAACCCTGCCATGGTTTTTGGGAGTCCCGGCAATTCCAGCCGATGATGCTCCACACGATACGCATATTTGCCCCAAGTCACGCCGTACAAAAAGCCGCCGAATGTCAAGGCAGCAGCTCCCTGGCCAACGGCACTCAAAAAGGACGATCGTGAAATGGGATTCACACTCCCCGATGCGCGGCGAAACCCAGCAGCAGCAAGCCAGCGAACGTCCTCAAACAATTGAAAAGTCCCCAAAACCAATTTGGGCACCAAAATCACAATGAAAGCCACACTGATGCCCGACAACAATCGGGGTTGTGTCTCACGCCAAATCGGCCACATCACCATGCTGCTGATAAATAACCCCCAAACACCAATGCTCACCACCCACCAAATGCATCTGGCCGTCAACCACCAACTCGCCGAATTGTATGTCCTTTGTAAGGATCGAAAGGACATGAATTCAATGGAAGCCATGAGGACAATGAGAATCAATAACATGAGAATCAATCGGCTAAGTGAAGGCATAAAGATGCTTTGCCTTACAAAGTTATTTGGAATCCAATTTGTTCTGTGATTCTGTTTGTCCGCGCAACGCCATTTCCCAATCTTCTACAACCCCATTCGGATCCAACGGTGTCAGCCCACCAGCGTTCAATAAATGAATCGAGGACAAGGCCGAACTTCGTGCCAGCAGATGCAAATCATGCGTGGTCAACAACAAACCCAGTCCGTCTTGGACCATGGTCCCCAACAAATCCAACAAATCCTCCCGCGCGGGAACATCCAAAAATGCAGTGGGCTCATCCAGAATCATCCAAGGAGCACTTTGCAGGGCCGCACGAGCGACCATCACTCTTTGGGCCTGACCGTCGCTCAACTCTGACAACCTCATGTCCCACCAATTTGGATTGCCCAATTGACTGAGCCAATTCCGGCAATCTGATTCATTGATATTGGGCTTCGACAACATCAGGGTTTGACCTGTCGTCAATCCAGAACCTCTTGGTGGAGTGCTGTCCACAAAAGACATCCAAGTCGAGCGGCGGGCGGCAGACATCTGATGCACCGACCGTCCCTGCAAATGGGCAACACCTGAAAGTGGCGATTGCAATCCGCAAATGGTTCGAATCAAAGTACTCTTCCCCGTGCCATTTCGTCCTATAATGGCATGAATGCCCGGTTCAGACCAATCTGCGTCTATGGGCGCAGACAATCCCAAGGGCGTTTTTCTCCTTCCAAGAGGATATCCAATCACCAGGTCCTTCAAAGCCAAAGGCGGAAATGGGTAGCTCTTCATCAATCGTTCCAAGTCCGTTTCAACAACACATGCAAAACCATCGGTGCGCCGAGCAACGACAACACCGCGTTCAAAGGCCAACCTGCCCCATCACTCCAGGGCGCACGGACCACCAAATCGGCAAGCAGGGCCATCCAACTGCCAGCAAGCAAGGTCATTGGGATCAATTGGTGATGACCACGGCCAGCAAACAACAACCGCACCACATGAGGCGCTGCCAATCCCAAAAAAGCAATAGGGCCACAAGATGCAGTAATCAATCCTGTCAAGATTCCGGTAGAAGCCAACACGAATCCGCGAAACGGTCGGGAGGCCACCCCCATGCTTTCAGCTGTTCTGGACCCCAATGTCCAAGCGTCCAAGGACCGCGTTTGGCGGAAAGCCATCACCGCAACAATGCCTGTGATCAAAGCCAAAACACCAGCCACACGCAATGATGCGCTCCCGAACGTTCCCATCCCCCAAAAAACAAATTCTTGCAATGCTGATTGACGCGCTGCAGACTGCAACACGGACACCATGGCCCCAACAGCGTAACTCAGCATCAAGCCAAACACCAACAACTTGATGGTTCCTCCATGGCGTGCAGCCACAAACAATACAAATGCCAACACCGCAAAAGATCCTGCACAAGCGGCAACCGCCATTCCAGATAGACCCAAGGCACCGCCTACCCAATGACCGCCCAAGACGGCAACAGCGACCCCCAAACTCGCACCGGAACTAACCCCCAAAACAGAAGGCCCCGCGAGTGGATTGCGGAAAAAAGTCTGCATCAACAACCCAGACAAGGCCAATCCACCACCTGCAGATATGGCGATGGCCACGCGGGGCAAACGAATGTCTCGCACGATAGAACCCGGAACCCCTTTCCCCGTGACAATTCCACTCCAGATCTCATTTGGAGACAAGGCCACGCTTCCCCAGGCGAGGTGCAGAAAACCGGTCAAAAGCAAACCGACTAACATCCCTGCTGAAATCCGCATTTGCTCCCTGTTGTTCATGAACCAGAATCTCGCAATGAAGCCACCGTTGCATCCGCCGACAACCATCGGAAACAGATGTCAGCCGGTGCATCGACTTCAGTGGGGTGAAACAGATGTGCCAGATTGTGCAACATGTCATGTGGTCTGGCCACCCAAGAACCGAAATAATCACATTCAGCAGTATTGGCCCCAAACACCCTTTCTCCCTTCGGAATGACCGATGCGTATCGGACATCCGACTCCAACAAGGTCTTTTGAGACAAACCATTCGGAGCTTCCCAAACCACACCAAAGGCGTCTGCTTGCTCGCCCATGACCATCATCACCTCCAGCGAAACTTCGATGTTCTCCTCGCCATATTCGGCATCGAACAAATATTCTGCCCCGGCATCCCGGATGAGTTGAGCGACCAAACTGCCCCCGCCCGGCGCATGCCAAACCCCATTCCTCATGCTGCCTGCAAACACTTTGGGAACATCAACTTTTTTCACGGACTCCAACTTTTCACGGACATCAGCGTAGGCCGATGCAATGACATCAAAACGCAGTTGTGCCTCGGCTGTCTGCCCACAGAGCCACCCCAAAAGCACCATCCATTCTGCGCGCCCAAGTGGATGAGGCTCCAAATATTCCCCAATGGGCACAACCGGAATGTGTCGGCCAATGCCCGTTCCTTCCAAAGGGTCACCAAAAGGATAAATGGTCAATGCTCCCGGCTTGGCAGCCACCAGTTTTTCTTTGTCCAACTCCGGTTGTCCTGAAAAATCTTGCGCTTGTCCAGAAGCGATTTTGGCCAAAGCGATTGAGTTTTGAAGATATTGGATGTATCCACCGCCGGCCCAATTCGACAGTTCTTCATCCCAGCTCGACATCAAGGCAACATGGGTTGTACTCAGCGTGGCAATCCCCCGTTCAACAACCTGGTTCGCGACCACTTGAGGCACCGATTCCGCATGAACGTGAAAATTTTTGTAGGCTACGGAATCTCGCCAAACCACCGCCCAAACTTCGCCTGTTCTCGGGTTTGAAAGTTCTGCCGCCAGGTTGGATTCCGATTGCACAAACCAACGGAAACCCTTCGCAAATTTGGCCGGTTTCCATTTGGCCCTTGTGCGGACGACGGCATCGGAATCAGGCAGCAAACTGCATTGGCTCCAAAAGCAAGCACAAATCATCACAATCCACATGAAACCGGCCCGAATTCCTTTCATGTGCACAAAGGTATCCACTGGAGCCTCAAGCCCTAAATTTGGGGCATGCCGACAACCCGTAAACCCATCGATTCACTGGTCCTCAATGCAAATGAAGATGCCATGCGACTGCGCATGTCTGCAATCCAGAAACGCATTGACCAAGCTGCCTTAGGTGGCGGAGCAAAGCGCATTGAAAAGGAACATCAAAAAGGCAAACTGACGGCGCGTGAACGACTCAAACTGCTGTTCGATGAGGGAGCCGAGGTCCTGGAAATCGGCGCCTTGGCGGGTGAGGACATGTATGAGGCCCATGGCGGTTGTCCTGGTGGGGGCGTGGTGGTTCAAATCGGAGATGTCCATGGCGAAAAAATCATCGCTGTAGCCAATGATGCAACGGTCAAGGCGGGTGCTTGGTTCCCGATCACAGGGAAGAAAAACCTGCGTGCCCAGGAAATTGCCTTGGAAAACCGGCTGCCCATTGTTTACCTGGTGGACAGCGCTGGGGTTTACCTGCCAATGCAAGACGAGATTTTTCCGGACAAGGAGCACTTCGGGCGCATGTTCAGGAACAACGCCCAACTAAGCAGTCGGGGCATTCCTCAAATTGCCGCCATCATGGGCAGTTGTGTCGCAGGCGGTGCTTATCTGCCCATCATGAGCGATGAGGCCTTGATTGTCGAGGGAACAGGCTCCATTTTCTTGGCAGGAAGCTACCTCGTCCGAGCTGCTATTGGAGAAGATGTGGACAACGAAACCTTGGGTGGAGCGACCACACACACTGCCATCAGTGGGGTTGCAGATTACAAGTGCAAAAATGATGAGGAGGCCTTGGCTCAAATTCGGACCATCTTGGGACACCACAACACCGCAAAAGCCGATGCCGGATTTGCCCGAACCACACCCGCCCCTCCAGACGGTTATCCCATACGTGCCATTCTGCCAGCCGAAACCCATGCACCATACAACACCCATGACTTGATTTCAGCCCTTTTGGATGCCAATAGTTTTTCTGAATACAAGCGAGACTATGGAAAAACCATTGTCACGGGTTATGGCCGCATCGACGGCTGGAGTGTGGGGATTGTGGCCAACCAGCGCAGTTTGGTCAAATCCAAGACAGAGGGCATGCAGTTTGGCGGAGTGATCTATTCTGACAGTGCGGACAAAGCCGCTCGTTTCATCATGAATTGCAATCAAAAAAGCATCCCTCTGGTCTTTTTGCAAGATGTGACTGGCTTCATGGTGGGATCTCGTTCTGAACACGGAGGCATCATCAAGGATGGTGCCAAAATGGTGAATGCCGTGGCCAATTCGGTGGTTCCCAAATTCACTGTTATCGTCGGAAACAGTTATGGAGCTGGCAATTATGCCATGTGCGGCAAGGCCTATGATCCGAGGCTGATTGTCGCTTGGCCCACTGCCAGGATTGCCGTGATGGGTGGGGCACAAGCCGCCAAAGTGCTTCAACAAATCGAGATGGCATCGATGAAGAAAAAAGGAGTGGAACCTGATGAAGCAGAACAGGCCGAATTGTTCAAGCGCATTTCAAGTCGATATGAAACCCAAACTTCACCTGTTTATGCCGCGGCCAGACTTTGGGTAGATGCCATCATCGACCCCAATGAAACGCGGAATTGGATCTCCACAGGAATCCAAATTTCGAATCGTTCACCCGCAGCAGAAACTTTCAACTTAGGCGTTATTCAAACCTGAATGCTCATTGGGCCCTTTCCAAGGCATGAAGAGCTTCAAGCATGGGTTCAGCCAACGATTTCATTTCAACCTTGTCCGCATCTTCAATCGATCCTCGAACGATTAAAATGGCCTCCAAAAGCAAATGCTCATTTTGAACGGATTCCAATTGCTCAATCCAGGTCAGTGCTTCCAAAGCTGCTCGGTAATCTCCTGATGTGCCTACTTCTGCAACCCGCAACAAGGCCTCTTCGGGCATCAAACCAGTGTTCCACATGAACGAGATGATATCAGGTTCAACCCCAGCGTATTCAGGGTCATCCAGCGCATCCTGAAAAACATCCCCCGCTTCCGACACCTTCAAGGAGCCCAAAACCTGCCCGATGGCCTCGCGAATGGCTTCATCACTTGCGTCACGAAATGCCTCCAGCAAAGGACGAACCCAGCGGATGTCACCTCGATCACGAGCTGCTTCCAAGGCGGACTGGACCTGATCCCAATCGCCACTTTGCAATTGTTGCAGTTCTTTCATGTTACGAAATTACTCCCAGATGGTTTGGATCAGGTCATTTCTTTGAATCTCTCGCCAAATGGCACCAAATTCAGTCAGCATCAGGGCCGTTGCGCCCCAGACCCGATGACCATCTACTTCAAAACATGGCATGGGGCGGGTCAAGCCAGGCGACACCTCGATGAGCCGTTCCACCAATGCCGAATCATCACATAACTCATCCAAAGGAGGACAGAGCACTTCTGCCACCTCCAAGGCATCAGGGACAAATTCTGGCACTTGGTCACAAACGGCTACAAAAGGCTCTACAACAAATTGACTGGGCGGAATGTACAGGGACTGGAGGCGACCAATCACATCCCCTTCGGCAACATGTACCCCCATTTCCTCTTGGAACTCCCGCAAGGCCGTGGCCAAATCGCAAGCATCGCTGGGCTCTTTTTCACCACCTGGAATGGAAATTTGTCCCCCGTGGACCCCTTCATCCTGAGTCCTCAGCATCAGCGTGCCACGCCAATTCCTCTCGGCGTCAGGGAACAGCAACCAAAGCACCGAAGCCTCACGAATGGTCTTTCCCATTTGCGCATGTTCCTCACGTGTGGGACGGCGAAATGGCATGGCCCGTTCTCTCTCCTCCCGCAATTTGAAACTGCCCAATTTCTCAATCGCCTGTTCCCATGCCCGTCTCCAAGCTACAATCCACTCACTTGAGGCCAAGGGCAACGTATCTGTCATGATGCAAACTTCAAACATTTCAGCGCACGAGGCGTATTTTTGCCATAGGAATCGGTGACATGGCCCAGCAAATCACACTTTTGGATGAATCCCTCAATTTCCCCCCAGTCGATCAGGCCATCGACGGACTTTTGGCAGTGGGCGGAGATTTAAGTCCTGCCCGTTTGTTGGCAGCTTACGAAAATGGGATCTTCCCCTGGTATGATGAGGATACACCACCGCTTTGGTGGGCACCGGAGAACCGTGCCATTTTGGAACTGGAGGACTTGAAAGTGTCCAAAAGCATGCGATCGGTCATGCGGAATGCTGGGTTCACATTCACCATGGACCGAAATTTCCCCGAGGTCATCCAAATGTGCAAGGAAACCCGTGAGCAAAGTGGGGACGGCTCTTGGATTGTGCAGGAAACGATTGACGGATATTGTGAGCTTCATGCCTTGGGCATGGCACATTCTGTCGAAACATGGCGAAATGGGAAACTCGTCGGAGGACTGTACGGTGTGTCCATCGGGAGGATGTTCTTCGGGGAAAGCATGTTTTCCATAGAAAAAAATGCCTCCAAAGCAGCTTTCATCCGATTGGTTGGCTGGTTGGCCTCAAATGGGTTTGGCCCCATTGACTGCCAAATTCAAAACGATCATCTGGCCTCATTGGGTGTCAAAAACGTTTCTCGAACCACATTTGAACGCCTGCTCGTCAAACATCTGAATGCTGGGCCCACCCTTCGAGGTTCCTGGTCTTTCGACTCAGAGCCTCCCGATGATTCTCCCGCAACATGAAAACTTGGCGAATCAAATTTTGGCGGAAGTACTTCCAACTTTTTGTTCGTTGGAGAATCAGGGGCAGTCTGGATACTTACCCCCAGCACGCGCATGTTATTGCAGGGCCCATTGATAATCCGAAGTCAGGAAGGGCCTTTCGAATCAGCCTGAAGGGTTGGAAAAGTCAAGGCCAGAAAACCTACCACATGAAAGCCGCAAAAGACTTGGTTGAATCCGCCCTTTTGGAGTCGTTTTTGATCGACCTGAAACCAGGGGATTGGATTTTGCCTGTCGGACTCGATGCCAAACGTCATTTCCTCAATATCCATACGGCCTTTCGGCGAAGTTCACATCCCGAGCGAGATGCCGCGTATTTGGCACGATACTTCGACCATCATCTGGACATTCATTGAGCGAAATCAGTGGATTAACAAGTTGTACACATTTTCAGCGCGTTCGTTAACAATTCGTTCATATTTACATCGGAGAGCGTGCCGACGTTGCAAATGACTTCATTTAATTTGCCTTAAATGATCTGTTGACACCCGAATCAAAACCTATCGCATGTACCACTTGGACAAGTATGACCACATGATTCTGGATATTGTATCCACGTACAAAAAAGAGCAAAGCAACCACATTCGTTTGGCCGTTTTGGAAAGAAACTTTTGGAAGCGAATTGAGTCTGATGAAGAATTGAGTGTAGGCCAAGCCCGAGTCGGAGAAAGAATCACCAACCTCTACTTGGATGGCATGCTGCAAAACCGGAATGGATATACATTAACGCGAAAAGGGCGCGAACAACTGCAACACGCACCATGGCGTGTACAGGAGATGGCTTGATCACTCGTGAATGTTTTCGCAACAAAAAAAGCAACCCAGTAAGGTTGCTTTTTTTGTGCCTTTGTTCTACACTTTGATTTCACGGCCATATCCCAACAAGGCAAAAGAGCTGGCCGTTGCTGATCAAAAGAGAGTCAGAAGGTTCAGGCCTCTAGAACCTCCAGCGCTGGATATTTTTCTTTCCAAAATTCCAACTTTTCTTGGTCGCGTACAGTAATCACTGTTCGACGATCCAATCGAACTTTGATGTTGGGTTGAAGTTCCTTTTCTCGCTTTTTGCGCGCCATAACGGATGTGCTTATTCCATGATACCTGAGGGAGTCTCCCTATCGGCTTTACGAATGAACACAAAAAATGACGAAAAGGTTTCCTTTGTTTATAAAATCAACACTTTGTTAAGCATTTTTTGGCTGAATCCCCTGTTCACCTCCAATCAATGTGCGGACCTGGCACAATTCCGGCCATACCAAGCGATATAAGTGTAACATAGCATGGGCAACAACAAAGCCAATGCAAACCCATAGCTGCCCGCTATCGCCCCCATTAAAGGTGGTATGAAAGCCCCTCCAACTATCGCGGTGCACAGCAATCCACTCCCGAGTGGTTTCAATTCACCAAGCTCATCGATTCCCAATGTGAAAATGGTGGGAAACATGACGCTGTTCATCATGCCAACGGCCAACAAAAAGACCAAGGACAAGATTCCTGAACTCATGGCCGAAGCCACAACAAGGGTCGCAGCAATTGATGCAAACACCCCCAAAATCTTTCCAGGCGCCCATCGTTGCATCAAGCCCGAACCGACAAATCGCCCCAACATGGCTCCTCCCCAATAAAAGGTCAACAATGCACCGATGGCTGCCTTCGCGTCCATCCCAGCTGCGCTCCCCCCTTTCAACCATGCAGCCGCTTCCACCATGGGGCGCAGAACCGGATGCTTTAACACTTCCGATGCCACCCCCAAATCAAGTCCATAATTCACCATGTAACTCCCGATAGCCACTTCTGCTCCTACGTACACAAAAATGCCAATTGCACCACCCACCAGTCTTTTGTTGCGAAGAACTTCACGGTAAGTGCCTCCGCCGCCGGAAGATAGAATTTGAGGGAGTTGAGCTCGACTCAACAACACCGCCAACAACGCAAAAGCCATGGCCAAACCCACAAAAGGTCCTTGCACTGCGGCAGCTTCCGCAACCCGGTATTGCTCCAAATCCAGTGCAGACAATGCCCCTTGTTCATCAGCTGTTAGGATCCGATCACTGAGCAACAATCCTGCCGCAAAAAGTGGCGCAATGGTCGTGCCCAAAGAATTGAAGGCTTGGGCGAGATTCAAGCGACTTGAAGCCCCCTTTTCTTCCCCCAAAACAGCGATGTACGGATTGGCAGCCACTTGTAAAATGGTGATTCCCGAGGCGACAACGAACAACGCCAAAAGAAAAATAAGATACAACCGGGTGTTTGCAGCTGGATAAAACAAGAGACACCCCAAACCTGCCAACCCGAGTCCCACCAGAATGCCGCGTTTGTAGCCAATTCGTTCAATCAAATTGCCGCCTGGAATGCTCACCAATCCGTATGCCCCGAACCACGCAAATTGCACGAGTCCTGCCTGCCACAGCTCCAATTCGAAGACATCCTTCAATCGAGGAATCAAGGCGTCCACCAAGACCGTGATGAACCCCCACATGAAAAACAAACTAGTCACCACAACAAAGGGTCCCCTCCATGAGGACCCTTCACTGGAAATCTTTTTTTCAATCATGCGGCCAAAATAGGCCTTTCTGCAAAGCCAAGGCGCTTATCGAATCAATTGGATATAACCACTCTTTCTTTCTGCCTCAGTGTCAAATCCTTTGACGCGAAGAACGAAGTGATATATGCCATTTGGTGCGAAATGATCACTGCCATTGACATCACCAATCCACTGGTTATCGATGGATTCCGTTTCAAAAACTTTCGCCCCCCACCGATCAAAAATGATCATTTCGAATTCCTCAATTTGATCTCCCACAACCTCAAATGCATCATTCTTCCCATCATTGTTGGGGGTGAAAGCGGACGGAATGTACAGAATGACCGGCCCCTTTACCACTGTGTAAGCTGTATCGGTGCAACCCACCCAGCTGGTTACGCCCAAGGAAACAGTGTGCTCTGACAAGCCATCAAAAGTGTGGTCAACGATGGGCTGGTCACTGCCAGCACCATCACCAAAATCCCAATCATATGTATACGCTCCGGGATAAGGTTCCACTGGGGACGGGGTGGCCGTGAACAAGAAAGCATTCTCTTCCTCGAGGCGGCTGACCGCGAACTGACTGAACAAGTACTGCACTTCCACAGTGACATCTGCCTCAATGACCTTTCCACAAATATCTGTTGCAATGACTGGATAATTTGCGTTTTGGGTGGGTGCTATACTCTGAACATTGCCATAAGCTTCAAGCGTTGTCCAATGGTAAACAAATCCATCCTCTCCTCCGGTGGCTGTGGCCACCAATGATATTTGATCTCCGGCACAAATGGTCGAATCTGGGGTGATTGTGATTTCAAGAGGAATGTCCGGAATGTGGTATGTCAGCATATCTGAATCCGCTCCACCGCATCCATCCTGAACTGCAACTTCAACGGGAATGGTGGTGAAACTCTGAACCAATTGCGAAGCATCCGTACCTGCTGGCACACCAGCAACCGTCCATGAGAACGTATAATCACCTGCCCCTGACACAATCTGGACCGGGATGTCGGTGTTGTCTATGCAACTGGCAAAAATGTCTGCCCCCAATTCAATTTCGAGAGGTGGATTGTCGATGATGATTGTGGCCGCAACCGAATTGGACTGACCACATCCATCCTCAACAAGCAACTCAATGTTGGTGTCAAAATCCGTATTGACCACCAAGGAGGAGTTGCTGGAAGCCAGCTGGCTTCCATCTTGGTACCAAGTATAAACGTAATTCCCAGATCCGCTTGTGATATTGGGATTGAATGAAAAGTTTTCTGTACACGGCCCAACCAAATTATCTACCATGGAAATTTCAACGGGCGGTGCTTCCACGACCAAATCAACCTCTATGGATTCAGTCTGACCGCAAGCGTCATTCACGGTCAATGTCACAGTCTGATCCTCGGTCACATTGTAATTCAGGGTGTTATCAAAATCCAACCAACCACCATTGGGACCGAACCACGAATATGTAAATGGACCACTCCCCTCAACGTTTGTGTTCAACGCAAAGTCATTGTTGCACAAGACATCGAATGGATTCGCCACTTGAATTTCAATTGGTGGGATGTTTTCGTCAATTTCCACCCAGTCTACTTCTGTGAACCCGCAACCGTCTTCAACTTCAACAAAGACAGTATCGGCATTGCTCCAAACTCCTATGTCAACGCCCCCAGTCCACAAGGGCCACAGGGGTCCGTTGTTCGAGTACCAACTGTAACTGTAGGTTCCATCCCCACCTTCACCTGTGGCATTGATGAAAACCGAGCCATTGCATTCCAATAGCACTTCATCCGGTGTGATGTCCACAGTCAATGGTGGCAAATCCAAAACGTCAATTTGCACATTGGCCACTTGAGATTCGATACCACAGGTATCTCCGACAATCACCTCACAGAGGAAATCAGCATCCGGAGTTAAGGAAACGGGCGAAGTGTTGTCAGGAATACATCCCTGCCAGTCAAACGTGTAATTGCCATATCCGCCTGAAACAATTGGACCTGCGTCCACAGTGATGCCATTGCAAATTTCGATGTAATAATCGTCCACCACAAATGGTGGCGGATTTTCAGCAATGGTGAACTCGAAATATGTGGTCAACCCCCCTCCATTGCACGCGGCTACGTTTTCAATTTGCATGACCACTTGTTCGGGGCCCTCAGGAATGCCGTCGATATCAGCTGTGATTTCGAACTCAACAATGGATACAAAAGGTTCGAAAACAATGGAATCTGGCAGGGGATCCAAATCATCACCGGCAGTAACAATTCCGTAATCCACTCCATTGATCGCATCAGACAGGCTGTAATCGATGTAAACCATCTCTTGGATTTCCAAGATGGTCTCCACTGGTCGCTCAAATGTCAATGTAGCCGTTCCACAATCCTCATAAATGGTTCCGGAATCAGGTCCACCAACATCAATGGACAAATCAATTTGAACAACAGCATTGGACTCGAAAGAACCTTCCTCCAAGACCACAATGGATTCCAAAGCGCCATCCGTTCCATCAGCAATGGCCAATTTGATGTGGTAGGTCTCTCCACATTCCACTGGATACTCAGCCGTAAAAGGAACGGTGTAACCATTCAAACAAATCTCGTCACTGTCGTAACTCGCTATGAAATATTCCTCGTTGATGGCTGGATTGATATCACTTCCGGCATTTACCGAAGAGATGGTGATGGGCAATACGGGGTCCGTATTGGGGACACCTGCAATGTTCACTGCGCCGTCGGGAAACCCTGCCGGGCTGTCATAGGGGCCAGAAATGCCTGGACCGCTCAGAAAGAAGGCAAACACATCATTGTAGGTGGTGTTGATGAAACCATTTGCCCCAGGACTGCCTGGATATTCATCGGAGCCAAACACATAGTTGAACCTCACCGTATCTCCGGCGGCAATGAAATCAAATTCCAATACAGCCAAATCATTGACGTCTTGTACAACAAAGGATTGGCCAATCATGTCCGGTACAGAGTTCGCAATGTCCAGCAAATCGGCATCCACACCCAAACCTTGACAATCGCTACAAAACGGGAAATCATCTGGGCAGCTGATGTTGATGGCATTGTCAGTACTCATCATCAGACCTGAGGCAATGGAAAACGCTCCTTCACCACCAGTGACATACCCCAACTGATCAAAGCCACCGGTGTAAGTAATGTTTGTCGCCGTTACGCCGTTGCCCAACAAAATGTCATTGACATATTCTTCGAGGGTAAAACCTGATTCCACCTCAAGCTGCGCCACCGCACCAGTTCCGGACAAAAACAAAACGCAACCTGCGAAAAGTAATCTCAAAAAACTTGACATAATCAAAATCGGTTCAAGTGCACAAATTAACACTTATTGAACTGATTTTGCGCTCAAAAGGTTGCGCTCTTCGTAACAGATGGTTCAGCGAGGACGAAAATCCTCCAGTTGTGCGGCCAATTTTTTCCGTGCGTGGAAAATTCGGCTCTTGACCGTTCCCATCGGAATGCCCAATTCCTCGGCAATTTCATCGTAGTGAAAGCCGTCCAAGAACATCGTGAATGGCTTTTGAAAGTCGTGCTTCAATTGGCCAATGGCATCACGTATGTCCTGCTCATTGATTAACGTGGTGACCGTATCCGCTGTCAAGGATGTGCCAGCATTCAAAAAGTATTGATTGTCTGTACTGTCAACGATGGTGTTTTGGAATTTTTTGCGCTTGTAATTGTTGATGAAGATGTTGCGCATGATGGTGTACAACCAACCCTTAATGTTTGTGCCTTCCTTGAAGTTGTTGCGGTATCGGATGGCTTTGACCATGGTGTCTTGAATCAAATCGTCGGCATCCTGCGCATCACGGGTGAAACCCAATGCAAAGCCCTTTAGAAAATCACTGTGGTTGACCAACAGATGGTTGAATTCAATTGTACTCATGACCGATTGTGTTTAATCTTACGAGACAAAGATTGAACAAAAAATCATTGCAACCAACTTTTTGTGGAACTATTTTCAACAATTGTTCAACAAAATATCACAAATGCACAATTGTTAGATGCCCACAGATGCACAACAAACTGATTCCCAATACTTCAAGTGTACACGTGCCGAGGATGGCATTTGGCAGGCCTTCAATTCAAATCTGCATCAACCTGCTCCTTCTCAGCAAAAAGTGCGTGGTAGAGCTCCATTCCTCCTGAGAACACGTGGGCATTTTCATTCCCCTGTGAACCCTCAAAAACACGCCCTCCAAGATAGAAATGGTGCGGAGACCCTCCGAAATGGCGGTGGATTTTACTCAAGTAATCTCCAACCTCTTTTGTTGAAGGATGAGTCGTACAATATGCAACAAATTTAACCTGTGGGAATTGATCCGCAATGGCTTCCAGGTCTTCAAAAGGAACACTCGCGCCAAGAAAAATGGATCGATTTCCTTTGACACGGGCGAGGTAATGGAAGAACAACAAGCTGATGTCATGGATTTCCTGTTCAGGCAAATAATGCACAAACGTGGGAGCCGTTTGATTACCCGGAGACTCCGGCAATGTGTCCAAGCGACCATACAACTGCTGTCGGAACAAATGACTGATGAAATGCTCGTTCGCAGGACAAATGGCATCGGTCAACCACAGCACACCAACTTGGGACAAAAAGGGCAAGTACAATTCCTGTACCGTCCGCTGGAATCCGTGCGCATCGGTATAAGCTTTTGTCACGTTGTGGAATAAGGACTCATCATAATTGATCATGCTGATTTTCAACATGTTTAAATAAGCCTCGTGCGTCCCTCCTTCTTTCTGGACTCGCTGAACAGCGTCAATGATTTGTCGCCCGGTCATTTGGGCGATCTTCGAGATTTTGTGTCCATTGGAAATGAGCATGGCCACATTGAGCAATTTTTTCAAATCCTCTCCCGAATAATATCTGATGTTTGTAGCGGTGCGTTTGGGCACCAACAGCTGATATCGTTGCTCCCAAATCCGAATGGTGTGTGCCTTCACCCCGGAGAAATGCTCCAAATCTTTGATTGAAAACTGCTGCATAAATCCCGCGATCCTCCTTTTCCGTTCCATTAGATAACCATCTTTTTCCTGAAGTGTTCAATCCTACCTTTGTTGCATGGTCCAAGTTGAGTTTCTTCCCATCACCTCCCCCAAAACGCTGTACCCGTTGACAGCTTTTGAAAGTAGCAAAAACTTGCTTTGGGGTGCTGCATCCTTGCAAGAAATTTGGAAATTCAAAATTCAAAAAGAAGTTCCCCAATTGCGTGATTTTGGGCACAAAATCAGCATCCGCGAAAACCTGGTCCCCTCGACGGTCGCTTGGCGTGATATCGAAGAAGCCGGTCCGGACAGCACCTGGGTGCAAGGTGGGGAGATTTTGTTCCAGTGGACTTCAGATCAAAAAGCTGAAATGACCACTCGGGAAGTACCCACCACTTGGCAAGTTTTGTCACGCCCGACAGATTGGTTTTCACTCGCAGATGACGCCATCCAAGAGTCCATGGATTTTGCCAAAACCAAATGGAGGCTGACGTTGGCAAACCAGTTGCCCGATCACGTTACCCTTATTGGTCCTGTCGAACGCGTCTGGATAGGTCCTGATGTCAAATTGACTGCTTGCACCTTGAACGCGACAACAGGTCCTATTGTCATTGGACCTGAAGCAGAAATTCAAGAAGGATGCCACATCCGAGGTCCCCTGATTTTGGGTCGCGAATCAGTCCTTAAAATGGGTTGCCGAATATACGGCCCCACTGTCATCGGACCCCAATGCAAAGTCGGCGGAGAAATTTCCAACAGCGTTTTCCTTGGCCATTCCAACAAAGCGCATGACGGATTCTTAGGCAATTCCGTCATCGGCCAATGGTGCAATCTGGGAGCAGACACCAACACCAGCAACCTCAAAAACACCTATGGTGACATTCGGTTGTACAACCACGAATCGGAAACCCTTGAGCCGACAGGGTTGCAATTTTGTGGTTTGATTTTGGGAGATCACAGCAAATGCGGAATCAATGCGATGTTCAACACGGGAACTGTTGTCGGACCTGGCTGCAACATCTATGACAGTGGATTTCCGCCCAAGCACGTGCCGGCTTTCCGTTGGGGCAGTGCTCAAGGTGGCTGGGTTGAACACAATGTGGAGAAGATGCTGGTGACGGCCAAAGCGGTCATGGCGAGGCGAGGGGTAACCCTGACAGCCGAAGCTGAAGATCGAATTCGAACAGCACACGCATCGGCCTTTCCGTCAGGCAATGGGTGACGGGATGGCAGGAACTGGATTTGGCATGCCCTTTGCCCTTGATCATACGAACGAAAAACAATGCAATTGAAGGATTCACACGACGAAGCAGGCTGGTTGATGGGGGATGAGCAAGACCACGAATTCATTCCCTTGATTTCCGAGGAGGATGAAGAAGCCATGCACAATGAAGAAGTGCCTGAGGCGCTTCCCATTTTGTCCCTGCGGAACACGGTTTTGTTTCCCGGGGTGGTCATTCCCATTACCGTTGGAAGGGACCGCTCCATTCGTCTCATCAAAGAAGCCCATGACGAGGGACACCGAATCGGCGTTGTGAGTCAGAAGAACGATGACATTGAAGTCCCCAATGGCAAAGACCTGAATGAAATTGGGACCGTCGCTCGGGTCATGAAAATGCTGAAAATGCCAGATGGTACAAACACTGTCATTTTACAAGGCCTCAAGCGCTTCCGGTGGACGGAAATTTCTCAAGAAGAACCTTACCTCAAAGCCAGAGTGGTGGAATATGATGCGGAAGCGCTTCCACCCAAGGACGCGGAGCACAAGGCCATCATGGAGAGCCTCAAGGATTTGGCCTTGGAGATCATTCAACTCAGCCCCAACATCCCGTCTGAGGCTGGATTTGCCATCAAAAACATCGACAGTTTGACGTTTTTGGTCAATTTCATCGGCAGCAACATGAATGCGCCGGTCGAAGAAAAGCAGGGTTTGCTGGAAATTGCTGGCATCAAGTCGCGTGCGAACAAAGTGTTGGGTCTCCTACACAAGGAGAAGCAGATGCTCAGCCTCAAACGTGACATTCAAACCAAAGTCAAAGGTGAGCTGGACCAGCAGCAAAGGGAATATTTCCTGCATCAACAAATGAAGCAGATTCAGGAAGAACTCGGCAGCAACCCACTGGCTCAAGAAATCGCTGAGCGAAAAACCCGAGCAGAATTGATGAATTGGCCGGAACATGCGGCCGAGGCTTTCGCCAAAGAGCTGACCAAACTCGAGCGCATGAACCCGCAAAGTGCAGAATACAGTGTTCAGGCCAACTATCTGGACCTCATGCTCGATCTGCCTTGGCATCAAACTACCGAAGACAATTTTGACCTCAAACATGCCCAATCTGTTCTGGATGAAGACCACTATGGTTTGGAAAAAGTCAAAGAGCGCATCATCGAACATCTCGCCGTACTCAAGTTGAAGGGAAACTTGAAGGCCCCGATCATCTGTTTATATGGTCCTCCTGGAGTAGGCAAGACCTCCTTGGGACGATCCATCGCCAAGGCCTTGGGACGGGAATATGTTCGGATGAGTCTTGGCGGCATGCGCGATGAGGCGGAAATCAGAGGGCACCGAAGAACGTACATCGGAGCCATGCCCGGCCGAATTCTCCAAAATTTGAAGAAAGCCAAGGCCTCCAACCCCTTGTTTGTCCTGGACGAAATCGACAAATTGGGACGAGACCACCACGGAGATCCGTCCAGCGCCATGCTCGAAGTGCTCGATCCTGAACAAAATAGCACTTTCCACGACAATTATTTGGATCTGGACTATGACCTCAGCCGGGTCATGTTTCTCGCTACATGCAATTCACTTGCTTCCATTCAACCTGCCTTGCGTGACCGCATGGAGATCATTGAGGTGACAGGATATACAGTTGAAGAAAAAGTCCAAATTGCCAAACGACATCTCGCTCCCAAACATTTGGAAGATACCGGATTGAACAGCACGCAAATCAAGGTTCCAGTGAAAACCCTGGAAGCAGTTGTCGAACAGTATACCAACGAATCTGGTGTTCGCGGTTTGGACAAGCGAATTGGGAAAATCATCCGGAATCGAGCCAAAGAAATCGCTTTGGAAGAGGCCTTCGAAATTGAAGTTTTGGCTTCGCAATTGCCGGATATCCTGGGGCCCTCCCGGGAAAAAGACCGTTATCAAGGCAATGACGTCGCAGGCGTTGTAACCGGCTTGGCCTGGACCCCAAATGGCGGCGATATCCTGTTCATTGAGACGTCCCTGACACCGGGAAAAGGTCGATTGACCTTGACTGGTAACCTTGGAGAGGTCATGAAAGAAAGTGCGGTCATCGCCCTTGCCTACCTCAAAGCCCACGCAGAACCCTTGGGTCTGGCCCCTGAGGTTTTTGACAAATGGGATGTCCATTTGCATGTGCCCCAAGGTGCCATTCCCAAGGATGGTCCAAGTGCAGGCATCACCATGATCACAGCCTTGGCATCTGCTTTTACCCAGAGGAAGGTCAAAAAAGCGATTGCCTTGACTGGCGAAATCACGTTGCGTGGTCAAGTGCTTCCCGTGGGCGGCATCAAAGAGAAAATACTGGCCGCAAAACGAGCTGGAATCAAAGAAATCATCATGTGCGCCAAAAACGAGCAAGACATCCAAGAAATCGATGGTCGCTACTTGAAAGGACTGCGTTTCACATATGTCAAAGCCATGTCTGAAGTTCTTGAGCGTGCCTTGTTAAAAGAAAAAGTGGACCGCGCACGTTCCATCAGTTGATGAATCCACAAAAACACCTTCGAATTTTGGGATTGTGCGCTGCTTTCTGCTGCATGCAGCAGCCGGCACGTGGCCAATCCGAATCTCTCATTTTTGACGTCCCAGCAGATGCAAGAACCGCTGGATTTGGCGGGCGTATGACGGCCGATTTGCGACCAGATATACACGCCTCTTTGTTCAACCCAGCATTCATTGATTGCAATCAAGTCCATCAGGTCGCCTTGGATTATGTGGGGTATTTTGGAACCACCACCATCGGAGGGCTTCAATTTGTCTTGGGGACGGATGGCCGAAAAACATGGTCTGCCGGAACTCGTTTTTCCACTTTCGGACAACTGGATGAACTGGACGCTTCGGGCCAATCCACAGGCAACCAATTTTCTGCCGGAGATGTCGCCGTCCAGGCATCTGTGGCATGGACTTTCGAAGCGGGCGAGGGCCACGACCTGACAGCAGGAGCGACCCTGTGGACTGGAACCCGATCACTGAATCGAGCAGTGGCCTTCATGACAGGGACGGATTTGGCCTTGCGTGGGGTTTGGCATGAACAACATTTCGCTTGGGGCCTGGCCTTAACGGGTTTGGGCCACAGTTGGGGAGGACAAAGCCCACAACCTACGGGTTTCATGCCGATGAATGTACAGTTTGGTTTGGCCAAATCTTTTGCCAATGCCCCCTTCACATTTCACCTCGAAGCCAGCCAGTTGCAGAAATGGCAACTCGCTCCCGAGGGAACCTACGACGACCTCATCGATCCCTTGACCGGAGAAACGAGCAAACCCATGGCCTGGCCTGGAGGTGACGCATTGATGCGGCATTTGACCGTGGGAACGGAGTTGAACTTGAGCGAAGCCTTGGCCATCCAGTTCGGTTATGACTACCGACGGAGACAAGAATTGCGCTCGGGAGATCGACCCGGTACCAACGGATTGGCCATCGGTGTTCAATTCCAAGTGAAAAAATTCAATGTTCGTATGGCCCGAAACACCTACCACTTCGCAGGGGCCTCTACGCATTTGAGTTTGTCATTTGATTTGGCAGGCTGAGTACACACCTTAACTTCGCCGCATGAGTCGGAAACGCATCCAAATCGCCATTGATGGTCATTCTTCTGCTGGCAAGAGCACCATGGCCAAAGCCTTGGCCAAAGCATTGAACTATGTCTACATCGACACCGGAGCTATGTACCGTGCAGCGACTTTGTTTGCCATGAAGGAAAGGCTGATCGAAGGCATGTCCATGGATGAAGATGGCCTGAATCGAGCCATGGAGCGCATGTTCATCACCTTCAAGTACAATCCGTCGACCGATACCTCCGATGTGTATTTGGGGGGAGTCAATGTTGAAAAGGAAATCCGCTCAATGGAGGTGGCCAAACTGGTCAGTCCCATTGCCACCGTAGCCTGCGTTCGAACAAAATTGGTGGCTTTGCAGCGTCGCATGGCCGACAGCGGAGGGGTGGTGATGGACGGACGCGATATCGGTACAGTGGTATTGCCCAAAGCTCCACTCAAGTTTTTCATCACTGCTGATGCCGAAGTGCGAGCCGAGCGACGACACCTACAGCTCAAAAAAAGCGGAAAAACAACCTCATTCGAAGAGGTTTTGCACAACATCAGACAACGCGATCAAATGGACTCCCAGCGGGACGTTGCGCCTTTGCGACAAGCCCCAGACGCCATTGTTCTCGACAACAGCAATCTGACGTTGGAAGAACAATTCGATTTCATGTACGGCCATGCCATGCAAGTGATTGAAGGCGCATGAAAAGTTTGATCGGTGGATTCACCCTGCTGCTTTCAGTGGGCCCATGTTCCCTGTTTGGGCAAAATCATTGGGAAGAAATCAACTTGGACTCCCTGATGCAAACCTTGACATTGAATCGTCAAATTGCGCAACTGTTGATGCCACCGGTATACGCCAAACCAGGAAAAGTTGGGTGGGAAGAAGCCGAAGAATGGGCTGAAACCTATGGCATCGGTGGGGTGATCTGCATGCAAGGCGGACCTGAACTTCAAAAACAACGAATTGCCAGGTTGCAGGCGCGCACAACCGTTCCTCTCTGGGTTTCCACAGATGCGGAATGGGGACTGGGCATGCGATTGGACTCAACTCGAAGTTGGCCGAGAGCCATGACTTTTGGGGCCGCAAATGACTCTGTTTTGACGCGGGAGATTGGCCAAGAAATAGGGCGAGCCTTGAAGTCCGTTGGGGTTCATGTCAATTTTGCTCCGGTTGTAGATGTCAACTCGAATCCAAACAATCCAGTCATCGGCAACCGTTCCTTTGGGGAGAACACGGCGTTGGTTTCGCGCTTGGGCAGTGCATGGGGACTGGGGCTCCAAGATGAAGGCATTCTGGCCACAGCCAAACACTTTCCAGGCCATGGCGATACAGATGCAGATTCACATTTGACCTTGCCAAGCATCTTGCACGACCGCAAGCGACTGGACTCCTTGGAATTGAAGCCTTTTCGCGCCATGATTGAGGCCGGCATTGGGGCCATGATGGCTGCTCATTTGAACATCCCTGCTTTGGACGCCACGCCAGGTCAACCTTCCACCCTCTCGCCTGCCATTGTAGACTCCTTGCTGCGACAAGAGTTGGGTTTCACTGGAATTGTCTTCACGGATGCCATGACCATGAAAGGCTTTGAAGATTTTGCCCAGACTTCCTCTCCACATGCCGATGCCCTCCTCGCTGGAAATGATGTTTTGTTGTTCCCCGCATCACCTGAGGTCGTCATCCATGAAATTCAACAAGCCATTGCCGAGAATCGATTGGACAGTGTTTTGATCGCGAGCAAGTGCCGACGTGTTTTGGAAGCCAAAAAGCGTTGGTCCTTGAAATCCACAGATGCCACTGAACCTTCTGAAGACCGGGCTGAGAAACTGCACCGCGAACTGGTCGAAAAGGCGTTGACAGTTGTGGTGAATGAAAACCGTTGCCTGCCCATTTCTACCCAAGAACAAAACATCCAGGTGGCGCATATCCAAATGGAAGAAGACGTCGACTGGTTTACTGCCAATCTACAGCGCATATTGGGGGCAGCATCAGAGGTAAAAGCCACATTTGTTCCCAAGACTCAATTGGCCACCATCGGAAGAGATTGGCTCAATCAAATGGAAGCCCACCCACCCGACTGGGTTCTCCTCAATTTGCGCGGCCTGAACAGCAAAGCCCATCAAGGTTATGGATTGGAAACCAGCACCATTGGATGGCTTGAAATGGTGGCCGCCACTTTCGCAGGAACATCCACCAAAGTAGCGGTCCTGATTCACGGCAATCCCTATTCACTCAACCGGTTGAAACGACTCGGCGTTTTGGTCGATGCCCTGGTTGTGGGCTACCAAGATGATCGAATTACTTCTGAGGCACTGGCCGCAGCCGTAGCCGGATCGGGGCCGGCACTTGGCCGATTGCCTGTTCATGCCGGGGTCTACCCAGCAGGTACTGGCAAACCCATGCTCGGCCGCAATCGATTGGGGTTTTCACCTTACAATTGGTCTGGTTCCCAAGCCGTGGACAGCATTGTGAAACTGGCCATGGAAGACCGGGCCATGCCTGGCTGCCGGATTGTCATCGCACACAAGGGTCAAGTGATTCACAATGCTTCTTACGGCTCTTTGACTTTTGGTGGATTGGAGGTAACCGAAGAAACCGTCTATGACTTGGCCAGCATCACCAAGGTTTTTGCCAGCACCTTGAGCCTGATGTGGCTGGAAGATCGCGGACTGCTAGAACGGACCGATTCCATTGGAGAGCACCTGCCTGAGTTAGAAGGAACCGAATTGGGTCAGCGAACAGTTGAGGATATTCTGAGTCATACTGCTGGTTTGACGCCATGGATTCCGTTTTATCTCGAAGCCATGGAAATGCCAGGCGCCTTCGTCAAAATGCAAGATTCATCCCACTCCGTTCAAGTTGCAGATGACCTTTGGATTTCGGATGCATATCGGGATACCGTGTGGCAACAAATCGCAAAAGAACCTTTGCGGCCACCGGGTCGAGAGAAATATAGCGATTTGGGGTTCTATGCCATTAAGAAAATCATCGAGCGGTTGACCAACCAGTCCTTGGAAGCCTTCGTGGATGAACAGTTTTATGGCCCCTTGGGGCTTGCCTCCATGGGGTATTTGCCCCTCATGAAAATGCCGCGTTCACGCATTGCCCCAACGGAGGATGACCAAGATTTTCGGAAGCAACTGCTTCAAGGTCATGTTCACGATCCGGGAGCAGCGATGCTTGGAGGCGTCGGAGGTCATGCCGGACTGTTTGCGAATGCCATGGACTGTGCACGTTTGATGCAGATGTTGCTCAACGGAGGCATATATGGGCGAACACATATGTTCCGAATGGAAACCGTAAAGGCTTGGACTGCCCGTGTACATGAAGAACCCGGGTTGCGTAAGGGTTGCGGCTGGGACAAACCTGCGGATGAGCCTGGCGTGGGTTCTTGTTGCGATTTGGCCGGTTGGGGCAGTTTCGGGCATTCTGGGTTCACTGGCACTTTGGTCTGGGCGGATCCCGATGCAGAATTGATCTATGTTTTCCTGAGCAATCGCGTCCATCCGGACCCGGAAAATTGGAAACTGATACAACAGAACACCAGGACTGAAATTCAACGGGTGATTTACGAGAGTCTGGGAATTGAAAGCCGCTTTGCGCATTCCGGAAACTCCTGACCTAACTTTGCAACATGCGCATCGGGATTGTCTGCTATCCAACCTTCGGGGGGTCTGGTGTTGTCGCCACCGAACTTGGCAAGGCCTTAGCAGGAAAGGGGCATGAAATCCACTTTATCACATACGATCAACCTGCTCGATTGGGCAGTTTCCGGGCGAACATCTTTTACCATGAGGTTCGGGTCAGCGATTATCCATTGTTCGACTACCCCCCTTATGAGCTGGTGTTGGCCAGCAAAATGGTGGAGGTGGCCAAGTCCAATGCCCTCGATTTGATTCATGTTCATTATGCCATTCCCCATGCGAGCGCGGCGGTGCTGGCCCGTACGATTTTGTTACAGGAAGGCATTCATCTCCCGATTGTCACCACGCTCCACGGTACAGACATAACCTTGTTGGGCAAGGACCCTTCTTTTGAACCCGTCATTGCGCACGCAATCAATAGCTCTGATGCCGTCACCACCGTTTCACAAAGCTTGCGGGTAGATACTTTCAAGTTGTTTGGCATTCATCGGGACATCGACGTCGTTCCGAACTTTTATTGTCCTTCACATTTTCAGGGGAAGGCTGATGAAGAATTTCGAAAGTCCATCGCTCCAAATGGAGAACCCATTTTGACCCACATTTCCAACTTCCGACCCGTCAAGCGTGTGGAGGATGTCATCCGTGCTTTTGGTCAGGTTAGGAAGTCCATGAAAGCGAAGTTGCTTATGGTCGGGGATGGTCCAGACCGCGGCAATGCTGAAACCGTCTGTAAAGAAATGGGATTGTGTGAGGACATCACTTTTTTGGGCAAAGTCAAAAATCCAGTGGAAGCTCTTCTCGTATCCCATCTGTTTATGCTTCCTTCAGCTTCAGAGAGTTTTGGTTTGGCCGCATTGGAAGCCATGGCTGCCGGGGTACCTGTGCTGTCATCGAACACAGGCGGTTTGCCTGAAGTGAATCGCCATGGCGTAAGCGGTATGATGTGTGATGTCGGGGATTGGGAAGAGATGGGGAATCAAGCCGTTTACATCCTGAGCGACCCAAAACGTTTTCAACGATTCAAAGCCCAAGCATTGGAGCAAGCCCATTCTTTTGAATTGGACGAAATTTTGCCGCAATATGAATCTTTGTATGCCTCCGTTTTGATTCCAGATTCCACCGCAGAAAGCTCCACACTTTGAACGAAAAGCCCCCTGTAAAAATCGGTTCGAGGATTTCCTATTTGTGGCACCCAGATGCCTTGACGGTAATCATTTCTCAAAAAATCCCCAAGAAACAGCAGGTGCTTCTTGAATGCTGGTGGTTCGCTTGGTTACTCGCGGGAATGGGGTTCGCTTGTGTTTGGTGGATGGCCAAGACGACTGATGAACGGATGTTTTTCAGCATTTGCCTGGCTTTCTGGCTCTACTTCTTTTTTCGGATTGGAAAAGCCGTTGCGTGGCGTCGCGTGGGACAAGAAATGATTCGCGTCAGTCAAGAGGGTGTCAGCATTAAAAATGCGTTTGGCACATACGGCAGAGCACAATTTTTCTTGAAAGGAAACATCAAACGAATGGAATTGATTGAGCGCGATGCATCCAAATTTTTTCACACATTGGACCAAAGCTTTTGGGTCATCGGTGGGGATGCATTGACCTTTCAGTATTTGAGAAAGTCCATTGTTTTTGGGAAACAACTGGAAGTCAAGGATGCCCTGGCCCTGGCCAAAGTGATCGACAAGGCATTGCGCAAATTCTGACTTTTGTTCCAGCCACAAAACGAATCTCTGCGCTGACAAAAGGCAAGAGATTGAACAACTGGTGTGATGCAGTTTCGCTGCATGATGCCGAATTCACTTGCGCTTCGCGCCCTTCTTTTGCTTGGGTCAATCGCCCTTTATAGTTGCCACAAATGCGATTCAACTCAGCTCCCTCAGTCACAAGTTGTAGTGGTTTCATGGGCCGATGGCAGCCCATGTGCTGAAGCAGAGATTCAACTCTTGGGCCGTGGAGAATGGTCTGGACAGTGGTCCCAAGGATTTGAGGATGTCCCCGTAAGTGATTGGTTACCGGCGGATGAATCCGGACGAGTTCAAGTTGATGATCAGGAGGCTGTGGCATTCTGTGTTCGGACAAGTTTCTTGGATGCGGGCCCCATGCTGCGACGTGCCATGGTCTCCTCATCCGAAAGACTGCACCCTGTGACCCTTCCGAAACCCATCCGCCTGCACCTCAAGCCCGGTCATTCGTTTCCAACAGGTTGGATTGGTCAAAGCACACCCGTTTGGGCCGATTCTTTGGGATGGTCTCAGCTGGGGGAGGTCCAATGGTTGGCCGAAGACCCTCCAATTCTTTACTGGAGTTATCAATCTAGCATCAACATCTGGATGGATTTACCCACACTCAATGACCCGGTGCCAAAACGTGGCCTCTGGCGGGATTCACTTCCATTAAACAGCCGTTGGCCCGATGCCATTGAATGGACCATCAACAACCCCTAAAAACAATTGAATGAGAAGAAAAATAAACGTTTTGATTCCCTTGGCATGTTGGGCCATCGGAATCCTCGCCGACTTCGGGCCTTGGTCAACAGCAACAGCCCAAACGGACTTACCTAGTCTAGAATCTGCTGAAGCCAGGCAAGTGCATTATGTTCTCGATGCACCCACACTGACCCAAGATTCTCTCATGTCTCTGGGTGATGCTTGGCAACAACAGGCTGGTGCCATGACTTTCGCACTCATTTCCGGAACCCTGAACGAAAATGTGGCTTCTCCCATGGAAGTGAATTGGAATTCGACGAACACAGAAGAGATCTGTGTGCTTCGCGCAACACGCAATTGGATTGCAAGTGGAACCGAGACCGAACAATGGGCCGTCGTTCCCGCCTCAACAATTCCCACCACTTGGGATTCCATTGGTTGTCATGCACTTCATTTTATTCAAGACGGTGTGGACTCAATCATTGAATTGGATGAACCATTTCTACTGAACCCTTACCCCAATGGAGAAACCCAAGGTGTATTCAAGTTGGAATTGCATTTGCAAAACGGAACTGTTCAATCTGGGGAAGTCATCCTCAAAATCCGTGAAACTTGCCCCGTGCCTCTCCCCGATTGGCCAGTTTGGCCGGTGGAAGTGCCCACGAATCCATGGTGGATGGGCACATTTCACAATGGAACCCCAGTGACTGGGTCAGCACTCCTTCGCTTGGGTGCAGATGGCGCATTTGATCAGCCCTTGATTTTGTGCGATGGGTTTGACCCTCAACTTCATGACCACATCCCCGTTCACGGCCATGGGGACCAAAACTGGGAGACCCTTTGGGATTGCGACCATTCGTACCGCAGCACCTTGGATTCCTTGTATCATCGAGGCGTGGACGTTGTGTTTTTGGATTTTGCAGATGGCACCCTGGGGGTTCAAGCAAATGCAAAACTGCTGCAAGAAGTCATCCTGATTTGCAACACGTACAAGGACTCCAATGCCCCATTGCGATTGGTCGGTGCCAGCATGGGGGGTGTGATTGCCAACTTGGCCCTGCGTGAAATGGAATTGAATGGTGAATCACATTGCGTCGGTTTGTTTGTGGCACTTGACAGTCCCATGCAAGGGGCTTATCTGCCATGGTCGCTGTTACAGGCCATCGATTTCTTCTCAGGGATATCTGCTGAAGCGGAAGCTTTGTCGGAGGCTTTGTCCTCCCCAGCAGCCCAGCAACTTTTGTTTTTGACACCCAATGGGGTGCCTGTTCCTCATGCTTTGCTTCAAAATGAGCTGACGGAACTTGGACTGCCACAACAACCCATTTGTGGAGCTTTGGTGAACAGCCATCCGAATATTGACTTTCCAACGTTACCCGGCCCTTTGCTCCAAGCCACTGAGTCTCTTTTTTGTTGGGAGTACGCACACGTTCAACTAAACGCCCTTCCAGGTGATGCTGATCACAGCATGTCTACCGCGATGTCCCATGTCACTTTCGACGCACAATTGCCCAACATGGTCTGGGAGTTGGGCGATCCATTGATATTTAGCCAGATTTCTCATGCACCTTCGAACAGTCCGTCTATAGAGTCTTGGCCAGGCAGCAAAACTGCACATCTGGAAGCGTTTCAATCCGCACTTGAAGCTGGTGGTATTTCGGTGACCTCGTGTCAAGCCGAAACCATGTTCATCCCGACCTCGTCCGCGCTTCATGTTCCTTTTACTGGCGACATCAGCAGTTCTCCATTCCATTGGATTCATACCGAGCCAGCCTTCTCGGGTGCGGCGATGCATTGTGATTTGACGCAACATGAAGGTGAATTGCTCCAATGGATTGACCAAGCCATGCCATTGAATCAGACCATCTTTGGACACAATTGGCCATTGAATCAGCGCATCGCATTGGACACAACACACATCAATTCGCTGATCATCGGGGACACGGGCAGCAATCAGGTTGGCTCACCTACCCCTGTATTCGAGGTTCGCTTAGCTCCTTGTACAGATTGGATTGAAATCGATTCCATAGTCAGGATTGGCGACGTCAATGGCAATCACCCTGGCAAGTTGTTCTTGGAATCCGGCCAAACATTGGTCATCAATGAAGGGGCTCAGCTGCACATTGGTTTGGGATCCCAACTGATTATGGAATCGGGCGCCCAAATCATTTGGGAGGAGGGTTCCCAGGCTTATTTCCAGGGTGATCTGCTCATTCATGACGGCACGATAACGCTGTCACCAAATGCCCAAGTCCAATGGGAAATGTATGATGGGAAGGTGCAAATTTGGAATGCCCATTGCACAATGTCGACAAACAGCGAACTCAATTGGAACGGCAATGCGACACCTGAAGAACATTTCCTTGAAATCTTCCAGATGGGCTCCCTTCAATTTTCGGGAACTGGATTACTGAACTGGTCCAATGGAACCACTATGCTGGCTGAATCTTCAACCATCAATTTTGGACAATGTGCTGCTCATTGGCAAAATTGTCGGATTGTTGGACAGGAAAATGCGATTGAAAATCAAATTCCGTTGATTCACCTGAGTGCGCGAGGTCGTCTGCACCACTCGGAAATCGTCAACACACAATGGACAGGGCTCTTCAGTCAACCCAGTGCTTTTCGCAGCCTTTTTTCACAATGGTCTGATGTCAAAATGGACTTTTCTGGTGGTGGCGGCCAATTCAGCGAATCCCACTTTTTTCGAAGTCACCTCACTTGGGATTCCGCCTCCATGGGCCTGTCGATGTCCAACAACATTTGGATGGAAGGCCACGACGACCAACGTCCATTGGTTGATGTCAGTCATTGTCCCGAGTGGAGAATGCTCGAAAACCAAATGTCTGGTCATCGAATGGGACTTCGATGCATGGAAAGTACCGCATACCTCAAGTGCAATGAACTCGACCACTTCGAAAACGTCTTGCTCGCAGAAGATGGAGGACAGTGGATCCTCAACGGCCCTTGGGGGGGTAGCAATGCCTTTTCGCAAAATGAAATCGTTTGGCGATGCTTGAATTCCCCCCTTCCGATGCTCGAAGGGGGACAAAATGAATTTCAATGGATTTCTGTAGCATTGGGAATGGGCACAGTTTGGGCGCAGATGGGGCCCGGCAACTTGCCTGCACCACACGCAGCCCACGAGAACATCTGGCCTCCATCGGGTTCACCCAATGGGCTCTGGGTCCCCGGTTTTGATTGGACGGCTTGCAACCCAGAATTTTCAGGTTCACCGATTTTGGTCATGGATGAAGAACCCAGTCAACAGCGGCTATGTGGCGCATCAACAAATGGTCCATCACAAGAAGAAGATGGAATTGTCAAATCCAAATCGAATTGGGATTGCTCCGAAGTGATTTGGCATCCCAATCCAACCACAGGAAACGCAAGCATTTTGGGTCTTCCCATGAAGAATCAAAGTTTCCGTTTTCGGCTATTTGATTCACATGGAAAAACGGTCGAAACCGCTGATACACCATGGAACCAATTGAACCTATCACATTTGTCATCAGGCGTTTATATCGGTTCGATTGAACACAAGGAGACCGGGGAAATGTGTCATTTCCATACCCCATTAATCATCATTGAATGATCCTTTTCACCGCTCCGCAAACCAACGCAAAGCCAATTCGTATCCGACCAGGCCCAAACCAGAAATGGTGCCCTTGGCCACTGGCGCAATCAAAGATTGATGGCGAAAGGCCTCTCTGCTTTGCGGATTCGAAATATGCACCTCAATTACTGGGCTCGAAATCGCAGCCACAGCATCCCGAAGAGCAACACTTGTGTGTGTATAACCTCCTGGATTCAGGATGATGCCATCTGCATCAAAACCATGTTCATGCAACCAATCAATCAGATCTCCTTCTTGATTGGAAAAATGACAGTGCAATGTCAACCCATGAAATTTTCGTTTCCACGCATTGCATGCATCATGTAGAGATACTTCCCCATAGGTGCTCGTTTCGCGTTGGCCCACCAAATTCAGATTGGGTCCGTTGATGATGTGTATGTTCATGAGAAATCGAACCAGGGAAGCACAAACGTAGACCACAATTGAATCCAGCCAATGGCCACAATGTTCAATACAATTCCGCTGCGGACCATGGTGGACATGGGAAATGCTTGGCTTCCAAATATAATGGCGTTGGGGGGTGTGGCCATGGGCAACATGAATGCACAACTGCTAGCCCAGGTGATGGGGATGGCCAATGCCCAAGGCTCTACGCCCATGTTCAACGCCAAAACGGCGACAATGGGAACCATCACAACGGTCAATGCCAAGTTGCTCATGACCTCTGTCAACAACAACGAAAGGGAGATCAAGACCAGCAACAAAACATGCCATGAATTGCCCTGAAACCAGGAGAGTCTTTCCACCAATGTCTGCAGAATTCCTGCCTCCTGCAATCCAGCGGCGAGCGCCAATCCTCCGCCAAAGAGCAGCAGAATATTCCATGGCAGCTTGGCGGTATCTTCCCATTCCAACAAACGTCGGCCGGAGGCACTTCTGCCCTCTTCAGGAATCAAAAACAAAGCAATCCCTGCCATCATGGCCAGCCCCGTATCTGAAACCAAACCGCCCAGCCAGTCATTCCACACTCCGCGGGTCATCCAGGCCGAGGCCAGCATCGAAAAAACAACCCCAACACGCCGTTCTGCAGATCGCCAAGGCCCCAATGATTTCAGTGATTCCTGAATCCAATCGTCATGGGCAGGGCCCTGCATGGCCTTCAGTGGATGCATCACATGGACGAGCAGCAGATAGGTGGAAAACAGCAACAAAACGGCCAGGGGTGCTGTCAACTTAAACCACTCGAAAAAGCCAAGGGTCACTCCGGAATGTTCCAACAATAAACCCGCCAAAGCAATGTTTGGAGGGGTGCCCACCAAGGTCGACATCCCTCCGATGTTGGCCGCATATGCCGTACCCAATAACAAGGAACTTGTGAAAGCGGTGTTTTTTTCTGAAAATGACCCAATCACGCTCCAGGCAATGGGGAGCATCATCAAAGTGGTTGCCGTATTTGAAATCCACATGCTCAGCAAAGCAGTGGCCAGCATAAATCCCAGAACAATGCGAGCAGGTCTGGAACCTACACGCGACAGCAGCAACAAAGCCAGCCTTCGATGCAAATTCACACGTTCGAGAGCGATTGCCACCAAGAATCCGCCCATAAACAAAAAGACATAGTGCGATCCATACAAAGCCGTAATGGACTTCAAATCCAACACCTTGGTGAAAGGAAACAATACAATCGGCAACAGTGATGTGACAGCGATGGGCACCGCCTCCGAAATCCACCAAATCAAAATCCAAGTCGCACAGGCCAAAACAGCAGAAGCTGCAGATGACAAGCCCAACAAATCAGAACTCAACCCAACCAACACAAACAGAGCCGGCCCCAACCACAAGGCGATTGATTTGGTCTTCATTCCAAAGACAATTCAGCATGAACAGGCATGTGGTCAGAAACGAACAAACCGTATTTGATCACTTCTTCTGCACATGTCCACTCCACGGTAGCACCACGTACAAAAATGTGATCAATTCGTTCAGCCAAAACCGCTCTTTCCGGCAAAAACGTGGTGTAAGTGCCGTAGTGTTGTCGACAACGAAATGCGGCGGAGGTGTAAACGTCTTTAAATTCTGTACGTTCAATCATTTCTTGTATTTCAACCGTTTCGGCAGTCATATTGAAGTCTCCAAGCAACACATGGATCGCGTCATCTTCGGGGTGACCCGCCCAACCACTGAGAAGTCCCAAAGCACCCGCCCTGGCCAACTCACCCACATGCGACAAATGCACATTGAAAATTCGAACCTGCTTGCCCGATTTCCGATCGTACAAGAGCACAATGGTTGCAATGCGAGGAAGGTCGGCATCCCAACCGATTTTTCCTGGTAAAGCCCAATCAGATTCCGCGAGCCATCGGACTTCTCCATGGAGGAAATCAAACCTCTCACGATCATAAAAAATTGGACAAGCCTCTCCCCCACCATCCGCATCCCTGCCCACACCATAGCTGTCATGAAAAGGAAACAAAGGCCGGAGATCAGCCCATTGATTTGGCAACACCTCTTGCAGGCCTACAATGTCATTGTAACGCACAGCGTTTGCCACTTCTTGGGTTCTTTCAGACCACTTGATGGTGTCCTTGGGGTTGTCATAACGAATATTGTAAGTGGCCACTGACAAAGGCATCTGGGCTTCGAGACCTGTAGCCAAGTTCATGGCGACAACCCATGCAAGCAATGAAAGGAATCCGCTCCGAGTCATGGTCGCAAGATACCCCACGGAAACTACCTTTGTGTGCTGTGGGCAGACAACTGAGATATCGCAAGGGCGAAATGCTGGAATTGACAATCACCGACTACGCCTTTGGCGGAAAGGGCATTGCCAAAATCCCAACGGAAAGTGGAGCTTTTTCAATTTTCGTGCAGAATAGCCTTCCAGGTCAGCGGGTAAAAGCACAGGTCACCAAGTGCAAAAACCGCTTTGCCGAATGTCGTTTGGTAGATGTTTTGGATCGTTCTCCTGATGAAGTTTCCATTCCTTACCAAGAGATTCCAGGAGCTCCCTACGCACATCTGCCGATTGAGAAGCAACATGCATTCAAGAAACAAACGACCCTTGACTTGTTCGAAAAAATTGGTGGGGTCGATGATGCGCTCGAACGTTTCGATGGTTTCGTCACATCACCGACATGTTGGCATTACCGCAACAAGATGGAATATAGTTTTTCTGCCATCATTCACGATGCCGAGTCAGGCGAGAACATTGATGGTTTTGGACTGGGATTCAAACGGCGTGGCACCTGGTGGTCCGTAGAAAATCTGGATGCCGATTCTGGGTTGTTTGACGCACAAGTGGAATCCAATTTGCATCAACTCAGAGAATGGTTCAAAAAGACCGGTCTTTCCCCCTGGCATCCACCCAGGCGGGAAGGCTTCTATCGGTTTCTCGTGATTCGAAAGAGCTTTGCGGAGGACAAATTGCTCGTGAACTTGGTCACTTCTTCTGACGGGTTGTCCGAGTTCAATGCTGAAGATTTCAGAGGACAAATTCATGCTCTTTTTGGGTCCAATCGGATTGCAGGAATCCTGCACACCATCAATGACGACAAGGGAGAACGCGTTGAAGCCCGAGCCGGAGAAGCCAAATGTCTCGAGGGACACGAAAGGGTCACAGAAGTTCTACATGGTTTGTCCTTTGACATCTCCATGTCCAGCTTTTTCCAGACCAACCCTGGAAGCGCACAGCGACTTTATGCCGAGGTTTTGGCGGCTGTCGAAGCGGACCAACTCGGGTCCAACGAAGTCATTCTCGACTTGTTTTGTGGCACTGGGACCATAGCTCAATTGCTTGCACGCTCTTGTCGTCGGCAAGTGGTCGGCGTTGACATTGTCGAGTCCGCCATCGCCGATGCCCAAATCAGTGCTGAACGAAATGGAACCACAGGTGTGACTTTCCATGCAGCAGATGTGGGGAAATTCCTGCTGGAACATCCAAATTACAAGGGCAAAATTGGGGCTGTGGTCATCGATCCTCCACGTGCGGGGATTTCACCCAAGTCCCTTCGCAAAGTCATTCGTTTGGGCGCCCCAAGATTGGTCTATGTTTCATGCAATCCAGCAACACAAGCCCGTGATATACAAGTCCTGAAAACCCACGGCTACATGCTGAATCGATTCAAATTGGTTGACCAATTCCCACACACCGCCCACATCGAATCTGTTGCCATTTTTGACCAAATCCATTCCCATGGCTGACGCACCCAAAACCCGCATCCTGGATGCACTCCAAATCGAACGCAAACTCCAGCGCATTGCACGTGAAATCATCGAGCATCACATTGACGATGATGTCGTCTTGATCATAGGAGTTGTCGGAAGAGGCGAAGAAATCGCCCGTCGTCTGGCCCTCATCTTATCGGACATTTGTTCGGCAGATTTCCCCCTGGGAACCATTCGATTGCACAAGGATCTCCCGCTGAATCACCCCACTGAATTTGAAGGTATCCAACCTGAAGACATCGCGGGTCAACCCGCAATTTTGGTAGATGATGTCCTGAATTCTGGACGCACCTTGATTCACGCTGTCAAATCTGTTTTGGACTTTTCGCCACGCGAACTGCGCACAGCCGTGCTCATCGATCGTTTCCATCGTTCTTTCCCGATTCGGGCAGATTTCTGTGGCCTGACCCTTTCAACCAACCTCAAAGAGCACATTGAAGTCGTCTTGAATGACGGGGAAGAAGCCGCTTACTTGTCCTGAACTTTATCGAAATCTCGAAGCCCAGTGTGCGGAGAAGGCTTCACATCGCGCATGCAAAGCCTCAGCTGACGCTTCTGGCCAAACCTCATCAGCCAACTCCATGTATCGGCTCTTCCTCGACTCGAGTTGTTGGGTCAATTCAGTTTGCCAATGGTCTGCTCCCCTTTTGGACAACAAGGGACGTTGATGCCACTCCTTTTCCAGTCGTTGAATCACTGCCTTCAGTGGCGGATTCAACCAAATCACATGCGCTCGATGCCAAAGGGCATCATTCCCGTTGAACATGGGGGCACCTCCACCTGTGGCCATCACCCCAGGATCATCATCGTCCAACATTGTACCCAAAATCTGAGCTTCCATCCTGCGGAACTTTTCTGCTTGACCAGCTGAGAACAATTCCGAAATGGATTGTTGCAGGGCATGCTCCACCAGCAAATCCAAATCGGCAAATGGACAGACCAACAAGCGGGCCAATTCACGCCCCCAAGTCGACTTGCCAGCTCCGGCCAGTCCAATGAAAACCACGTGCATGGCACAAAGATATTGCGCTTAGAACTGCCGATTTGTCTGGTTTTCCCGATGCAACACGCCAAAATGTCTGTTCAGACCCGTTTGGATTGCTCCTTGTGACCTCCTTCGAAAAAATGAATCATGGACGCGAATGCATTTACGCTGAAAAGCCAGGAGATCATCTCCAGAGCGCAGCAGGAGGCGCTCGGGGCAAAGCACCCCACCATTGACACCCTGCACCTGTTATATGCCATGTTGCATGTGGATGACCCGGTTATCCCAGGGATTCTGGGCCGCATGAATGTGGCTGTGCCTGCTTTGAAAACCACGGTCACCCGCATGATCGAACGGCTTCCTGTTTCAGACAGCGCCGAAGCCAATTGGTCACGCACGGCTGCGCAGGTTTTGCAACGCGCTGTTGCAAGGGCTCGAAAATCAGGCGATGATTTTGTGGCCAGCGACCGGCTATTGGAATCGCTGCTCGATGCAACTGACAGCACCGCTCAATTGCTAAAAGACGCCGGTGCATCAGCTGAGGGATTGAACCAAGCCATAAAAGAACTTCGCAAGGGCGAAAAAACAACAAGCTCCAGCGCCGAATCCACCTATGATGCCTTGAGCAAATATGCCCGCAATCTGAATGCCGAAGTACACGATGGCAAGCTCGATCCTGTCATTGGTCGGGATGAAGAAATCAGAAGGGTTCTTCAAATCTTGAGTCGCAGAACCAAAAACAACCCCATCCTCATTGGTGAGCCAGGGGTAGGAAAAACTGCAATTGCAGAGGGCATTGCACACCGCATTGTCAGTGGGGATGTTCCCGAAAACCTGTTGAATAAGGTCATTCACAGTCTAGATATGGGGGCCCTGATTGCAGGTGCCAAGTACAAGGGTGAATTTGAGGAGCGCCTCAAGGCTGTGGTCAAGGAAGTGCAAAATGCAGAAGGTGATGTCATCTTGTTCATTGATGAAATCCATACCCTTGTCGGAGCTGGGGCCGGAGAAGGCGCCATGGATGCCGCCAACATTCTCAAACCCGCCCTTGCCAGGGGTGAACTGCGCGCCATTGGGGCCACAACGTTGTCCGAATACCAAAAACATTTTGAAAAGGACAAGGCGTTGGAAAGGCGCTTTCAGCAAGTCCTTGTCGAAGAGCCCGATCGAGAAGCTGCCGTATCCATCCTTCGCGGAATCAAGGAAAAATATGAACAACACCACCAAGTGGTTATCAAGGATGAGGCGATTTTGGCTGCAGTGGATTTGTCCACCCGTTACATCAGCGAACGGTTCTTGCCCGACAAAGCCATTGATCTAATGGATGAGGCCGCTTCAAAACTTCGTCTAGAGATGAACTCCAAACCCGCTGAACTCGATGAATTGGACCGAAGAATCCAACAAATTGAGATTGAGCGCGCGGCCATTCAACGAGAACAGGACACAGTCAAAGATGCGGAACTGGGCGTGACCCTGGCCAATTTACAGGAGGAGCGAGACCGGCTGCAAGCCCAATGGCAAAGCGAAAAGGAAATTGCAGATGAAATTGCAGCTCAGAAGACACGCATTGAACAGCTGCGTCTGGAAGCTGAAAGGGCCGAAAGAGAGGGTGACTATGCCGCTGTTGCAGAAATACGATATGGCCACATCAAGGAAGCAGAACGGCTCATGGAATCCGGCAAAGCCCGAATGAGCGATATGCAAATGGGTGACAAGCTCATCAATGAGGAAGTAAACGCCTCCGAAATCGCAGCAGTCGTTGCCCATTGGACTGGCATCCCCGTCGCGAGAATGATTGAGAGTGAACGGGAAAAGTTGTTGCGGTTGGAAAGCCAGCTTGCCAAGCGTGTGGTGGGACAACCTGCCGCGGTCAACTCCGTTTCCAATGCCGTCAGGGTTTCCCGATCGGGTTTGGCCGATGCCAATCGACCCGTGGGCAGTTTTTTGTTTTTGGGCACCACTGGGGTTGGCAAAACCGAGTTGGCCAAAGCCTTGAGCGAAGCTTTGTTCAATGATGAAAATGCAATGACCCGAATCGACATGAGTGAATTTCAAGAGGCCCATGCCGTCAGTCGTTTGGTAGGCGCTCCTCCGGGTTACATCGGTCATGATGAAGGTGGCCAACTGACAGAAGCCGTTCGCAGAAAACCCTATTCAGTAATTCTGCTTGACGAGATTGAAAAAGCTCACCCTGATGTCTTCAACATCCTCTTGCAAGTATTGGATGATGGACGATTAACAGATGGCAAGGGCCGAACAGTCAATTTCCGGAACACCATTGTCATCATGACCTCGAATGCCGGATCGGACCGCATTCAGGAGCGGTTTGAGGAAGCCGATGGCCGCATGAGCGCAGATGTTTTCGCCAACATGCAAATGGATGCCATGGAAGCATTACGACAAACCGTTCGACCAGAATTCCTGAACCGAATCGACGATGTCATCGTTTTCCAGCCTTTGGGTCGGGAGCATCTGGATGACATTGTCAAAATTCAATTGCAGGGACTGCATGATCGTTTGGAACATGCTGGCATGGAGCTCTGCGTTTCAGATGAGGCCTTGAAATGGCTCAGCGAACAAGGGTACAGTTTGGCGTATGGGGCGCGTCCGCTCAAGCGTGTCATTCAAAAACAAGTCCTGAACACGTTGTCCAAGCGATTGCTCAAAGGCGACCTTGACAAAACGGTTCCACAAGTTTTGGATGTCTTTGAGAATGAAGTTGTATTTCGAGAACGTTTGGCGGATGAATCTTGTCTCGTCATCCGTCGATGAGGTTCTGAATTCGCACCCAATTCATCATCGAATGTGAACTTCAAACATGGACCTCCCGCAGAGTGTCCCGGTGAGCACATCTCCCGACTGCACGCGGCCGACACCTGCGGGCGTTCCTGTGAATAGAACATCCCCCACCTTCAAGGTCATGTATTGTGAAACGCAAGCAATCAGTTCTTTGACCGAGAAAATCATGTTTTTCGAGTGCCCCTCCTGAACGACTTGGCCATTCTTCTGCATGGAAAAAGCCAAATCTTGAACATCGCCCCCCAATTGTTGCAATGGAACCCATTGCCGTGAAATGACGGCCGAACCGTCGAAGGCTTTCGCCCGTTCCCATGGATGGCCATTCGCTTTGCATTCGGTCTGCACATCTCGTGCCGTAAAATCGATTCCCAGCGACACCTCGTCAAAATAACGATGCGCAAATTCAGGCGCAATGCACTTGCCCACCTTCGAAATTTTCACCAACAACTCAACCTCATGATGGACATCTTCCGTCCAATCCGGAAGATAAAATGGATGTCTATGCATCAAAACAGCACTGTCAGGTTTGAGAAAAAACAGGGGAGAATTGGGAACGGCATTGCCCAATTCGGCGGCATGATTCGCGTAATTTCGACCAATGCAAATGATTTTCATGGAACAAATTTGAGGCTGTTCATGCTCAATTTGCAAAAAATGCCACTTCAACGCGACGGTCGGCAGCACCTGCACCCATGGAGCGATCCTCCCCGAAAAAATTCATCAACACCCTTTCCGGTTGAACTCCGCTCTGCAACAAGTAAGACCTGGTTACTTGCGCTCGGCGTTTTGAAAGTTGAACATTGGAAATTCGGTCACCTTCAGAATCCGTGTGGCCTGTACAGACCACCCGAAGTTCAGGATACCGGCCCATCAATTCCATGACCTCGCTGAGTTGCATTTGGGCATTCAGTCCCAAACTGGCCGAACCCGGACCAAACCGAATGTCAAAGGCATCGGGCAAGCCAATGGACGCCAAAGCCGGCACTTCTGACGGGGGACGGAGACCTTTTGAACCTTGGAAGTCTGAAAAACGATTGGTTCCACGACCAGTCCCATCTGCATTTCTGACTCCCTCCATTTCCAATGCCCGTATGCGGGCATCATGAGTCTCCAAAAGGAAGACAATGCGTTCCAAAAGGGCCTGATTCGATTCCATTCCTGTCTCGGTTGAAACTGAGCGACCGGGCAAAGCCGAATGGTCTGTCGGATTTTGACCTGACCAATCGGGAAATGGAATCGCAGGCAGCGGTGCATTCGGGTCAAATTGACTCCATTCGGCGATTCTCTCAGCAAGCTCGTCTTCCGTCCAGGGAACGCCATCTGTTTCGGACTGATCGAAGAGATCCTCACGCAATCGTGCATTGGCAAAAAACCCCATCTCAACAGCCACTTGCAATT
Organism: Flavobacteriales bacterium; assembly: GCA_049610385.1. Classification (GTDB taxonomy): domain Bacteria; phylum Bacteroidota; class Bacteroidia; order Flavobacteriales_D; family Sanyastnellaceae; genus JBMYZL01. Next base: position 102,569 of record JBMYZL010000001.1, read on the forward strand.
TGACCTCTTCCAACCGCGACTGAATGAGCCAATACAATCGATCTTCAGTGGACAACCCCTCCAATCGCCCACCCAAACGCTGCGCGTCACGCAAATCCAACTCATCGATATCCCGAAGCAATGCCTCAACCTCATCGGAAAAACCTTGAAAATCCGAAGGCACTTGGAGACCGGCCAGCGACCACACATCTCCAACAACTCGTTCCAGCTTTTTCTTCAAGGTTTTGGGCGAATCCGACAAATTGACCTCGGGCAACTCCACGACAATGGCTCCTTCCAAAAGCAAGCCTACATTTTCCATCGCCACTGTTCCAGCATTTGCTTGTCCCAACATCTGCAGACAACCAAAAACAAAGCACAGCCCAAGAAGTCCCACATGTACAAAGCACGTCCGATGGAAATGAAATGGGGCACAGTCACGCGCGAGCATGACACAAATATCGATGAATCGTGTTTATGTTTAGATGAGGTCTACTTCCCACGCCCCCGCAATACAGTCAACACCGTATATGCCAAAATCTTGAGGTCCAAGGCAATGCTCATGTTTTCAATGTAAATCAGATCAAATCGCAGCCGAGCCACCATCTGATCTACATTTTCAGCATAGCCATACTTGACTTGCCCCCAAGAAGTGATGCCTGGCCTCACTTTGCTCAAATGACTGTAATGCGGTGCGCGTTCTTGTATCAACCGAATGAAGTGGGCCCGTTCAGGTCGGGGCCCCACCAAAGACATGTCGCCCCACATGACATTCAAAAATTGAGGCAGTTCATCCAAGCGGGACTTGCGCAAAAATCGACCGACTTTGGTGATTCGTGGATCATCCTCACTGCTCAATTGAGGACCTGCTGATTCAGCATCCTGCACCATTGTGCGAAACTTGATGATGTCAAATGGATTGCCATAAAGGCCTATTCTCTCCTGCCGATAAAAAACAGGACCTGGTGAGGATTGCTTGACCGCAAGAGAAATGGCCACGAAAACAGGAGAAAGCAACAACAATGCAACAGAAGAAATCACATAATCCATGATTCTCTTGATCACCCATTGCCATTGTGGCATCAAGCGTTGATCAATTTCCATCAATGGCGCCCCATAGATGCTGGACATGCGCACGGATCCACTCAGGATGTCGTAAATGTCTGGACTGATGCGTATGGTGGTATTTGTGCCTTCAATTTGATTGAGGATATGTTCCAAAATGTCATGGTCTGAACTTCCGATGGCAATGATTACCTCTTCAATGTCATGTTTCAGAATGACCTCACGCAAATGGCTGACATGACCCAATTGAGGCATTTTCTGGGACAAATCTGTATCGGATCCATTGGCCTGTACGAATCCAATGAAGCGGAAACCCGGCTGCTTTCGAAGGGTTTCCATTTCTTCGACCATCGCGAGCGCACGGCCATTTCCACCGACAACCAATGTCGGGAAGCTCCAAATGCCCCGGTGAATTTTCCGCACCGTGCGCGTCGTGATGATCATCCGACCGGTCAAAGTCAAAACGTAATGGGAGCTGACCATCACCGCAAGCGTTGCATAATAATGTTGATATCGACCGATGGTGTCATCCAACAAAAGGGCGAAAAACAAGATCACTCCCCCCAACAAAGTGGTCCACAAAACCTGTCCCAACTCTGAAATGCGATCCCGCTTCAAGGGTCGGGCGTACATCCCCGCCAAAGCATACATGGACAACCAAAACAACGGGACCAAGGTCAAACCCAAGGAAAACCGTTCTGACCACTCCAAAGAAACAGGACTCCCCAACACCTCTGGTTCGACATACAATTTTCGATATGAATACAGCAAACTCCATGAAGCAGCGGCTGCCATCCAGTCGCAGACCAAATATCCCAAGATGAGCAACCTTGCATTCATTCGTATTGAACGATTTTCAAGTTGTCCAAGGCCAACCAAGCGGTATCCACACTGCCGTCGTAATTGGCGTCCAAAGAAATCTCAAACCATGCAGCCGAAGTCGAACTGCGAACGACCGGCCCCAGATCCAGGTAAATTTTCTTCCACTCCGTTCCTGTGGGATTCAGAACCAAAATGGGCGTCCGTGTGACTTCCACCAAATTGTGCGCCTCCAACCCAATCGCAAAAACCTGATTGCAGCTAAAATCCATTTCCAACCACACCGGACCTTCACTATTCAATTCCAATTGTTGCTCATTTGTTGCTGCAACCAATAAGGCTTCCGTGGGTGTCAACTCAGCCCGTCCGGAGGCTTCGCCTTCGAACACCCATTCGGGTTCGGTCACCCGATGAATCTCTGATGTGCTCGTGATGGATTCTGAGAAACGGTTGGCCAGTTCGAAATCTTCTACGACGGAAACCTGCGCAAAATCATTATAAGTTGTCGTCCAAATGACGGTATCTCGGCCACCCGGTTCTGGAACCAAATCCCATTCCAATGTCTCAAAGAAAGGGTAGGGTTGGCGGGTAGCTGAAACACCATTCGCCCGTATACCGGGCAAAAATCGCAGCGTGGCAGGACCTTTTGTCATGGGCCAAGGGATATCCGCCGGCAGAGGGAATGCCCCATATACATCTGTTTCTGTGTAGACCCACACGTCTTCGATGCGGGCAGATTGAGTGCCTTCCAGCTGTGAAGTTTCCAATGCAATGGAAGGCACATGGATCATGTGCGGCAATTCATCTGTTTGAAGATTGCAGCCCGCCAAGGAAATCAACAGGAGGATGGACATCCATGACCCAGGCATGCGGCAATCTCGCAAGAAGGAAACGTTGTGAATCATGTTTCGGTTGGCGCCCCCCTCCCGCCGAAAAGCAAAAGCGGACAATGTGAAAACGCGTTGAGGACCATTTTCGTATGACGGGATATCCACAATCGACTCGATTTGTCCACAATGCTGGCGATTCATCTGTCCTGTATCCTACCAGACACTCAAAACAAGGCGTCAACTGACCCCAACCCTTCCCGAATGACTTCAGGGATGCCATCTGAACAATCGATAACTGTGGAAGGCTCCAAGTGCCCGATGTCACCATCGACCACCCCATCGCAACGTTCACCCCAACGTTCATGAATCAACTCGGGGTCGGTCGTGTATTCCATAATCTCGTCATCATCGTGAACAGAAGTCACAAGAAGTGGACGCCCCAAGGTTTCGACAATGGCCAAGGTGGCTCCATGATTGGGGACACGAATGCCAATGGTCTTCTTTTTGCCCTTGAACCATTTGGGCACTTGACTGGAAGCTTCCAAAATGAAGGTATATGGCCCCGGAAGCGCTCTTCGCATCATTTTGAAAACCTCATTGGCCAGCGGTTTTGTATACGCCGATAGCTCACTCAAATCTTTGCAAACCAAACTGAATTGGGCCTTTTCTGCTTTTACACCTTTGAGTTTGGCCAATGCATCCAGCCCTTTGGACGACCCCAATTTGCAGGCGAAGGCATACACTGTGTCCGTGGGAACAATCATCACGCCATCACGGTCCAGCAACTCGCAAACTTTCCGGACCCGACGTGGATCCGGATTCTCAGGATGAATGGAAATCAGCATGACCAGAAAGCGCCAGCAGACTCAAGCATTCACGCGTGCGTGATCCGCTAGAAATTGCTCCAATCCCTTGTCTGTCAATGGGTGCTTCAGCAAGCCCAAAATGGCATCCAAGGGACCCGTCATCACGTCGGCACCAATTTCAGCACATTCGATGATGTGCATCGGATGACGCACACTGGCCGCTAGAATTTCTGTGCCAAAATCGTAGTTGTCAAAAACAGTGCGAATGCGTTCAATGAGCTGGAGACCATCTGAACTGATGTCATCCAATCGACCAATGAATGGGGAAACATAGGCCGCTCCTGCTTTGGCCGCCATCAGCGCCTGACCTGCACTGAAAATCAAGGTGCAATTGGTCCGTATCCCATGATCGGTGAAATGCCTGATGGCGCGGATGCCGTCAACAGTACAAGGTACTTTGACCACGATGTTCTCATGCAGAGTCGCCAAAGATTCCCCTTCACTCACCATGCCAGCGAAGTCCGTGGCAATCACCTCGGCACTCACATCGCCATCGACGACTTCGCAAATTGCCGTGTAGTGTGCCCGCACCGAGGCCTCACCTTTGATGCCTTCCTTCGCCATCAATGATGGGTTGGTCGTTACTCCATCCAAAATTCCAAGGCTCTCCGCCTCTTTGATGGCGTCCAAATTCGCCGTGTCAATGAAAAATTTCATGGCGCGAAATTAGACAAAAGCTTGAATCATGAAGATCCGATAATGCAGTAATTTGCAAGGAAATGACGGAAGAAGAACGGAAAGAGATTCGCGCCAAAATCATCGCCAAGCAAGCACAACTTCAAGAGCGCATTTCGGAATATCGAGAACTCACACGCCCGATTGCTCCCGAAAACGCCATTGGACGTGTCAGCCGTATGGATGCCATTAACAACAAAAGTGTCAACGAGGCCGCTTTGCGCCAGGCAGAAAAACAAATGGCCGAATTGGAACGTGCCATGGGCCGGCTGAATGAAGACCGATTTGGCAAATGTGTTCGATGCGGTGAATCCATCCCTACTGGGCGCATCCTTCTGATGCCAGGTGCCACGACGTGTGTGCGCTGCGCCCGGTGATTTCGATCCTTAAGGTGCTTTGGCTGCCCTGCGTTCCAGCATGGGCACAAAGGCAAATGCACCATGGTCCGCGCGAGCAAACTCGTTGGCGGACAATCGATCAAAAGTGAACATTTCTTGGGTCTCTCCCTCCCCCACTGGAATGACCAATCGTCCGCCGATGGCGAGCTGTTTCAGCAAAGCATCCGGGACAGTGGGTGCCCCGCATGTCACTATGATTCCATGGAAAGGACCCATTGTGGGTTTGCCTTTGTAACCATCCCCATAAAACAAGTGAGGTTTGAACCCTAGTTGGTTCAACAAAGGACCGGTTTTGTCAAACAATTCCCGCTGGCGTTCAATGCTGAAAACCTTGTAACCCATGGCACAGAGCACAGCACACTGATAACCACTTCCGGTTCCAATTTCCAGCACCTTGGGTCGTACCGAGGGAAGCACTTGGGCAAGAAGTTCCGTTTGCCGCGCCACAGTATGAGGCCGAGAAATCGTCTGGCCTGCACCAATTTGGAAGGCCTTATTGCGGTATGCATGTTCTACAAATGCAGGATCCAAAAAAGCATGTCGCGGAATCGCATCCATGGCTTGCAAGACTGATTCGTCTTGAATGCCCATCTCACGCAATTCTTGCAACATATTGCGTCTCAACCCTTTGTGTCTGTAGTCATCGCGAATCATCCTGTGGGTGAAGATAGGCGGAGCGATGTAACTTTCCACCATGTTGAAAATGGGTGTTTTGGGCGCAGGGCATTTGGGCAAAATCCATTTGGCGTGCTTGGAAAGTTTGTCAGACCAAATCGAACTTGTCGGATTCCACGATCCTGATCCGACTTGTTCCCAGGAGGCTGCGGAGCGGTTTCAAATTCGCGCATTCGACTCCGTCAATGAACTGATCGGTGCCGTTCAAGTTGTGGACATCGTCACCCCGACTGTGAATCATTTCTCCTGTGCAGAAGCAGCTCTGACCGCGGGCAAACATGTTTTTATTGAGAAGCCTGTGACCCATACGCTGGAAGAGGGGATCGCTCTCAGAAACCTAGCGGCTACCACTGGCTGCCAGGTCCAAGTCGGGCACGTTGAACGCTTCAACCCTGCTCTCCAAGCAGTTGCACCACGCATCAAAGAACCAAAGTTCATTGAAGCCCACAGGTTGAGTCCGTTTCAACCACGTGGGACCGATGTGCCTGTTGTGCTGGATTTGATGATTCACGATTTGGACGTGATTCTCAGTTTGGTTCCTGCTGAAGTTTCAGAAGTCCGTGCCACTGGTGCTGCAGTGATTTCCGCAACACCAGATATTGCAAATGCACGAATCGCTTTCAACAACGGATGTGTGGCCAATCTGACGGCGAGCCGCATCAGTCTTCAAAAACTGCGGAAAATGCGGGTTTTTCAACCAGAGACCTATATCACCATGGATTTTCTCGACAAAAAAGCCTCAGTTCTCCGGATGGGTGAAGGTCATCAAACGGGTGGATACAACTTGGAAACAGGGGATGGCGGAATGAAACATGTTCAATTCGAACCCATCGTTGTGACGCCGACAAATGCAATCCAAGAAGAACTTTCTGCTTTCATCCGGGCCATTGAACAGGGTGTCCAACCGCCAGTGCCGTTGGAAGATGGCGTCAAAGCGCTGGACTTGGCCTACCAGATCATGGACCAAATCCATCGCCACCCCAGCTCTTAAATCCACCTGACCAAGCTTACCTTCGTGGCATGACTAAACATTGGTTCACTTGCAAAGTCAAATACACCCGACACGATGCGGATGGCGCTGAGGTCACAACCACCGAGGCCTTTGTACTGGATGCATACAACTACACCGAAGCGGAAACCCGCATGACCCAAATATGTGACGACGAAGGCATTCGCCCCTTTGAAATCACACAAATCACAAAGTCCACAATTGCTGAGGTTATTCGATTTCAAGATTGTGACAAGTGGTTCAAGGTCAAGATTGCCATGACCACGTTTGATGACCAAAAAGGCATTGAAAAAGAGACCCACCAATACCTCCTCATTTCGGCCCTAGATGTACGGGATGCTTATGACAAAGTAGCCAGTCACATGAGGAAAGTGGGAATCGGTTACGTCATCCCTGCCATTACATTTCAGAAAATCACGGAAGTTTTCCCCCTGGAAGAAACTTCAGCGGGCCAAGTTCCACCCCCCCCTGACCATGCGGTCACATCGGTAGAGGAGCCTGCACTGTCCGCCTGAGTTGAGTGACTCGACAAGGAATCAAAATTCCCATGCGCTTTTGTAATGGCCTGACTCTTCAGCACGTTCAATCAGATTCAAATAGAAGGAATCTGTTCCGAATGTCGCTCCATCGCCGATGATCAACAAATGCATGCGTGCGCGCGTCATGGCCACATTCGTTCTCCGATATTCCTTCAAAAATCCGATTTGACCCTCCGCATTCGAACGCGTCAATGACAGGATCATGATGTCCCGTTCTTGACCTTGGAATCCATCAACCGTTGAAATGTCAATTTCTGAGGGCCGCTGGCCACCCCAGCCCTCCGTGAGAACCCGCACCTGAGCGGCATAGGGTGCCACCACACCGATGGAAGCCTCTGGGTGTGCTTCATGCAATTCCCGAACCCGATCCAATACAAATTGCGCTTCATCGGGGTTACAGGTGCTCTCCGTACCAGCTTCCCTTTTCTCATCGAATCCCCTTCCCGCCGTGTCAATGAACAAAAAGGGCAACAACTCCGGAGACAAAGTCCGTTCTGCGACGCTGGCATGGGCCCGCAATTTCTGGTCGTAAAACCATGCATTCGATGGCGCTTGGATGGCATTGTGCATGCGATACTGCGTAGACAGAAAGTGGGCATGTGGCAGACCTTGATGCCGGCGGAGCAACTTCTCAAGCAGGCTTTGACCCAACCCCAATTTCTTTGCGCGCTCCGATTTCACCACGGGAGGAAGTTGTTCTGGATCTCCTGCAATCACAGTCCGCATCGACTTCTGCAAAGGAATCCAAGTGGCGGGTTCCATGGCCTGGCCCGCCTCATCCACAACAACAACATCGAACGTTAACCCAGCCAGCAACCGATCCGCCGATCCGGCCAACGTGGCACAAACCACATCCGCTGAGCGCAAGACCCGATCGGCCAAGTGGCTCTCAAGTTCAACCGCTTCTCGTTCCAGATCACGGGCCTCACGACGGGCTTCTTGCCTTGCTCTGCGCTCTTCCGAACCGAAATTTCTACGAAACCGATCTGCTTGACGCCATGCTATTTGGGCTCTTTTTCTCAGGGCCTTGACTTGCTTGTATTCCGGATGGGCTTCCACCTTGGACTCGATGGAGGAGGCCAAAACAGCTTCTTCGATCCGAATGGGATGACCGATCCGGACAACATTCAATCCCGCCGCTTGGCAACGCAAAGCCAACAAATCAACCGCCGAATTGGAAGGCGCAGTGGCCAAAACGCGCTCGCGATTCCGGGCGAATCCTGCGACCATGGCCACAAGCGTCGTGGTTTTTCCTGTGCCAGGCGGGCCATGGAGCAGCGTGAGTTGCGAGCGGGACCACGCCTGCATCAGAACTTGAATTTGCTCTGCATTTAATGTCATCAACAAATCCGCCTGTCCAGCTTGAACATTTTCATTCTCAAGAACCTCATCGGTTGAATCGGCCGGCCTCAGCAGGGCATCACGAAAAGCGACGACATCAGGATTATCGGCATTGATCCAATGGCTCAACGCCTCGGCCATCAATCGAAAAGTCCGGTCATCGGGGCGAACATCCAACGTCCATCGTGCATGCTGCTCGTCAGCGGTCAATGGATCACCATCCAAAACGACATGTGCTGTGGTAGCCGTCGCCTTTTGGACCAGGCCCCGTCGCACAGAGTCAGCACCATGAGCTGGATGACCGGCCTCATTCGCTTGGTAAAAACTGACCGGCATACCAGACCGAAAAGCACCTGCTTTGCCACCACCATGACCACATTCCAAGACCACCTTCGGACGCCCACCAAAAGTGAAGTCCACTGATAACACAGCAACCGGTGACCAAGTCAGGCTGTCTGCCCTTCGATAACGCAAGGATTTTTGTTCCAACAATGCGGACAAACGCCGCTCTTCCTCTTCCCGTTCAACGACCAAGGATTCGGCCAATTGGCCCAACTCCAACAAGGGATCTTTGGCTCTCACTGAATTGTCTTCAGTCTCTCATCGCACCAATGCAAAGGAACCGCTGATCAAATATGGCCCTTGACCGTCATCGACTGTCAATCCATTTTCATCTTTGATCACCAAGTCACTCCCTGTTCGGTTGATCGACAATACGTAAAAATAAGTGCCCTCGGCAGCCTCCTCCGGTGTGGGGTCCCAACCCGCCGAATTGCCGAAATCATCATGGCTGAAAACCAATTGTCCCCATCGGTTGTAAACCCGAATGGTGCTGTTTGGGTAACCGTTGAGCCCATCCACTCGGAATGCATCGTTCTTTCCGAGTCGGTCTGGAGAGAAAACATTGGGAATGAACAGCTCACATACTTCCGTGACCACTAGATAAGTACTCGTCGCGTCGAATGTGCAGGGTGCCGCCATGGAAATGTTCACGGTGTACAATCCGTCATCACTCGCCGCATAAGCAGGATCATAGGAGACAACTTCCTCACACAACGTAAGTTCACCCGTCATGGGATCTGTGCACTCATAGGCGTAAATCCACTCGTAATTGTAAGTCTCCAGGCTCGCAGGTTGGTTGCCGACTTGTAAGGCGACGCTTTCACCCAAGCAGATTTCAAATTCTTGTAAATCCATGCCAATGGGACCTGGCAATACGTCCACTTCAATGGCTTCTGTGATTACACAATTGTCCAAATCCCCACCAGTCACCGAAACGGTGAGGTTAAAATAGGTGATTTCATCCAACGAATTGACCGTGGTGCTGGGGGAATTGGGGTTGGCCACAAGGTTGGCTGGCTCCCAACTGTAGTTGTAGTTGAAACCCGCCTGTTGATTCGTCACAGAACCACTGATGTCCACTGGGCTGCCACAAAAAACTGTATCCGGTGACAATGCCAATTCCGGGCCTTGAACCACCACCAATTCGACCACATTTTCATAGGTGCAACCGAAATTGTTAGTCGCTGAAAATGTATAAGTAGAACTTTCAGCGGCAAAAATCTCAATGGTGCTGCAATCGTCAGAGGTCTCCATAATGTTCGGCCCAGTCCAGGATGTGCTGTCGCAATCCCATCCAAATTCTGGGGTGAACACAATGGGATCGGGGTACAAATCGGGGTCAAAATTGACGGTCCAGTCAAAAATAAATCCATTGTCTGACCCCCAAGAATCACAGATTTCGATGGTCCAAGTCCCATTGAGTGGACACCCTTCCAACAACGACCATGGAGAAGTTGCGCTGTAGGTCCCACTGGGCAAAGTCGACACAGTCGCAGACTCGTTTGCCCAAGTACCATTTGTTGCTGTGGGTGACCACCAATAGTCATAGCCTACACCTTCGGCCTCGGCTTGTGCATCGATGTCAACAGGTTCACCCAAAAAAGTACCTCCGCCACCCTGCTCATGCATGGTCATCGAAGAGCCATCAGGGCAAATCAAGGAAATCGTCAAATCCCCCATGTAACTGTGCTCAAAGTTGATGAAAAGGCTTTCGATGTCAGCCTCTCCATCCGTAATCACAGCTCCAGGATTGAATGCCGTGTAGGTCAATTCCGCTGAAAAACACTGAGATTGGTCGTCTGGGATGAACAATGCCCCTCCGAAATTCGCCGATGGGTTGGAATCATAAGTCACTCCGGACACATTTCCACCCAATTCGAAGAACTGACCCTCACAGATGGTGGCATCCAATGTGGTTCCCGTGAAATCGGGTTCTGTTGACACCAAAATGAGGTGATCCACCAAATTGTTGTTCGAACATCCATCGGGCTCCTCCTCCGTTATGTTGTTGTCCGCCAAATACAATTGCACCTTGTAAGCGCCTGGGTTGTCAAAACTGTGGGTGACGACGGGACCTGAATTGGCCGTGTTGCCATCATCAAAATCCCAATCCCATGTGGCGATTTCAAAACCGTCCGCCACGGTGGAATTGCTGCCATTGAAGGTCAATTCCTCCCCGACGCATGCGAGAACTGGCATGTCTGGCTCATTCTCAGTGAAAACGATAGCAAAAGGTCGCTCACAAGGGTAGCCGCAGGACATCTCCGCAACAAAACTGCCGTGGATGCTAGCGTCGGACGTGAAATGAATCGTCAGACAACCCGTATCATTGTTCTCTGACCCATAAATCTCGAGTCCCTGAGCTCCGTAATCTGTGAAGGAACCGAGCAAGGGCGCATTCGTGTCATTGCCATCATAGATTTCCAGGACATCCCCTTCCCCCAATGCCGCCAAAGCAAAATACAAGGTCAGCACGGTCTCCGGCGCTTCTGGGCAAATGGTCATGGTGATGTCCTCATTGGGACCATAATCCGAGGCACTCATTCCTGTATCCACCAGAAATCCACCGCAAGTCGTCAAGGTAGAATTCGAGATGCCAATTTCCTGGGCTTTAACATTGGGGACCAGCGCACAAAGCAACACCAGAACACCCACCGATGGTTTCAATATCGAGGTCATGATCAAAGTCCTTTTTTGTCATTTGCAAGCCAGCGCCGATAGAGCACAGTCAACCTTTTGTGGCTGTGCATTTGCACAACGCCCCCGCAGGAAAGTGCCCATTGTGTCGGTTGTTCGATTTGCGGAATCACTCCCCATTCAACCGGATTCAAAGCGTCTGCGGAGACAACTTCCAGAAGAGGCAAACCTTGGGCTTTGCCATCTGGCTGGTAAACACAACCATGTTGCTCAAAAAATTCTCTTTTTTCCGGATGGTTCAACCACTCTTTAGCGGCTGTCTGTCCGATCATTTGGCCTGAAAAAAAACACAGGCTTAAAGCGATAAATGCCCTCATGAAATCACAGTTCTAATGCGCAAGATAGACAAGGCATGGTGAAAATTGGTTGCAGGTGTCATCGGATGAAAATTCTGTCTATCTTTGCCCCCCCGAAAGCGGGTGACGACCTCGTAGCTCAGCTGGTTAGAGCATCTCACTTTTAATGAGAGGGTCCTGGGTTCGAGTCCCAGCGGGGTCACTCCATCGCACTGCCCAGGTGCTGAAATTGGTAGACAGGCATGGTTGAGGGCCATGTGTCCGTTAGGGCGTGCGGGTTCGAGTCCCGCCCTGGGCACTTCCACTCTTTGACGAGGGAACACACCTACCCGGGTGGCGAAATTGGTAGACGCGCAGTCTTCAGGCGGCTGTGCCTTCGGGCGTGCTGGTTCGAGTCCAGTTCCGGGTACTTCACAACTTGGGTCTCCGACCTCGCCCCGCACTGTATTGTTCGGGGCTTTTTTTTTGCGGTCAAAGGACTTGATTGAGCATACGCAGATTCCCGAAGTTATATTTGCGCATTGTGACGCAGACGCCACTCCTTCCGGACAATGAGCCGATTTTCAATCCGTTTGCTCAGCCAAGCTTAGAAGACAACAGGCCATTGCTGATTGCCGGCCCTTGCAGTGCCGAAAGTTTGGAGCAATTGCGAGTTGTGGCTGCAAGACTCAGTCAATCGAAACGCGTGCATTTGTTTCGTGCTGGGTTGTGGAAACCCCGCACAAGACCGAATACATTTGAAGGAAAAGGTGAAATTGCTTTGGAATGGCTCGCGCAAATCCGAGCGGAATTTCGCTTGCCTGTCGCCACCGAGGTCGCAAGTACAGAACACGTTGAAGCCTGTTTGAAGGCAGGTCTGGATGTCATGTGGATTGGTGCCCGAACGGCTGTCAGTCCCTTCGCCGTGCAAGAAATCGCGAACGCGTTGAGAGGAACTCGAATTCCGGTCTTGGTCAAGAATCCCATGCACGCCGATTTGAAACTTTGGTTGGGGGCCATCGAACGCGTAGAGTCAACGGTGCAGGGACCTGTTTGGGCACTGCACCGCGGTTTCAGCAGTTACGGGATGAAGGACTATCGGAATGCTCCCATGTGGGAGATTCCCATTGGACTTCGTGCATGTCGTTCTGATATTCCCATGTTGTGTGACCCAAGCCACATTGCTGGCCGCCGAGATTTGCTTTCAGAAGTCGCACAAAAAGCCATGGATCTGGGGATGCACGGGCTGATGATTGAAACCCATCCGGAACCGGAAAAAGCCCTGAGTGACCCCGAACAACAATTGACACCTGCAGCTTTGTTTCGGTTGTTGGATGACCTGGTGATTCGCGAAGAACAACCCACCGAAGTTCAATGGAGTGGCTTGTCTTCCCTGCGCATGCAAATGGACAGTGTCGACGAGCAGCTGATTGAACTCTTGGCGTCACGGATGACATTGGCGCGCCAAATCGGAGAATTGAAAATCAAAGAAGGGATTACAATTCTCCAGTTGGAACGTTGGCGAGAAGTATTTTCCACCCGAACTGAATGGGCAAAAGGGAGACATTTAAATGTCGATTTCATCCAAAAAATGCTCGAGCAACTTCACAAAGAGAGCATTCGTGTGCAAACAGAAGCCCAAAATCGAGGGAAATAACCGATTATAACTAGCTGAATTTCAGTATGTTATTTTTTTTTGTTAGAAAAATCAACTTTTTTCGGAACCTTTTTTGATGACCTCCCGTATAGGTATTCGGTTTTGGTTTTGCCACGCTCTGTAAAGAGCTACATGAATCAGGCGATTTGGTGAGAAGGGGTTCCTCAACGGAGGGACCCCTTCATTCATTTTGGCCATTTTTTGGTCATCATGTGCAACCACAAAATGCGACTGAGTCGATAGATTGCTGGCAGCAGGACCAACAGGGCGATGATGCCAGTGGTCAGAAAGGTTGAAACATGGGTGTAGAAACCAAATTCAATCCAGCCCCATTCACTGAATGTCGACAAGGCCACCAGCACAGCCACCCAAAGTGCAACAGTCAGCGCATAGCTGACATAAGCGGCGCCAAAGTAAAAACCTGGTTCACGTTCGAAGTCTTCCTGACACACTGGGCAAAATTTGTTCATGGCCGTCGTCTTTTTTGGATTGTAAGCATTGCCATGAACAAAGAGATTGCCCTCATTGCATTGGGGGCATTTCCCCGCCAACATGCTGAAAATTCGGGTTTGCTTCCATCCCATGCTTCAAAGCTAAAAGAAGGCGATGTGACTTTACTCACCCCCGCCTAGGGATTGTCCCTTTCATTAGGTCAAATCTTGCAACTCCACCAATTTTCTGTACACCCCCCCCGTTCGCATCATCAATTCCTCATGCGTGCCTTCCTCTGCAATGCGCCCTTGGTCCATGACCACAATGCGATCCGCGTGTCGAATGGTGCTGAGTCGATGGGCAATCACCAATGCTGTTCGCCCCTTCATCAGTTCTGCTATGGCCGTTTGAACGGCTTGTTCGCTTTCTGTATCCAGGGCTGACGTGGCCTCATCCAAAATCAAAATGGGTGGGTCCTTGTACAGGGCACGCGCGATGGACAAACGCTGTCGCTGTCCTCCGCTGAGTTTCCCTCCCCCTTCGCCAACCATGGCCTCTGCGCCGTCGGACAAGGCATCTACAAATCCAGAAGCATGGGCCATTTTCAGGGCTTGGGACAACCGATCTGAATCTTTCAACCCGTTGAGGATGACATTGTTGTCAATTCGGTCATTGAACAAAATGGCCTCTTGCGAGACGATGCCCAACAACGAGCGCCAATCAGATATCCGAAAATGACGGATGTCCATGCCATCACTTTCAATTTGCCCTCGCCAAGGATCATCGAACCGAGACAACAGATGGGCAACCGTGGTTTTCCCTGATCCCGATGGTCCCACCAAAGCCACGGTTTCCCCCTTGTGCAACGTGAGGTTGAAATCCCGAAGAACGGGTTTAGATTCACCGTAACCATAGGTCACCGCATGAAATGTGATTGTCTTCTGTGGCGCCTGGACATTTTTTGGCTTTTCCGGATCGACCAAGCCTGGTTTTTCAGACAAAATTTCATCCAATCGGTCCAATGAAGCTGCACCTTTTTGGATTCGAAACCACCCATCTGAAAAGGCCCGCGCTGGGGGAATGATTTGGCTGAACACCACCAAATACCCAATGAACCATTCACCGCTCAATCCACCATCCCCGCGCAATACCAAACCACCTCCAAACCACAACAAGACCGCCATGACACTCAAGCTGACCACTTCACTAACGGGTGAACTCAAGTACTCGCGCTTGTACAATCGCCGCATCTCTTTGAAATAGGCCTCATTCGAGTGTGTGAAACGATGGCTAAACAGTTCTTGGGCATTGAAACCTTGTACAATCCGCATTCCGCTCAAGGTTTCTTCGATTACGGACATCAAACTGCCCAAGTGCTCTTTGCCATGCTGGGCGGTGTGTTTCAAACTTTTCGCAATTCGGCTGATGAGGTAACCACTGAATGGAAGAAAAATCAATGCAAATGCTGTGAGTTCCCAGCTCAAAACAAACAAGGTGGTCAAACTCACCAAAACCATGATTGGAGACTTGAACAAGATTTCAATCGTGCCGATGATGCTGAATTCTACTTCCATCAAATCATTCGTCATGCGACTCATCAAATCCCCCTTCCTGGACTCCGTGAACCAACCGATCGGCAAGGAAAGCATCTTCTCAAAGAGTTTCTTTCGCAGGTCTCGGCTGATTCCCGTTCGGATGGTGGCCAAACTGAACAAGGCCAAATAATTGACTGTATTCTTCACCAATGCCATGCCCACAATCGAGATGCACAGAATAACCAATGCTTGGGACTTGCCTTGCGCGACAACAAATGCATCAAATCCAGCATTCAATTGGTCCAAAAGTCCAGCCCCTGTCGGTTCGGCAATGTGGCTTTCTTCTTCAGCGAACAAAATCCGCAAAAAGGGAACCACACTCAAAAAAGTGAACAAGGAAAAGACCGCATTGAGCAAATTGAACAGGATGTTTGCCGCAACATTGATGCGGTAGGCCTGAAGCAAATGGAGCAGTTCCCGGAATCGCCTCACGCTGAAACTTTAGGATTCAAATAGCCATCCACCAATTCTGAGGAGGCACCAATGTAGCCAGCCGGACTCAATGCCAGCAGTTCTTGCTTCACCTGATCAGAGACATTCAAACCCGCAATGAACTCGGCGATCGATTCGGCATCCATGCGCGAATTTGTGCGGGTCAATTCCTTCAACGCTTCATAGGGTTTGGGGAAGCCCTCCCTCCTCAATATGGTCTGAATGCCCTCAGCCACGATGGCCCAATTGGCCTCCAAATCTGCTTCAAGTTTGGCCTCATTGAGCAACAACTTGTCCAGACCGCGTCGCAAAGAACGGGACGCAATCAAAGCATGTCCCAGCGGAGTCCCCAAGTTTCTCAAAACGGTAGAATCAGTCAAATCCCGTTGCAGTCGGCTGATGGGCAATTTGGCCGAAAAATGATGGAGCAAAGCATTCGCCACGCCCAAATTCCCTTCTGCATTCTCGAAGTCGATGGGATTGACCTTGTGCGGCATGGCACTCGACCCCACCTCACCAGCTTTGATTTTCTGTTTGAAACCATCTTGGCTGATGTAGGTCCAAACGTCTCGGCTGAAATCGATCAAAATGTTGTGGATTCGTTGCAAGGCATCACACCATGCACCGAGTTGATCGTAGTGCTCGATTTGTGTGGTCAAAGGGCTTCTTGTCAAACCCAAATCACGTTCCACGAACGTGTCACCAA
The DNA here is from genome assembly GCA_049610385.1 of Flavobacteriales bacterium. GTDB lineage: Bacteria > Bacteroidota > Bacteroidia > Flavobacteriales_D > Sanyastnellaceae > JBMYZL01. Next base: position 118,901 of record JBMYZL010000001.1, read on the forward strand.
AAGCCGGCCAATCCACCTCTGGATAGGCCACCTGATGGGCATTAAACCCGCCTGTAGCTCCTCCAAATTTGGCAGCAAAAGGAATCGATTTCAAGGCGTCCAATTGCACATCCAATCGATTCACAAAAACAGCCCATTCTTTGCCCAAAGTGACTGGACTCGCCGGCTGCCCATGTGTCCGGGCGAGCAACGGGATGTCCTTCCAAGCCAAGGCTTGCTCCGCCAATTGATGCCTAATCGATTCAACTGCCGGCTCAATCAAGGATTGCGATGCGCGTTTTAACGACAATGGAATGGCTGTGTTGTTGACATCCTGAGAAGTAAGCCCAAAATGAATGAACTCCGACCACCGGTCCAAGTGCATTTCAGACATTTTCTCTTTGATGAAATACTCCACTGCCTTCACGTCGTGGTTCGTGGTCCGCTCTGTTTCCTTCACCGCCTCAGCATCTGCCAGGCTGAAATGTGTATACAGGCGATGCATGGCTTCTGCCTGATCTCCCGGAAAGTCTGCAAGCTGAGGCAAAGGAATTTGGGTCAAGGCCAGGAAATACTTGACCTCCACTTCCACGCGACAACGAATCAAACCCCACTCCGAGAGGTGTTCGGCCAAAGGCTGGGTTGCACTTCGATATCGTCCATCAATGGGGCTGATGGCGCTCAGTTCGTTCAATGCCAAATTCATGCGCTGTCAATCAAAGCACAAAAATAAGGGCTGCCCACAACAAACCCCGCAAGGTGCAAAGAGACTGTACCTTCGCGAACATGGAATTTCATGTCATACATTCCGGATTGTTCAAGTTGGATGGGGGGGCCATGTTCGGGGTGGTCCCGCGCCAATTGTGGTCCAAACAAGTGGTGCCCGATTCCAAAAACTTGTGCACGTGGGCCATGCGTTTGTTGCTAGTGGAATCTGGCAATCGTTTGCTTCTTGTGGACACAGGGATTGGGAACAAACAATCAGAAAAATTCTTCAGCCATTATCATTTGCACGGGGACACCTCTTTGGACGGAGAGCTGTCGGCAAGGGGATTTCATCGAGAGGACATCACCGACGTCCTTTTGACTCACCTGCATTTTGACCATGTCGGGGGCGCTGTGGAACGGAGGCATTCCGATGGAGCCCTTCGGCCTGCTTTTCCCAACGCAACATGTTGGAGCAACGAGCGGCATTGGCAATGGGCAATGGATCCAAATGCGCGCGAAAAAGCTTCCTTTCTCCAAGAAAACTTGTTGCCCTTGAAAGAAAGTGGACAGTTGCAATTCATTGAACGCAAGGGACGCTGGGCCTCAGAGCCTTTAGGAGATGCTTTCCCGGGTATGGACCTGTTTTTCGCTGATGGACATACGGAAAGCCAAATGATTCCAGTCTTCACACGCCACAATGCCACCAGGCTGGCATTCATGGGTGACCTCCTTCCTTCTGCAGCCCATGTCCCAGCCGCGTGGGTAATGGGGTACGACACCCGACCGCTCCTCACTTTGGATGACAAATCGTCTTTCTTGGGCAAAGCCGCAGATGAAAATTGGACTTTGATGCTTGAGCACGACGCGCAACACGCGGTTTGCAATGTGCATCAGACCGAAAAAGGAATTCGGCTGCACCAAACTGCCCGAACACTCACAGACCTCGGTTGATCCGACGGACAAGCCCTGGGCCTTGGTAAACCATGCCCGAGTATACCTGAACCAATGAAGCCCCAGCCTTGAGTTTTTCAAGAGCGGAATCCACACCATCAATCCCACCCACTCCAATGATGGGGAACGCTCCCCCAGATTCTTGATGCAAGAAACGGATCACCTCCGTTGAGCGTTCCCGAACTGGAGTCCCGCTGACCCCCCCAACCCCGAGACGCTCCACATTTTGGGTGGTCAACCCGCTGCGATCAATGGTGGTGTTGGTGGCAATCACCCCGTCAATGCCCGTTGTTTTGACCACATCAATGACATCACGCAAGGCCTCATTTGTCATATCTGGGGCGATCTTCAGGAAAACGGGACGAGGCAACTCAAACGAGCGGTTTTGTTTCACCACTTCAGCGAGCAAACGCTCTAGGGGCTCCCGCCCTTGCAATTCCCGCAATCCCGGTGTGTTCGGTGAACTGACATTCACCGAAAAGTAATCCACATGCGGATGCAAGGCCCGCATGCAAATGAGGTAGTCTTCGACGGCCTGCTCGTTGGGTGTGGTTTTGTTCTTTCCGATGTTGCCCCCGATCAACAAATTGGCAGGCCGATTTTTCAACCGCTCTACAGCCGAATCAACCCCGCCATTGTTGAATCCCATGCGATTCAAAATCCCTTCATCCGATGGAAGTCGAAACAATCGAGGTTGTGGATTGCCCGGTTGTGCTTTTGGGGTGAGCGTTCCAATCTCAACAAATCCAAATCCCAAAACTGACAATTCTTTCAGCCACCTTGCATCTTTATCAAAACCGGCCGCCAAACCCACTGGATTGGGAAACTTTAACCCACAAATTTCGCGGGTCAAGTGAGGTTTGGTCACCGAAAACCATCTCCTTAATAGCGCCGAAATACCTGGAATGGACACTGCCCAAGTCAACAAACGCATGGTCGCGTAATGGGCACGCTCAGGGTCTGTTCTGAAAATCAGAGGTTTGAGGATTGAATACATGCGAATCGGGCGTAAAACCTGTGAATAAATCTGTGAATAGCCTGACGGAAAGGCTGAGATGTTGGTGTTCGTTGCAAAGGTACATTGCATCCCAAGCATGAGGAACCTGGGTTTTCTGAATTGGATTGGGAAGAAGCGCTTGACAGAGGAACAAGCAGCCAATGCTTTTGTGCAAACGACCTTTGAAACGGTGGAAGCGGGCTGGGCTGAGGTGGCGGCATTCTTGAATGAATCTGTGGGTTTTGAGACCCCACCTCATCTCAATGAGCAAGATTATGGTCGGTTTTTGATGATTGTTGTTGCTGGCAATCTCCAATTCATTCCCAACCATTTTGACGCGGGAGTCGATCGATTGCTGATCGAACGCATCTTATCCAAATTCAATCGAATTTTGGATTTGCCACAAGATGAATTTGGGGTGAAAGTTCGCGCCTACCGGAGCTTCATGAAACAAGTCAATCATCCTTCCAAAAATGTCCTCCGTGGCATGACACGGGCGGTTTTCTACAAGTACAACCTCAACCAACATCAATCCCCATATTTCCGGGATATGAATTCCCCAGACCCCGTCTTGGAACGTGAGTTGCAAGGTGTGATGCGACATTTCCTTTGGGATTGGGATGCCTTTTTGGATACTTATCGGGTGGTGAATTCTGGGACAGAAGTCCGAGTTGTTTAACGGCGTTCCAAATCCCGTTCAACGTCCTTTTTCTTCAATGCATCGCGTTTGTCGTGTAGCTTTTTGCCCTTAGCCACAGCAATGGTGAGTTTGGCATAACCCGAATCAGCAATAAAACACAACGTTGGCACCACCGTGACGCCTGTGTCTTTCAATCTTTTGGTGAGTTTTTTCAACTCTGTTTTCGTGAGCAATAATTTGCGTGGTCTCCGTGGATCACTGTGTCCGCTGTATCCGGCATTTTCGTATTCCGCGATGTACATGTTGAAGACATAAAATTCCTCGTTCATGAACCGGCAATATGCCTCAGCAATGCTCGCCTTGCCCCGCCGGATGGATTTGATTTCCGAGCCAACAAGGGAAATGCCTGCCGTGAATTCATCTGTCAGAAAGTACTGATATGACGCCTTTTTGTTTTTGATCTCCACGGCCATGGAACAAAGATAAACGGGTTTGATGCTGCAAGTGGCATCGACTGCTTCCATTTACCTTCGCATCATGATTGATTCCACCCCTTGGATTCGGGCACCCAAGGCAGAGCTGCACTGCCACCTTGAGCTCGCCGTGCGTCCTTCCACCCTGCGGGAATTTGCTTGTCAAACAGGCCTGGATGTCTCAACCGATGCCGCTTTCGAAGAGGCCTTTTTGATCAGGAATCCAATGGGGAACTTGACGGAAGTGTTGCACAAGTTTTTGCACACAAGAGATGTCCTGGCCTCAGAGAATTTGATGGAACGTGTTGCCTTTGAAATTTGCGAAGACTTTCACTTGAATGCCAACGTACGCGTTCTCGAATTGCGATATGCCCCCAGCTTTTTGTTAGATGTTCATGACGGCATGACTGCTGATGGCTTGCATGGGGCCATTGTTCGGGGCATCCGAAGGGCTGAATCCGTTTACCCCATGCGGGTCGGGTTGATTTGCATTTTGCAGCGAACCAAATCTACCAAGGACAATGCATACTGGACCGATTTCGCCATTTCCAACCGGGATACATTTGTCGCACTCGATTTGGCAGATGATGAAACCCAAGAAAAACCCGAGCCTTTTATCCCGTTGTTTCAACGGGCCAAAGCAGCGGGGTTGGGCATCACCATCCACGCTGGCGAGCCTGCTGTGCCCGACATTGAGAAGAACATCCGCGTGGCCATTGAACAAATGGGGGCCGATCGAATCGGTCACGGAGTCCAAGCCATTCAAGACGAAGCCATTGTTCAACTGCTAATCGATACACAAATCCCCTTGGAAATGTGTCCCACCAGCAATTGGCTGACTGGAGCCGTCTCTGAATTCAAACTACATCCCTTGCCCTTGTATCATCGGGCAGGTGTCATCACCACCATCAACACGGATGACCCCACGGTCATGTGCACAGATTTGCACAATGAAATCTCGCGCTTGAATGAAGAATGTGGATTGGCTCCAGATGAACTGGAAACCATTCTCGAAAATGGCCGAAGGGTGACATTCTTGGATTCAACGGCCGTCGAATCGGTCTGGCACGACTCCCCCCCCCCAAATGGAGATGCCTACATTTGACCCCATGAACGATTTCATAACGATCGCTGATCGTGGTGCTGTGCGCACCATCACCCTCAATCGGCCCGAAGTATTCAACAGCTTCAATCAACAAATGGGAAAAGCTTTCCAAACAGCATTGGATCGGGCATCAGAAGATGATTCCGTTCGATGCGTCGTCATCTCTGGGGCTGGAAAGGCTTTTTGTGCCGGACAAGACTTGAAGGAAGTGACGGCGCCCGATGCGCCTGATTTCACAGAAATCGTCGAAAAGACATACAACGAAAGCATCCGCCGCATTCGGCAAATGGAAAAACCTGTCATTGGGGCCATCAATGGTGTTGCGGCTGGTGCAGGGGCCAACATCGCACTCGCTTGCGATTTGACAATCGCCAAACAATCGGTTTTTTTCATTCAAGCGTTTTCCAAAATTGGCTTGATTCCCGATAGCGGAGGCACATGGCTGCTACCGAAGCTTGTGGGGATGCAGCGGGCTGCTGCAATGGCTTTTTTGGGCGACAAATTGTCCGCCGATGAGGCCCAAAACATGGGGCTGATACACAAGTCCGTGCCAGACGAGGCGTGGAAACAGGAAGTGGATGATCTGGCGGATCGGCTGGCCCAAATGCCAACCCGGGGATTGGGTTTGACAAAAAAAGCCTTCAATATCGGTTGGGAACAAAGCTTGTCCACCCATTTGACCCTTGAACGCGACCTGCAAATGGCAGCATCGCAAACGGCCGATTACAAGGAAGGGGTAGCGGCATTTTTGGAAAAACGCAAACCTGTGTTTCGTGGAGAATGAACCGATGAAAAACTCATGGATTTCAATCCAAGAAAGGCTCCCAATGGATGATCAACGGGTCTTGGCCTTTGTTCCTGGCAATCGCGTTTTTTTGCCTGGAAAAGACCTCGAATTTGAAACGCGGGAAGTAATCGTTTTGCGGTTTTGCAAAGACTTCTTTGCCGATCAACCCGAAAAACGGGAAAAGCATGGCCGACATTTTTGGTCTGGCGAAGGGAATAGCAATCACTTCTTCGCCGATGTTACCCATTGGCAGCCCATCCCCTTGGGTCCTCAGCACAACTGAGCCAATTGCATCATCTGGACCGCAGCCATTCCGGCTGTTTCAGTCCTCAATCTGGCATCTCCCAAGGTCACTGGCATGGCTCCAAGTGCGCGAGCCGCCTGAATTTCATCCGATACAAAGTCCCCCTCAGGGCCGATGGCCACCCAGGTATCGCGACCGGGCACCAATGCATTCACCAAATGGACCTTGTCCGCATCTGGCTCACAGTGAGCGATGTACCTGCCGTCAAAATCAACCGCAAGAGGAGAGGACAAAAATTCGAGCCAAGACATTGGGTCTCGCAACCTGGGCAACCAGTGTCTTTGGCTCTGTTTCAAAGCACTGATCAACACGCGTTGGCAACGTTCCATCTTCAAGGACTTCCGCTCACTGCGATGAGTCCAAACAGGTTGGATGTCAGAAATCCCCATTTCTGTGGCTTTCTCCAAGAGCCACTCCCACCTGTCACTGCTTTTCGTAGGCGCCACGACCAACATCAATCTCGGTTGAGGTTCGGGCACAAACGATGCCTTTTCTATGGCCATAGTGCATTCACGTTTATCCAAGGACTGAATGGCACCTTCAAAACACCCCCCCACTCCATCAGTAATCACCACTTGATCGCCAGACCTCGCACGCAACACCCGGGATAAATGCTTGGCCTCTTGCGCATCCAACACATGAATGGGTTGCTCAACATGAGGTGCATAAAAGAAACGCATGGGCCGAAGGTACATCCCCAGCCCATGCATTCCATGTCAATGTCCCACAAGCATACGTGATCAGGAAATCGGAGCGCCTTCCATGATGGCCTTGGACGCCAGTGATTCCAAAGGGTGGAAATTTTCTCTGAACAAATTAGCGAGGTGCTTGGCCGCAGCATCGAAAGCCTTGGGTTCAGCCCAAGTAGAACGTGGATTCAACAGTTCTGGAGGTACCCCAGGACATGTTTGGGGCACAGCAAGACCGAATGTCTCATCGGTTGCATAATCCACCGTGTCCAATCCCCCCCCCATCGCCGCTGCGATCATGGCGCGCGTGTAAGTCAGTTTCATCCGTTGTCCTGTGCCGAATCCACCCCCAGACCATCCCGTATTGACTAACCAAATGCGGACGCCGTGTGTGTCCATTCGGTCTCCCAACATTTCGGCATATCGCGTGGGATGGATCGGCATGAAAGGCGCGCCAAAACATGCACTGAATGTCGCTTGTGGCTCGGTGACACCTACCTCAGTGCCGGCGACTTTGGCCGTGTATCCGCTCAAAAAATGGTACATGGCCTGTGCCTTGTCCAATCGACTGATCGGTGGCAAAACCCCGAAAGCATCACACGTCAGAAAAAAGACATCTTTTGGGTGATTGCCGAGTCCCGCCTCAAGAGCACCCGGTATGTGATCCAATGGATAGCTGACTCTGGTGTTTTCTGTGATTTCACGATTCTCAAAGTCTGGGGTGACTCCATCATTCTCAAATCCGATATTTTCCAACATGGAACCAAACCGGATGGCATTGTAAATCTGCGGCTCATTGGCAGGGCTCAAATCAATGGTCTTGGCATAACACCCACCCTCCATATTGAAGATGCCGTTTGGCCCCCAACCATGCTCATCGTCACCGATTAGTTGCCTTTCCGGATCACTGGAAAGGGTTGTTTTTCCTGTCCCACTCAGGCCAAAAAACACAGCGGTGTTCCCATCCGACCCCATGTTGGCGGAACAGTGCATGGGCATAACACCATGGATTGTGGGCAGCACAAAGTTCATAACCGAAAACATGCCTTTTTTGATTTCCCCGGTGTAAGCCGACCCCGCAATCAAAATCAGTTTCCGACTGAAATCAATGGCCGAGACATTGCCCTGCCGAGTTCCATGGACGCTGGGGTTCGCTTTGAACGATGGGGCACAGATGATATGCCATTCGGGTGAAGGCACGAGCACCTCTTCATCGGCAAGGCGAATGAACATGTTGCTCACAAACAGATTGGACCACGCTTTTTCCGTGATGACCCGGGTTCTGATTTGTGTGGCCCCTTCCGCACCAACTGCAGCATCTCGAACAAACACAGAACGACCTTTAAAAAAAGAGACCATGTCCTGATGCAATCGATCAAAATGCGCACTGGAGAGTGGTTGATTGATACATCCCCAATCCACCTCGGAATGGGTCAAGTCATCATCGACGATGAACCTGTCCTTCGGGCTGCGTCCTGTGAATTCACCGGTCTCGATGGCCAAGGCCCCACGCTCGGTCAGCACACCTTCGCCGCGAAGCAAGGTTTGAAGTATAAGTTTAGCAGGAGGTAAATTCCAATGGGCCCTGCCCACTCCCTCCAGTTTGACTGCGTCCAATGACGCGTCAAACGGTGTGTTACCAACATGTTTCATGAGAGAATTGATCATTGCATTTCTCAGTTGCAAATTTAATGAATTACAGGTTGCGTGAAGAGCATCCAAATGGCGACCCCTAACCACGACAAAATCATCATCCCACCACCCCATGGAATCAAATGCCCCAACCCCAAAGCATCTGATCCTTCCGGCGCAATGGATTTGATGGCCAGAAAGCCGCTAAAAACCAGGGTCCCAATCAGCAAAGTCCAACAAAAAATTTGGGGGATTTTGAGCCGAGCCCATGTGATCAGTCCAAGGCCCATCCACACGCTGTACTGGCCAGCAAGTTCCATGCGATCTGCTCCTTTCAAATCTCCACTCGCCTCCAACACATGTGCCCCCACTGCATCCGCCATCACACCAAGTGCAACCAAAGCGGCTCCACAAGCAACCCACCGATGGTGAAACACGTTCTTTCCCATGGAATTCAAATGTATTTCCAATACCTCCCAAAAAAGACATGATGCCAATCTCTTTTCAGCAACTTTTCACCGACCTTTCCACAATGCACAGGCCAGGAATAAATGCCCTGCGAGGAGTGGACAACGGTCACACTTGGCTCTGGGCTCAGGTAATAAAAGAAAACGGAAACCTGGTAAACATGCATAAATTCCTAATCATCATTTTCACCTGTGGACTGATTTCTCACCCCATCATCACACTTGGTCAGGGTGTATTTGAATTTGCAGCATCTCAAGGACCTGTAGTCAACGATTTCAATGGAGCGATGCCCTATCCATTTGCAGGCGGATTGACTGCACCTCAATGGTCTCCCATTGATTTTGATGGCGATGGGGATTCAGACGTATTCGCATTTGAACGGGATGGAAATCGAATTTTGATGTTTGAGCGTCTCGAAAGTGGCACTTGGCTTGAACGAAGAGACTGGGCCGCAGGATGGCCCGCGATTGAAAATTGGGCGCTCTTGCGGGACTATGATTGCGACGGACTTCCGGATTTGTTTTCCGGATTTCAAAATGGTGTGCATGTCTACCACAATGACGGCGGACCTGGCGCCAATTTCACGGAGGTAGCGGCCCCGCTTCTCGCCTCCTGGGATTTTGGCAATGGAGCTTCAGATTTGCCAGTGGTTGTGCTCTCCATCGACAAACCAGCCATTACCGATATGGATGGTGATGGTGATTTGGACATCATCACCTTCACCGAAATCAGCTCCACCTTGTATTCGTTCAAGGGTCAATCCGACTGTGGACTTGATTTCGTCTGCACCAACCGATGCCATGCCATGGTGGGCGAAGGGGCTGAGGACAACACCCTTTTCTATGGTGATGAATTCGAATGCGATTTCAATCTGGCCAATCCGGGCATGCACACCGCGCCAGATCGCCCTGCGAGCGCAGTTGACTCGGAAAACCGCACCGGCGTGCATGCTGGGGGGGCGGTCACCTTGCTCGAACTCGACGGAAGTGGACGGCCCGATTTGCTCATTTCGGACCGGGTTTACTCCACAATCGCAGCTTTGATGGTTGAGGCTGGTGATTCTGGATTGGATAGCACCGTTTGGGTGGACATGTCCTTCCCGTCCTTGCTACCACACAGTGGCCCTGCTGACTCTGTTCATTGTGAAGCATTTCCGGCGGGCTACCCGCTGGATGTGGATGGTGACGAGGTCATGGATTTGGTGTTTTCACCCAATACCAACATTGAAGCAGATGACGACCAAGGTGTCCGTTATTGGCGGAATGTAGGCACCGATTTGGCTCCCGAGTGGGCCCTTCAAAATGAAAATTGGATTCAAGAAGGGATGATTGACGTCGGTCGCAATGCCATTCCCATTTTTGTGGATTTGACAGGGGATGGTCTTCTGGATTTGGCCGTGGGCAATAAGGAGCGGTTTGAAGGAATAGGCCAAACCCCAAGCGCCTTGGCTTGGTATCAAAATTCTGGATCGCCCGCCAATCCCGAATGGACATTGATCACTTTGGATGCCATTGATTTCAATACAAATGGAATCGAAAGCGCCCATCCAGCATTTGGCGATTTGGATGGAGACGGGGACATAGACCTCATCGTCGGGGATGAGTTGGGGCTCATGCACCGTTACGAAAATGTTGCGGACGCGGGGAATTTCCCAGAATGGTCACTGGTCGAACTTGGCATGGAAGACATGAATGGAGAATCGATTGACATCGGTCAATTTGCCACGCCACAGCTGCTTGATTTTGATGGGGATGGACAGTTGGATCTTGTAGTTGGGGAGAAAAATGGCACCCTCAATTTGTTTTTGAATGCGGGAAGCAACACAACACCAGCTTGGATTCAAGTCAGTGAATCCCTTGGAAACATTCAAGTAGACAACATTTTTGGAATCAACGGATACAGCACTCCTTGTTTGTTTGAAGAAACGCCAGGACAGTGGCGCCTTTTTGTCGCTGGAGAAACTGGGCGCATTCAAGATTTCGGGCTTTGGCCGGCTGGCAGCATTGACTGGAACCAATCCTTGGTCGTCCCCCCTGTGGACTTGCTCAATGTGCCCCCACCTGGAACACGCGCGGCTGCAACCCTCGCAGATGTGAACGCCGATGGCATTCCTGAATTGGCCATTGGCATCAACACAGGTGGAATCCTCTTTTACGACGGGGTCGCCGTGAACATTTCAACACCCACAGCAGATCGGTTTGTGCGCCTCAATGCTTGGCCACAACCAGCCCAGAGTCAAATGCCTATTTACATCGAATTGCCTGAGGGATGGAAAATGCAACCGCAATCATCGCATTGGTCTGATACCCAAGGTCGGCAATTGAGCGAAATTCATTGGCGTGCTTCAGCACCTCAAAAATGGTCCACTACATGTCCGGATACACCGGGGTTTTGGCTGCTCCACATGGTGCTGATTCCTTCCGATGAGGAGAACAAAAAAACAGGAACCCTCCCGAAGGCGGTTCCTGTTTCTTGTCGTGTGATTGTAACCGAAGCCCGATGATGTTCAGCTGAAGATCAGGCTTCGGCAGCAGACATCCGATCCAAGACCTCAGCCACTGATCGCACTGCCTTTTCAGATTCACCGAGCATTGCTTTTTCCTCCGCGTTCAAGTCCAATTCGATGATTTGCTCGATGCCATTCTTGCCCAATTTGACGGGTACACCGATGTACAAATCTTCGATGCCGTATTCTCCGGTCAGCCAAGCACAAGCAGGGAAAATTCGTTTTTGATCCTTGACAATGGCCTCCACCATTTGGGCAGCCGCCGCCCCAGGCGCATACCAAGCTGAAGTTCCCAACAAATTCACAATTTCCCCTCCCCCTTTCTGGGTGCGAGCAATGATCGTGTCCAATTTGTCCTTCTCAATCAACTCCGTTACAGGAATGCCACCGACTGTGGTGTAACGTGGAAGGGGAACCATGGTGTCCCCGTGCCCACCCATCAAAACCGCTTGGATGTCTTTCGGGCTGCAATCCAGCGCCTCTGCCAGGAATGCCCGATACCGGGCCGTGTCCAAAATGCCGGCCATGCCCATCACCCGCTTGGAATCAATTCCCGCCTGTTGAAAAGCAGCGTAAGTCATCACATCCAATGGGTTTGATACCACGATGATGATGGCATTCGGGCTGTGTTTCATGATTTGCTGTGTCACACTGCGCACAATGCCTGCATTGGTTGCAATCAAATCGTCGCGGCTCATGCCCGGCTTTCGCGGCAATCCGCTGGTGATGACCACAACCTCCGAATTCGCTGTTTTTTCGTAGTCATTGGTCACCCCGATGGTCCGGGTATCGTACATGTTCACTGGAGCAGTCTCCCAGATGTCCAAGGCCTTGCCCTCTGCAAATCCCTCTTTAATGTCCAACAAAACGACCTCATTGGCCACTTCACGGGTGGCCAACACATTTGCACAAGTGGCTCCGACATTTCCGGCGCCGACGACGGTTACTTTCATGATGTGAATTTTTCGAATGCAAAACTAAGACATGACCGCCCGACGTTCCCTAATTTCGCTCACATGATTGCAATCTCCAGACATTTCATCCTTCAATGCCTGGCTCCCGGCAGCCTTTTTTTGTTTCTCATCCAAGCCAATCTGGGCTGGACGCAGCCTCAAACTGTGGACCGATCTGCTTGGCCATCAGGTGATGCCGGGGTGGATTACAATGTCCAAGACGAACGGGGTCGCAAGCAGGGAGATTGGATTCGTGTCTGGCCGGACGGCAAGTTGTATTATTCCGGACAATTCAAAGATGACAAACCCGTCGGGGAATTTCGATTTTACCATGAAAGCGGCTCATTGATGAGCATCTTATCGCACACTTCTGCTGGACAGCAGATTTGGGCCAAACATTACCGAGAATCCGGAAGCCAACATGCCGAAGGGTTGTACCTCACTTCTCGCGAACTGAATGAACAGGGGGAACCCATACGCGTTAAGCATGGGGAATGGAAGTACCTCGATCCGGAAGGCACCTTGCGCTTGCTCGAGACTTTTGACAATGGTCAATTGAGTGGGCCGTATGCCAGTTACACGGCAAAAGGTACGCTCATCGAAGAAGGCAGTTACAGCCAGGGCGAGCGAGACGGCACTTGGAAATCGTACAACGAAATGGAGATTCAACTGACGGAAATCAATTATGCCCATGGGTTGTTTGATGGGCCGACATTCACTTATTACGATTCTGGTCGTCCGCTTGCGATGGGACTTTACAAAGAAGGAAATGAAGCCGGGGTCTGGACCACCTTCCACAGCGATGGCAGCATGGAAATGCGTCGCCACTTCACAGATGGGGTGCTCACGAAAGAAGAGTTTATCAACGGAACATTCGAGACCTCGTTTGACGATGGCCGCCCGAAAACAGAATACACATTCAAGGATGGCAAGAAACACGGCATGTTCAGGGAATGGCATGATGCGGGTGCACCCACAATCAAAGAACGACTCGATGAATTAACGGGAGCAACCTATTACGAAGAGGTGATGGAAGGCCTGAAGCTCAAACAAGAGGGAGAATATGTCAATGGACAACTGGATGGCGCCTTGTATTTCTATGACCTGAACGGGCGGATCATCAAAGAAGAAAACTACGAGAACGGAAAGCGCCTCCCATGACCACCAACCAGCTACTCACCGCAGTGCTCAGTGTCGTTTTCGCCTCCATCACGAGCACCATTGAAGCCCAAACTGCCCCCCTGCGCTACTGGGTGGAATTCACCTCGAAGACTGACCCACCAGCTGGATTCGAAGCCACACCTTTCAACACATCCGAACCCCTTGCCTTTCTGTCACAACGCGCCATCGACAGGCGATTCGCCCAAGACATCGGCATCAATGAGGATGATTTGCCTGTGGCGCCCTCTTACCTCGAAGCACTTGAAAATGTCGATGGTGTGGTGAATATTTTGGTCACGAGCAAATGGTTGAATGCAGCAACCATTCAAGTGGCGGACTCCAGTTTTAATCCAGAAGTGTTGGAAGATCTCGCATTCGTCAATTCCGTAAGGAGTGTTGGCGTTTGGCCCATTCCAAGAGAGCCGGAATCCCTGTCTCCAACCAGGCAGTTGGACACGGCATCCTATGGGGCTGGATGGTTGCCTTTGGCCCAATTGGGCGGGGATTGGTTGCATGAACAAGGACATTTGGGTGCCGGCAAGTGGATTGCAGTCATTGACGCTGGATTTGAATTTGCCGATGTCTTGCCCGTTTTCGGCCCTGCCCATGAAGCAAATCGGATTCATGAAGGTTTGGATGCGCTGCAAAATCCATCGGTCTATGGCCACCATCGTCACGGCACTTACGTCCTCGGCACAATGGCCGCGCTCCTGGAAGATTCTCTGATCGGCACGGCTCCAGAGGCGGACTACTGGCTCTATCGATCTGAAAATGCATTCTCAGAATACCTCATTGAAGAGGATTTTTGGATTTATGCAGCCGAGCATGCGGACAGCGTGGGTGTAGATTTGATCAACACATCGTTAGGCTACAGCTTATTCGATGATCCTGAAATGAACCACAACCAGTCCGACCTCAATGGCCTGACAACTCACATTTCTAGGGGAATGACGATGGCTGCGGACCGAGGCATTTTGTGCGTTACAAGTGCCGGCAACAGCGGCGCTTCTTCATGGCACAACATCACAGCCCCTGCGGATGCGCATGGCATTTTGGCTGTTGGTGCTGTCAATGCATGGGGTCAACATGCGGCCTTTAGTGGATTCGGTCCTTCTGCTGATGGACGTGTCAAACCAGACGTCATGGCACTGGGCGTTGCAGCTGGATTTCCGTTCATCGACTCCACCATTCATTATGGCAATGGCACCTCATTTGCTTCACCTATTCTCTGCGGACTCGCCGCCTGTCTGTGGGAAGCTCATCCGGAAGCTACATCCAGCGAAATCCGAGAAGCCATCATCCAATCAGCCTCCTTGTATACGCAACCCAATGACAGCATGGGGCATGGACTCCCTGATTTCCAATGGGCCGATGCCTGGCTCCACGTCAATGCTTCCTTGCCTGATGATGTGGCCATTGCCCTGCCAAAGAGCCAAGTCTTTCCACAGCCTGCCATGCAACAATTTGAGGTCTGCGGCTCTTGGGTCGACAATGAATTGCAATGGTCGATTTATCAACTGAATGGACAGCTGTTTGACCACGGGTTCACAGCGGTTTTGCCTACTCATGTCGCAGGGCGTGGGCGCATCACCATCACACCGATGCAACCACCAGAATCCGGTTTGCATTTGCTCTTGTTGCAAGGCAAAAACCATCCAGAGAACATCGAGACCCTGCCTGTGATTTTTATCGGTCGTTGATCACTCTGTGTCCTGAAGACATCGAATGCCCAAGCCAAACTTGGCGTGATTGTCTGTATTCTCCAACGTTGCGGCCACCCGGCGGATTTGATAACTGCCGCCAGAAGAAGCCGTGTTGCTCCAGAAGGCCGCACGTGAACCTTGAAACTTGAACGTTCCGTCCGTTCCCTGGCGTTGCCCAGCGGGCACCACGCTGAAACCTGTGGTGTTCGTCCCGTCCCAAGAAGGCGAATCGCTAGCCGTTACTTTGATCGCGTCTGCTCCAGCTTCTGTTTCGCCTCCAACAGTGGTTGTGAATAAGTCCCATTCAGTCTCTGAGGGCACATGCCAACCTGATGGACAAATCTTGTCACTTTCCACAACATACCAATTGTATAGCAAACCATAATCGGAGATATTGGCTGCATCATTGTTGTACTTGCAATATGCCGCGGTTGACAATCCAAACCAGGCCGTAGCATCCGTCACTTCAGCGATATCCGTCCCGTCGTTGTATTTCGTGGTTTGGAGGTTTTCGGAGAAGAAACATTGATCTCCAATCTCGATGGTTCCGTAACTGTGACCATTGTAGCTCACAGAACTTACGCCGCAAGCAAAGCCTTCCCTGGATGGGTACATCGCCACACGACCCGTGCATTCAACACGTACGATGGAATCCCAAAGGGTCCGGCTATACACTTTATTCAAGACTGAATCCACATCCAATTCCAATCCAGCTGCTACGGGATTGAAGGCTACGAAGGTCTTTGAATCCACTTGAGTGGTATCCCACGGAGCATCTTGCGCAAATCCGGAAGCAAGAATCCCGGAAATCACGAGGGCCAAACCAAACTGTTTCATGACTTAGATATTGAAATGACCCTTGAATTTACGAAAAATCGGCCACTCCACAAAACGACGAGTTAATTATATTATCATACTAAAGCTTTATAACATTCGATATAACTCATTTGACATCCTCGTTAATATCCGTATTTCGATCGCCACAATGCACGGAGGTCGGCGCGTGTTTTCTCTTCCCGCGGATTGTGCCCCGGATCGTAAAAACGCTGGCCACTTATGGATTCCGGGAGCAGCTCTTGACCAGTGAAGCCCTCGGCCGCATCATGGTCGTATGCGTAGCCTGATCCGTAGCCAAGGTCTTTCATGAGGCCCGTCGGGGCGTTGCGCAAGTGCATGGGGACAGACAGGTCGCCGGTTTGGCGAACAAAGGCCTGGGCTTCACCGATGGCCTTGTAGCTGGCATTGCTTTTGGGGCTGGTGGCGAGGTAAATCGCGCACTGACTCAGGACGATGCGGCCCTCAGGCATGCCAATGCGTTCAATGGCCTCGAAGGTGGTGGTGGCCATGACGAGGGCCGTTGGGTTTGCCAGACCAATATCTTCGGAGGCTGAAATGATGAGGCGACGGGCGATGAATTTGGCATCTTCACCTCCTTCAATCATCCGGGCCAAATAATACACTGCCGCATTCGGATCGCTCCCTCGAATGCTCTTGATGAAGGCCGAAATGATGTCATAATGCGCTTCTCCAGTCTTGTCATAAGTCACAGGGTTCGTTTGAATCATCGCTTGAACCGAGGCATTGTCAATCCTTATATGACCTTTTTCTGCGTCGCCTACAACCAATTCCAACACGTTCAATAGACGACGGGCATCTCCGCCGCTGGCCCGCAACAAGGCCTCCCATTCCATGACCTCAACATCCAACGCCCCCAGCTTTTCATCTGTTTTCAACGCCCGCTCCACCAGATCTTTCAAGGCATCTGTTGAGAACGGCTCCAAAACGTAGGTCTGACAGCGGCTTCGCAATGCCGGAATCACCTCGAAAGATGGATTTTCAGTAGTGGCTCCAATCAAAGTAATGGCTCCTTCTTCAACAGCTCCCAAAAGACTGTCTTGCTGCGATTTACTAAACCGATGAATTTCATCAATGAACAAAACACAACGCGTGCTGAACATTCCAGATTTTTTCGCCGATCGAATGACCTCTCGCACTTCTTTCACCCCACTGTTGATCGCACTCAGTTGGTGGAATGGACGGCTCGTTGAACGTGCCAAAATTCTCGCCAATGTCGTCTTTCCCACTCCTGGTGGGCCCCATAAAAGCATCGACGGCAATGACCCGTGTTCTATGGCGCGCCGCAAGACTGTGCCCTCTCCCACCAAATGTCCTTGCCCCAGATATTCTTCCAGAGTCTGAGGACGCATTCGTTCTGCCAAAGGAGCTTTCATCATGGAGTTGTTCGAAGGGTTGATTTTTTCTTATCAACGTGGATGGAGGGTCTGGTCATCGGGGCGGCGATGTTTCCATCGTTTGTGTGACCAAAGCCATTCCGTCGGTGATTCGATAATGTCCTGCTCAAGCAAATCGATACAACCGCGGAGAATGTCTCCTTTTGGACATTCGAGAGGTGAATCTGTGACCAATTCATAAGTGGTTTTGTACCACCCTCTCTTCAACTTATGAATGTGGCCAAACACCACCGCCATATTGTGTTGACGCGCCAGTTGCTCCAGCCCATAGTACCAAGCCGTTTCCTGATGAAGAAACTCAGTCCACCAAGATTTTTCTGGGTCGGCAGGAGATTGATCGAATCCCATCGCAACGGCAATTGGTTGATGGACATTCGCAGCAATCCATGATTTGGCCTCTCGTGTAGGCACCATGGTCAGGCCAAATCTCTGGCGCGAAGTCCGCATCGCCTCATCCATCTTCGGATCCGATAATCGCTTGTAGATGGCCATGGTTTTGTGTGGAATGGCAGCATCAACCGTCAATGCATAAAGTTCCCAATTGTTCCTGTGTCCTCCTGCAATGAGCACGCTCTTGCCCTGTGCGTACAAGGATTCGAACAATTCAGTGTTTTCATGAACCATGCGACGATGAGAATCTGTTTTTGATACGGTAAAATGCTTGATGGATTCAACCGTGATATCCGCAAAGTGCCGCATAAAAGCCCTGTGGATGCGACGAATCTCCCCCGCAGATTTGTCCGGAAAACTGTTTCGAAGATTTTGCAGAATCACCGTTTTTCGATAGCCAATCAGGGTTCTCATAAGCCACGCCATTCCAGCTGCAAATCCGTGCAACACCCGATACGGCAATCGACTCAAAATTTTCAATATAAAAACCATTATTATACTGGTTTTATGTGACTTGTACTACTTGTCTCTGACTTCACTTTAAGCCCATCGCAAGCCAGAAAGATGCCATTTGGAAGTTCCTTTTCAACATCGGCGTGCAACCCCATTTGATGCGAAATGTGAGTCAAATACGTTTCCCGAGCACCCACTTTTTGGGCGATGGCCAAGGCTTGATCCAACGTAAAATGAGACACATGATCTGCTCGCCGCAACGCATTCAAAACCAAGATGTCCACCCCCTCCAAACGCGACCATGTCAAAGGTTCAATGGCATTGGCATCTGTGATGTAGGCAACATCACCCACTCGAAATCCCAATACCGGCATGGCTCGGTGTTTCACAGGCAGAGGCCACCAGGTCACCCCGCAAATCTCAAACGGGTCTTCCGAAATTTCATGCAGGACCACAGCCGGAACACCTGGGTACTTGTTCTGCGCAAAGACGTAATGAAATTCCCGTTGAAGCGCCGTCTGTACCGATCGAGTCGCAAACACTGGCATGTCCTTTTTTTGGCGAAAATTGAAGGCCCGAATGTCATCCATCCCAGCCACATGGTCTTTGTGTTCATGTGTATAAACCAAGGCATCGACCTCTTGCACCTCTTCACGCAACATTTGCTGGCGAAAATCGGGACCAGTATCAATCACGAAGGTTCGTCCGTCGACCTCGATTAAAACACTGCTTCGAAGGCGTTTGTCGCGTGTATCTACAGATTGACAGACTGCACAAGAACACGCAATCACCGGCACGCCTTGCGAAGTCCCTGAGCCCAAGAAAGTCAATTGAACCTCCATGAGGCGAATTTACAGCCGGAAGGCTTTGTACATTTGTGGGAAACACCGCAAGTTTTGGACTCCAATCGTGTCATCCTTTCAGCCAAGCAGAAGGCTCTCCGGATCAACTTGAACCAAGATCTCTACGGGACATTCGCTGAAATAGGAGCGGGTCAAGAAGTGGTTCGTCATTTCTTCCGAGCCGGTGGGGCATCGGGAACGATTGCCAAGACCATTTCGGCGTATGACAAAGATTTCTCTGATGCCATTTATGGCCAAGAGAAGCAAGGCCGATATGTCTGTGAAAGTCGACTCGTCAAAATGCTCGATTATGAGTACGATTTGATTGAAGATCGATTGAGTCGTGAGGAGCATCCCACCAAGCATTTCTTCGCTTTTGCCAATACTGTGGCAACCATCAATTACCACAAGACCATCCAAGGACATGGCTGGTTTGGATTGAAATTTCAAACCCACCACGATTCTGAGCCCAATACTGTCTTGTTGCACGCCCGAATGCATGAGCAGGATGCCCTGCTTCAGCAACAAACCACTGGGATTTTGGGGGTCAATTTGATTTATGGCTGCCTCTTTTTCCACAAGCGTCCGAAGGATTTGCTGAAGTCCCTATATGATGATCTTGACCGGGATCAAGTAGAGATTGACATGATTCAAATGAACGGTCCGGACTTTTCTGACATTGACAATCGGTTGTTGTCCTTGCAATTGGTGAAGAATGGCATGACCGATGCCGTTATTTTCTCACCCGATGGGCGAAACCTGCAAGCAGCAGACGTGCTGTACAAGAAGAACATCTTGGCAATCAGGGGATCCTTTCGGCCGGTTACCAAGGTGAACATTGACATGATTGCCAAGGGCCTTCGCCGTTTCAAAAAAGAAGCCAAAGTGGATTCCGATGACGTCCAGGTGCTTTTCGAAATCACCCTCAACAACCTCTCGGCAGAAGGGGATATCGACGAAAAAGATTTCTTGGATCGGGCGGACGTACTCTGTTCCATCGGCCAAACTGTCCTCATTTCGAACTACCAGAAGTACTATAAGCTGGTGGAATTCTTTTCCCGATACACAAAAAAACGGATGGGGCTCATCATGGGAGCAAACACAATGGTAGAAGTGTTCAATGAAAAATACTATCGCGATCTCAATGGAGGCATCTTGGAAGCATTCGGTATCTTGTTTTCTCGCGACTTGAAAATTTTTCTGTATCCCTGGTCGGATGAAGAGACGGGGCAATTGTGGCAAACACAGAATACCCCCATTCACCCCAGACTCAAGCCCCTTTTCGATTATCTGCTCTTCAACAAAAGAATTATTGACATCGAAGATTTTGATGAAACCATATTAAACATCTTTTCAAAAGAGGCTCTTCGGCGCATCAAATCCGGCGATGAAGGTTGGGAAAATATGGTTCCCGATTTTGTCGATCGGGTCATCAAGGAAAAATGCTTGTTTGGCTACTGTGGGACCAACGCACCCAAAACCGAAGCAGAAGATGCGGCCGCAGCCGCGGCACGGGCCATCAATGAGCCGCCTTCCAGCGATTCCTGATCGCTCAATGGTGGTGTGAACCTCTGGGTTTCACCGGTCAAGGTTCAAACAACCACGTGATTTGAACAAAAAAAAGCCGCTCCAAGCGAAGTTGAAGCGGCCTTTCATTTACAGTTTACTTGTTGGCATTCAGAATTCTGTGGATGCCTCCACAACTTTTTGTGCCTCCACAACCTCTTCAAGCTCCTCGCGCGTTGTCACCTTTGTCTGTGTGAATGCGCGGGTTCCTGTTCCAGCAGGGATCAAGTGACCGACAATGACATTTTCCTTTAATCCCAGAAGGAAATCTTGCTTGCCACTCACCGCCGCCTCGTTCAATACTTTGGTGGTTTCCTGGAAGGACGCCGCGGAGATAAACGATTTCGTCTGGAGCGAAGCTCGCGTGATGCCCTGCAACAACGGACGTGCCGTAGCTGGAATGGCATCTCGACCTTCGGCCAGATTCATATCACGACGACGCAACGAACTGTTGACGTCACGCAATCGACGTGCACTGACCATCTGGCCCACACGCAATTCATCTGTCTCACCCGCATCCGTAATCACCACCATGCCAAAGATTCGGTCGTTTTCTTGCATGAAATCGGACTTCTCAGCCAATTGCTTTTCCAAGAAACGGGTGTCCCCTGGATCCTCAATAATCACCTTCTTCATCATCTGACGCACAATCACTTCGAAGTGCTTGTCATTGATCTTCACTCCTTGCAGACGATAGACGTCTTGGATTTCATTGACGATGTACTCTTGAACGGCAGTCGGCCCCATGATATCCAAGATGTCATTTGGGGTGATGGCCCCATCAGACAATGGCATGCCAGCGCGAATGAAGTCACTGTCTTGCACCAAGATGTGCTTGGACAATGGAACCAAATACTTGTACTTGTCTCCCATTCGTGACTCCACAATGATTTCTCGGTTGCCTCGCTTGATTTTGCCATACGAAACGATGCCATCCACTTGAGAAACCACCGCTGGATTTGAAGGATTGCGGGCTTCAAACAATTCGGTAACCCGCGGAAGACCCCCAGTGATGTCACCCGACTTGCCAGCTACACGTGGAATCTTGCACAAGATTTGCCCCACCGTGGCCTTGTCTCCCTCCTGAACCGACAAGTGAGCCCCGACAGGCAAGGAATAAGTCTTCAAGACTTCCTTCTTCTTGCCCATTACCAAGATGGCCGGATTCTTTTTCTTGTCTTTCGTCTCCGTAATCACGATTTCGCGGAAACCGGTTTGTTCATCCAATTCCTCGCGATAGGTCACACCCTCTTCAATCATTTCAAATTGAATTGGACCTGCTTCTTCACTGATGATGACATTGTTATAAGGGTCCCAAGTGCAAATGGAATCACCTTTGGAAATCTTGTCTCCAGTGAACTTCTTCAATACCGAACCATATGGCAGAATGGTGGTAGACAGCGCAACATTCGTTTCGGGATCAATCACCTTGAATTCCGCTGATCGTGATACGACAACCACTTCTTTCTCACCCTCCTGGTTGACACGGGTCACTTCCCGCAAATCATCGATTTCCACGACTCCATCAAATTTCACAGTGATTTGATTCTCATCCGAAATCTTAGATGCAGTACCCCCAACGTGGAAGGTACGGAGTGTCAACTGTGTACCTGGCTCCCCGATGGACTGAGCGGCAATCACACCGACTGCCTCCCCAACTTGAACCATCCGTGCGGTCGCCAAATTTCGACCGTAACATTTGGCACAAACTCCTTGTGGAGACTCGCACGTCAATACCGAACGAACTTCGACTTCATCTACGCCTGCTGATTCTACAATTTTGGCCAGCTGCGGCGTGACCTCGTCACCCGAAGGCACCAGGACATCTCCAGATACGGGGTGCACAATGTCATTCACAGTCACACGTCCTTCGATGCGATCACCGATTCCTTCAACAATTTCATCATTCTTCCGCAACGGCGTCGCCATGACACCACGAAGTGAAAGACAATCTTCTTCCGTGATGATTACATCTTGGGCCACATCCACCAGTCGACGGGTGAGGTAACCTGCATCCGCCGTCTTCAATGCCGTATCTGCCAAACCTTTCCGCGCTCCGTGTGTCGAAATGAAGTACTCCAGAATGGACAGTCCTTCTTTGAAATTCGACAAAATGGGGTTCTCAATGATGTCTTGGCCACCCGTTGCAGAAGATTTCTGCGGCTTGGCCATCAAACCACGCATCCCTGAGAGTTGTCGAATTTGTTCCTTGGACCCTCTCGCACCGGAATGCATCATCATGTAAATCGAATTGAATCCTTGGCGATCAGTCTCAATCCTGTCCATCAAAATGTTGGTCAGGCGAGAATTGGTATGCGTCCAGATGTCAATGATTTGGTTATAACGCTCGTTGTTGGTGATAAGACCCATGTTGTAGTTTTCCATCACCTCAGCCACTTGCTGCGTCGCCTGGTCTACCAGCTTGTCCTTCTCTGGTGGAATGATGACATCATTCAAATTGAACGACAATCCCCCCTTAAAGGCCATGGAGAATCCCAAATTCTTGATGTCGTCCAAAAACTGAGCAGCACGTGGAACGCTCGTACAATTCAGTACATGCGAGATGATTCCCCGGAGTGACTTCTTGGTCAACAATTCATTGATGTAGCCCGCTTCTATTGGAACAAACTCGTTGAACAACACCCGACCACAAGTGGTGTCAATGATGGAAGCTTCACCTTCTCCATTGATATAGCGCATCTTGATGGCCGCATGCAAATCGAGTTGGCCTTCTTGGTACGCAATTCGGACCTCCTCAGGCGAATAACATGCCATGCCCTCTCCCTTGACGACCATTTCAGGTGTTGATTTCCGTTCTTTGGTGATGTAATACAGCCCCAAAACCATGTCCTGCGAAGGGACAGCAATCGGTGCACCGTTGGCCGGATTCAGGATGTTGTGGGAAGCCAACATCAACAGTTGCGCTTCCAAAATTGCAGCGCTCCCCAAGGGCAAGTGAACCGCCATTTGGTCACCATCAAAGTCTGCATTGAAAGCCGTGCATGCCAAGGGATGGAGTTGAATCGCCTTTCCTTCGATCAATTTGGGTTGAAAAGCTTGGATGCCCAAGCGGTGAAGGGTTGGGGCTCGGTTCAACAAGACTGGATGGCCTTTCATCACGTTTTCCAAAATATCCCAAACCACGGGATCCTTGGAATCCACAATCTTTTTGGCCGACTTGACAGTCTTGACAATGCCGCGCTCAATCATTTTCCGAATGATGAACGGCTTGTACAGCTCTGCCGCCATGTTCTTGGGCAAACCGCACTCATGCAACTTTAAGTCTGGTCCCACGACAATAACGGAACGGGCAGAATAATCTACACGCTTACCCAAGAGGTTTTGACGAAAACGTCCTTGTTTCCCTTTTAGACTATCAGAGAGCGACTTCAGAGGGCGATTGCTCTCTGTCTTCACGGCACTCGATTTTCTGCTGTTGTCAAAGAGGCTGTCCACGGCTTCTTGCAACATGCGCTTCTCATTGCGAAGAATGACCTCGGGGGCCTTGATCTCCACCAGGCGCTTCAAACGATTGTTTCGAATGATTACGCGGCGGTAAAGATCATTCAAATCCGAAGTGGCAAATCTTCCACCATCCAAGGGAACCAAAGGACGCAATTCTGGTGGAATCACCGGAACAACCTTGACAATCATCCATTCTGGTCGGTTCTCAATTCGGCTGTTGGCATCACGGAGCGATTCGACCACTTGCAGACGCTTCAAGGCTTCGGATTTCCGCTGCTGAGATGTTTCCGTGTTCGCTTTGTGACGAAGTTCATAACTCAACTCATCCAAATCCAAGCCCTGCAACATGTCGTGCAAAGCCTCTGCGCCCATTTTGGCGATAAATTTATTGGGATCCTTGTCGTCGAGGTACTGATTCTCCTTTGGCAAAGCCTCCATGATATCGAGGTACTCTTCTTCTGTCAAGAAATCATTGACCTGAAGTTCAGCTTCTTCTGGGCCCTTGGCAATGCCAGGTTGGATGACCACATACCGCTCATAATAAATGATCTGATCCAACTTCTTCGAGGGAAGGCCCAGGAGGTAGCCAATCTTGTTGGGCAAGCTCTTGAAGTACCAGATGTGCGCAACTGGAACCACCAATTGGATGTGTCCCATGCGCTCACGACGCACTTTTTTCTCTGTGACTTCAACACCGCAACGATCACAAACGATTCCTTTGTATCGAATGCGCTTGTATTTGCCACAGTGGCATTCAAAATCCTTGACTGGGCCAAAGATCCGCTCACAAAACAATCCATCTCGCTCCGGCTTGTATGTCCGGTAGTTGATGGTCTCAGGCTTGAGAACTTCCCCATGTGATTGCTCCAGAATCATTTCAGGCGATGCCAATGAAATGGTAATGGTGTTGAAATCGCTGGAAAGTTGCTTGGGGTTTTTTTGAGTGAACATGTTGCTCTGTCTTATCAATCAAGTGAAACGGTGAGGCCCAATCCACGCAATTCGTGGAGGAGGACATTGAAAGATTCTGGGATGCCTGGTGTCGGCATGACATCCCCCTTGACGATGCTTTCATAGGCTCGGGCCCGTCCATTGACATCGTCTGACTTTACAGTGAGGATTTCCTGCAAGATGTTCGCTGCACCAAATGCTTCGAGCGCCCAAACTTCCATCTCACCAAATCGTTGACCACCAAATTGCGCCTTACCACCCAGCGGTTGCTGTGTGATAAGCGAGTATGGACCAATCGATCTGGCGTGCATTTTGTCATCCACCATGTGACTCAACTTGATCATGTAGATCACGCCGACCGTTGCCGGCTGGTCGAAGCGTTCGCCAGTACCACCATCATACAAATAGCTCACACCACATTCAGGCACGCCGGCCTCAGAGGTGATCTCTGTGATTTGATCCAAAGTGGCACCATCGAAAATCGGAGTGGCATACGTCCTTCCCAACTTCTGGCCAGCCCACCCCAAAACGGTTTCATAAATCTGTCCGAGGTTCATCCGCGAGGGTACACCCAATGGATTCAGAACAATATCTACAGGGGTTCCATCCTCCAAGAATGGCATGTCCTCTGCACGAACAATCTTGGCCACGATGCCCTTGTTTCCGTGCCGTCCAGCCATTTTATCCCCCACTTTCAGCTTGCGTTTCTTCGCGACATAAACTTTCGCCAGTTTGACGATGCCCGTTGGGAGTTCATCACCGACGGTTACTTGAAATTTTTTCCGCTTGTAAGATCCAAGGAGATCGTTGTATTTCAAGTGGTAATTGTGGACCAATCGACGAACCAAAGAATTGGTATGCTCATCTCGAACCCATCCATCACTGTTGATGGTTTGGTAATCCAAGCTGGACAAAACCCGTTGGGTGAACTTCACTCCTTTTTTCACCTGCTCTTCTTTGTAGTAGTTGCTGACTCCTTGGCAAACCTTACTGCCAACAAGCTTCATCAACTTGTCCACCAGAACCTTCTTCAGGTCAGCTGCTTCTGCATCAAACTCCTTGTCGATGCGCTCCAAAATGGCTTTGTCTGCTGCCTTTGACTTCCGGTCCTTGATGGCTCGGCTGAACAACTTCTTGTCAATCACTACCCCGTATCCACTGGGTGGCATTTTCAAAGAAGCGTCCTTGACATCTCCTGCTTTGTCACCAAATATGGCGCGCAAGAGTTTTTCCTCTGGACTCGGATCGGATTCACCTTTTGGTGTGATTTTACCGATCAGGATGTCTCCCTCTTTCACCTCCGCACCCACGCGAATCAATCCATGTTCGTCAAGATCCTTGGTGGCCTCCTCACTGACATTGGGGATGTCACTCGTGAGCTCCTCAATGCCTCGCTTGGTGTCACGTACTTCCAATACGTACTCGTCAATGTGCAAGGAAGTGAAGACGTCCTCTCGCACCACCCGCTCAGAAATCACGATGGCATCCTCAAAGTTGTACCCTTTCCATGGCATAAAGGCCACCTTCATGTTTTGCCCCAACGCCAACTCACCTGCTTGTGTGGAATAACCTTCCACCAAAACTTGACCTTTACTGACCTGGTCACCCTTAGCCACGATGGGCTTCAGGTTCATACAAGTGCCTTGGTTCGTGCGCTTGAACTTCGTCAATGGATAGATTGATACATCGCTATCAAAAGACACCAACTGATCCATCTCATCCATGTCATACTTCAAATGGATTTCATTGGCGTCGACATAGTCCACAACACCGTTCGCTTCAGCCCGAAGCAAAACACGAGAGTCCTCAGCCACCGATTTCTCCAAACCAGTTCCCACAATCGGAGCTGCAGGTCGAATCAATGGAACAGCCTGACGCATCATGTTTGATCCCATCAGGGCACGGTTTGCATCGTCATGCTCCAAGAAAGGAATCAATGATGCTGCGATGGAAGCAATCTGATTGGGCGCAACATCCATGAAATGTAATTCTCCTGGCTGAACCTGCGGGAAGTCCCCTTCCAATCGGGCTTTGACAATTGCGTTTTCAAAATTCCCATCCTTGGAGATTGGGGCATTTGCCTGCGCAATCAGATTTGAATCTTCATCCTCTGCCGACAAGTAAACAATGTCATTCGTCACCTTGCCATCCTCCACCTTGCGGTAGGGAGTTTCAATGAAGCCCAAGCGATTCACCTTGGCGTAAACGCACAAAGAACTGATCAATCCGATGTTCGGACCTTCCGGCGTTTCAATGGTACACAACCGGCCATAGTGTGTGTAATGCACGTCACGCACCTCAAAACCTGCTCGCTCCCTGGACAAACCACCAGGGCCGAGGGCAGAAATTCTGCGTTTGTTGGTCACCTCACTCAATGGATTGGTTTGATCCATGAATTGAGACAACTGGTTGGTGCCAAAGAAGCTGTTGATGACCGAACTCAACGTTTTCGCGTTGATCAAATCTGTCGGAGTAAAGACTTCGTTGTCACGAACATTCATGCGCTCACGAATGGTCCTGGCCATTCGAGCCAAACCGACACCAAATTGATTGTAAAGCTGCTCACCCACAGTTCGGATACGCCGGTTGCTGAGGTGATCGATGTCATCCACATCTGCATTTGAATTCACCAAGTCCAACAAATACTTGATGATTTTCAAAATGTCATCCTTGGTCAACGTCCGATCTTGAACAGCATCTTCAATGCCCAATTTGCGGTTGATCCGGAAACGTCCAACCTCTCCCAAGTCATAACGCTGTTCTGAGAAGAACAATTTGTCAATCACGCCACGAGCCGTTTCCAAATCTGGTGGCTCGGCGTTCCGCAACTGACGATAAATATATTCCACAGCCTCTTTCTCGCTGTTCGAGCTGTCCTTTTGAAGGGTGTTATAAATGATGGCATAATCTGCCTGATTGATCTCTTCCTTGTGAAGGATGATGCTCTTGACCCCGGCATCAATGATCAATTCCATATGCTCCTTCTCGAGAATGGTCTCTCGATCCAGCACCACTTCATTTCTTTCGATGGACACCACTTCACCTGTGTCTTCATCCACAAAGTCCTCAATCCATGTCTTTAAAACTCGCGCTGCCAAACGGCGGCCGATTACCCGCTTTAATCCGGCCTTGCTGACCTTGATTTCATCTGCGAGGTCAAAAATGTCCAAAATATCACGATCGGTTTCATAGCCGATTGCCCTTAACAAGGTAGTCACCGGCAATTTTTTCTTCCGATCGATGTAAGCGTACATCACGCTGTTGATATCTGTAGCAAATTCAATCCATGATCCCTTGAATGGAATGATTCGAGCACTGTACAACTTGGTTCCATTGGCATGGCGGCTTTGGCCAAAGAACACACCCGGTGAACGATGCAGTTGATTTACAATCACACGCTCTGCTCCATTGATAACAAAGGAGCCTTGGGGGGTCATGTAAGGAATTGTACCCAAATAGACATCCTGTACAATGGTTTCGAAATCCTCGTGCTCAGGATCTGTGCAATACAGTTTCAATTTGGCCTTCAGCGGAACGCTGTATGTCAAACCGCGCTCGATGCATTCTTCAATGCTGTATCGAGGGGGATCAATGAAATAGTCCAAGAATTCAAGGACAAATTGGTTCCGCGTGTCAGTAATGGGAAAGTTTTCACTGAAAACCTTGAAAAGGCCTTCAGATTCGCGATTTTCCGGATTGGTTTCCAACTGAAAGAACTCTTGGAAAGAGCGGAGCTGGATGTCGAGAAAATCAGGGTGAGACAGTGGCAACTCCACAGAAGAGAAGCTCATGCGCTCAGGATTCGGATGCTTCACCAGGGTCATGGTGCGAGGGGTTCAGTAGTGAGAACAGACGATGGGGTGCAGGTTTTTTCAAGGCAAAAAGGGTCTAGGCGAGGACCTGCATCCTCACCTAGACCCGCTTCCGTTAGCTGGAAGTCGGCTTACTTGAGCTCGACTTCAGCACCGGCTTCCTCAAGTTGCTTTTTCAGTGCTTCGGCTTCGTCCTTAGCAACACCTTCCTTCAAAGGAGATGGTGCGCTGTCAACGATTTCCTTAGCCTCTTTCAAGCCGAGACCGGTCAATTCCTTCACCGCCTTCACAACTGCGAGTTTCGCAGATCCAGCAGATGTCAAAATCACATCGAATTCAGTTTTCTCTTCAGCACCGCCTGCGTCACCGCCTGCGGCAGGACCAGCAACAGCGACTGCTGCAGCTGCGGGCTCAATGCCATAATCGTCCTTCAAGATACCAGCCAATTCGTTCACCTCCTTCACAGTGAGATTGACGAGGGCTTCGGCCATTTCTTTTAAATCAGCCATGATGTTTGTGTATAAAAGTTATTCTTTAATTGATAAGATGATGAAAATTACCCTTCACGTTCGGACAATGCCTTGACCAAACCAGAAAGTGTATTTCCTCCAGATTGCAATGAGCCCAAAACATTCTTCGCAGGAGATTGCAGCAGAGCCACAACTTCCGCAATGAGTTCATCCTTGGACTTGATTGCTGTCAGTGCTTCCAAATGGTTTGCACCCACATAGCAAGCTTCTTCGACGTATGCTGCTTTCAGAGCGACTTGCTCTTCCTTTTTGTTGAAGTCCTTCAACACCTTTGCAGGCGCATTACCGACTTCGCCCAACAACATCACCGTTTGGCCTTTCAGAACATCATACAGTTCACTGTAATCCTTTCCTTCTACACGCTCCATTGCCTTGCGCAACAACGTGTTTTTGACCATTCGAATGCCAATGTTGTTTTTGTAGCACTCCCTGCGGAAGGCCGTTGTTGACTCAGAGTCCATGCCAGAGGCATCGGTCAAGTAAACAACAGGCTGTTCCACCAACACTTGGGTGAGCTCTTCAATCATTTGATCTTTCTCTGCACGAGTCATGAGTTCTCAGTGTTTGGGAATTATACCGTTGCCGATTTTTGTTCAACGCGGATTCCGGGTCCCATGGTTGAGCTCAAGGTGATGCTCATCATGTAGGTTCCCTTCGCAGAAGCAGGCTTCAATTTCATCAAAGTGGTCAAAACTTCTTGGGCATTATCCTTGAGCTTATCCGCCGAAAAGGAAACCTTTCCAACAGAGGCGTGAATAATCCCGTATTTGTCCACTTTGAAGTCAATCTTACCTGCCTTCACATCTTGTACAGCCTTTCCAACTTCCATGGTCACAGTGCCCGATTTGGGGTTCGGCATCAAGCCGCGTGGTCCGAGAACTCGGCCCAACGCCCCCACCTTGCCCATGACTTGGGGAGTGGTAATAATTACATCCACATCGGTCCATCCGTCCTTGATCTTTGCTACATACTCGTCGAGTCCCACATGATCAGCACCGGCGTCCTTTGCCTCCTGCTCTTTGTCAGGATTGCAGAGAACCAATACGCGGACATTTTTTCCTGAGCCGTGAGGCAAGGAAACAGTGCCACGCACCATTTGGTTTGCTTTACGAGGGTCTACGCCGAGTCGCACCGCCAAGTCCACGGAAGCGTCGAATTTCGTCTTCGAGAACTCCTTCACGAGTGAAGAAGCCTCTTCCAACGAATACACCTTGTCGGCGTCAAACTTTTCCGCAATGGCCTTCTGGTTCTTTGTTAATCGTCCCATTTTGCGCGAATTGGTAGCTTAGAAAGGGCGTTCACCTTCGACAAGAAGTCCCATACTTCTCGCTGTTCCAGCAACCATCCGCATCGCGGATTCCACTGAGAAACAGTTCAAATCGGGCATCTTGTCTTCTGCTATTGCACGTACTTGGTCCCAATTGACTGAGCCTACCTTCTGACGATTGGATTCAGGTGAACCCTTCTTCAGCTTGGCAGCCTCCATCAACTGAACAGCGGCAGGAGCCGTTTTGATAATGAAATCAAACGATTTGTCTCCATACACCGTTATGACCACTGGAACGACTTTCCCCGCCTTGTCTTGGGTTCTTGCATTGAACTGCTTACAGAACTCCATGATGTTCACACCCTTGGCACCGAGAGCGGGTCCGACAGGGGGTGAGGGGTTTGCTGCTCCACCGCGAATTTGCAGTTTGATGAGTCCAGCTATTTCTTTAGCCATGTTGATTTATATTGAACAGTCCATGACGCGTGCAAATGGGAAGCATTGAAAAGGACATTGCGACGATCCTGGCTGTCTGTTCCTGATTATATTTCTTTTTCTACCTGAAGATATCCAAGTTCTACAGGGGTTTTTCGTCCAAAAATTTTGACCATCACCTTCAGCTTCTTTTTCTCCTCGTTCACTTCTTCGATGTTGCCATTGAAACCGTTGAATGGGCCATCTGTCACCTTGACCAACTCACCGACCTTAAAAGGAATGTTGATTTCTTCCTCCGTGTCCTCGAGGTCATCAATTACACCCAAAATGCGATTGATTTCATGCTGTCGAACGGGCAAGGGTTCACCACGCTTTTCAGCGCCCAAAAACCCAATCACGCCCGTGGCGTTTCGCACAATGTGCGGAACCTCACCGACCAGTGCGGCTTCGATGTAAATGTAGCCGGGAAAAAGATTTCTTTCTTTGGACACTTTTTTTCCATTCCTGATTTGGAAAACCTTTTCCATGGGAATCAGAATTTGCCCAACGTAGTCTTGGAGACCTTCTGCAGCGATTTCAGTTTCCAAAGTGTCTTTGACCTTTTTCTCCTGACCGCTGATGGCCCTCACGACGTACCACTTTTTCTCAATATCCGACATTTGGCTGATTTGTATCATCAGAGCACTTCGTAAATCAAGCCAATCACTCCCCTCCAAATTGAATCTCCGGCATTCACGCCAAAAGCCCAATCCATCACAAACACGATTCCGGCAATCAACAAAGAGGCCACAAAAACGAGAACGGACGATCCTTGCAATTCTTTCCACGAGGGCCAAGTCACTTTTGTAACCAATTCCTCATAAGCGTCCTGAAAATACTCTGTGATTTGAGACATGTGTTTCAAGGTTTTTTTTTGTGCACGGGCGGCAGGACTCGAACCTGCAACCAATGGTTTTGGAGACCACTACTCTGCCAATTGAGCTACGCCCGTATAGATGGGAAAAGAAGGCACACCCAAAATGGATGAGCCTTCTTCCCCTGAATTCAAGTTTTCGGGCCGATCACTCGATGACCTCGGTGACCTGTCCGGCACCAACAGTGCGACCCCCCTCACGAATCGCAAAGCGCAAGCCTTGGTTCATGGCAATTGGGTTGATCAAGTGAACAGTAATGGTCACATTGTCACCTGGCATCACCATCTCGCGACCTTCGTCCAAGATGATCTCTCCAGTCACGTCAGTCGTACGGAAGTAGAACTGGGGACGGTACTTGTTGTGGAAAGGTGTGTGACGGCCGCCTTCTTCTTTCTTCAAGATGTAGACCTCCGCTTTGAACTTGGTGTGAGGCGTGATCGACTTGGGTGCTGCAATGACCATTCCGCGACGAATGTCCTTCTTGTCAATGCCACGGAGCAACAGACCTACATTGTCTCCTGCTTCACCGCGATCCAAGATTTTGCGGAACATCTCAACACCTGTGATGGTGGTTGTCAATGCCTCCTCCTGCATACCGAGAATCTCCACTTCGTCTCCCGTGTTGATAACGCCTGTCTCAATTCGACCGGTCGCAACAGTACCACGACCTGTGATGGTGAATACGTCCTCAATGGACATCAAGAATGGCTTCTCATTGTCACGTGGTGGAATTTCAATCCAAGAATCCACTGCTTCCATCAGTGCCAACACGGTGTCAACCCACTTTTGCTCTCCATTCAGAGCGCCGAGCGCTGAACCTTGTACGACAGGACCATTGTCTCCGTCATATTCGTAGAAGCTCAACAATTCGCGAATCTCCATCTCCACCAACTCCAGCAATTCTGCATCATCCACCATGTCTACCTTGTTCATGAAGACCACGATGCGTGGAATTCCAACCTGGCGACCAAGCAAGATGTGCTCTCGCGTCTGAGGCATTGGACCATCGGTTGACGCCACAACGAGGATGGCACCATCCATTTGCGCAGCACCCGTTACCATGTTCTTCACATAGTCCGCGTGACCTGGACAGTCAACGTGGGCATAGTGGCGATTCTGGGTTTGGTACTCAACGTGGGATGAATTGATTGTAATCCCCCGCTCCTTCTCCTCGGGAGCATTGTCGATTTGGTCAAACGAGCGCGCTTCACTGTATCCCGCATCTGCGAGTACTTTGGTGATTGCGGCAGTAAGTGTGGTCTTACCGTGGTCGACGTGACCGATGGTCCCGATGTTGACGTGGGGCTTCGACCGGTCAAACGTTTCTTTAGCCATAGCCTAGCTGTTTAAGTTAACTGTCTTGTTTCACAATAGTTCGAGCCAATGACGGGAATTGAACCCGTGACCTCATCCTTACCAAGGATGCGCTCTACCCCTGAGCTACATCGGCTTTTCTTTAAAAGAAGAGCGGAAGACGAGATTCGAACTCGCGACATTCAGCTTGGAAGGCTGATGCTCTACCAACTGAGCTACTTCCGCTTGTGCTTTTCCCGTTGGAAAATGCTGTGGGGGTAATAGGATTCGAACCTATTCAGTCGTAGACAACAGATTTACAGTCTGCCCCGGCTCTCCAACTCCGGCGTACCCCCTCTGGTACAAATAAATGTGAGCCGATGGAGGGATTCGAACCCCCGACCCGCTGATTACAAATCAGCTGCTCTGGCCAACTGAGCTACATCGGCTGAAATCAAAGAACTGCGACAAAAAAAGCCGCCCTGGTTTTCAGGACGGCAAATGTAAGAAATAAACTCCTGCTTACAAGCAGTCTTTTCCATGAAATTATTTTTTTTTTCGAGTCGACTTGGAATCAATCATTTTCCATGACTTCCTTCCGTTTCCTGCGCTTCAAAATCTGTCTTCTCAAGGCCTCTGCAACTTCATCCCCAGCAGCTTCAAAACTGGTCGCTCTGCGCTTGGCAAAGAGGTCAGCTCCCGGAGCATGTAATTTCACTTCTGCCACCTTATTCTCCTGACCTGAATTTCGCTCCAACCTCAAAAAAACTTCGGCTCGGATGAGTGAGTCATGAAACGTGTTCAACTTCTCTAACTTTTCATGAATAAAGTTCAACAGACGCCGATCTGCGTCAAAATGAATGGAATGAATTTGTACCTGCATGGCAAGTTGTTTAATCGTCTTTCCTCCCTCGGTCTTCGAGAGGACTGACGCGGTGATACTCTTGTAACCGTGCAAGCGAATGGTGTGTATAAATCTGGGTGGAACTCAGGGACGCATGTCCAAGCAAATCCTTTACAGCTGATATTTCAGCACCCCGACTCAAAAGGTGGGTAGCAAACGTATGTCTCAAAACATGTGGACTGACCTTTTCCAAGGTGGAGACTTTTTCCAAATAATGATTCACCCGTCGGTATACAAAGGAGGGATAAAGAGACCTCCCTGCATCAGTAACGAACAAATGTGTTGTTTGGTATGGACAGTCTTGGCGATATGCCACAATGTTCTGCGCTGTTGATTTGAGCAGAGGCAGAGTACGTTCCTTGCCTCCTTTGCCCTGAACGCGAATTTCGCCACGACTTTCATCAATTGAAACCTCCTTCAATTCGATGATTTCAGCCAAACGCATCCCCGTTTCGTAAAGCATTCCAATCAGGGCACGATCCCGCAGTCCCTTCCAATCATTCGCAAATACACCGTCTGCGAAAAGGGCCTCCATGTTGTGCTCAGGAACGACCTTAGGCAAGCGTTTCTCCAACTTTGGCATGGGCAAGGACTCCGATGGATCCGAATCCATCATGCCCGAGCGACGAGCGAAACGCACAAAAGTTCTGTATGCAGAAACTTTTCGGTGGATGGTCCGAGGTGCTCTGCCTTCTTTCATCATGTCCACAACCCACGATCGAATCCATTCATTCCTCACCGAGACCAAGTCATCCGTTTCGTAATGAGTCTCTAAAAAGTCGGCAAATTGGTTCAAATCCGACCGGTAGCAACGCATGGTATGCGTTGAACCCCGCTTCTCCTTCTGCAAATATTCAAGGAAAGCCGTGATATGGTCGCGTTTCGATTCCACAAAAAAGGCGATATCGTCCGTGACAATATCGCCTATTTATGTTAACCATCAAAGAAAAACCTTATTCTTCTCTGAGATTCAGTTTGTTTTTGTAGACTGCCTTCTTATTCTGTTCTCGCTTTTCCACACTCGGCTTTACGAATTCGCGGCGTGTGCGCAATTCACGCATTCGCTTCGTGCGATCAAACTTCTTCTTGAATCGCTTCAACGCGCGTTCAATGTTGTCTCCTTCTTTAACGGGAATCGAAAGCATAATTTCTCTTTTGCGGGGGCAAATATAGCAAGAATCAATCAGAAACAGAATTGGTGGAAATATTTTTCATCCTTTCAACAACTCACGACTGATGACCAATTTTTGAATTTCTGAAGTTCCTTCTCCAATTGTACAAAGCTTGGCATCTCGATAAAACTTCTCCGCCGGAAAATCTTTGGTGTAGCCATATCCCCCCAACACTTGAATGCCCTCTGTTGCCACACGAACACACATTTCAGAAGCTTGATATTTGGCCATTGCAGAAACTTGTGTGACGGATTCACCTTTGCTCTTCAACTCACATGCCTTCAAGGTCAATAAATTGGCGGCTTCCCATTGTGTTGCCATATCGGCCAGTTTAAATCCAATGGCTTGAAACTGTGCAATTGGTTGTCCAAATTGCTCTCGTTCCAACGCGTAATCCTTCGCCGTCTTCAAGGCCCCTGCACCGATTCCAAGCGCCAACGAAGCGATGCTGATTCGACCACCATCTAAGATTTTCATGGCCTGAACA
This sequence comes from Flavobacteriales bacterium, assembly GCA_049610385.1. Taxonomy (GTDB): domain Bacteria; phylum Bacteroidota; class Bacteroidia; order Flavobacteriales_D; family Sanyastnellaceae; genus JBMYZL01. Next base: position 154,690 of record JBMYZL010000001.1, read on the forward strand.
AACCCTTCTCCTACTTTCCCCAGGACGTGTTCATTCGACAAAAAACAATCTTCAAAAATCAATTCTGCCGTCTCACTGCTCCTCATTCCCAGTTTGTTCTCTTTTTTGCCCCCACGGAAACCGGCGGTTCCACGTTCCAAGACAAAAGCGGTGATTCCTCGACTGTCCAAAAGTTCACCTGTTCTGGCCAACACCACAACCACATCCCCACTTAAACCGTGCGTAATCCAGTTTTTGGTGCCATTGAGCACCCACCCTTTGCGCGCCTCATCCCGTTTCGCAACACAAGTCATCCGCATGGCGTCACTCCCCGTGTTTGCCTCTGTCAAGCCCCATGCACCAATCCATTCCCCTGTGGCCAGTTTGGGGAGATAGCGCGCTTTCTGTTCTTCAGATCCAAAAGTCAAAATATGATTCGTGCACAAACTGTTATGCGCTGCCATGGACAAACCAATCGACCCACATACACGCGCAATCTCTTCGATTCCCACTTTGTACTCGAAATAACCCAAACCAGCTCCACCCCATGACTCTGGCACCAGCATCCCCATCAATCCAATTTCGCCCAATTTTCGAAACAATTCCTTGGGAAAGTGTTGTTCCTCGTCCCATTCCAATCGATAAGGCAAAATTTCACGTTCCGCAAAATCGCGAACAGATTGCCGAATCATTTGGAGATTTTCTGATTCCTTAAAATCCATGAAAATTATCTTAAGATCATGCAAATGTCGTCAATTTGCCTCCCCCGAGGGTCGACAAAAAGTCAAATAAGGAAGCACGTCCTCGAGCTCTTCCCGGGTGATGGTTCTCGCCAATGCCAACTCTGAAGGGTCCATCAAAGCATGCTGTACACGATAACGCACAATCCTTGTGGCCAAATCAGAATCAATCAACGGATGGCCGCGCAACGTAGACCATGATGCTGTATCTGCACAAATTTGTTTCAAGTTACCACCATCCACCCGTCCAAATCGTCGAATGAATGCAACGGCACTGTCGTGAATGTGATATACTTTTTCCAACTGCTCCAAATCATAGAACCCCCCAAGGGCATTCCGAAAATTGACAATTCGCCGCGCCGTCCAAGGACTGATCCAAGGCAATGCATCCCAACCTGCACTGTCCAGGGCATTGATCCAGAAAGGTTCGAACAATTGATGAGAAGCAACCCGACGAGCTGCATTGGTCTTGGCCAGTTTTCGTCGATTATCCATGCCTTCCCAATCGGATTGTGTTGACATCACTTGCGGCCAATCCTCCAAGATGGACAACAAATCCATTGAATTCAACGACTGTGGAGGCATCCCAGAAAAACTGGAATTCATGACGGTTTCATTCCATTGATCGACTGACCAAGCCAGAAGACATGACAGCACAAAGAACCACACCATGTGTTTCATCTTCTCTCTCTCCTCATCTCACTCTTCTCTTCTCGCCAACCTTCAAGAGTCTGATTCCTACTCGAATCGCTTGATTTCTCCAGACTTCACTCGATCGAGATAACTCTTCAAATCCTTGGCCACCTCTGGCGCCAAGAAATAAAGGCCCAACACATTGGGAAAACACATGGCGAAAATCATCGCATCGCCAAAGTCAAAAACCGATTGAGCTGAAATGGCAGAGCCGATGATCACGAACAAACAGAAGATGGCCTTGTAGCTCAGGTCAGCTGCACGGCTCTCGCCAAACAAGTATGTCCATGCCTTGAGTCCATAATAGCTCCAACTAATCATCGTCGACAAGGCGAACAAAATGACAGCAACTGAGAGAACAATGGGAAACCAGCTCATGGTTCCGGCGAAAGCGGAAGACGTCAGGTTGATGGCCTGTAGCTCTCCGGCTTTGGCACTGGCCAAAACCGCTTCCTGGGTATACTCGCCGTAACCTGAAATGATAATCACCAATGCAGTCATCGTGCAAATGACCACTGTGTCAATGAACGGTTCGAGCAGGGCAACGATTCCTTCAGAAACAGGTTCATCGGTTTTGGCAGCAGAATGAGCGATTGAGGCAGAACCGATTCCAGCTTCATTTGAAAAAGCAGCGCGCTTGAACCCTTGAATCAACACACCGATGAAGCCGCCGTACATGGCGTCACTGTTGAGCGCACTGCTTACGATGCTGGCCAAGGCCCCGGGCACTTCGCTCAAGTTCCCAAAAATCACAACCAAAGAACCTGCGATATAAATGCCCACCATAAAAGGAACAACCTTATCTGTCACCCGTGCAATCGAGCGAATTCCACCGATGATGATAAAGGCCACCACAACAGCCATCAACAACCCGAATATCCACCCCCTCCCTGCGAAGAAACTCGCGTCTCCCCCAGTCACATCAATCAATTGTTGGGTGGCCTGATTGATCTGTACCATATTGCCTCCACCGAAAGAACCTCCGATGCAAGCAATGGCGAAAAAAATGGCCAATCCTTTTCCCATATGACCAAAACCCTGACTCTTCAGTCCATCACTGAGGTAATACATCGGGCCTCCCGATACAGATCCGTCTGGGTTTTGACGGCGATATTTCGTTCCCAAAGTGCATTCAATGAATTTGCTACTCATTCCCAAAAGGCCGGCTACAATCATCCAGAATGTCGCTCCTGGACCGCCCAAACTCACGGCCACCGCAACCCCCGCAATGTTCCCTACACCAACAGTTCCACTGAGCGCAGCAGTCAAGGCCTGAAAATGACTGACTTCCCCTTGGTGGTTGGGATCATCAAATTTGCCACGCACCACATCAATGGCATGCTTAAAGCCACGAAAATTCAAAAAGCGGAAATAAAATGTAAAGAACAACGCGCCAGCGAGGAGCCAAATCAATACAAATGGAACCTCAATTTCGCCAAATCCAATCGGTAAAAAGATGACTTTCAAAATGGCATTGGTCACCGGCTCCATGACCGCATTGATTTGATCGTCCAAAGACGTCTCGGCTCGTGACAAAAGCGGAGTGGAAGCGGCCAAAAGTCCCAGCATAGCCTCTCGGAAAAATCTCATGAAAATCGCATTTATTCAGGTTGGGGGTGAAGATACAAACTCGCTTGGAACAAGGTCATTCTCTTTGGGGACGCTTTAGAAAATCTTACAATTGTCCAATTTGAACCAGATCTCCGATCAGAAGAATTTGTGAGCTCGCTCAAGAGGCATGTTCAATGCGAGACTGATCACAAATGATCCATCCAAACGCATCAGCATTGACCGATGCTTCACAGAATCCCATGCCGCCTCAAAGCGCCAGCCATTTCTGTTTGAAGAGACTTGGCGGCCTCACCCGCTCGTTCTGCAAAGTCCTCTCCTTTGCCAGCGTAGAGAATCCCACGCGACGAATTCACCAACAATCCACACTTGTCATTCATCCCAACTCGAGCCACGGAATCGACGGTCCCGCCTTGAGCACCTACACCTGGAACCAAAAAAAAGTGGTCTGGAACCCGTTTCCTGATGGCTGCCAATCGCTCCGGTCTTGTGGCTCCGATGACAAACATCAAATTGTCCACGGTTCCCCAAGATTGGCCCAAATCCAAGACCCTTTCGAACAACGGTGGCTCGCCGTGAAACTCAAAATCCTCGGCACCGGGATTGGACGTCAGGGCCAACAAAATGGTCCAACGTCCCTCACCACTTTCTAAGAATGGCTTGACACTGTCCGCACCCATATAAGGAGCTACCGTCACGGCATCTGCCCCCAAACCATTGAACATGGCATCCGCATAACGCGAAGCTGTGTTGCCGATGTCTCCACGCTTGGCATCCGCGATCACCATACAATCCGAAGGAATGTGGGAAACCACGCGCTCCAGTGCAGCAAAGCCAGCACTGCCACACTGCTCAAAAAATGCCAAGTTGGGCTTGTAGGCTACGGCATGATCTTGGGTTTTGGAGATGATGTCCTTGCAAAAATTTTCAATGGCCTCAACACCTTCTCCACAACATGTTGGAATGCGGTCCAAATCAGGGTCGAGGCCTACACATAAAAAAGACTCTTTTTTTTGAATCTGGGCAAAAAGTTCATTGCGGTTCGCAATCATGTTGTCGGTCTTTGTCTCATTCTGAAAAAGTACTGCGCAATAATTCGGCCTGTTCCGCTTGCTGAAGGGCTGCAGTGATGGTTCCAACGTCTCCCCCCAAAATGGCCGAGAGGGCATGAAGGGTCAAACCAATTCTGTGATCCGTCACGCGACCCTGTGGAAAATTGTACGTCCGAATCTTGGCCGAACGGTCACCGGTACTGACAAGGGACTTTCGCGCGGCAGCTTGTGCTTCTTGTTGTTCATTCCGGGCCGCTTCAAACAATCGGGACCGCAGTACTTCCAGCGCCCGATCAAAATTTGCATGTTGCGAACGACCGTCTTGACATTCCACCACAATTCCACTGGGCAAATGTGTCAATCGAACCGCCGATTCTGTTTTATTCACATGTTGTCCACCTGCTCCACTGGAACGAAAGGTGTCCCTCCGGACGTCTTTCATGTCCACTTCCACATCCACGGCTTCTGCAACAGGCAAAACTGCAACCGTCGCTGCTGACGTATGTACACGTCCTTGACTTTCTGTTTCGGGAACCCGCTGCACCCGATGTACTCCGCTTTCAAATTTCATGATTCCGTATGCACCTTCACCCTCGATGCGAGCGATGATCTCTTTGTATCCTCCAACCGTGCCCTCATGTGCATCCACCAAAGAGAATCCCCATCCCTTGGATTCGGCATATCGACCATACATGCGGTACAAATCACCCGCGAACAAGGCTGCCTCATCCCCCCCTGTGCCGGCGCGAATTTCCAGAACAACAGAACGGTCATCAGCCTCGTCCCGCGGAAGCAACAAAAGTTGGGCATCTGCACGCAACTTGGGCAATTGAATCTCCAAATGGCTGAATTCGTCCTTGGCCATTGCCGCCATTTCGGGATCATTAGAATTCATCATGGATGCAGCCTCTTCTAAACCTGAATTCAAAGCTTGCCAAGTCCTGTAGTGCTGAACTATCGGCTCCAAACGCTTGTAATCGCGCATCATTTCGGCATATCGCTTTGGATCCGAGACGACCTCAGGATCGGTAATCCGTTTTCCCAATTCCCCGAACCGGTCTGCAATGGCCGCCAGTTGTCGCAATAACGCCGAGTCTTCCAAACCCATCCAAAATCAACTGTCATAAGTGAACTCTCCGTGCTCACTTGTTATGGTGACCTTTTTCGTTGATGATGCTTCGCAACGACCAATGATTTGAGCGTGGACCCCCATCGACAAAGCCTGCGACACAAGCTCATTTGCTGTTGATACATCCGTGTATACTTCCATGCGATGACCCATGTTGAATACGCGATACATCTCTTGCCATGTGGTGTTCGACTCCGATTGAATCAATCGAAAGAGAGGAGGGGTGGACATCAGGTTGTCCTTGATTACATGCAATTCATCGACGAAATGCAAAACTTTTGTTTGAGCACCACCAGAACAGTGCACCATGCCATGAATTTGGGACCGATGCTCTCGAATGAACGGCATCAACAAGGGTGCATAAGTTCGGGTCGGCGACAAGACCAACCGTCCCGCATCCAGTGGAACTCCATGCACCGCATCAGTCAGCTTCCTCCCTCCTGTGTAGGTCACCTCCAAGGGCAAATCCGGATCAAAACTCTCGGGGTATTTGATGGCGAGATCCTGATGAAAAACATCGTGACGGGCTGAGGTCAACCCATTGGACCCCATTCCCCCATTGTACCCGCTTTCCCATGCTGCTTGTCCATCACTGGCCAATCCGACAATCACATCTCCATCCTGAATCTTCGTGTTGTCGATGACCTCATCTCTGCGCATTCTCGCTGTCACCGTAGAATCCACAATAATCGTACGAACCAAGTCCCCCACATCCGCAGTCTCTCCCCCAGTAGATCGGATGTCCACGCCATACCGGCGCCACTCATGGATCAACTCCTCGGTGCCTTGGATAATGGCCTTGATGACTTCTCCTGGAATTCGTTTTTTGTTCCGACCGATGGTGCTTGACAGCATCATCGGGCCGGTGACTCCGACGCAGAGCAGGTCATCCATATTCATCACCAACGCATCCTGAGCAACGCCCTTCCAAACTGAAAGGTCACCGGTCTCCTTCCAATACATGTAGGCCAGAGAGGACTTCGTGCCTGCCCCGTCCGCATGCATCACAATGCAATGATCTGGGCTGCCGCTCAAATCATCTGGAACAATTTTGCAGAAAGCTCCGGGGAACAACCCTGGGCTCACGCCCGAAATTGCAGCGTGAACATCTTCTTTTCCCGCGGATACGCCTCGAGACGCATACCGACTCGACACTTCCTCTGTCACTGGCCTGGCACGTAATCGAATCGGATGATTTTGAAGACCGTCCTTCGATTCATTTGGTGTGCGGCTTCTTTGTCGTCCTCGTTCTTCATCGCGGAAATTTCTCGATCCGTGATGATGGGCTCATCCTCTCCTCGGCCTTTGGCGACCAACCGGTCGGCAACGACACCTTTGGAAATCAAGTAGTCGACACATGTCTGGGCACGTCGTTGGCTCAATTCCCGATTGTACTTGGCATCCCCACGGGTATCTGTGTGGGACTCCAACTGAATAACAAACGTCTCATTCACATCCATCAAATCCACCAGATAATCCAAAGAATCCTCCGAATTGACTTCAGCATTCACCAACAACTCAGCTTCGTTGAAGGGATACAACACCAGGGGCATGGGGTATTCCTCCTCCAAAATGACTTCTTTCAAGAAAAACTCACGGGCAAATGTTGTACTCTCTGTAAGACCCACTGTCGAAAAATAACCAGACTTACCGATGTATCCGTCCAGCTTGACATCCACCGTGTAGGAGGTCTCCTTTTTAACTTCATCCTCACAAAGGGAAACCGCACCATCTGCATCGGCCGTCAACTGGAATGAAGACCCATCTGATCCCTGAATCGTGAAGTTGGCCATCAAAGGATTTCCAGTGGTGTTGTCATACACGTTTGCGCGGTAGCAAAACTTCATGTCCGGCATGTAGAACATGTACAAATCATCCTTGCCCTTTCCACCCGGCCGATTCGATGTGAAAATCCCCCGATCCTCTTCCTCGTAAAATACAATGCCAAAATCGTCTGCTGTCGAATTCAGCGGGTAAAGCAACGCCTCCGGTTCGCCAAAAGTCATCGCCTCCTCACCGACCGGATCGGCTTTGAAAATATCCAATCCCCCCATGCCCCCACGGCCCGATGTAGCAAAGAACAGCGCACCATCGAAACGCATTGAGGGGAACATTTCATCACCACTCGAGTTGATGGTTGGCCCCAAATTCACTGGCTCTCCAAAAACATCATTCCGCTCATCATAAGCTGCATAATAAATGTCTTTGCCACCGTATCCCCCCTCCATATCACTGGCAAACAGCAAGAAGTCATTCTCCGGAGAGAAAGCGGGGTGTCCAACTTGAGAAGAATCATTCGCGTCACGTCCAATCAAATCCACAATTTCAGCCGGCCCCATGCGGCTGCCCATGACGGAAGAGCGATAAATGTCACAGGCAAACGTGTTCTTTCCATCCGCGACACAACGCGTGAAGTACATGTTCTTGAACTTCCTGTCAAAAGTCACGGTTCCTTCGTTGGAATCTGTATTGACCGTGTTGTTCAAGGGCTTGGGTGTCGACCAGTTCTCCTTCCGATCCACCTCTGCACTGAACAAATCCATGTAACTCTGTCCTGTGATGGGGTCTTCTCCAGAACCAGTGGAAGATTCTCGAGAACTCGCAAAAACGATGGCGTCAGATTTTTTGGAAGCGTATCCCGCACCAAAATCAAACGCATCCGTGTTCAACAACAACAAATTCTCCACGATGTAGCGAGAAGGCGGTTCATCTAAAGCAAACGCAGCATCATCAGTCATTCGGATTCGCTCGTCGGCCACCGAGGCATCTCCGCCCGATTCTTTGTACGCTTGATACCACTCCATGGCATCATCATACTCCTGCTGTGCGCGCATGACGTCTCCATAATTCAAGTATACCTCCGGATGGTCTTCGGCATACTTCAATCCGATGGACTTCTTGTACCATTCCTCAGCGCCGCGCGGATCCAGCATCAAGCGGAAGCACTCACCGGCCATGAAGGCAGTGTATCCCTTGAGGTCGATGTCGCTTTTGATGTTGCCATATGCTTTCACATATTCTCGACCGGCCTCGTAATAGCCACTTCTCTTGAATTCAGCGTCCGCTTCTGCGGTCTCTTCTGATTGACTCCAACCGGTTGCCATTCCGGTAAACATGAGCAGACAGGCTAGTAGTGTCTGCGAAAGAACAGCTTGCAGGTTTTTTTGCATTCCAGTTCGCTTGATATCAATCGCCGAATGTAACACATCCAAGGCAACGAACCTGCATATCCAACGGATTTGTGAAAAAAAAGCCCGACTTCTGCCGGGCTTTTTCCAAGGACATGATTTGACTTGTCGCGAATCAACGTGTAAAGAGCAATTCACTGAATTTCGGCAATGGCCAAATGGCATCATCAACAAGCTGTTCCAAAGCACTGCAACAAACCCCGACATCATCCATCAGTGGCAAGATCTCCTGGGCGTACCCCATGGCCTTGGCCATGGCATCATCATGACCCTCAACAGCATCATGAACAGCCTCCATTTGGGCAATGGATTGGTGCAATTTTTGAACCCAATCGCCGGCCTTCCGGATCATGTCCACCTGCGCACCACTCAGGGCATCGGCCTCCTTGCCGAGCACTTCCCGGAGCTTCGAGACATTCTCCAACAATCCGTTTTGGTATTTCACAACTGCTGGCAACACCTTATTGCGAGCCATATCCGCCAAAACGCGGTACTCGATTTGACGCTTCAAAATGTAATTCTCCAATTCCACCTCGACCCGTGCATGCAACTCCTCAGGACGCAAGATTTGGAGCTTTTCAAACATCTCTCGCACTTCAGCGCGATTGAAGACGTCCAGCGCTTCAGGCGTTGTTCGCAAGTTGGACAACCCCCTGCTGGCAGCCTCCTTGACCCATTCTTCACTGTAACCATTGCCTTCAAATCGGATGGCCTTGCTCTCAGCAATCAACTTCTGCAGCTCTTTCAGGATGGCTTCGTCTTTCTTGTCACCTCCATCAATTCTGGCATCCACAGCCACTTTGAAGGCTTCCAACTGTTCGGCCACAATGGCATTCAACACGGTCATGGGAATGGCGCAGTTGGCAGTACTGCCTACGGCCCGAAGTTCAAACTTGTTACCGGTGAAAGCAAAGGGCGATGTGCGATTCCGGTCCGTGTTGTCCAACAAGGCCTCTGGAATGCGGCCAATCTCCAATTTCAATGCTGTCTTGTCGTCTGGCGTCAGCTTCCCAGCGCCGATGTTGGTTTCCAAATCATCCAACAGTCCGGACAATTGCGACCCAATGAAGGCCGAAATGATTGCGGGCGGCGCCTCATTCGCACCAAGCCTGTGGTCATTTCCGACCCCTGCGATGGCTGCGCGAATGACATCGGCGCGACGATGCAGGGCCGCCAGCGTGTTGACAAAAAAGGTCAAGAAACGCAGGTTGGTCTTGGGGTTGTTGCCCGGCTTGAGCAGGTTTACACCCGTGTTCGTTCCCAGTGACCAGTTGTTGTGCTTTCCACTTCCATTCAGTCCAGGAAATGGCTTTTCGTGCAACAGGACTCGGAAATTGTGCTTGCGGCTCACCTTTTCCAGCAACTCCATCAACAACAAATTGTGGTCGTTCGCCAAGTTTGCTTCTTCGAAAACAGGGGCGCACTCGAATTGGTTGGGCGCCACTTCGTTGTGACGTGTAGTCACTGGAATTCCCAATTTGTGGGCCTCCATTTCAAATTCCTTCATAAAAGCTGAAGCACGGGCCGGGATGCTGCCAAAATAATGATCATCCAACTGCTGACCCTTTGATGGTGCTGCGCCAAACAATGCCCTTCCGGTCAATTGCAAATCGGGGCGTGCGGCGTGCAAAGCTGTATCCACCAAAAAATATTCTTGTTCCCAACCGAGCGTCGCCACCACTTTGGTCACATTTTTATCGAAATACTGACAAACGGAAGTCGCCGCCAGATCAACTCTCGATAGCGCCTTCAACAACGGCATTTTGTTGTCCAGTGCAAAGCCCGTGTAACTGATGAAGATGGTCGGGATGCACAAGGTGTTTTCCCAAACAAAAGCAGGACTCGTCGGGTCCCAAAGCGTATACCCACGCGCTTCAAATGTATTGCGAATGCCGCCACTGGGAAAGGAACTCGCATCGGGCTCTTGCTGCACCAACAATGATCCGTCGAATTTCTCAATCGCTCGGCCACTGCCTGTCGGGCTGATGAAACTGTCATGCTTTTCAGCAGTGGCACCTGTCAATGGTTGAAACCAGTGGGTATAATGTGTCGCTCCGCGTGAAATCGCCCATTCCTTCATGGCCGCGGCCGCCTGATCCGCAACTTTTCGATCGATCGGGGTGTGGCGTTCCATGGCCTCGAGGATGCTATCGTAAGCCTCTTCTGTGAGATATTCGTGCATCACGTTCAGGTGAAACACATCATCTCCGTAGTACTGAGAGATTTTGTTTGCAGGGCGTTCCCGGTGGCGGGGGGTGCGCTCCATGACATCCTTCAAGGCTGTTTGACGTTCGTAACTCATGTGGATTGCTTTTGTACAGTCTTTGGACGAAATACCCCACCAAAAAGAGGGGGTGACCGTCCGTTTTTTAATGATTCCGCAAAGATACCCCCTTTTTTTTCAGGCTCTGCTTGCCAAAATTTTATTTTTTTCAACGATTACCCCCCTCTTTTTGACCAAATCAAACAAAAAAAGGGCCCCACCCACCGGTAGAACCCCTTTTTTGCAGATCACGTCCTCTTAGGCCATCATTGAATCACCACGCGCGTGCTTCCAATGCCATCTATGGTGACCGCATAAATTCCTTTGGGCCAGTCCGTCGCGTCTTGAACAATGAGCTCACCTGTGTGGAATCTGACAATCGATTGGTAGACGACCCGACCTTGCACATCCCGCCAAGTCATTTGTCTGGTCTCGGCACCCAACCAAGATCCATCTACGCGCAATCGGATGATTCCGTCCGTTGGATTGGGGAAAGCAATGAGGGTCCTTTCGATGGATTGATCCACCTGTTCCACCGAAGAAACGAGGTTGGTTTCAAAATGAAATGCTTGGCTGATGGACTTGCCAAAATCAGGTTCAAAGTTGATGAAATTCCCGCCCGCTACCTTTTTGATGCGGGTGTATCCAGAGCCATCGCTGTTGGCCCAAAAATCCGTTCCGTCATCGCCAGCATCATTGATGGTGAAGCGATAGCAACCCTGGTTGACCTCGATGGTGTCCCGGAAGGTGGTGTTGGCTTCTGTATATCCACGTTGCCAAACCACATCTCCATTGGCGTTGGTCAATTTGACTTGGGTTTCCCAAGGTGCGTTATTCGTCTTGGTCCAAATGATCAATCGATTGTCATCCAAATCATTGTATGACCAAGTCGGAACCCGGTGGAATCGGCTGGATGTGCTGTTGTTGGACAACTGTTCATCCGACTCATCAAGCAAGGTCACATGGAATTCCAGTTGCTCATCCTCACCCCCATCATAAAGAATGGCATCACTGTATGGCAAAGACACAATCAATTCCTCCAGAAAAGCGAGGTTCCCGGTCCAATTCAAACTTTCCACTTCCCCGACATTCCCATTTTCACCTGAGATATAATAACTAAAAGAACATTCCGTCAGAGGTGCCGTTCCATTGTTTCGAATGCGGATTGAAGGAGCTTCACAAATCGGGTTCATTCGGCTTTGAAGTTTGTCATCGGAAGGCGACAAAACTTCTGAAATCTCCACATCGTGGGAAAAGTTGGGTGGACCGTAGGAAATGATTTGACCTTCAAACCGATAATTGCCATCGGGGTCGTAGTCAATGTTGTAATCCACATTGAACGATTCCTCGTTTGAAACCAGACCCGTCAATTCCCAATTTCGTGTATCCACTGGCGCCCCGGGGCACCAAGCCGCTCGGTCGTAAATCCAAGTTCCTCCCTGTGGATACAAAGGGTTGTCTGCGCATTCCTGCATGATTTCCCAACTCCATTCAGTCTCGCCATTCACAAGAACACTGTGCGTGTTATAGCAGAATTCCGCACAATTGTTCCCTGTGCCGAATCCATGACCACTCGCACGGGTTTTTAATCGAAATTGGGCTTCACCCGGTTCCGGCGTGAACGTGTGGTCCGTGATGTTTTCATCAAATGTGACGAGGTTATACGTCCCCTTCCAAAAGGCATCCACCCGTTTCACATCCCGAGGTGGGGTACCCTCGATAAAAGCAAACTTCAAGTCCAACAACTCCTGCCAATTCCCTGCCTGAAGTTGCACACTGTCTCGGAGCAATGGAGCATAATCCGTCACATCAAACACCCATGTCCAGCCGTCATCACCCAAAGTCAAGCCGATGCCATAAGGTGTGATGTAACGGGCCAATTCATAACGGTCCACGACTTCGAAAGGAAGACTGAAGTAAGAAAGGGTATCGTTGACATATTGATCCACTTCCCCAGTGATGGGATAAGTAGCAAGAACTGCGCCATCCGCCATCCGCTTGACTGATGCTGTGCCCTCCGGCCAGCCATAAGACAAATCCACCCAAGTGGCAGCATTGTCGACCGCTTCAAAAGTCGCCACGCTCACCGGTGGGACAGGCACAGCAGTCACATATTCCGCAGCATACATGGCATCTGATGGCTCGCCCCCCATGGTGAACGTCACCGCGGGTCGCGCGTCTCCAAATGCCGGTCCGCCGTTCCAAAAACACTCAGAGGCCCGGTATTTGTATCGCCCCGCGTTGCCATGAAGCCATCCATCGATGGCATTGGTTCCATTGGGCTCATCAAAGTTGAAGGCCCTCACCAAGCTGGCGTATGCCGGGTGATCTGTATCCACAGACCGATCGTGCCAATCCGCAATGACCAATTCATCGAGCGCTTCGGACCAAATGCGAAATGCATCCACATCTCCGCGATAATCATTTCCACCATTTCCATTGCAACCAATGTGCATTCGAACGATTTCACCAAATGCATGGTCCTTGTTTTCGCCCGAATGCCACAAAGCACCATCAAGATAGATGGACATGTTGCCCGCAGCAGCATCTTTTCGGAATGCCCAATGGTGCCATTGACCTTCATACTCAGATTCGGAGGCTGCCTGATCGATGCGATCATACCCACCATCATACCCTGCATCCCAATATATCCGACCATTTGACCAAGGCAGATGAATGTTGATTTCACGGTTGTTCCCTGCGTTCACAGCTTCACAAATGCTGTTGTTTTCTGGTTGTGCCATTGGATTTCCTCGTTGCCAAAATTCCACGGTGACTTCATCACCAATGGCATCCAATCCCGCCACTTCCACTTCGAAACGATCATTTCCATCAAAACGGATGTACCGACCAGCATCATGGGCTTGCCAAGTGCGACCCGGGGCCGAGGTGGTAGACACTTGAGGCATCACCAAAATCGGCGAGCTGTTGGATTCAATGGACCAATCCAATAAGACATTGGACACCCCATCCCATTCAAGTGGAACTTCCAAGGGAAAAGCCACAAGGTTGCCACCGCCTTCGAAGACCCATTCATCATCCGTTGTCCATCCCCCATTCACAAGGGTCGTCAGCGAATCCAACTCGGTCAATTGGGCACGGAGCATCGCATGGCCACCCCCTGGCCACATGTCCACTGGGAAATTGACTGACGTAATGGGCCCAGCCTCCATGCCCATATTGAAGAGTTCATCTGCCGTCCAAAGGAACTGATTGCGCAAAATTCCCGTGTCAGGAATCAGACCCAAAGACGATCCCGTAGCTTCCACTGAAAACTCCACGCCTCCAATGATGCCATCTGGCCGGGACAAAGAATAAACCACTGTGTCCATGGGGTCTCCACCGATTGGGTTGTGGATAATTGGGGCCGTGTCAAAATCCAGGTCGTCCACGAGGTAAAGTGGATGCGTCAGCAAATTGCTATCCAATTCTCCCGTGTGATCGAATAGATAAGTGTAGGTGAGGTAGTCCCATTCACCACAAGCATAGCCCAAATTGCCTGCCGTTCCGTCCTCGAAACACTTCAACGTGTGGTACATCAGAATTTTCTGATAACTGCTGTCGTTGGAACTGGATGGAAAGTCAAACCAACGACGTCCAGGACTGTCGTATGCGGTTGCTGGGTTGTTCTGGGCCTCCCAGGTATAGGTCTGCACCCAGGTGGTGTCAGCAGACTGCGAAAAGGCATCCCAACTGAATCCACACAACAGAAAAAACACAAAATACTGAAGGACAAAATATTGCGATAACCTCATCGTCTCTGAAATCTGGTTTCGATGTGAATGACCGCGGAAGATAATGACAAAGTGAAATGAGATTGAATTGATGGCTTTGCAAATCAAGTTGCACCCCCTACTTTCGCGGCACTTATTGAGAGATGAACGTTTGTTTTATCATGTATCCCTGGGAGCACATCACGCCCCAGTCGGACAGCACCCTGAGAATGATTCATGAGTGCGTGATTCGCGGTCATCGAGTGGCCATCACAACCAGTGCCAACTTGACGATTCGTGATTCTTTGACCATGTCTTTCTGCCGACTTTTTGACGATTCTGTGAAGACGTCCAAAACGGCCGAGACCTTCTACAAACATGCCAAGTTCCGGGAACAAATGTTGCCATTGGCGGGCTTCGACGTCATATTCATGCGCGCGAATCCTCCCTTGGATGCAACCGTTTTGAATTTCTTGGACAGCGTCAAGGATGAAGTGCTCATTGTCAACAATGTCCTGGGTCTTCGAGAGGCCAACAACAAACTGTACACTGCGGCGATGAATGATGAGACCCATTCCATCACGCCACGGACATACGTCAGCAAGAACAAAGACTATCTCCTCAAAGTCATCCGCGAGAGTGATTCGGAGAAAATGATCATGAAACCCTTGAATGGTTTCGGCGGCAGCGGTGTTATCGTCATTGAGAAAGACGCCATGCAAAACGTCAATTCCTTGTTGGATTTTTACATCACCGGGAAGGGAGGAGACACAAACTACGTGATCCTCCAAGATTACGTGGAGGGCGCAGACCAAGGGGACGTCAGGGTGCTGATGCTTCATGGAGAGCCAATCGGTGCGATGCGACGTGTACCCGCACCAGGTGACGCAAGAAGCAATGTCCACGCCGGCGGAACGGTTCACAAACACAACCTTTCGCGCGAGGAATTGCGCGTTTGCCAACTCATTGGCCCCAAGCTGGTTAAAGACGGTTTGTATTTCGTCGGGCTTGATTTGATTGGGGGGAAACTTATCGAGGTCAATGTTTTGAGTCCTGGCGGCATTGTCAACATCAATCGCCTGAACAAAGTGAAGCTTCAACGACGCATTGTGGATTGGGCTGAAGACATGATTCGTCATCGCACTTGGGTGGAATCTCGGCGCTTTGCGCTCAAGAAAACGGTCTCTGACGCGTGAGCAAGCCGTTGCGTTTGACCAGCACCGAAATCATTGAACGCATTCGGGCTGGACGGGACTTTGAAGCCATTGCCACCGATACTGGCCTTCGAATTCGCATCACAGACTACGTGCCATTCATCTGCACCGCCATTCACGCAGGTGGTCGCATGCGTCATGAATTGCAGCTCAAATGCGCATTGGATGATTTTGAACGATGGCAAGAGGAGGATCCCGACACAGACACATTCATCAACGCCCTGCCCATTGCAGTGATTGGAACCGATTCACGCTACGAATATGATCTGAACCGCCCCCCCGATCAAGCCGTGTATGAGGAAGCTTGGGGCAAAAAAGTCTGGTCACGTTCTTTGACCAAAGCGGAAAAACAGCGCAGCATCAGCCGTCATGAACGCTTTTACAAGGTAGTCCACGAGTTGGTCTCCGCAATCGCAAAGCGGTTTGGTTCTTGTGTTGTTTACGACATCCACAGCTACAATTGGCGCAGGTGGGACCGCCCTGTTCCCACCTGGAACATTGGTTCGCACAATTTGGATGTGCGATGGTCAGATGAGGTGAACTCTTTTTCCAAATGCCTCAGCAATCAACCCTTGCCCCATGACATCTCAAGTGAATGCGCTGTCAACGACGTGTTTCAAGGTCGTGGGTACAATTTGGCCAGCATCTCGAAACAATTCCCCAATGTCCTCGTTTTGGCCACCGAAGTCGCCAAAATCTACTGCAATGAAGAAACTGGGGAGCGATATCCGGCCATCGTCCGTGGCGTTCAGTCGGCTTTGAAGCAAGCCATCATTGAACACGCCTGGGCGTTTGCCAAAAGGCACACTTCACATCGTTCACACGAGGCGGCGGGCATGCTCTCGGCCGTTCCGACAGACAGCCTCTTGCAAGTTGATCAGCAGCTCTTCCAGTTGGTACGAGATTTCGAAGTGCTCAATTTTGTCAACCCGATCAACATCTCCTCTGAGCGCAAGGCTTTTTTCGCATCCAAAGGGGCGACCAACCCCCAATTTGAATACCGTCCACTGCAGCTTGACCCTTTTGATTTGAAAAGACGCTTGTTGCGAATTCCGGTCGAAACCATCGCCGATAACGCCATTCGGGGACTCTACGAATCCACCATCAGTGCGTATCTCGATAAGGTCGATTTGTTGTCCAACCTTGGCACCCCCGATTTTCTGTACAACTCCCTGAGATATTACGGGCGTCCAACCGATGAAGACCTGCGCAATGCCCATTATTTGCTGCATTTGCCAGAGGTCCAAGATGAATTGCGTCCAGAAAAACGCGTGGGCACTGAAGAGGCCCGTCAAGCTTTCATTGAAGGCATGGCGGCATACGGCTTCAAAGGAAAAGTGCAAGTGACCTCGCGAATTGTGGCCGATGCCATGGTGAACAACAGCGAACGGAAAGTCCTGATCAAAAAAGGCGCCTCCTTTCGCCCGAAAGAGCTGCGGTATTTGGTCCATCACGAAATCGGGGTCCACATGGTCACCACCATGAATGCCTCCGAGCAACCACTGAAGTTGTTGGGCATCGGCACACGCGTCTCCACGCGGACGCAAGAAGGCTTGGCGGTTTTGGCAGAATACCTTTCCGGCAACACCACATTGAAGCGGCTTCGGGAATTGGCGCTTCGGGTGGTGGCTGTCGACATGATGGTGCAAGGAGAAGACTTTGTGGAGGTTTATCGCCACCTGACGCATGAGCTGGACATGCCCGTTATGGATGCTTTCCACCTGGCCACCCGGGTGTTTCGGGGGGGGGGATTGACCAAGGATTATCTCTATTTACAAGGCTTGCGTGAAGTTTTTGGACTGTGGCGTGATGAGGCGGATTTGTCTCCTTTGCTCATTGGAAAATGCTCCATGGCTTACTACGACACCCTGGAGGAGATGATCCAAAGAGGCATGTTGCATCCCCCAAAATACATCCCTATCCCCTTCCAGAATCCCAGCACCGAACGCAACAACCCCATTTTTGATTACATCGTCTCCGGCATCAAGTGATCCCCTGAGGTGGACTTTGCCTTCACCCATTCCCACAATGCGCAGGCCAAGGGTGGGCCATACGTGACAACGGACAACCATGGGCCCATGACAGCTCCCCAAGGGCCATAATGCCCATAGCTGAACATCATGGTTGCCGCACCGACTACAGGCCATATCCTTTGGGTCAAAACGCCAAATAACATTGCATATCCAGCATACCACGGGTGATTGGTGGTCGCACTGAGCAGCAAGATGGTGATGGCAGCCAAGGCTTGGTCCATCCACCTACCCCGACCCCGAACTGTGTTCATCAAGATGCCCAGCAAACCCAAAATCAACAGACTGGGCCCAAGCCAGGCAATGGGGTTGTAGCCCAAAATCAACTCACCCAATGCGCGAAAAACAAAATAGATGCTGGCATTGAATTCAAAAGTGTGGGTGAACAATCCAGCGCTCTCCCAAGCTCCCCACAACCCAGCTCCCCACAACAACAATGGCAAGGTCAAAAGCAAAATCCAGGCACTTCCCAAAATCAATTCACGCCAAACCCCAGACAAGTGACCCTTCGCGACATGGCGCATCTTCCACCAAGCCGGCAACATGACCACTGGAATGGCTTTGATTGCAATGGATGAAGCCAAGCAAATCGCAGCCATTCGACCCGAACGTTTCACCACCAGTGCAGCCGATAACAACAATGGCATGGCCAGTCCGTCCAGATGTCCATTGCCTACAAACTCCGCCAAGGGCAAGGGATGTATGGCATATGCCCAACCCCATCGGGTAGCTGAACCCAACAAGCGACCGAAAAGCAACAGGGCAAGAGCCTCACTCAAGAACATCATCGACCTCCAGCGAAACCACCATTGATGCGGATCCGGCCAACCGCCAGCCTGCAATTTTTCCGGCAAGTGAAGCGTTGCAAAGACCCACTGAGAAAGCGGAGGATAAATGGCATGGTAAGATGGGCTGTTCATTTCCGCATTCAACCATTGCAAACCTGAGGGTGGAGATGGAACGGTTTGCAACCATTCATTGGGTGTGAATGAGTAAGGATTTTGACCTGAAACCACAAGCCAACCATCCCACGCGTAACGCATCCAATCTTCACTCCAAGTGGCCTCGGGTTGCACCCAACACCAGAACAATCGCAGGAGCAACCCTGAAATAATCCAAGACCATGATGATGTCCACTGGAACCGCATGACTCCGATCATGGCGGCTCCAAACAATATCAGACCAAATGCCATCCCCGAGGAATCCGAACGGTCTGTCCCGGCCAAAATCCAGCAAGCCACAAAGGCCAAGAATACCCAACCCCATTTGAGGGATGGCGGAAAATGAATCAATGGCGTGCGGCCCATGCAACCCAAATGTAACCGGCCATCAACAACAGGTGGAATGGAACCAACCCCCACTCCCCGCTCATCACGCCCCAACATGCGCCCAAACCGAACCAGATGGCGTGCAGCCATTCACCCGAGCGGCCTGTCAACGTCCATCCAGCACGCACGACCTCAGGAGCCAGTGTGGGTTCTCCTCCTCCCCGTTTGGGCGTGCGGACAAATTCGGCTTCTGTCCGACGCCAACCAGCCCACGCAGCCTTTGCATTGTGCCAAGTCGTTCCGGATCCCAAAACCAACATGGTCAGCATTCGAATGGGAAAATCCCGGGTGCGATTTCTCCTCAAAGCGGCCGTCCAATACAACAAAATGAACATGCACAGAGTCAACATGAAAATGGCCGCCCACCGCAAAGGCCAATGGGAGCCAGAACCCACGGTGGCCTGGACGACCAGAGGTACGCTCAAAGTAGTCATCCCCCATACCGGTAGATGGATGGAACTGGCCAGCAGTTGTGCCGTCGCATGGAATTGCTTTCTGCCCGAACCCAAAGCCTTCCGAACCTCGCGCAAATGTTTTGCTGCACAAGCTGCGCCACCCTGGGTCCAGCGCCGCTGTTGACCCAGATAGGCCTCCATCGAGTCGGGCAATTCCGCTGGGGCACCGATGTCATCCGCATAGACAATTTCCCAGCCCAACTTTTGGGTTCGAATGCTCAAATCCAAATCTTCAGCCAACGTATCGTGCGACCAGCCACCAGCCGCCTCAATCGCTTCGCTGCGCCAAACGCCAGCTGTTCCATTGAAAGAATTCCAAACCCCCAAGCGTTGACGCCCCTCTTGCTCAACGGCAAAATGGGCATCCAAATTCAATGCCTGCACCGCGGTCAGTGGGGACACATCAGCATTCAAATGATCCCAACGGGCCTGTACAACAGCGGCGTTGGGATGTTTCAGCAACCGGGAGGCCGTCAGCTCCAAGAAATCGCGAGGGGGTACAAAATCCGCATCAAAAATCGCGATCCATGATGGTTCTTCCAGGACATTCAGCCCCGCTTGCAATGCGCCTGCCTTGTAACCCTCACGACGCGTTCGGCGCATGTGGTGGATCACATGCGGACCCTTGTAGTTTTTCAACCATTGGTCCACAAGACTTGAAGTGTCGTCTGTGGAATCATCCAAGATTTGAATGGTGAATGGAACTGGCCACGCCAAATCTACCGTCGCATCCAGCAGACGCAATACCACCAGCGGTTCATTGAACATCGGCAACTGCACAACCATTGGCAACCGTGAATGACAGCCGGCATTCGGCGTGGTTACTTCTGATGAATGTGCACGCATCAATGCGGCATGCACCCAAGCCTGGTAAAACAAAAATCCACCACAGGCAAAATACAATATAGACAACCCCAACCAAGTCATGCGCAATCCATTACGGCTTCAACTTTCGAGACACCCAGTGATAAATAAATATCGTTTTCAAAATTTTGTATCCCGCCCCGAAGGTACCGCGCAGGCTGCCACTGACTTTGGAGGTCCCTCCCCATCGCGTCCGGTAATTCACAGGAATCTCCACAACCCGGAGGCCCAATCGGACGGCTTTGATTTGCATTTCCACTGTCCAGCCATAATTCTGGTCAGCCATATCCAACTGAAGGTACGCTTCGCGGGTGATGGCTCGAAATGGACCCAAATCGCTGTATTTGTATCCGTAAAGAAAATCAATCAAATACGTCGCCAGCGCATTGCCAAACCGTTGTTGGCATGTCAAGGATTTCGGATCGCTGGTGCCCAAGACCCGAGACCCCAAAACCAAATCGGCATCCCCTGATGCCAACGGGCCCAAGAGATCGGCAAGTTGACGGGGATCATCGCTGAAATCACCGTCCAAAAAAGCCAAAACATCAGGCTGCACCTCGTGACCGAGGGCATGAGCAATGCCACGCAAACAAGCCGCTCCGTATCCCCGCTGAGATTCCAGCAACACGACAGCTCCACCGCTCCGAGCCACCTCCGCCGTTTCATCTGTGGATCCATTGTCCACCACGATGATTTGACGGATGCAGTCACAGGGCAAATCCGCGAGAACCTTGGGAAGAGATTCCGCTTCGTTGAGTGCGGGAATGATGACGTCGACAATGGGCAACAAATCGAAGCCGACTTATGCGTAGACCTGAATGGCTTCAGCCAAACACCGAACGGCTTTGTGGATCTCAGGAAGGTCCAACACGTAAGCCAAACGAACTTCATTCGTCCCCAGACCGGGAGTGGCATAAAATCCCGAATTGGGAGCCATCATCACCGTACTTCCATCGTGAGAAAACGACTCCAACAACCACCTGCAAAAATCTTCCGCATTCGCGATAGGCAATTGGGCCACAGCATAAAATGCACCACCCGGTCGGGGGCAAACCACACCAGAAATGGCATTCAGGCCGTCCACCAGGACATCTCTCCTTTCCTTGTACAACCCACGAACCCCGTCGAAATATGAAGGGTCAGTTTTCAACGCTGCTTCCGCTGCAATTTGAGCCAAGGTGGGTGGACTCAAACGCGCCATGGCGAATTTCATGGCTGCCTGTCGAACATGGGGGTTCCTCGTGACCATGGCCCCAATCCGCGCACCGCACATGCTGTATCGCTTGGAGACACTGTCGACCACCACCGCATGTTCCTCTAGTCCTGCAAAAGTCAAGATGCTTTTGGGCATGTCGCCGTCGTACGTAAACTCCCGATACACTTCATCTGCAAACAAGAACAAGTCGTGTTTTTTCACCAAATCCGCCAACGTATCCAATGCCTCGTCTGCATAAACTTTCCCAGTTGGATTTCCGGGGTTGCAAATCAGAATGGCACGGGTCTTTTCGGTGATGGCCGCTGCAAAATCATCCATCGGGGGCAAGGCAAAACCGTCTTCAATCCTGGCGGTCACTGGCACAATGGTGACACCAGCCATCGTGGCAAAGCCATTGTAATTGGCATAAAATGGCTCTGGAACAATGACCTCATCGCCGGGATTCAAGCAAGAGAGAAATGCAAAAACCAAGGCCTCTGACCCCCCTGTGGTGATGAGGATTTCCTCCGGACTCACCTCGACACCCACACCCAAATAGTATCCTGCCAACCCCTTGCGATAGCTCTCAAACCCCTCGCTGGGGCTGTATTCAATGACCTTATTCTCAAGGTTGCGCATCGCATCGATTGCGGGTTGCGGGGAAGAGATATCAGGCTGACCGATGTTGAGGTGAATGACATGACGGCCGGCAGCTTTGGCCGCGTTGGCAAACGGAGCCAATTTCCGGATGGGGCTGTCAGGCATCTCGACGCCTTTTTGGGAAATTTGAGGCATGGCGATTTGAATTTTGAAGCCAAAAATAGGGTCAGAGTCGGCGTGCCATCATTTTGTGTCGGCCAATTTTCGGCACGACATAGGCATCACTTCGGAAGGTAAATCCCATGCGTTCGTAGAAGCCAAATGCCACCTCACGCGCATCACACCAGACCCAATGCGCGCCCAACAAACGGGCTTCTGCACAAAACGCCTCAATCAATGCGGCACCGGCGCCTTGACCGCGCACCTCCGGCAACGTTCCCATGACCCGCAGCCTTCGCACGATATCATCCTTGGGCAGCGCCAATGGATATCGCTCGGAACGCTGATCGAACATGGAACAAACCCCAACCAAAGTCCCGTCCAACAGGAACACCCCAAAATGACGCGTGCTCTCATCATCATCGTTTTCGATGATGCACGCTTCAGGTGCAGGTTGATGAGGCCAAAGGACCTGATGACGCACGGGACGTGTGGCTTCAGCTGAGATTTTTCGGACAACGAATGACATCAATCTGGAGGAATGTGGCCACATTTTGGGCCAATGATCGTTTTGTGAATTCGTGAACGCCAAACCACTCACCATCCGCCAAGAACCAACCCAATTCCCAAGACATGATGCCGACGGCATTGGGCGAACCCCGTCTGTTCGTAGTGGATTGTTTAGTGGCCAGCATGCCCCATTCGGCATCTACCGGTTTGTTGTGCCAGCGACCCCATCTCAAGCCTCCCCATCCCATCCATGATCGCAATCGGTTGTCTTCCAAAAGCGTGCAACCGCTTTCCAATCTCGACCCGAGACCGATGCCCACAATCGCAAAGCTCGCCAACGGAAAACTGCGCAACGGCAAACTGGCCACCAACGCCATCCCTGAGAAGATGGCCATCGGAATTCCAATGCCTGAACGGCCTTCACACCAGTCCATTTCCCGCCTCTTCTCTCTCATCTGAAATGTTTTTCCCAATCCCTGCGATCTCGTTTTGTGGGGCGGCCGACTGGGCGGGTCAAATCCCGCTGGGCCAAACGAATTTGTTCCAGCTTGTCCAATTCAGACTGGGGGGTCAAGTCCCGCACATGCTGCTCGACGAGTGAAGCACCCACCCGGGATTTTGGAAATCCCAGAACTTCATAAGCAAAGACTACAGCACCTTTGCGCACTTCAATGCGTTCACCAGATTTCAACTCCAAAGCCGGTTTCACCGGTTTTCCGCGCAAGAACACCTTTCCGTCTCTGCAATGCGCAGAGGCTTGAGATCGGGTTTTGAACACCCGCACTGCCCAAAGAAATTTGTCCACTCGCATGTCCGAAAGTTAGCGCCTCCATGCCAATCCCCCCGACCATGCAGCTCTTCTCCTTCGTTCACAACTCAATGATGCAACCCAAAGCTGGCAACAGGCTGCCGCTGCTTGGATCCAGGGTTCTGGCATCATAAACACCGTCATTGTCGAGGTCCAAAGGCAGGCCTGTCTCAAAATCGCGCACCACATCAGTCACGGGTGGTTGAGGCACCGCTGCTGCTGTGGCGTTTTGAACTTCGAAAAAAACATCCAGAGACCAACGCTCAAAAAACCACTTGCGATCGACCCGAATGTCCAATTGATGAAATGCGTCATTGCGACCGGCATTCAATCGGGAATAATCCGGAAGCGGACGACCGTAAAAATCCCAGGTATCTACCGCCAATGATGCCAAATCCACAGGCGTATATGGCAATCCACCGCTGAAAAGGAGTCGTGCACCCAATTCCCATCCTGAATCCCATTTTTTGCCCCCAGTCAAACTCAGAATGTGTCGATTGTCCCAAGCCGAAGGGGTCATTTTCCCGCCATCATCAGCGTATTCACTGCGAACAAAAGTGTAAGCCATCAGACCGTAAAACCCTTTGTACAAACGCTGTTGCACCAGCAATTCCGTGCCATAAGACCTGCCTGTTCCATTGAATCGGATGGCCTCGTTTCCCACCACACCGAAATCTGCCCCCAAATTGGCCAAGGCAATCCCGGTCTTCAAACTGACCGGGGCGTTGTAGTAATCTTTGAAAAATCCTTCCACGGACACCACAAAATTTTTGGCGCCGCCTTCCCACCTCAATCCTGCTACCGCCTGACGGTTGGACAGGTAACGCGTCTCATCTGTGGCGTTCACACGTCCGCCCGACGCATCTTCGAAACCGAGAACTGTGTAAGCCGGGAGTTGATGATAAATGCCCGTGTTGGCATTGAAAGTCCACTCTGGAGCAAAGGCCCATGAAGCAGAAAGACGTGGCGAAAGTTGACGCATTGGATTCTTCAATCCTTGTGCAGCAGTGGAGCCGTCAATGCGAAGCCCCGCTGACAAGGTGAGGCGTTCTGAAGCAAATCGGCGTGCACTGATTTGGCCAAATGCTCCATACTTCCATGCCTGGTAAGCCGACGCAAAATCCACTTCATCCAACATGCCTGTATTCATGTCAAAACGCTTCTCAAATGTGGCATTGTTGTATTTCACATATTCCGCTGCCAACCCCCAGGTCGCCTCAGCACCACCCCCGAAGTACTTGCGACGCTCCGCTCTGAATTTGTTCTCGATTTCTTGGGACAAGTAGTCGCGAAGCAACGTGGAATCGATATCGTTTCCTGCGTGCTTGTAGGCCCTGTTGTTCAACATGTTGCGACTCGCGATGAACGTCCATCTGCCGTCATCGAGGTATCGATCCCATTTGGCCCCTTGAGAATAATTCCACTGGGTTTGCACATCCAAAAAACCCAAAATGGCGACGCGCTCCAAGTAATCATCTGCTGCCGTGTCCGCTGCTAAGGCCGTGTTCAACTCAAAATCGTCTAAAGCACCCAACCCCAATACAGTGACGGCGTTGCGGTCATCCGGACGACAAGTCCATTTGAACTGGTAGTCATTGTATATGGGCAAAAAGGGCAATCCCAAGGCCTCAAAAACCAACTGAAGGTAACTTCTCCGAAAACTGGCAATCAATGAGGAACGCTCACCCGTGGGGCCTTCCAGGGTCAATCCCAAGTCGCTGGTTCCCACCACCAAATTTGCCGTCCACTCGTCTGTCCTGGCCTCTTTGAAACTGAACTCCATCACACTGCTGAGGGCATTGCCACGGGCCGCTGGAAAAGCACCCGCATAGAAATCGATGTTTTCCACCAAGTCCACATTGATCATGCCCACAGGTCCTCCCGAGGCCCCTTGTGTAGCAAAGTGGTTGATGTTGGGAATCTCGATTCCATCGATGTAAAACCGATTTTCATTGGGTGCACCACCACGGATCACAATGTCGTTGCGAAAGCTCGGAATTGCAGCTACCCCCGGCAACGTTCGAATCGCCCGACTGATGTCCCTGCCACCTCCAGGGTTGCGTTTGATCTCATTTGTCCCCAAACTTCGAACCGACAGAGGAGCCTCGGCCAGAGTCGCGCGGCGCGAGGCGACCACTTCAGCCTCTTCAATCGCAATGGCCTGTTCCCGAAGTTGAACGTTGACCACAGCTGGACGCGCAGGCGTCACCTCAATTTCAAATATTGTCCGGGATTCATAGCCCACAAAACTGACAACAATGTTTGCTGTGCCTGCCGCGACGCCAACCAATTCAAAGCCCCCATCAAAATCGGTGGTTGTTCCCGTGGTCAATCCCTGCAGTACAACCGTCGCAAACGGGATGGAAGCATTGGTTGCTTCATCGGTCACTTGGCCCCGAATGATGCCGGTTTGTCCGTGGGCATTCGCCATCATCATGCACAAGGCGTAGACGACCAAAAAGGAATGAAGCATTCTTCTCATGGTATGAGAACACCCTTTCGGGGGACAGGTTCAAATGGCCGCGAATTTTCAATTCAACTCAAGTCCAAGTCCAACCGCTTCCGCAATTCCTCCAACAATGGATGGCGCCCCACCATGGCGTCGTAACGCTCTTTGTCCGACATGAATTGCTGGGGCATATGTTCATCGACCACCTCTTCAAGAACCACTTTCAACTCCAAACCTCCGTTGCGGGTTTTCTGCCTCAAATGGGCCAACAATTCGGCGCGAATCTCTGCGAGCTGAGCCTCTTGTAATTCATTCACCACATGAAATACAACCGTTTGACCATCCAAGGTGGGTTTGCGATTTTGGAGGGTAGCAGCCAAGTTGAATTGTTCAGCCTTTTCTTTCTGCACACCAAACGCATTCCAGCTCTCCACCACTTGCTCTTCTGAAACCGGATCGTTCATGGCATCCCAATCTGCCGCAATTTCAGCCTTTGTTTTGGGCCGAACAGGGGCCTTCAATGTCATCGGCTCACTGATTTCAATTTGTCCATTTCTCAGCCCTCCCACCTTGATTTTTTTGGTCACAATGGGCGTTTCCGTGGTGAGAGTTTCTTCAACCTTGGAAGGCGCAGTTGAAGTCTTGGAAGGGGAAGCTGTTTCCAAAAGAGGTTTTGAGGTACCGGAGTCGGGTCGAGCCACATTCGCTTGAACTGAAGGCCGATCACTCCGCCAAGCATCCGCAAAAATGGGGATCAGGCTGGCGTTATTTTTTTTTTTCACCCCCTTCAAGGGATGCCAACTGCATCAACATCAATTCCACGAGGAGCCGCTGGTGATTGCTCATCCTGAACTGGGTATCTGCTTGATTGACGTGTTCCAATGCCCGAACCAGAAAATGCAAACTGCATTTCTGCGCTTGTTCGCGATAAGCCGATATGACTTCATCGGTGGCCTCCATCAATTTCAAAGTGGACTCATCTCTGCTGACCATCAAGTTCCGAAGGTGTTCCCCCATGCCTGTGACAAAATGATGAGGGTCAAATCCTCTTGCCAAAATCTCATCGAAAATCAGCAACAGCTCACCAACTTCGCCGACGAGGGCACAATCCACTGAACGAAAAAAAGTGGTGTGATCCAACACGTGCAGGTGCTCAGCCACTGTTTCATAAGTCAAATTCCGCCCGGCAAATGCAACCAACTGGTCGAAAATGCTCAAAGCATCGCGCAGGGCGCCATCGGCTTTTGTGGCCACAATGTGCAAGGCCTGTTCTTCAGCCTCAATGCCTTCCTGTTTGCAAATTCCTTGCAGATGAACGACCATGTCTGGAACCGTGATGCGATGAAAATCGAAAATCTGGCATCGCGACAAAATCGTAGGCAAGATCTTGTGCTTTTCCGTGGTTGCGAGGATGAACACGGCATGGGCTGGTGGTTCTTCCAAAGTTTTGAGGAAAGCGTTGAAAGCGGCCTGAGATAGCATGTGCACCTCATCGATGATGTACACCTTGTATTTGCCTCGTTGCGGTGGAATGCGAACTTGGTCCACAATTGACCGAATGTCCTCAACCTTGTTGTTCGAGGCAGCATCCAACTCAAAAACATTGAATGCATAATCCGCCTCTTCCACAGACTCAAATCCATTGATGGCACGTGCAAAAATCCGAGCACTTGTGGTTTTGCCCACACCGCGTGGTCCACAAAACAAATAGGCTTGGGCAATTTGTTCCTGGGCAATGGCTTGCTTCAGCGTTCGCGTGATGCCCTCTTGCCCAACAACTGTCCCCCACTCTTTAGGGCGATACTTGCGAGCGGAAACGGTGTAATTCGATTGTGTAGCTGCCTCGGCCATGGTCAGAGGTCAAATATCGCATCAATTTGCCGGCTTGAAAAAAAACACCGGAGAACCTTATGAACATGTTATGAATGACCCCAAGCATTCGAATCGAAATCAAAACCACCGAAGCCAACACCTCAAACCTTGCATTTTCAAGCTAACCACACTACTTTTGCGCCCCATTATAATTACCAAAGTTCAATCCAATGAACAGATACGAAACTGTTTTCATCATGACTCCCGTGCTATCTGCAGAGCAGGTGGCGGAAACAGTTGAGAAGTTCCGTGGTTACCTCACCAGCAATGGCGCGAATGTCATTCACGAGGAATCATGGGGTCTCCGAAAGTTGGCCTACCCCATCCAAAAGAAGTCAACTGGCTTCTATCAACTGGTTGAGTTCGAGGTCGATGCATCGGTGATTCTCCCCTTCGAAACTGAATTCCGTAGGGACGAGCGAATCATTCGATTCCTCACCACCAAAATGGACAAGCACCATGTTGCTTACGCCGAAAGCCGTCGCAACAAATCGAAGCAAACGGAGGAGGCCGCAGTCGACTCAAACAACGGATAATCATGGCTGAAAAGAACGTACGTTACCTCAACCCCATTAGCATTGAGACCAAGTCTGAAAAGTACTGCCGGTTTCAAAAGAAGGGCATCAAGTACATCGATTACAAGGATGCCGACTTTTTGTTAATGCTTTGCAACGAGCAAGGAAAGATTTTGCCGCGCCGCTTGACGGGAACTTCCCTTAAGTACCAGCGGAAGGTGTCCCAGGCGATCAAGAAGGCGCGTCACCTGGCCCTCATGCCTTATGTCGCCGATAACCTTCGTTAATATCCGACCGCTATGGACATCATTTTGAAAGAAGACGTCGAAAACTTGGGCCACAAGTTTGACATCGTAAGCGTGAAGGCAGGATATGCACGTAATTTCCTAATTCCACAGGGCATGGCCGTCGCAGCGACCAAATCTGCTCGCAAAGTCGCAGAAGAGGTGGCACGCCAGCAGGCCCACAAAGCAGCGAAGGCATTGGAACAGGCCCAGGGTCTAGCAGAGGCCATTGGCAAATTGAAATTGAGCATCGGCGCCAAAGCCGGCGAAAATGGCAAAATCTTCGGATCTGTTAACGCCATCCAATTGTCCGAAGCGATTCAAAAAGCCGGTTATGACGTTGAGCGTAAGCAAATCAACTTGTCTGACGACCACATCAAGACACTTGGCTCTTATACTGCGGAAATTAAGCTGCATAAGGGTGTGAAAGCCACCGTGGAGTTCGAGGTGGTTGCAGATTGATTATTCCTGAGGGGAAAGGAGAGAGAGGAGAGAGAGTCGATTGAGAATTTTGAAAAATGCGGCAATTTCATTTTTGGGATTGACCGCATTTTTTGTTTTCGACAACGCCTGGTTTTTGATTCTTGATTTACCCTATACTGGGATGGGCTCCACTTTTCTGTGAGACCAATTCAAGCGATGAATCAAAACAAACTAAATCTTGAAAACGGCGACAAACCCATCTCGCCAGATTGCATTCATTGTGTTGGCAATCTCCCTTTGGAACAACCACGTCCAAAATGGCCATACACTCAACGGCCAATCCTCTCGCCACATTGATGCCTTAAAGACTCTCTTTCACCCCCTTCGTCCAATTCCATCGGCGATATTTGCGGGGATACTCAACCCTGCGCGAAGCCTTGGTCGCGAGTTCCAAAATCCAGCGGTGAAGCCAGAAGATGTTTACGAACTTTGTGAATCAATTGAGTTGCCTTTCTGTACACCTCCAACCCCTCAGGTCCCACATTTAAACTAACGGTTTAAAAGATTGTTAAGCAACTACTTACATATCCAAACCCCTTCTTAATCCTGTCTCTCACCTCCCTCATCCCGTCCACGAACCCATGAAATTCAAGCTGCATTCTGAATTCAATCCCACCGGCGATCAGCCAGAAGCCATTCGTCAATTGGTGGCCGGGATTGAAGACGGAGCAACTTCTCAAACCCTGTTGGGGGTCACCGGCTCGGGAAAGACATTTACTGTAGCGAATGTCATTGAACAAACACAAAGGCCGACTTTGGTTCTGAGTCACAACAAGACCCTTGCCGCCCAGCTATACAGTGAATTCAAAGAGTTTTTTCCTGAGAACCTTGTCGAATATTTTGTCAGTTATTACGACTACTATCAACCAGAAGCCTTCATTGCGTCGACGAATACTTACATCGAAAAGGATTTGGCCATCAATGAGGAAATCGAAAAGCTGCGCTTGAGCACCACCTCTGCACTGCTGAGTGGAAGAAGAGATGTCATCGTCGTGGCGAGCATCAGTTGCATCTATGGCATTGGAAACCCTGTTGAATTTCATAAAAGTGTGATTCCGCTAAAGGTCGGGCAGTCATGGGGGCGAAATGCTTTTCTTCATGCCTTGGTGAGCTCGTTGTATCATCGTACGCGTGCCGAATTCAAGCGAGGAACCTTTCGCGTTCAGGGAGATACGGTGGATGTTTTTTTGGCTTATGCGGACCATGCGTTGCGCATTTCATTTTGGGGAGATGAAATCGAGTCTTTGGAAACCATTGAGCCGACCACAGGCCAAAAAATTCATGCATTTGATGAAATTGTCATTTATCCCGCTAATCTGTTTGTCGCGAGCAAGTCCACCACGGATCAGGCCGTTTGGGAGATTCAACAAGATTTGGAAAAGCAAAAACTCTTTTTCACTGAACAGGCCAAATTCATCGAGGCCAAACGACTCGACGAACGAACTCTCTATGATTTGGAAATGATCAAAGAGCTCGGATTTTGCAATGGCATTGAAAATTATAGCCGCTATTTCGATCGACGGAAGCCCGGTGAACGCCCTTTCTGTCTGTTGGACTATTTCGCAGACGACTTTCTCCTGGTTGTGGATGAAAGCCATGTAACTGTGCCGCAAGTGGGTGCGATGTTCGGGGGCGACCGTTCACGCAAAGAATCCCTTGTGGAATATGGGTTCCGTTTGCCATCCGCACTGGACAATCGGCCGCTGAAATTTGAGGAATTCGATGGGCTTTTGAACCAAATCCTTTTCGTCTCTGCAACACCTGCTGACTACGAACTCGAACAAAGTGAGGGCATCGTGGTGGAGCAAGTGATCCGACCCACTGGCCTGCTCGACCCACCGATCGAAGTTCGTCCTTGCGAGCATCAAGTGGATGATTTGGTGGGAGAAATCCGCAAAACAATCGAGAAAGGAGATCGAATCCTCGTGACCACCCTCACCAAACGCATGGCTGAGGAGTTGACCAAATACTTAGAGCGTCTCGGCATTCCCACCGCGTACATCCACAGTGACGTCAAAACGCTCGATCGCATTGAAATCATCCGTCAACTGCGCGATGGGGCATTTGATGTTTTGGTGGGAGTCAACTTGCTGCGAGAAGGTCTGGACATTCCTGAAGTGGCCCTCGTGGCCATCATGGATGCGGACAAAGAAGGCTTTTTGAGATCCAATCGATCTTTGACGCAGACCGCAGGCCGAGCCGCAAGAAATGTCAACGGCCGGGTCCTGATGTACGCGGACAAAATCACAGACTCCATGGCCGAAACCATCGAAGAAACCTCCCGTCGCCGTGAAAAACAGGAAGCCTACAACAAAGCGAACGGCCTGAAGCCTCAACAAATCCACAAAGCGCGCAAAACCTTATTCGAACAAAGTGAACTCATTGAGGACCGTCCAAAAAACTACGCTGCAGAACCAGAGAAATCCTCAAATCTTGCAAAATCGGACCCTGTCATCCAATCGCTATCAATTGAACAATTGGACAAACTCATCCAACAAACCAAAAGAC
Organism: Flavobacteriales bacterium; assembly: GCA_049610385.1. GTDB lineage: Bacteria > Bacteroidota > Bacteroidia > Flavobacteriales_D > Sanyastnellaceae > JBMYZL01. Next base: position 186,290 of record JBMYZL010000001.1, read on the forward strand.
AAATGGAACGAGCCGCGAAAGAACTCGACTTCATGGAGGCCGCTCGCCTGCGAGATGAATTTTTCGCACTCCAAGAAATCCGAAAAGCAAAGTCCACATGACCTCCCACCTCCAACATATTCCAGTGCGTGTGGTCTTAGACAACATCCGGTCTGGACTCAATGTCGGCTCCATCTTCAGAACTTCGGACGCCTTTGCCATCCAGGGAATTGATTTGTGTGGGTACACTGCGAGACCGCCCCATCGAGACATTCTCAAATCTGCTTTGGGTGCAACTGAAAGCACCACTTGGCGAGGTCATGAAACGACTCGAGACTGCCTGCAATCCTTAAAGGATGAGGGCTGGAAAATTGCAGCCATCGAACAATTTCCCCAAAGCATCCACTTGACCCATTGGACTGTGCAATCTTCAGAACGCTGGGCTGTCATCATGGGAAATGAAGTTCGTGGCGTTGACCCTCAATTGATGGACCTCATGGATTGCGCAGTGGAAATCCCGCAGTTTGGTGTAAAAAAAAGCCTCAATGTCAGTGTGTGCGCGGGAATTGTTCTGCACCACCTCCACCACACCCTTCAACCTACCTAAATCCTCTCCCTTCTCAAGTCTCTCCTCTTGCCCCTCTCCACCCTTTAATTCTCCGCGATCCATTTTTGAATCAACGTCATGGCTTCTAGTTGCTGTGCCTCGGTGAGATTTTTGATTCGTGCTGCGCCATGGTCTTTTCCAGGCAAAAAGTAAGTACGGGCATCCAGCTTTTTCAAGGCTCTTGGAGAGGGGCGAAATGCTGTTGCATTCCATGTGTCCGAGGCTCCGTGAATATGGATAAAACGGTGTCCCTCATGGGTGAGCCAATCTTGAACATTCGCAGCCAACACCCCGCCATCGTATTCGGGGATGTCTGACCGGTTTTTCGGTACGAAAATCGCAGATGGGTGCGGTTGTTCCGGCAGGGCCCGAAACAGGCCAGAGAGATGCTCGGTTTGGTAAGAATAATAGCCGTACTCAACTGCACATTGCACATAATGCGAAGCATAAGCAGACATGGATTCATCCGAAAAGAAATCCAATCCACTGACAGTAAGAAAATGATCTATCACGGTGTCGAGCGGGGCCAATTCTGGGTCAAAGACAAAGTCGTCACATGATGAACCCCATTGCCAAAAACTGAACGGATACTCCAACACCGCATATTCAAAGGCTTCTTCAAAAGACAAGTATGAACCAAATTTGAGGTCGGCTCCTTTGGCATGCCATTGCAAGCGCAAAGCAGATGCATCGTATTCGGTCAGTAGCCTTCGTTGAACACCCGAAATCGCTGCTCTGCATGCATCGGTTCCTGCCGTGTCCAAAAAGTCATATATCCGCGTGTCTTCCAAGGCCAAATTGATCGGCGCCACATACGGGACACTCACATCCACATCATCTGGGTAGAAGTATCTGTAATAAATGGTGGTTTGGCCGCCTTTGCTGATGCCCGAAGCCACCCAATCTTCAGGATAAAGCGCAGAAAGCACCTCACGTATCCGATGCAAGTCTGCTGCCGCCTGCCGAATGTTCAGGTATGTGTACTCCAGACTGTCTGGCATGCTTTCACCAAAGTATCTATGCTCCACAATGACCTGGTTGGCCGACAACCGCTCTGTCAACTCATAGGTGTAATTCCGACCGCGGCTATAGCCTTCTGTCACCAAAACCGTGGGGGCGTCAAAAGAACGATGCGTCAAATAGATGCGCTGGTAAAAATGGCCTTGACTTGGGTCTTCGTGATCCAATGGTTGTTTCAATCGCAGCGCCCAGGCTCCTTCGCCCCATTCCGGTGCCTCCAAGGACTCAAAACGAAGATCAGGCAGGTCGAACAACACCGCTTCGACATCTTGAGCCGAAGCAACACCGGTAATGAAAAGAAGCGCGCAAACCGCGACACACAATCTCATGGAATGAATCATGGCGGCAATTTAACGCAAAAGAAAAAGGCCCAACTCCTTTCGGAATGGGGCCTTTCTTATCCGTATGTTGTCGCAATCACATGCCGATTGCGTCTCGGACATCGCGGAACTCCAAATCTTTGGAAGCCTTATCGCGCAATGAACCATCTTTTGTGATGGCATCAGTCAAGTGGCGCTTTGCACCTGCCCCATCACCCAGACGGGCGCAAGCAATGGCGTACACATAACTGGCGATGGCACTGTCATCTCCTGAATTGTCCAAAACCGTTTTGGCACCGTTGGCATCGCCATTCAACATTTTGGCCAAAGCCACGTTTACCGTGTTGTTCCGCCCCATGTTGGAAATGGCCGAACTGTAGTCTCCTTTCTGAATCAGGATGATTCCCTTGTTGTAATTCACCTCGTCCCCCGCGCCCTTCGCCTCGTTGAGCAACTTCATCGCTCCATCAACATCTCCTTCACGACGCTTGATAGCCGCCACATTGTTCACTACCGCTTTGTTGCGCTCCACCGTTAAAGCCGTGTTGAACAACTCCTTCGCCTGGTTCTCCCGACCCATTTCCATCAAACACCACCCAGCATTGTTGTACCCACGAAAATCATCTGGGTGGACGCGGGACGCGTTCTGGTATATCTCCAACTTGTCATTCAAGGACTCAAACAAGGTAGCAGCGAAAAGAATTTCCTCCACTGTCAGAACATCTGGATTGGACTTGCACAAATCCATCAGTTCCTCATCCGTGTAACCCTCCACATCGTAGGAAACCACCAACTGCGAACGACGGAGTTGTGGAAGCACCTCCTTTTCAATCATTTTGTACGTCTTCGCAATGTTGCGAATGGCTTCCTCCCGCTTGTCGTTGTCCGTGTACATCTCCAACACTCGAATGATCAAGTCTTTGTCAGGGATGTCACTGGATTGCATCAATTTCTTAAATCCAACCCAATCTTCTCCTTTGGGAACTTCGGTGTAGAAGTTGTCAACCAATTCCATCTTCTCCTTGCGAACCGCTCTGGTCATGGCATTCGCCGCAGACGTGGCTCGTTCCACAGCGAGATTGTCATTGAGCGAAATCTCACCTTCCGGTGATGCATAAGCTTCGATTCTGGCACCGGTCAAGGTCACGCTATCCGCATTGGCCGCCAGGTCAATCAAATTCAACAATGACTTCCAATCATCGTCGCGCAACTCTGAACTGCGGACATTGTCCGAATTGACGAGGTAGTTAATCGTCGCCTCCTGCGAGTAAGAGAGCACCCGCTCGAAGTTGTCCGGAACGAGGATGAATTGATCATCTGAGCGGACCCACAATGGAGTGGTGATCACACCGCTTCCGACAACATATGGGTCGAAAGATGCAGATGAGCTGCCTTTCGAACCTGTGATCACCACAGCCAACTCACAGGCATCCTCCATGGCGGGATCGAATGCGACAGCCGCATTGTATGTGAAGCTCTTTCCACTTTCAAAGGGAATCACGTCAAAGTTGCCGGCGACGTCCTCTCCCTGAAAACCTTGCGTTTCAAAGGCCATGCTTCCACCCTCCCAAGACAAGACAGGCTGGGCCTCAATGGACACTTTTTTGGCAAAATACTTCGGCGGAAAGGTGCCTGTGATTTCGAGTTCAACTTGGTCCCCGCGAAGAATCAATGGCTCTGGAGAAGCCTTCAATGAAAGGGTTTCAATTTCCTTTTCCATGCTGCCCAAACCGGCACAGCCTGTGAAAATGACAGCGGTCAGGACCACCATCCAACTGACAGCGCGTGTTGACTTATTCATGCAATTCATGCTTTCTGGTGAATCGTAGCGGTGATTGTAGTGCTTCGATTTTAGGGTGCAAAGCTAATCAATCCAAACGAGCTTCGAAACAGCGCATTGAGGTTGTTTTTTCAGCTCTGTACCACCCCCATATTTCCAAACTTCCGAATTCGTGCGTCCACTCGCTTCTCAGCATCCTGTGACATGAGTTTGGCCAAGTGGTGTTTCAATTCACCCCGAACGGTTTCAAACATTTCTGTTCTGTTGGCATGTGCTCCCCCCAAAGGCTCAGGAATGATCCCATCAATCAACTTGAGCGAAAGCATGTCCTCCCCGGTCAATTTAAGGGCTTCCGCTGCCTCTTTTTTGTGGTCCCAATTGCGCCACAAAATGGACGAACAAGATTCTGGACTGATCACGCTGTACCATGTATTCTCGAGCATCAATACCCTGTCACCGATACCGATGCCCAAGGCACCACCCGATGCGCCTTCACCGATGATGACACAAATGATGGGCACTTGCAACTGACACATTTCAATCAAATTCCGGGCAATCGCTTCGCCTTGTCCTCGCTCTTCAGCCTCCAAACCGGGGTACGCCCCGGGCGTGTCAATGAACGTCACCACAGGACGGTTGAACTTTTCGGCCAATTTCATCAAGCGCAGGGCCTTCCGATAACCCTCAGGATTCGCCATTCCAAAGTTGCGGAATTGCCGCATCTTGGTGTTAATCCCTTTCTGTTGGCCAATGAACATCACCGCCTGATCATCCACGAAACCCCATCCACCCACCATCGCCTTGTCATCTCTCACACTGCGGTCGCCATGAAGCTCAGCGAATTCCCCTTTGGTCATGGCTTGGATGTAATCCAACGTGTACGGACGATCGGGATGACGGCTCACTTGGACCCGTTGCCACGGGGTGAGGCTATTGTAGATTTTCGTGGTCACTTCCACGATTTTCTCCTCCAAATCCGCCCGCGTGGTGCTCATGTCCACACCGTTCTCTTTTTCCAACTCATGGGTTGAAGCCAACTGATCGCGCAACAGGCGGATGGGTTCTTCAAATTCGAGGTAATTCATCTTTGGGATGATTTGAAGGGTCAAATATCAGAACTCCTGTCCAATTCACCCACCAACAATTCAATCATCTTTCGAATGGCTCTGCCGCGATGACTGATTGCATTTTTTTGGACGGGTGTCATTTCGGCAAAAGTCATCGCCTCCCCATCCGGCTCGAACAGCGGATCATAACCAAAACCTTTGTCACCTGATTTCTCCAAACGGATGTTGCCTTTACATGTCCCTTCAATCAGGGTTTCTACACCATTTCGGACCAAACAAATCACTGTCCGGAAGTGAGCCGAACGATCTACATGGCCTTGCAATTGATGCAACAACTTCTCCATGTTGGCTTCATTCGACCTCCCTGGGCCTGCGTAGCGTGCGGAATGAACACCCGGGGCACCCTGCAAGGCCTGCACCTCCAACCCAGTATCATCTGCAAAACAATCCAATCCGTAATGTTGGACAACATGTCTTGCCTTGATCCGGGCATTTCCCTCCAAGGTCGATGCGTCCTCAACGATTTCTTCAAAACATCCGATGTCCGTCAATGATTGAATGCGGTATTGGTCACCGAGCAGGGCCTGAACTTCAGCCACCTTGTTCGCGTTGTGGGTGGCAAAAACCAACGTCAAAGGCGAGGTCGTATCCATTTTCCAGTAGGGGTTTGATTCAATTCCATCCAAACGATAGCTCTCGGCGCATGATGCTTCGGCAGGACCCGACGCGAGGCTTCCAACCATTTTTTCTCTACCTCCTCTCTCCCATCTCCACTCTCCTCTTTCCACACTCCTATCTTCCCCCTCGGATCCACAACCAAAACCACTTCCTGCCCCAATTCGGCATGTCGCCGGCCGGTCACCACAAAAGGTCGCTTGATCAAGTGTCGAATCGCCTTTTCCACCTGTTCGGGATGGACCTTGATTCCACCTGAATTGATGACATGGTCTCGACGACCCAGCCATTCAAAAGAACCTGAAGTCCAGCATTTCACCTGGTCACGAGTCCGGATTTCGTCGACGGACAAATGCGGTGCTTGCACAATGAGACACCCTTCCGCATCTTCCTGTACAGCAACCCCACGGACGCATTGAAAAGCCGTTTCTTGTATCGGTTTCAACTCACGAAGTGCAATGTGGCTGATGGTTTCTGTCATGCCAAAACCTTCCCACACCCGATCAATTCCATGCAAGGGCAGCAGACCAGTCACCGGGCTGCCTCCCAGCAACAATTTGCTGACCCCAGGCAATCCCCCACTGGACCGCAGCTGCATCGGGGTGCATGCACAGAAGTCCATTCCAGAAGGAGGGACCTCCAACTTTGACTGAGGTGTCCCCGCATGCAGTTCCCATTCCAACACAATGGCGCGAATCAGCATCATCGCTCCGCCAATGAAATGAGGAGGCAACACCCACCAAGCCCGAGTCCCCCTTCCCAATTCCAAGGCCTCCCCGGTTCGGATGGCACTTTCGCGCATCGCAGACTTCGCATGGCGCACGGACTTGGGCTCGCCTGTCGACCCAGAGGTCATGAAGTACAGTTCCTCTACCTGGGGGTCAAACCAGGCCACCAACAATCCACGGATGTCTGACGGCAAATCCGAAAAATCTTCATTTTCCCTCAACAACCATTCTCGGTTCTCCAAAATCAGGGACCCCGCCATCAATCCTTCATGATTTCTGGCAATCTCCATGCATCTCCACCACCTTGCATCCACAAGGCACCATTTTCCACTTTCAATGGCGATTGAACGTTGTTCTCAAATAAACCACCAGTGCCCAAGCCTTGCGGGACTCCATTTCCATCCATGACATCACTGGACCACTGGGCAATCGCATTCAATCCAATGTTGGACTCCAAGGCTGAAGTGGCCCACCAACCTGCGCCGATTTCTTCGGCCAAATCAATCCAATGGTTTGCCTCTCTTAGGCCGCCAATCAAACTGGGTTTCAGCACCACATGCGCTGGCCGGACCATGGCCAGCATGCCCCGACGCAATTCCGTTGTGGTCAATCCAATCAATTCTTCATCCAGCGCAATCGGCAATGGACTGCGCTCACACAACGCTTGCATCTCCTTCCAATGACCCGCTTTTAGGGGCTGTTCAATGCTGTGCAGTTCCAAGTCAGCAAGGCGTTCGCATTTTTCCAGTGGTGTCCATCCCGCTTCGGGCTGAGAAAAAGCCCCATTGGCATCGACCCGCAACACATGGCCTTTCTCAACCGGACACCGTCGTCGAATCTCTTGAGCCATTTCAAGTTCTTCTGCAAATGGCAAAGTCCCCACCTTCCACTTGATGGTTTGAAACCCACGAGCCAACAAGTCATCGACCTGAGACAGCATTCCTTCCTTGCTGTCCATCCAAACCAATCCATTGATCGGAATCCCCACCTCACCTGACGTGTAAGGCCCAGGAAATAACACCCGTTCTTCAGGTGTGATCAAGTCAATCAGTGCGGTTTCAACAGCAAACTTTACGGCAGGTTGCAAATCCGATACTTCATCGGGATTCAGGGCACCTTGACTCGCAATGGATTTCAAGGTCATGGCCGCTCTTTTGGGATGCTCTGGGCTCAATCCCGGAATCAAACTGCATTCACCCCATCCAATGCGGCCATCCGGGTGTTTTGCGACGACAATCCAACTGGGTTTTTCGGTCAATACATCTCGCGATGTTCTTGCCGGTGTGCGAAACCGCAGCGGCCATTCCAAAATTTCAATGGACAGTCCTTCCAACATGGTCAAAATTCATCCCAAATGAAACGAATCGACCATGCGGCGAGCAAGCCAATTGAATAGCGTTGGGTTGCCGGGTAGTTCGCGTGCATTCTTCGAAACCACAGTTCTGACCCCAAAATGTTCGACCCCGCCCAGCCATCCCATCCAACAGATGTGCACGTGTCCGGTTGGCTAAATACATCCACCTGGGATAGAGTCACCTCCCAAATTCCAGCGAAAACAAGAAAAAGAAACAAAACGTGATCGCTCATGACACGGGGTAATTGACAGCGGACATCAATAAGAACAGGGCCACAACTGCCGTGGACAAAGCGATTTTTTTCAATTCAGGATCCAAGGCGGCAGGATTTTTTTGGTGCCAAACATCCACCAAATGTCTCAGGTGAACCAGTGCAATCAAACCCATCCAAATCATGCCTGACCAGCGCCCCGATTCGATGCCCAGAAAGTAGATCAAAAAACTGCACCAGGCCGTGACGAAGAGCGAGAGATGATACTTTTTGGCACCTTCAAACCCCATGCGCGTCACCCAAGTCCTTTTGCCTGCCGCAGCATCTTTCTCATGATCTCGGAGGTTGTTCAAATTCAGCACCGAAACACCCAAAGCACCCGAAAAAGTGCCCGGAATCAGCCATGTCCAAGACCATGTGTGGGACAGAAGAAAGGCGGTCCCACCAACCCCAATCCATCCGAAAAACAAAAAAACCATCAAGTCACCCAAGCCCTTGTAACCATATGGATTCCTTCCCGCGGTGTACTTGTATGCCGCCACAATTGCCAACGCACCAAGACCTACGAGCAAAATGAATGCCAACAAATTCCCCGTGTCCCACAGCGCATATGCCACAGTGCTCACACCCAAAACCAGCGCCATCAAGGCACTTGCCAATACGGCCAGTCGCATGGCCCGTGGAGAGATTCTGCCGGAAGCCACAGCCCGGTCTTTTCGGGTGTGGTCATCGGCACCATTCAAGGAATCACCCAAGTCATTGGCATAATTGCTCAATATTTGAAGCACGAGAACCGTAGCCATTATGCCAGCAAACACCCACCAAAATCGCCCGCAAGTGACCTCATCTTGCAAGGCCGAATCATGTCCCACGGCTGCCCCAATCATCACACAAGCCGCTGCCAGTGGCAATGTCCGCATCCGCGAAGCTTGAATCCAATTCCGTGCTGTGGACATGTGTTGCAAATCCATGTGGCGAAGTTACAACCGGACAGCCAGGTCCACAGATACTCAATGGGGAAAGCGGGTGTTGGCCACCAACAACGAAGACTGGTTGCAACGGTACCACTCAGTCAACAGATTCATGAACAATCGACCTTCCTCGACTTGCCCGAACCAATGAAGGCCATGCAGTTCAGCCGAGGCTCGAAAATCCGCTTTCGGCGGGGCTGCAAAATACGGTTCACACAAGCCCGAGGACATTGGCCCTGGCAACCCCCGAAAGATGTCACCACCGGCATTGTCGATGACCAAAATCTTGAGGTTTTGTGGAAACGGTTGCACGTGAAGACCATTTAGGTCGTAAAGCCACGCCGTATCCCCTGTCACCAAAACGACAGGACGGTGCGGGTTCATCAACGCATCGCCTACCGCGGTTGAAACGCAGCCATCGATGCCCGCCACGCCTCGGTTCGCATGCAACCGGCTCTCAAGCGGCCAAGCAACTTTCTGCATCTGCCGAACCGAAGTCGAATTTGCGAAATGGATGGCATGTGGCGGTTCTCGAAGCTCCATGAAAAAAGCGCTCAAATCTGAAAACACCTGCTCATCTCCCCAAACGTTGACTCGTTCTTCATCAGATCGAAATTGGGCCTGATCCATTTGGACTTGCCACAAATCTGCAAACGCATTTTGTTCCGGCAATGCCTCCGCCAAAATCCCCAGACCATGTCGTGGGTGGATGCGCCATTCCGAAACCCCAGCCCCCCAAATGTCCCAAGCACCTCCACCCATGTGCAAATGGACCGGACAGAAGGATTGAAGCGCCTCACGAATGGCCTTGCTCATGGGCGGAAGCCCAACAGTAATGACCACCTCGGGTCTCAGTTCTTCCGGCCATTCACCTCCCTTCCAATGGGCCAAAAGCGACTCCAGGTAGGGCGTTGAACGCGAATTGGCCAAGCCACTGAGTCGATCTGGCCAAAACACCACCCTCGAACAAAGCGCTGATGCGGTTGCCTCTCGTTCCAAAGCCGACCATCCCAGCCAACTATCTGGATTGCCTCCTGCAAGTAGCAGAACCCGGGGCGAGTGACCACACAAACAATCCACCCAATCGTTGGGCATTTCAACAACCTCGACTTCGGACAATTCACTTGCATCGGGTTGGGACCATGTGCCTTCAGCTTGTTCGTACAAAGGTTCATCCAATGGAACGTTGACGTGAACAGGTCCCCGAGGATAGGTCGAAAGCTCTGTCCAACTCTCGCGAATGGCCTCGCGCATTTCGAACTCAGACATGGACAATTCGTCCAAGTCCAGGGACATCCTGACGTGTGCATCAAACAATCCAGGTTGTCTCACGGTTTGTCCGTGTCCACGCTGCCTCGCCTCCACCCCACGATCTGCTGTGACGCTGATCAGCGGATGCCCCGCATAGTGGGCCTCGGCGAGGGCAGGACCATGATTAACAGCTGCTGTACCTGAAGTGCTAATGACAGCAACCGGACGACGATTTTCCAAAGTCATCCCGAGCGCAATATGGGCTGCCGAACGTTCATCCAATGCAACCATCAATTTCAATGCCGGATGGTGGTGCGCTGCGATGACCAAAGGCGCGTTTCGGGAACCCGGGCTGATGATTACATCCCGAAGGCCCAACCGGGCCAATTCATCGACAATGGATTCCGCCGCGGAATGGTTCGAAGTGCGCCGAATCGACATGAAGCGAAGTTACTGCAATTCTCAGCCTGGAACCACGAGGTTGTGGAGAATGGAATCGAGTTTAGCCTCCGTTTCCAGCCATTCGTCTTCCGGATTGGAACCCGAGACAATGCCAGCCCCAGCGTAAGCAATCACGCCATCCTGGGTCCACCACATGCAACGAAGATTGACATAGACGGAACCCTTCCCATTTTGATGAACGGGGCCGAGAAATCCGGCATAATATTGACGATCCAGTGATTCCGAATCCAAGATAAATTGCATCGCGGCCTCCAAAGGATTTCCAGCCACGGCCGGTGTGGGATGCAAGGTCTTGGCCAATTGGAGAAGATCTCCACGAGACTGAAATCCTATTCGGGATTGCAGATGGACCATATCACCATATCCCAATTCCGAAGCGGGCGCTGTGCGGATTTCACTCGCATCTGCTTGTTCCAGTCGGGCCAAAATGTACCGGGTCACGACCTCTTGCTCTTCCCGTTCCTTGATGGTCCAAGTGACCTCATCTCCTCTGCGCAACGTACCCGCCAAAGAAACAGTTTCCCACTTTCCCTCCCCAGCCGAAGCCACCAACAATTCCGGCGTAGCCCCCAACCAAATTCCACTTAATGGATGGTACCAGAGGTAGACAAAAGCGTCTGGAAACTGCTCACATTTGGACCGGAACACCTCCTCAGGCGTCAATTGGGTTTGCTCCTTCGAATGCCGTGAAAGAACCACTTTTTCAAAAGCGCCTTCTCCGATTTGAGACAGTGCCTCTTCGATGGTGCGGTGAAAATCCTGAGCCTCGGTCGGCATTTTTCTTGGACCCTGACCCGCAACCTGCTTCAACTGACCCGAAATGGGCCAATTGGTCTGTTGGATGTGACCTTCGATGCGCAGTTGGCCTGGTCCCTCGAAAGGGGCAAAAACAAAGGCATCATCACCCCCTGCTGCCATGGTATACAAAACCGTTGACCCCGGAGACCGCCACCAAACACAAGGCTCATGCATGATGCTGCACAATCATAACGGTCAAACGGCTTGTGCACACGAGACTGCCTTCCTCATCCCGAATGTCAATGGACCAGACGTGGAGACGTCCGCCACGATGCACCAATTTGGCTTCCCCTGTCACCCAACCCGATGACACACTCTTCAGGTGGTTCGCGTTGATCTCCACCCCCACAGCACCTCGACCCGAATCCGCCACCAGAAAATGAGAGCCCACTGAGCCAAGTGTTTCTGCAAGCACTACACTTGCGCCGCCATGCAACAACCCATAAGGCTGATGGGTTCGTTGGTCCACTGGCATGCGCCCAGTCACCACATCATCCTCAATTTTCAGCAGTTCAATCCCCAGTGCATCCGCTATTGTGGATCGTTTGCCTAATTTCATCTGATCAACTGACATTCCTGCGAAAATACCTACATGAGCAAAGCAAATTTCGAGAAAGGTCACAAACCGCGCATCTTGCTCGCAGAAGATGACAAAGCTCTGCGCAAAATGCTTCGGTTGAACTTTGAAAATGAGAATTGGCAAGTCGCAGAGGCCGAAGACGGCGGCCGGGCCTTGTACCACTTCCGCAATTCCAGAATCGACGTCGCTGTGCTAGACGTCATGATGCCTGAACTGGATGGTTATGGAGTCTGTCAAACCATTCGAAACGAGGGGAATTTGACCCCCATTCTATTCTTGACCGCGAAAAATGAGAGTGAAGACCGCATTCATGGCCTTCAATTGGGCGCTGATGATTATTTGGGTAAGCCTTTCAACCTCGAGGAATTGTTGTTGCGATTGAAAAAACTCATGCGCATCTCGGGCAAAGGTTCTGGAACAGAAGTTCCGGATCAATTGAACTTCGGACAAGGGTGCAAGGTGGATTTCAGCAGCTATGAAATCCAAACTTGGAATGGGGAAAGACGATTCATGTCCAAGAGAGAATCACATCTGCTTCGACTCCTCGCCAAACGCAAAGGAGAAGTCGTCAGCCGAGAAGAGATTCTCGAGACCGTATGGGGGTACGATGTCTTCCCGAGCACACGGACGATTGACAACTACATTTTGGCGTTCCGCAAGTATTTTGAACCCAACCCCAAGGAACCTCAGCACTTTTTTTCCGCTCGAGGCGTTGGCTATAGATTTGAATATGAATGACTTATGTGTTTTTCACGAAGAAATGTTGAAACGAAAGGCAACCCCGCGAAAAGTTCTTCGTCTGTGATGCAGACACGGTTTTAACCGACTGTGTTGGTTTCAATTTCTTGCAGGTTTTAGAAAGGAGTCTCATCGGAGATTCCTTTCTTTTTTGTCCACTTTTTTGGGTTGGGCATAGACAATGGATTTGGTCTCGAAAAATGGACTTCCAGGTACCAGTTTCTGAATTGGAAACTGCTCAACAGACCAATGGTGCTTAACCTCAGACAGTTCCTCTGCCAAATCTCCTCCTTTCAAATACAGAATCCCATTTTCCCGTTCATGCACGGAATGTGCGGAAAGATGCGGTGCCGCAAAGGGAATGAATTGGTTCAATCGAGTCACGGCTCGACTGATGACGAAGTCCACCGGCTCAATCGACAGTGATTCTGCTCGGGACTGCACTGCTTGTACATTTTTCAACCCCAAGGCAGCAGCCACCGCCGCCACGACCTTGATTTTCTTGCCAATGCTGTCACAAAGAATGAAGGTGACTTCAGGGTGAAGAATCGCCAGTGGGATTCCAGGAAAACCACCCCCAGTTCCGACATCCAAAATGCGGGAACCTGGCCGAAAGCGTTGAATGGACGCGAGGCACATGCTATGGAGCACGTGGCGCTCCTCGAATGCATCGAAATCCTTGCGCGAAACCACATTGATTTTGGCATTCCACTCTGTATAAAGCGGTTTCAACCGGCCCAACAAATCCGCTTCCTGCTCACTCAAAGTCAAACCAGCGAAGATTTCCCCCCCAGCTCTGAACATGGACATTCTCCTCAGAGGGTTTCCTTGGCTGGCGTGATCAAGGCGGACAAGATGTCACGCGCACGAAACAACTGGGCCTTGACGGTGCCAAGGGGCAAATCCAACTCTGCAGAAATCTCTTCATAGCTCATCTCTTCGAAATACCGCAATTCTACCAATCGTCGATATCTCGGCTTCATTTGGCTCACCACATCTCGCATCAAGCCCACACGTTCTTTCTTTTGAAGGGTCTCCATGGGGTCCAAGCCTTCATCGCGTACATGAAATTCCATGACATCGCCATCTGCGTTGGCAAATCCTTGATCCAAAGACAAGGCATTTAAGCGTTTCTTTCGAATGAAATCAATGGTGTGGTTGGACGCAATTTTGAACAGCCATGTTGAGAAGGCATAAGCTGGACTATATTGATTTAAACGCTGAAATGCTTTTGTAAAAGTCTCAATCGTCAGGTCATCCGCATCATCCGAACTGAAAACCATTTTGTTGATCAAGTGGAAAATGGAATCCCGGTAGCGATCCATGATTTCGGCATAAGCCATCTGATCGTTTTCCAACGCACGCTGCACCAATTCATAGTCGCGGCGTGCTTTTTCCGACAAATTCGGGTTCACTTCCATGGTCATTCAGGCGTTCTGCTTGGTGATGTCCACGTGTGCGCACGAATCCGGTCAAGACCTCTTCCGTTCTCCCCATTCTTCTTGTTGATTCATCAACAAGGCTCGGAGGGTTTGGCCTGCCAACCAAAACCAAAATACGGGCTGCAACCAACCAAGCCACTGCCAGCCAGACTGAATGCCGCACGCACGCATGAACGACCGAAAGTTAATGGCATGAATGCACCAACTTGCCCCCCCCCAACCAAATGCTATCCATAATGCAGTGTGCAAAACCTCCGTTTCTGTCCAACAAGCAACCGCCAAAGCCATGAAGGCACCGAGGAAACAAATGCCTACGCCTGTCGGGAGGGCCAAAATCCACAGCATTTTGCGAGAATATCTCTGGCCTGTAGAGAGGTGCCTTCGCTTGGCTCGTCCGAACGCTTTCATTGAATTGGGGGTCCATGTATCCATTTGGGTCATGGGGTCGATGACGCCTTGAACCCGCAGATTCGGTTGATGGGAATGCATGGCTTGAAAGGTCAAATCATCGTCGCCTGATGCCAAGTCACTGTGCACCGAAATTTTCGGCCAAAGGGACTTCCTTACCATCCAATTCCGGCCCACGGCCATGTAGGGCAACCCCTCTCCAGCCCACCCCAAATAGCTTTGCGCCACCCGCAGTCCATCCCAAAGCGGGAGGGCCTTTACTGACCCTCTCAAAGGCAGACTCACGCCGAGAATGACATCCGCATGATCTAAAGCCATGGCATGGACCAGACGCGAACATGTCTCACGACTTCGGGGGCGGCAATCGACATCTGTCATCCACACCCACGGTCCCTTCGCAGACTCCATCCCAATTTGAAGGGCATCCTTTTTGCCCGGGCGTGTGCCCTGAACATGAATAACCTGCAAAGTATGAGGATTGGGCACAGACAACGACTCAAGCCGCGCGGAGGTGCCATCCGTGCTTCCATCATCCACCACAACAATTCGGAGGTGAACATCCACCTGGGCGCCCATGCTCGACATCCAGTCCTCAATCTCAGCGACACCATTTCGGACACACATCAGAACATCGACCTCAACATCTTTCTGCGCTTTTTCTGCCCGAATGGGCCAACGTCGCCAACCCCGATTCAGCCTTCGATTCAACACCAACTGAACGATGGCGCCCAAAACGGAGAGGAAAATAGCAACCCCCGACCAGATCATGGCCTAGTTTTGGATCAAAACCTGTTTCATTCGGCTGATTCCATTCGCACTGATGGCTGTCAAGAAATAGACCCCTTCTTTTGGTGACCCCAAGTTCCACTCGGCCGTTTGAACGCCGTCAGGCCATCTCATGGTTTCGATCAGACGACCGCGCGGATCAAACCATTGCAACCACTCCACAGGTTCACCATTCTGAGCCGGAAGTACGACATTCAAATGGCCAGTGGTGGGGTTGGGATACATGTCAAAATCCAAGAATTCACGGGGGCGGTCCGTACCCATTTCATCGGTGCAGAATTGCTCCTGGTCAATATCATCAAATTCACCCCCAGTAGCGATGATGTCTCCCTGAGGATCCAAAATGGTCCAACTGCCTTCCCCGTAACCACAGCAGATTCCATCTCCATATGAATCTTCAATGCGGAAGATGTAACAGCCCTCTTCCAAACACCAATCGTAGATGTGCTCTTCCCCATCGACATCGTCTTCATAACCGCCACCCTGATAGACGATTTGACCTAGACGTCTCAAGGTCCACGTGGTCTCCGTTCCGTAATCATCCAGCACCAAGACAAATTGAAAATCATGTGTCGGGCCTTCGAATGCTTGGATTTCCTCCACCATGACATCGTTGAGGTCATTTTCATCCGATAAACCGTTCGGATTGAGCACCTCCACCACCAGTTCATTGGAACCACCAGAAAGGGTCAAAACCGGAAGCGCAATGTTCTCAGAATCATACTGCGCCAGATTTCCCGTCCAATTCAAAGCCGTCGGTTCTCCGCCATTCAATGCATATTGCAAAGTCACAGCGGTCAAATTCTCGGAGCCCATGTTCGTTAAGACCACGATGGGTTCTATGGAGTTCACACCGCACAGCACTTCTTCAGGAAGGTTGCCGACCGCAATGCCCGCATCCAAATCAAAAGACACTGCGCCATCAGGCCAGCCATCCAAAACCGTCACCCCACTTCCTGTCGGATCCAACCAATCCTCCAAGCGATTGCTCGCGCTGTTTCCCGCATCCCAGCTCACATCGAATCGCCCATACCAATCGGCCAATCCATTGTTTACGCTGCCCGAACAAGCCGCAAAACCACCATACAACTGCCCCACAATCCGGTGGTTTTCATCAAACAATGGGCTCCCTGAACTGCCTGGTTCTGTGACACCATCTTCCCATTCATCAATGTACCAAACCGCTGCACCACCCTGATTTGTGGCATCCGGCCCATCCTCATCGAAACATATCTTTTTCACATCTCCGCTCGGATGGTGAATGCATGTCACTGCATCGGGTGCCACACCTGATGCATCCCAGCCGGCATACTGGACATTGTAACTCGCCGGAGGCACCGTACTCAATTCAATCAAAGCCACATCGCTTCCGTTGTTGCTCGCCACAAGCGTCCCGCCGCTGATTTCGTCCGATGTAGGGCCCGTATTCCCGGTGCAGGTCGCCGATTCATGGTTGAACAAGTAAGTCCAGTTGTTGGGGTTGCCCAAACAATGATTCGCCGTGAGAAAGTATGGTGTTCCATCTTGCAAGGTGTTGTTGACCAAAGCGCCTGTACACACGGCTGAATTCCCAGAAATAATCAAGGCCACTGACCGTTTTTCGGTTGCCCAGGTGGCACCCTCAGGGCAGTTGACATTGATGTTGCAATCGCCCGAATTTCCATAAGGACCACGTTCCGCTTGCAACTGCGATTCAGCATAACGATGCAATCCACGGTAGGCATGGATGACTTCCCCAATTTCAAGTCTTCCAGGAAATTCAGGATTCAAAGGCTCGTGATATTCTATGATCACTTGTTCTCCGGTGGTTTGGCCCAAAGCCAAACTTCCCCATGGTTTGTTGTTGCGGTGGTCAAAAGCCCCTCGTACATCAGTCCTGTCAGCATTCCAGATGAAGAGTCGAGCACCTTTCGGCAATTCATATTGCGTCAACAAGAAGGAAATGGCCAATGCATCTGGGCACAGCACGGACATTCGCCAGACCCTTTCACCACTTTCTCGCTGCCACACACCATGGTTCTCTGGTGTCCAAGATACTTGGTAGTCGATGCCAAATCGCCAAGGTGCCGACTTCACTGCATCTGTGATCGCATCCGCAGCCTGAATGGTTTCCATGTCCAGTTCCGGAAAACGCTCCACTGGGATCTCTTCCAGATTCACTTCATCCCAAGAGGGCTGACCTGGATATTCGATTTGGCCTTCAGACGCTCCCCAAAAGCCAACCATACAAACTGCAACCGACAGCCTCTTCAAACAATTACTCATATTCATAATTCAATGGCGTTTGCCAATTTTCAAGCACAATGACAGTGACCCCCCTCGGTGATGCACGCCAAGGCGTCAAATCGAAGGCCTGGCGCTCGACGACGAGGGCGCGGCAAGGATCTCCTGTTGTGTAATGGACCACTTGCAACATCTGCTTGGGCGGCATGCTTTTCATCAATGGCCCCCGGGACAACAGGGAAAAGTCATGTTCAGCACAACCGCCACCATACTGCACTTCAATCACCAATGAATCGCCCAAGACAAGCGCATCGAGCAGTTCAAAAGGATGTGTAGGGGTCGCATCAACCTGGTCTGGGATGTGCTGATGGGACTCTTGTTCAGCCGCCACTGGCGATGTTGCCTGACAACCCAAGCCCAACCCCAAGGCGACGAAAATCCCCCAACGCCCCAAAAGTCTGCTCCTGAGGCATTGAAGCAACATGGCATGTTCTTGCATTGAGGCTCAAATTACAACAGAACCCCCACAGGCACACACCACGGTCAACACAATCATTGAAAATGAATCACAAAAGGCAAGCGGGCCTGAAATCGGTCTTCACCACTGAGCATCCCGGCCACAGTTTTCAAATCATGGATCGCAGATGGGCTGATGCCTGAAGATTTCATCACCTCAGCGGCCAACTCCACACCTACAAAATCCTCGACGAATTGCTCAATGGGGTCCTTTCTCTCTGGCAGGAATATTCTTTCTGCGTCTTCGGAAAGGCCCGCCAATTCTTCTGCATGAGAGATGGCTTCTTCCAAGTTGCCCAATTCATCCACCAAACCGATTTCTAAAGCTGCTGTGCCCGTCCAAACCCGACCTCTCGCGATGGCATCCACTTCCACCTCGGACATGCCACGCCCTTTGGCGACAAGCGAAATGAAATCATTGTAGATGTCGGTGATCGATTCGTTCATTGCCTCTAGTTGAACCGAATCCAAAGGTCTCTCAATGCCCATGCCGGCATGGCTGTGTGTGCTGACCTCGTCATAACTCAAACCCATTTTATCCTCCAACAACTCTTCAGCATGCGGAATCATCCCGAAAACCCCAATGGAACCCGTGATGGTCGTGGGTGATGCGAAAATGGCATCGGCGGCTGCACTGATGTAATACCCGCCAGATGCCGCGTAGTCCCCCATGCTAACGACAAAAGGTTTGCCCGCGGCACGAATCAACTCCGTTTCGCGCCATATCACATCGCTTGCCAATGCAGATCCACCGGGACTGTTGACGCGCATCACCACGGCCTTGATGTCTTCTGCCAATCGCGCCTGGCGCAGCGCCTCTGCAATCGTCTCAGAACCGATGGTTTGGTCATCCCCCTCACCAGATTCAATGCCACCCACAGCGTAGACCACCGCCACTTCACCACCCAAGTTATCTCCCTCTTCGAAATCCTCCCCTGCATTCTCAGATGCTTCTTCAATCTGCTCTGCCAATGCCTCCAAATCCGACAAGTTCATGAAGCGCTCTGGCAGCAGATAAGCGCCCAAGGATGCAAATTCCCACTCGGGCTCACCTGTACGTTCTTCAATCCAGGCCTCGAGTTCATCCTCATACATCACGCCATCGAAGAAACCCAAGTTCACACCGTCCTCTGCCGTTCGAAGGGACAGGGTTTCCGCCGCATCATCCAAAGCCTCTGGCGTCATGTCAAAACCAACGGACATGTCAGCGCGCATTTCTCCCCAAATGTCCTCCAACAAAGCGGTCAATTGCTCGCGATTTGCTGGACTCATGTTCTCGCGCAGAAAAGGCTCAACAGCGCTTTTGTATGTGTTGTCCGGACCGCGTAAAACTGTCACACCCACCCCCAATTTCTCCAACATGCCTTTGAAAAATGTGGTTTGAAGGCGCATGCCGGCGAATTCGGCATAACCGTTGGGATGGAGATACACTTCTTCGGCGGCTGAGGCAAGATACATGCCGCTCCAAGTCGCCATTTCCGTCCATGAAATGACAAATTTTCCGCTGGCCTCTCGGAAATCAATGATGGCCTCATGAATCTCCTGTAGAGTCGCAGGCGAAGCCATCACGCCACTGACATTCAAAACGAGGCCTCGGATGTTGTCATCTGTCGCAGCTCGGCGAAGAGCGGACTGGATTTGGTCCAGACCCAGCGACAATTCCGGCTGGAGCGTGCCCAAATTGAATTCCGGTGCATCTGAGCCCCGCTCCACAATCGGCTCATTTAATTGAATCCGCAAGACGGTGTTGGGTTCGATGTCCAACTCCGGTCCATCTCCTTCCGCTTCGGCGAACAAGGTGGCCAAGCCGCCAATCAACGCAGCCACAAAAATGACAATAAGCATGCCCCCAGTGAGGAGCATCGCCACGGTAGACCCTATGATGGAGGAAAGAATTTGTTTGCCGAAAGACATGAAGAAATGGATGTAAGGTTGGTAAAAAGCCGCAAAGTAGTCAGGATTCACAAAGGCTTCCCAAACCATCTTGTTACATTCTGCTAAAAGATGAGCCAATTGTCCGAATTTCGCGACATGAACGAGCATCGGATGTTCATCGGTTTGGGTGGGAATTTGGGCGACAGAAGCGCTCATTTGGATGCTGCTTTGGCGCAACTGACGGGCGCGTTTGGTTCACCTGTAGGGGTCTCGCCCCGATATGAAACGCCGGCTTGGGGGATGCCGGATGGAACACCGTTATTTTTGAATCAAGTGGTTGCTTTCATTGCACCGAAAGGCGTCCTTCCAGAACAAATCCTTGATTTTCTCTTGGCCGTGGAAGAGAAGATGGGGCGCGTTCGAAATCCTTCTGTAGATGCTTACCAAAACCGAACCCTCGATTGTGATTTGTTGCTGTTTGAAGGGCATGATGCACCTCATCATTCGGAGCGGCTGACCCTTCCACATCCCAGATTGGCCCAACGGCGTTTTGTGTTGCAACCTCTGGCGGACATTGCACCAAAAGTGAAGGTACCCGGATGGGGAGAAACTGTCGAATCCTTGTTGGCCCGTTGTACCGACCCTTCCCTCTTGACACGCATCCCGTCTTCATTCTCCGAACAGGCATGAAGAAGAAGACCACTGAAATTGGGAATCCGTACGGGTTCATTGCCATTGAAGGAAACATCGGTGCCGGCAAAACCACATTTGCTACCTGGCTTGCGGCCCAAACCAACAGTGAGTTGATGCTGGAAGCCTTTGAGGAAAATCCATTCTTGGAGCCTTTTTATTCCGATTCCGAACGCTATGCACTGTCGGTTGAATTGACATTTTTAAGCGACCGGTATCGACAACACAAGGCCATGCTCCAAAAAAGGAATTTGTTTCGGCCCACGTTGATTGCAGATTACAGTTTTGCCAAGAGCGCCATTTTTGCCAAAGCGAACCTGCCATCAGCAGAATTCAAGTTGTTCAAAACCATGTTTCGGTTGATGGAATCCGGAATGCCCAAACCGGAGGTTGTTGCCATTCTCGACCCCAATCGTTCTCGGATACGCAATCAAATCATTCAGCGTGGGCGGTCCTACGAACAAGGTCTGTCTGATGATTACTTGGACAAGGTGGCTTATGGTTATCACCGACATTACAAATACGCTCGGGGATCGCGCATTTTGTGGATTGACACTTCGGATGTGGATTTTGTGGCGGAGCCCGAAGAGGCCTATCGTTTGGCACGTGAGGTGCTGGCCCCCCGAAAACCCGGGGTTTACGAAATTGAGCTTTAGGTGCTCAGTGAGGTTGCCAATGGGCTTGACCTCAGTGCTTTTTTCATGAATGTGTGCTGGAAATGAAGTCCATGTTGGGTGAACTTGTGCCGAAGCGGTAACTTCCCCTGCATGAGCATGAATCGCAAAAACTTTTTGAAGCTCAGCGGGATGCTGGGGCTGGGAGGTCTGATGGGCGGGGCAAGCGGCTGCAGCACTTCAACACACACAGGGCCTGCCGCCTCACCCAGCTTGGCTGATCGAATCGCTGAAGTCGGACTCGAAGGATCTGTTTTTGATCTGGCATGTGAGGCCATTCCAAAGGTTCGCGTGGCGGTTTTTGGACTGGGCAATCGTGGACAAGTTCTGATTGACATGTTGACTTGGCTTGTGGAAGAAGGACATGCTGAGGTCACGGCATTGAGTGACATCAACCCGGCAAAAATTGAAAAATCGCTTGCCCAAGTCGCCGCGTTTCAATCCACTGTTCCAGACGTGTTCACCGGTTCAGAGGACGCTTGGCTTGAGGCCATGCAACCCCATGTTGCGGATTTGGCTTTGATTTGCACACCTTGGGAATTGCACACGCCGATGGCCCTATCGGCCATGCGGGCGGGCTTGCATGTCGCGTCGGAAGTGCCCATCGCGTATACAGCTGAAGATTGCATCGCATTGGTCAAAACAGCCGAACAGACCCAGCGCCATTGCATCATGCTGGAAAACTGCTGTTACAATGGCGAGGAATTGGGATTGCTCCGCATGATTGAGGAAGGGGTATTCGGTACGTTGACCCATGCAGAATGCGCTTACCTGCACGATTTGCGGGCTCTGATGCTCGACCCCACTTATTATGAAGACCGCTGGCGACTGAAGCACCACTTGCAACGGAATGGGAATCTGTACACCACACACGGTTTGGGACCTGTATGCATGTACTTCGATATTTTGCGCGGCGATACCCTGACTCACTTGGTATCCATGAGTTCTCGTGAGGCGGCCCTCAGCGAAGCCCTCTCGCGTTCGGAAGATAGCAGTTTACAAGCCATGGCATCATCCGTGAAATGTGGAGATGTCAACACCACCCTAATCGGAACTGCATCGGGAAAATCCGTGATGTTGCAGTTCGACACACACGCAGGGCGTCCCTACAATCGATTGAACAAAGTCATCGGATCGAAGGCCGTTCATTATGGGTACCCATCGCGTTTGTATGTGGATCATGGCCCCACTTGGGATTGGCATGGTTGGTTATCGGAAGGCGATGCAGCCGAAATGCGCGACCGATATGCACACCCCCTTTGGACTCGATTGCAAGCGTTGTCCGCACAACATCCCCAAGGACATGGCGGAATGGATTTTGTCATGATGTACCGCCTTGTCCGTTGTTTGAATGCCGGTGTCGCACTGGATCTCAATGTGTACGATGGCGCTCTGTGGTCCCTTGTGGGTGCACTCAGCGAAGAAAGTGTCTCAGCTGGAAGTGCCAAGGTGGACATTCCCGATTTGACAAACGGTCAATGGAAGCGCCAGCAACGTCACCCCGTTCATCGCTCTTTGCTCTGAGGACTTCTGTGCTATTCGGAGAACGAGGAAAAAGATTGCATCTCATCCGGACATCATTGATCCTGAATCGCTTCTCATCATCACTGGTGATGTAAATCTCAATCCGGTCAGATTTACAGCTCCAGAACCTTTGGACTGGAACCTATAGAGAATGATATAATGTGATGAAAAGAGGATATTCTTATTTAAATTGGCTTTTTTCGTATATTTAGGGGTTCTGCAATTAGCAGATTACGACTGAACCCCAATCTCATGCGCCACTCATCCTTGTTATGTTGCCTCCTCTTCACTTGTTGCGTCGCAGGGGCACACGGACAAACCACGCCTGCCAAGGCTTCAAAAAACAACAGTGGTGCGAACACCAGCCAGATTTCTGTCGGGAAAACAACCGCTCAAAGACCTGCCGGATCCAACAGCAATTCAGCATCCAATCGGCCAAGCAAAGACGAATTCATCTTTTCCTTTGATCGGGTTCCGACCTTCGCTGACCACGACCGAGAAGCAGCCATGAAGGAAGCGAATTTGCCCATCCGTTTTCCTGTTCTGCCCATTTACAATGTCTCAGAAGATTTGCCCGGCTACATCGATGTCTTGAGGCGGGTGAGCATGATGACTTTTGAAGGCATCGAAGAAGACAGAAAAGACGATTACAACACCCCGTGGGACCTGGTAATGGAGATTCAAGAATCTTCCAAAATTGAAGCTGAATATGACCCAAATCTGCAACTTCTGTCCGAGGAGATCATCCACTCAGCCGCTGGAGATGACTTTCTGATATCTCACTACGATTACTTCAGCGATGGAGAACAATGGGGCCGGTTCGTCATGAGCACAGCGGCGCACGAAGCTGCAGGCCTGAGATACATTCAGGTGATCATCCATTATCCCAAGAAGTTTGAGGATTTGGTCCAAAATGAAATGGCATACTATTTCGACCAAGCCGTCATCAACCCATACAAATCGAAGTGATGAACAGAGATCTTTCACACTTGGGCTGGCTTGCTGGGGGGGTGCTGAGCATGGCCATTTTGAACCCAGCTTGGGCACAAACCAGCGCCTTGGATACAGTCACCACTCCCTATCACGGAAGCCACCAGATTCTGATGTCTGGACAGCCTTCAGTCGATTTGGAACCTGCCTCGAATGATTTGGTCAAAGGTGGATTCGGCGGGGAACTCCAGGCCAACCAAATCCCGTCCGACATTGAAAGCCATTTTGGCATCAATTCGTTTGACCTCTCCGGGGGCTTGAACTTGAACTGGACACTGGATTTGTCTGCCATTGGGATTGATCTTAGCCCCATCGGCGGACCCAACTGGAACCTCGGAACTTGGGGAATCACCCCGGTTGCCGCAGCGTGGTCTGGTGTCAAAATGTGGACCACCACAGAATTCGAGTCTTCAGGTGCTGGAACTGCCGGGACAGCCCTGGAGATGGAAGTGGACATCCCCTTGGACTTCGAATTTGACATCCCTGCTTACGAGAAGGGAGACCGATTGGAAATCATGGCCAAATCCTATATCGTGCCGAAGGAAAACACGGAGGATTATGTCACGTTTGTCAATGGAGACTTTTCCAAAGAAATCTCCATGGATTTCGGCGCCGCCACGGACGTGGGCATCGACATCTATCTCGGTCCTTTTGGCACTTTCGAACCGCGGATTGTCGACTATGGTTTCGACTCGCGGAACATCGGTGCTTGGAGTGATGGCATCACCATCATGAAGGCGAACAAATACGGTTTTGCTGGGGAATTGGGATTGGTCGCCCGCCCCATTTGGATGGATTTGAACAACAAGTTGATTGGGGTCAACAATTCGGCCCTGAGCTTCGCCAATGCCCGCATTTCTGACATCAACAGCATCACAGGAAATGCCAAATGGTCCTTTGGGGATTCTGCCAGTTTTGAAGCCTCTGCTTTCAACAACTTCATGGGCAACACCTTGGGCATGAATGGGGGGTCATTTGATCTGGTGGGCATGATTGCCGACCAAAATCAGGACTTGAGTGCCATGTACTGCATTTACAAGGTGTTTTATGATGATTTCAGTTTCGACCTCCCCGACTTCAGTCAACTCCTGAAATTTGATGCCGACCTGAATTTCGAATTGGAAATGCCAGTCTTGGATGAATTCCAATTGAACGACTTGGTGGTCGATGATACAACTCCCATTCCAACCCACCCGATGCACTATGATAACACGGACTGGTTGACGGATTGGGCTTGGTACAACAATGAAAAGAGTGCCAGTTTCTATGCTTATTTAGATGAAGATGGAGCCAATGAAGCGGGCGAAACCCTGGTCAATTACTCCAACATCTGCATGGTGAACAACGATGAAAATGATGCCAACCCTTCTGACGAAACGGCATTGGTCTCAGGCTCATCGGAGAAAAAAGCCGCCAAGCGCTACGGTTTCGCCAGTGTCGCCTTGAAAAACTCCATCACTGCGGGTTCTGCAGCAGTAGCCAAAATCAAGCCGACATCCATGATTCTCTTCAAGCGGATGTCGCAATTCATCAAATTGCCAGTCGGCCGTTCAAAAGCCAGCAACACGAATTCAGGGATGGGTGATGCCAAGCGAAAGGCGCCCTCGATGTACAAAAAGCTGAGCAATGGATACAAGACCTACTCCAGCTTTCAGAAATACAAGAAAAAATATGGAGCCATGGCGGGCCTCATGATTTTGTGTGAACCGACCATTGATGCCATCGATGTGATGGAAGAACTTTTTTCCGGAAACTTCTTTGCGTCTTCATTCTTGAATTTGACGGGCAGCTTGCTCAACGAAGTGGATTTGAAAACACCCAGCGCCAACGAGTGGTTCACCACGGCCGAACAGTTGGACATGGTGGACAATTTCGGAATTTCCTTAACCGCCCGTAAGCCCACCACCATGTTGACCTCGACCCCGTCGATCAACAACACACCGCAGGGCTACACTTTCCGTTCCCAAACCGTAGAATCTTCGACTTGGTTTGAGACACGTCACAATTTTTTGGGGACGTTCAAAAGCATTGCCGAACTGTATTGCCCGGTTCTCGCGCCCACCCCGCCCTGCGCAGCATTGGTGGCTTTGGAGATGCGGAAGTCAGCAGACAACTCATTGCTCGACACATACTTGCCCAAAGGCATGTACGACAAGAGCTCTGGCAAAATCAACATTTGGTCCTTCTCGGGCAGTTCTTTGCTGGGTCCGGCCCAGTCGTTGATCGGGATGATTCAAAAGGCCAATGAGGTCATCGCATGTGCACAAACCTCATCGCTCGGTGAATCCTCTGATGGTGGTGGTGCTTTGGCGACAGCCGCATCCGTCAACAATGCCGTAATCAACTTTCTGGATTGGGGCATGACCGCCATCCAGAACTTGGAATTGCTCAACATTTGGATGAAGTACAACTTGCTTGATGTTGAGAACAAGTTTTCACTTGCCAACCGATTCAACGCCTCATTGGACGTCGAATATGAGTACAAATTTGTCTTTTCCTCCGATTCAACCACCAACACTGCGGACATCAACGACCCCTACATGCCGGTGAGTCTGAAAGACCCCATTGCTGAGCAGAGCCAGATTTTAACGGCTTCACAGTTGAGAAATGGTGCGCGAATTGACTTCCAAACCAATTGTGCCGATGCCTCTCGGGTGGATGTTTACGCCCGGGTGATGGACACCAAGGCCAACCTAAAAGGCAATGATTTTGTCGCAGACTCCCTGCTTTACGAGCTGTTCACTTTCGATGCCGGAATTGATGCCGTCACCCTCATTCCATCCTTCAAAATTGAATTTTTGTGTTTCGGCAGCATTGAGGATTTCGCGTCTAGTTTGGGCTCTTGTGTCGCAAAAGCGGTGGTACAAGTTTTCAACTGGTTCTGCAAAACCTTCGGAGGTAGCAAATGCTTTAAAGAGGGCAAATGCAAGACTTGCAGTTATGGTTTCCCAGGGTTGAAAACACCCGAATGGAGCATTTCCAAAAACCTAGGCCAAATTGGGTGGGATGACGCCATCAACCTCAAAACGGGCAACTTCACTTACCTCGACAAGACGTTGACACTGGAACAGATGAATTTGGATGTCACTTTAGACAACAATGCCGCCACCTCGGGAGATGGTGGATGGATTCCAATCAATTCTTTCCGCGTGCCAGCCAATGCCTTCAGCATGCGGGACATCGACGTGTTCCGATCTCCCAGTCCAGATGATGCCGCGCCCACCGATTCCTCGGTGATTGCGAATTTCTTCATCACCACATCTTTGCCGCAACTCACAGCCACTTTCCAAGACAAAATGGTTCCAGTCCCCGGAGGCAACGAAGGATTATTTGAATATGGGGAGACCCAAATTCAACTGGAAGACCAAGGCATCATAGAAGGCGAAGGCATGTTCCAAGGCAAACTGCCTCCTTCTGTTTATGGCGAATGGAATGTGAAGAGTGAATTTGGTTGCAATGCAAAAATTTTAGATCCCATTGCCCCCGTTCCTTTGCCCATTTCAGTCACCACAAACAACTGCGAAACGGCTGGCGGAGGACTGGCTGCTGATGAGAAATGGCCTGATGGCTCTGATGGGTGCTATTGCGCCGACATCGACCGTGACATGTGCAACGATTGTGCCAACACCGATTACAATTCGCCTGATCCCACAAATGACGGATTGCCCGCGGAAGACGAGAAAGGCAATCAATCTGACGGCGACTACGATGATGACGGCCAATGTGATTTCGGGGATGAAGATGACGACAACGATGGATCCAAGGACGTATTCGATCCTGAAGACTTCAACGAATTGATCTTGGGGGATTGGGATGGTGATGGCAATGAGGACGGATGGTGCCAGGATTACAACGACTCTTTCCCCGACTGTTCGAATACCGACTTGCATGACGCCACGGCCAATTGCCTACTATACAACAGCAACATCTATGTCCGATGCGATGAGTTGGATTTCGACAATGATGGCATCTGTGACTACAACGATCCCGATGCCGATAACGACGGGGTCTATCAGCACCCCAATGTTGACATCGCTGATGGCATTTTCACCGCTCCTGACATCAACCAAGACGGTTGTGATTATGCAGACATCGCCATATTGGACACCACGGAAACGGGAGACTCGTTGCAAATGTGGATTTTCGATTGCAACGACCGGAACCAACAGATTTGTTATTCCCTCGATGCCGACAATTGCGATGATTGTGGGGTGACCGGTGCATTGTCAGACAACACATTGTGGGGCCCTGACGCCTTCAACGATGGCCCGGATTTTGATCGCGACGGCATTTGCGACAGCGATGACCCCGATATGGATAACGATGGTGTGCCCAACTACCTTGAACCCAATTACCATGGCATCTCCATGGAGAGAAACCCCATGTTCTGCGGCGGTGAATGGACCACGACGGCGTCGACAACTCTTCCGTGCGACTCGTGCATGCAGAATTGGTCGACCTACGCCCAGCGCGTGTTTGAATCCCAGCTGTTCTCCGACTTAGACAATGTCAGTCCAGGGGACTCAACGAATGTGCTCAAAGCCACCATGGCCCTGTTCCCTTTGAATGATAGCACCATCGTTCAACCAGGTGATTATGACGGACATTTCACGGCTGCCAATTTGCAAGCCTTGGAATCGGCATTGGAAAACATCAGTTTGATTTCTTCGGGAACAGAAACGGCAATCGCCGCAGACAAATTGATTGGTGATTCCCTGATCAACTTGTTCGATATTTTTGACTCACCGGGCATTGGCGATTTCGACCAAGATGGAAAATGCAACAGCTTGGACAATGACTGGGATGGAGACAACGTTTCGAATCTGCTCGACTCCGATCCTTGGAACCGTTCGTTGTGCCAAGATTTGGACTTGGATGGATGCGATGATTGCTCAGTTACGGGCACGTTGGACACGCTCCTCTGGGGCGCCGACCCCGCCAATGATGGTTTGGACACTGACGGCGATGGCCTATGCGACAACTGGGAGTTGAACAACGATACCATTCCGTTGAATTTGGAGTTGGATGTCGACGGCGATGGGCGCCTGGATGGGCGATTGAGTGGGGTTTTGGACAGTGTCTTGATGGCCAAGGCCGGATTGGGGCCCATGCCCAATGTCAACCTCACAGCGCATCAATTTGTCTCGGATAACGGCGACTTTATTTCGGATGAAGGCGACACCTACAATTTGAATGATTTGTTCCCAGCAGATGCCAGTGTCGACCAGAAATCTGGCCTCAAAATCTATGCACACCGTGTTCAGGACCCCCGTCCTTTCGACAGCTATCATTGCGGAGACACGGATGGCGACGATTGTGACGATTGTGTCAGTGGCAGTTTAGATCACTATGCAGATGGTCCAAATTTCGACTACACGATAGCCGCCACCAATCATCCTTCGTATGACCTCGATGCCTTAATTGCCATCGGGGCAGACAGCCTCGCGGACTGGCATTGGGAACTCATCAATGCGAGCAACCAACGATCCATCTTGCGAGAGGATGCCACAGGACAGGCACTGCTGGTACAATGGGATCCCAATGCGGGACTTTGGCACGACAGCCGCTCTGGTTTCTTCAATTACGACGCAAACAATGACACGGTGACTTTTGTGAACCTGAATGCCGCGGTTTATCCTGAATTGAAATGCGTCCTTGCACCTGGCTCCTCGCTGGGCGATCCATTACCACTGGATTCGGTCATCCAATTTAGGTGGGATGGATTCCAATGGGTGGATTCAGGAGATTTTGTGCTGCCCGCCGATTTGACAGCCTTCACGGATGGGCAAATATTAACCGCCGCTGACAACGCGACGCAGAATTTTGTGACCGGTAGCAACAGCAGCTATTTCTTCAATGACAGCACAGCATGGTCACTTTCCTTAACCACCTTGTCCGTCAAACGCGTCTATGGGGACATCGATGCCGATGGGGATGGTCTTGTTCGTGAATTGTCCTTTGACTTCAACCAATTTCTGAACGGAGGATCCATGGAGGTCGTCGCCCAAACCGCCTACATCAGCGCCACCACTCAAGGCTTGACCACCATAACCGGTAGCGACGCCTTGTCCAGCAGCAGTTCGACAACAGAAACCACTGGCTTCCATCGCTTGGTGGTGGGCGACAGCTTGCATCGTTACGGGGTCAAATCCGATGATCTGGACTGGAACGAAGCCCGAGAGAACAGGTTCATTTCGCCCATTGGTTTGGATTCCATCGTCATCGCGGCGGCGGACATCACAGCTTGCGATTTGTTCGGGGTGGTTTACGATTTCTATCAATTGACCGATGACAATCAATCCTTCGCAAATGCATTCGTTTGCTTGAAAAGTGGAAATGATTTTGCCCGAAGAATCCGCACCCAAATTGATGGCACAACGGGCATTGCCGTGTTGATTGAAAATTTTGATGGCACACCACCGGCATTCACCCCTCTCGACAATCCGAACGATGCTTGGGTTCAGATGGGAACCGTTTCTTCCACTGACGTCGGTTTTGTGGCCGAGGCATCCGTCCTGGTGGATTCGGCAAGTGTCGTGGGCTTCGAAATTTCCCAACTCGAGGACTTCTCAAGTGCTGACACCCACGTTCTGACTGTCATCAATGACAGTACGGCATTCACCGGTTTGAGCTTTGAAGCCTCTGAAGACACCCTCACACCGAACACCGCTTACTACATCCGGCCTTTCGCCACGCGAGATGCCGCACCGGCCCTTCGTATTTACGGAGTTGTCCGTCAATTCTTGACCGCTTCCTCCGCTTCCATCCAATGGTTTTATGAAGGCAATCAAGGATTTTCGAGTGAAGGCGTATCATTCGAAGATGACCCGAACTATCCCCACTTGCGCAAACGATTGGCCACTGTTGCCATCAACAGCTTTGATTACATGGAGGTGCAACTGAAGAAACGATTTGATTTGGATGACCAAAATGCATTCAGCTGCTTCGATTACAACTTCGATGGTGTGGACGACTGCTCCAACCACGAAGGCTCCTACTCGACTTACCATTATTTCTCACAAGATGACATTGTGGATGTGGACAACCTCGGCGTTCCTCTCTTCACGGAAGGATGCACCGGTTGGTGGAAGCCCACTTACTACCAAGATCTCGATGGAGACGGTTACGGTGATCCCAATACATCCATAACGAACTGCAGTGTCTCCAGTGCGCCCTTTTATGTATTGGAGCCGCCAACAAACTACGTGAGCAATAACGAAGACAATTGCATTGACACTTCTGCTTGTAACTATGCGGATCCTGCCAATGAGGACTGTACATATACCACCACCTGGTATGCGGATACAGATGGAGACGGGGCTGGTGACCCCAACGAAACTGTCTCAGAATGCACAGCTCCAGAAAACTACGTGGACAACAACAACGACTCGGATGACAACAACAGCTCTGTCCAATAATTTCCAACACGAATCACGCAATTTTTTCAAAATGAAATTTCTCAATCTCACTCTGCTCCTGATCATATCCACATGGATGTGGGGTCAGGTGGATACATCATACACGGGCAACCGCGTTCAGTATGACTTGGATTTGGGGGCCTTGATGGATACCCTCCAAAGCATCCGCAGCGACCTGTCTGTTGCTGAGTCTGCATTGAATACGTTGGAAAATTCACAAACCGTTTCGGCGATTTATGCCACGTCCACGAATCAACCTGGAGGTGTCGCATACTACATCAATGGTCATTTGTTGATTTACGCCACATTGGAGGACCTGTCTGGTACACCTGTCGGCAATTACACCTTGACCGTCAAAGGAGAAAATCTCAAATCCGACATGGACGTGGATTTGTTCATTCGTGGGGTCGACATCACAGGAGAAGGCATGAATTTGACCAATGCTCCCAACAACTGGTATGCCGATGCTGATGGACAAACAGCTTCGTTCGATATCGGATACACGCAAATCAAGGACATCCTCAACCAGGAAGACGGTTTCTTGCAAGCCTCTCTGATGATCGATGGGTACAATTCAGGAAAGCCCATCATGCTTTACTTGGATTCAGAAAACGAGGCACCAGAATTGTCTACATTTTCAACCTCAGATTGAATCGTTCCCCATACAAAGAAGGAACCATCAGATTCAGTTGAGCACTTCGGCCATTTTCGCGCCAATATCTGCGGGGCTGTCTACCACATGGATGCCGCACTCACGCATCACCCGTTTCTTCGCTTCGGCTGATTCCTCCTCCCCACTGACGATGGCCCCTGCGTGACCCATCGTCCGGCCTTTCGGAGCAGTCACTCCTGCGATGAATCCCACAACGGGTTTCGTGCCATTTGCGGCAATCCATCGGGCCGCTTTCACCTCCAAGTCCCCACCGATTTCGCCGATCATGATGATGCCATCCGTTTCATCATCGGCCATCAAAAGTTGGACTGCCTCCAAAGTCGTGGTCCCAATGATGGGATCCCCCCCTATTCCAATGGCCGTGGATTGCCCCATGCCTGCTTTGGTCACTTGGTCAACCGCCTCATAGGTCAGTGTCCCAGATTTGGAAACGATGCCAATGCGACCTGGATTGAAAATGAACCCCGGCATGATGCCCACCTTGGCTTCCCCTGCGGTGATGATTCCTGGACAGTTGGGCCCGATCAATGTGCAGTCGCGGGCGTCGATGTAAGCTTTGACACGTGTCATGTCGGCCACAGGAATGCCCTCGGTAATGGCCACAATGACCTGGATGCCTGCGTCAGCGGCCTCCATGATGGCATCAGCCGCAAAAGCTGGCGGAACAAAAATGATGGTGACATCCGCACCCGTTGCCGTTACGGCTTCACTCACCGTATTGAATACCGGTTTGCCCAAGTGCTCCTGACCTCCTTTCCCTGGTGTCACACCACCGACTACTTGAGTTCCGTAGTCCATCATTTGACCCGCATGAAATGTGCCTTCACTCCCAGTGAATCCTTGCACGATCACCTTTGAATCCTTGTTGACGAGTACGCTCATGTCAGTATGCTTTGCTTGGTTGTCGTTCGCGGCGCGAATTTAGGTCAAATCAGCCCGCACACCAATCCCCTTCCCATTTGCATTCCCAAGGTTGACGTGTTCGCAAATCCGCACCAAATTTGCAACCGCATGAACCCAAGTTTCTCCCCTCTTGATGGCGCCACCATTTGTGCGCTGGCCACCCCTGCGGGCATGGGGGGCATCGCCGTGGTTCGCGTCAGCGGACCTGACGCCTTTTCGATTTGCAGCCAACGGTTCTCTCGTAACCTCACCACTGCGCCTTCGCACAACGTGTTCTTTGGGCGGTTTTGTGATTCAGAAGGCGTCTTGCTCGATGAATGTGTCGCCACAACTTTTCGAGGTCCCGGAAGCTACACGGGTGAGGACACCGTGGAGTTGAGCCTTCACGGTTCGCCCTACATTCAACAAGAGGTCATTCGCACCCTCTTGGATGCCGGTTGCCGACATGCGGGGCCTGGCGAATTCACTGCGAGGGCGTTTTTGAATGGGAGAATGGACCTGACACAAGCCGAAGCCGTGGGCGATCTCATCGCATCGGAACATGCCGGCGCACATGCCCTCGCCCTGGATCAACTGCGCGGGAACTTCGCAGCAGAAATCAATGGGCTTCGTGCAGAACTCATCCGTTTTGCAGGACTCCTTGAGCTTGAATTGGATTTTGCCGAGGAGGACGTTGAATTCGCAGACCGGGCACAATTCGAAATTTTGCTGGAAGCGATGTTGAACCACATCAAATCCTTGACCGGTTCTTTCCGCGCAGGCAACGCAATTCGCGAAGGCGTACCAGTGGCCATATTGGGTGCACCCAACCGGGGAAAATCCACGTTGCTGAATGCACTGTTGGGAGACGAACGCGCCATTGTCAGTGATGTGGCTGGAACCACGCGAGATACCGTGGAGGACACATGTGTTTTGGATGGAATCAAATTTCGCTTTGTGGATACAGCCGGCATTCGGGAGACAACAGATGCCATCGAGGCGGAAGGCATTCGAAGGGCCCTGGATCGAGCGCGTTCTGCACAAATTGTATTGTACCTCTTCGATGCGGTCCAAGACTCAAGCGATGAAGCACGCGGTGTTATCGAGGCGTTGGAGACAGAAGAAAAAGCCACGGTACTTCAAGTGTGGAACAAATGCGATTTGGCCTCGGCAGCTGTCAACGCGAGCCCTTCAGTCCTGCACATCTCAGCGCGAGACCATCAAGGCATACCTGATTTGCGCGAACGTTTGATTGAGTTGGCTTCGTCCACAACAGCAGCTTCCACAGTTCTTGTCACGAACCTTCGACATTATGAAGCTCTTCGTGCGGCCTCAAGCGCTTTGGTCTCTGTTCAGACAGGACTGGCCTCGGGTTTGCCCACGGATCTCGTGGCTTCCGATGTGCGCCAAGCTTTGCACCACCTCGGAACCATCACAGGCGCCATCGATCCCGAGGACGTCCTCGATCACATCTTCTCAAATTTCTGTATCGGGAAGTAACCACTGCAAACCACCGCAGGAGACAATAGTCATGAAACCTGCATAAAGTGGACACTTTAGAGGGTTTTAGCTGTTACCAATTTAGCTCTTACTTTATGATATCCCTCGTTTATTAGGCACATGTTTGCACCTTTATTGTACCTCGCGGTTAGAGCGTTGTCATTTTTGTACCTCAAACAGGGTGCGAAAAATATGTTTTGTTCGGACCTACACGGTTTTCACCTTTTTCAGTAGAATCAGTAGCCAATGGTTACCAAGGTTAGTCTTAGGCAAAAGCGGATAAGCAAAGGACGTAGCCTTTACCTGGACTTCTACCCTCCGATCACATCCTGAGACGGGTGAACCAACGAGACGCGAATTTTTGGGGCTCTATGAATCCGAGGCTCCGAAGTCTGCAATGGACAAGGCGCACAAAAATTTTCCGATATTGCATCGTGCCACTATTCCTCTGCCACCGGGTATTGTTATTGCACATCCCTAAATGCGGTGGGGACACCTTTTCGCATGCACTGAGGAAAGCGGGCGACCCACCTTTTTTATTTGTAGCCGACGGATCTGTTCTAACCAATGGGCACACCCCCCAGCATATGACATGGCGAGAGTTATGCCAAGCGGGATGGAATACACCGCCAGATTTTCGAGTGATTGCATTTGTCAGACACCCTGTGGAACGGGTGCTCTCAGCGTACCGGTATATCCACCTAGCGCGCCCCGATTTGGTGCATATGGCCAAAAACCCTGCCCAGTTCATGGACTATTTCTTCTCGCGCGACGCGACGCTTAGGAAGCGATTTGATCACCATAATATGGCGATTATTGAATTTCTAAAAGACGCCGAGGGTAATATTGAAGAGTCTATTGAAATTCATCACATTTCTGAAATGAATGCCGTTTTGGAGTCATTGGGCTTGTCGGGAGTTGCCGAAAACGAACGGAGAAATGTTACGTCTGTCAATGCGGATTTTCAGCCCCGGCATCTGAGGCGCATTCGTAAAACTATGGAAGCCGATATTGCCTGGTTTGAAGCCCGTTTTCCCCAATTTCAGGAATTTTCAAACGATGGTGTACAACGCTGAATCCAATTTTTTATTCGTTCACATCCAGAAAACAGGCGGGACTTCAATCACATCCGCATTGTGCCAGCTGAATAACAGCCGCTTTGTTCGACCACCCCACTTGCGATTGGGAGACATCCGCATGCCACGACGGAAGCCATTTGTGTTTGCTGTAGTACGAAATCCTTGGGAGCGACTGGCCTCTTGGTGGCATATGATGCAGCGAAAGCAAGTTCACAATGATTTTTCGGCCTACCTCCTGTCGCCAGAAGCGACCGGCGAGCCCGTTACGTTTTCTACCTTCATTCGCAGAACGGACATCATTCGAGAAAACAGAGAGATTCATAATAGGCCGTTATGGCCGGTTCAGCGGCCATGGCGACGGCCCCACTATTTGAAATCACTTGGCTGGAATCAAGAAGACTATCTCATGCGAGGCGGTCGATTTGCCGCCGATGCCGTCCTTCGCTTTGAACATTTGGAAGAAGATTGGGAAGGGATTAGCCCCCGGTTGGACTCTGGGGCTAACATTCTGCTGCCCCACGAAAATGCTTCGAGCATCAGCGAAAGAAGCTCATGGCGTACGCTCTATGAGAAAGAAACCGACGTGGATTTTGTTGCCCACCAATTCGCGCGCGATATCCAACGCTGGAAATATGACTTTAACTGAGATTCAGCCCGCTTTTGCTCCAACCTTAAATAGTGGATAATACTTCCAACGTGCCCATTTAAGCAAACGCGATTCGGTTTTAGTGTTATAAATCCTGCTCATTGAGTCAGGTTTCATGAAATAATCACCAATGTATTCTAGAACGAATAAGGGCTCCTTTCCCTGCACTAGCCATTGAATCCAAAGCATGTAATCTTCCATGCCCCAACCGTATTCCAATATGGTCGCATCCCATCCCCCTGCTGCTTTCAATGCAGCCCTATCGTACAGCGCCATTGCATCGATGTGATTCCTTTCTTCCAACATTTCTTGCCGATCCAGTGGTTTGTCCGACACGTCCCTGACGTGGGTACCGTTTGAATCAATGACACGCAATTTGCCATAAGCAGCAACGGATGAGCTTTGTGACAAG
>JBMYZL010000002.1:0-169647 GCA_049610385.1 Flavobacteriales bacterium
AATCTCGGGAAACAGAGGTGTGGTCTATTCACAACGGGCTGCACCCGATGATTGCGCAGTCCGTCATGTCAAAACTGAAAATAGACGAATTCTTGAGTCGCATTCAATCCCTCCAAGCACAACAAGATGGCCCATGGAACGAACACCGCATCACGAAGGGTGCGGAGATGAGCGTTGTCAGGTGCTGAGAATACATGGGCGAAACGCTCGACGGCCAGTGTTCCGATTAGCGCAAGCCAGACCGCTACCGGGGGAGGCGTGAAGGGAAGGGGCTGCTCGGGACCCCAGCCGATCATGGAACGCATCAAGGCCCACCCATCGGACAACGAATGAGCCGGGAACAATTGACAAGTCCACAGCACCACAACAAGGGTCACGGTGGCCCGGGTCGGCACTTGCCAACTCCATGGCAGACCTGCAACAATTCTCGCGCTCCATTGGGTGCGGATTTCGAGCAGAAACATCAGACCCATCAGTGCGCCCCAGGCGATGTAGGACCAATCTGCACCATGCCACAGTCCAATGAGCACGAAGGTCACGAAATAGTTGAGCGAACGGTTGAACGGCAAAGCAGGCAGGGCATAGTCTTTGAACCATCGGCCCAGCGTGATGTGCCATCGCCTCCAGAAATCGGGGAATCCCTGTGATTGCAGGACGCGGTTGAAATTTTGGGACAACTGAACACCAAACATTTTGCCCAGCCCCACAGCCATGTCAGAATACCCCGAAAAATCGAGCATGACGTTGAGGAACATCAACAAGCCCATGAGCCAGGCCACGCCCGTCCCACGCAATTCTGCATTCATGTACAGCGGCTCGGCGTATGCCGCGAGCGTTCCAGACAGGACAACTTTTTTGACCATGCCCAGCAGGAACAACCTGAAACCGCCGCCGAGGTCGGGTTGCCTGGTTGTGTTCAGTTGGGGAATCAGGTCTTTGGCCCTTTCGATGGGTCCGGCCATCAGCTGGGGAAAGAAAGCGACGAAAGTGGCGAAGGTGAGAAGGGAGTTCTCGGGTTGGATACGCCGGTGGTAGACGTCTAGGGTGTAGCCCAGGGTTTGGAATGTGTAGAAACTGATGCCCACAGGCAGAATCCAATCCAATGCCCAGTCACCCGAATCGATTTGGAACAAGGCACGGGCTTCGGCCACAAAAAATCCGACGTATTTGAACAACCCCAAAACCCCGAGATTCACCACAACAGAAATCGCCAGCCAATAACGGCGCCGGTGGTCTTCTTCCGGCATGTTGCGCGCCACGAGATAGTCCACGAGGGTAGACAGCACAATCAGTCCCAGAAATCGGACATCCCATGCGCCATAGAAGACATAACTCGATAAGAGCAGCACCCATTGCCGCGCCTTGGCTTCTCGGGCCCACCACCAAACCACCCAAACCAGCGGTAGAAACAACCAAAAATCGAGTGAATTGAACAGCATCAGCGAAGCCTGGATTCGAGTTGTTCCGTCAAATGCAACGTGACCGCTTCCGCGCCCTTGGCATTCAGGTGCATGGGATCACTCATCATTTCAGGTCGGGAAAAGGGGGAAGGCCATGTGCCGTCCCCCAGCATCAAGGGGGCGGAACCGATGGCCTCTGTCACTTCATCAAGAAGCCGGTGGGATCCGCTTGCCGGCTGCAGAACTGGGATGAGTCGGATGTTGTGCTCTCGACACGTTTGAACCAAACCTTCTAGCATCCCCATCGGGAAAGCCGGCCGCTCCCCGCAGTCACGGTCCGAAGTAGAAGTTGTGGCACAGCGCTCGGCATTCCTCAAGGACTGCCAGGAGGCAGTGTCGGTGGCGGTTTGAAGTGGCCAACCGCGATGGTGAGGGACAATTTCACCTTTCAATGTTGGCGGAGATTCGGATCCTCTTCGAAGCAAACCATGCAGCCCCCGTGTCAGACGCATCATGGCATGCTTCAGAACATTTTTGACACGCTGGTAGCGGGTTAGGGTGTTACTTCGTGACGCTTGACATTCAATTTGGTCGACGATTTGTGCATTGCATTTCAGTTGCCCAGCCAGTCGCCAGTTCACGGATTTTCGGTTGACTTGACCACCGATGATTTCCAGCACCAAAATGTCTGGACGGAGGTCTTCCGCCCACTGCTGGGCCACAGAAAGCAACTCAGCGCCGCCCAGTCCTTTCTGGGCCACGTTGAACCACGACCAATTGCGCGTCTGTGGCATGGTGTCCAAAACCAAAGCATCGATGGATTTGAGGATGTGGCTGGATCCAATCAAAACCGCATGTCTTCCACCTACCTCTTGTGTTTCCCGGATGCCTATGGCCACAGGACCACGAGCATCATTCCACGCATTCAAACCGATGCACATGGCCAAAGCGCATGCTGCTCCGAGGATGGGCCGAATCACCACCGGACGACCCATTTGGAACAGTTGGTCAAGCAACTCATCAAGTTGTCGTGTTCAGAATCTTGACAACCGACCCACACATCCAAGTGGCTTTCGGCCAATTGGACATGATTTGCTGGATCACGAGCCGTGATTTTCATGGGGTAAATGCCGGTCTGACCTGAAGGCATAGACAGTTCATCTATTTGCCAAATGATGGGATGTTCATCGTGCAAGGCTGTCGTCACGGTGTCTTCTGACTGCGGATCGAGAAGCATCACCTTTTTTTCGTTGATGGTCACCTCGATAGTTACGGGAGGCATGAATTGGTGATTCATGAATTCATCTGAATCTGAAAGACGGATTTTCATCATGTTGTCCGAGATACAAATCACATCCAAACGGAATTCAGAATCATGGAGAACAGATTTCCCCTGATTCAGAACAATTTCTTCGTCCTGTCCGTACTGAGGGTTGCTGCAAAGCGAGAAAAGGATGAAATATCCAAATATTAACATACCCATGACAATGTCCGAAAAGTAAGGTTTTCTCGGCACTTTCAGCTGATTTTCCACATGATAAACAGATGAAAAGGACATCATTAGCCATCATGTTAGCGTGATGTTCAGAAAATTTTGTTAATTTCCCCCAAAATGACCACCAATCACATTTATCCGTCCATGAAACATCTAATTTTTACGCTCATCGCCTTGCTGGGCTCATTGTATTCAGTTGCGCAAACGCCTTGTAATGACATGACAGCTTGCAACTATGGTGTAGAAGCAGCTTGTGAGTATACATCTTGTGCAGGCTGCAGGGATGAATTGGCCTGTAACTTCAATGGGCAGGCCCACATCATAAAAGATGATGGATCTTGTAAATTTCCTGAGGGCCCCTGTGCAGTTTGCGATTGGTTCAAGGATGGCAATCCCAATCCGGCAGATGGCACCGGGCAATTGCTGAGCAATGATGCGGATGGAGATGGATGGTGCGACAATTCGTTATGGTCCACGAATTCAGTCATTAGTCAGTCTGGTGATGACGCATGCAATGACCCAAACGCGTGCAACTACAACTATGCCGCCAACACGGGAGGAGCGAATGAGGCTTGTGTGGCCAAGGTCTTGTATTATCATGATGAGGATGGTGATGGAGCGGGTGATTATGAACTGGGATACCTCTGCAATGTGCCTGCCCAATCAACGACCTTCAAGTTGTCTTCAGGGTTCGATGAGTGCACAGACCCATTGGCATGCAACTTCATTCAGAAATCGGATGATTCATCGGTAACGGTTTATCCGAATGAAGCCTGTTCAGAAGATACTGATGGTGACGGGTTGTGCGACACCTTGGGTTCAGGCAATGATTTGTGCGTGGACAATGAGGCGCCCAACTTTGACGCGAATGACAATGGTACATTTGGGAATGAAGCTTGCTGTTCAGATGATAACGACAACGGGGTTTGTGATAATCGGGAGCTTTGGGGGTGTAAGGACCCGAACGCTTGCAATTATTTCGCGGAGGCAACGCTTGACGATGGCACTTGCAAATTCACAGGGACAACGACCCAATATTCTTCACAATCCACAGAACAGTACTCGGTCGATGCAGAGGACAATCCTTGTGACGAGTGCATCGCGGCGAATACGACCGGTGATTCGACGTTTACGATTTCCGCATCTTTACAAACTGCCTTGAATCTGTCAACAAATACATTTCGAATTGGCCGATATGTGAACAACGACAGAGACGGTGATGGCGTTTGTGACAGTGCCGAACAAGTTGGGTGTAGCGACTCGACAGCCTGCAATTACAGATGGAACACTGGAGCAAGTGATTTGTGGCCTCAGGCACAGGAAGGTGATGGTGTTGCGCATGTGGATGAAAATGGAGATCCCATCTACATTTCGGAGCCTTGTTATTATGATGAGGCCACGGATTATGGTGTGACGAAGAACGATGAGCCTTGTGCGCAATACTGCAAATGGCCTGATGTCTGCAACGTGTGCGGAGGGAATGGAGATGACATCGACAACGATACCATCTGTGACGATGTAGACAATTGCGAAGATTTGTATGCGTGCAACTACAGTGATCCTGCTGCCACGGAATGCAAGTATTACAACGATTGTAGTCAATGCGTTACCGGGGTGGACGTCAGCCCGAAAGATGGTCAGATTGACAACGACACCTCCGACCAAGATGGCGATGGAATTTGTGACACCATCGATGGTTGTTGGGATGACTCGAAATGCAACTACCTCGATCCTGCTGCCACGACTTGCCTGGAAGATGACGCTTGCGGTGTTTGTGGGGGAACAGGTGTAGATGAGGACAATGACGGACTTTGCGATGACCTCGACAATTGCGTGGATACGGACGCGTGCAACTGGAACTACAGTTCGTACCCTTCGAATGTGGCCTGTATGTTAGATGAAAGTCCAGCGAATGGCGTTTGTGATGACTTTGAAATTTGGGGTTGCAAAGACAGCCCGTCGGCGTGCAATTACAATGCCGAGGCGACGGCTCATCTTGCTGGATCTTGTGTATTTGAAAATGCGGCCAATTGTGAAACGTGCAGTGGCGATTTGCATGATGGCTCAGACTACATCGTGATGAGTGATTCGGATGGGGATGGGGTCTGCGATGCCTTAGACCTGTGTTCTGATGTGGGTGCCTGCAACTTTGACGCAACCCAATCTCACGGGAATGAAGCGTGCGGAACGGATTCGGATGGCAACGGCGTCTGCGACACCCCGAACTACGAAACGCTTGGCTGCACGAATTCTGCGGGTTGCAATTACAGTGCGAGTGCGACGAAAGATGACGGTTCTTGCCTTTACCCCATTGGATGTCAAATTTGTTCAGGTGGTCAGGCGATCAACAACGACATCGATTTCGATGGTGTTTGTGACGACAGTGACAATTGCACGGACACATCGGCATGCAACTATGTAGCGGCCACGAGCAGCAATGCAAATTGTTTTTACGCAACAACCACACCAGGAAGAAATTGCCAAGGTGAGTGCATCGACGACGTCGACAACGATGGGTTGTGTGATTTCGGCAGTCAGGACGCCTGCTTTGATTTGCGGGCGTGCAATTATGCAGATTCAGCCAATGAGCCCTGCACTTTCCGGGATGATTGCGGCCGTTGTGGTGCTGCTTCACCGGGTTTGCCGGGTTACAACCCAGCCTTGTACTGCGATTGTGAATTCAATGTGTTGGATTCGCTCGGCAATTGTGGCGGTGGGTGTTTCAGTGATTCCGATGAGGATGGCGTTTGCGATGACATTGATCCTTGTCCAGATACGGACGAACCATTGGACGAATGTGGTGTTTGCGGTGGCGATGGTGCCGTCTTTGATTGTGGATGCTTTGACAAACCAGCAGAAGCATGTTCATGTGAGCCAGATGGCACCGTGGTCTATCCCGCGCAGGGCCGGAATTGCGATGGGGAATGCATTTATGGTGATACCATTGTGAATGGCGAAGAAATCTGCTTGTATTTCGATAAGGCTGAACTGACCGTTTTGCCCGAGCCCACGTCCCGATCCCTCGATCCTTCGGGCAAAAACATTTTCCGAACGAATGCCGCCTTGTTGGAAGAATGGATTATCAAATTTGACACCCTGCATGCCAGAATGTCCAAAAATCTCGATGACGGTTCTCTTACGGGTGCTTCCGAAAAATTGACCATCGAAGACCACATTCTCGACAAGGGCGATTTGGATGTCCTCGGTACAACCCGCCTGTCCGGGTTGGTTCAGATGGACAGCAACGTGGTGATTTTGGGTAATTTGACGGTTGAGAAAAATGCCACCATCAAAGGGACAACGTTCTCTCAAGGCGGCATCGAAACGACATCCATGAACATGTCGGGGGACCTTTCTGTGGGTGGGGCCACGGTCATCGATTCCACATTGGAAGTCCTTCAGTCCACACTGATGCATGATTCCTTGACTTTGTATGGGCCGCTGACCATCGGGGCAAACAACGTTTTCCACGTGGATGCCTCAGGCAATACGCAGGTCAATGGGCAACTGCGCATTTTGGATTCATTGGTAGCCACCACAAATGGCACACGGCTGGCCTCTTTGGATGCAAATGATGTCATTGTCACGACGCTACAAACCACAGATTCTGTCCTCATCAAGAAGAATTTGCAGGTGCGTGGAGATTCCAAGTTGGAGGGCAACCTGGATGTTGACAAAAACTTGGTCGTGCAAGGAACCTTGGGCGTTTCTGGGGCTTCAACCCTTCAAGGAGTTTCAACCGCGTCCATCTCGAATACAGGGCTACTCACAACGGGTTCTGTCAAGAACACGTCAAGTTTGGAGACGGGTTCTCTGACGGTCACAGGTCCGACCACGACCCAGTCTTTATCCGTCACAGGGACAACTACCCTGCATCGTTCGTTGCGTGTGTTGAATACGAGTGACTCGAAAATTTTCGAGATTGCCCCGCAATCGGGAGGTTTTGCCAACGCAAACTTGGTGGGCAGCCTCAGAATGTTTGAGACACCCGCGGATTATGCGAGTGGCAATACTTCCATTCTGATGACAAAGAGTGGTTCACTCACGGCTTCAAAACTTGTTGAAGCCGCCAAATTGACAACCACTGATGCGGATGCCCAAAACTCTATTTTGGGTGCTTTAAGTGTCGGGAAGCGGGCAACGTTGAAAGATGGACTCATTGTGAAAACCGCCGGCGCCAAGTCATTTGAAGTCAAAAGTGACGGAAGCATTCATTTCCACAAAGCATCGACAGTCGCGGGAAATATGACGTTGAATGGAAACCTGACGTTGAATACTGGATCGGGATTGACAGTCGGAGGTAATACGAATCTCCAGAATTTGACGGTTTCAGGCACCACAAATTTCGGATCGGTTGTCGCCTCAAGTGGGGCTTCGTTCAATGGCGGATTGGCAACAACTGGGGATTTGATAATGGGAGGGGGACTTTATGTCGGCTCATCTCAAGGAACGATTCCGTCGGACTATGTGGCTGTTTTTGATGGAAGTTCTGGTGGATTGAATCGCGCCAACGGTATTTCTATTCAGCTCAACCATACAGGGGATGTACCCGATGGCAGCAACCATTACATGGTGTTCAAAAATGCCCAAGGGAATGCAGTGGGAGAGATTCGTGGAGAGACTTCGAGCAATTGGAGTGACGACAAGTTCAAAGCATTGGAGCAAGGCGAGTACGCGACACAAGTTGCACTATCTACGACGAAGTTTTTGATCACTACGCGGTCAGCAGTAGCGAAAACCGCAGAGGCGATTGTCAAAGGCATCAAGGCGCTGGCACATTTCATTCCAGACGGTTGGCTGGTGTTTTGGCCCAATTTTGACTGGGCGGACATACCCCCCGCAGCCACCAGGGCTTTCCAAGCTACCAAAGACGCTGAACTCGACATTGCTGAGGCCATAACAACTGGCATCGAATTGGCTGAGAATGCCGTCTACCTTGGTATGTGGGAAGCCGCCAATGCAGGAGATTGGTCTGGTGGTGGCGTTTCGTATGCGTCAGGAAATGGAGACTATGCTGAATGGATCGAGAAAGAGAATTGGAAAGATGACCTGGCTGAGCAGCAAATTGTTGGGGTGACAGGAGGAAAAGTTTCCTTGATCACCGAAGGTGCAGATCATTTGATGGTCATTTCAACAGCACCCATTGTGCTGGGCAATCAGCCTGATGAGGCGGATGAGGACAAGTATGAAAAAGTGGCTTTCATGGGCCAAGTGCCGGTGAAAGTTATCGGTCAGGTGAGATCAGGCGATTTCAT
Source organism: Flavobacteriales bacterium (assembly GCA_049610385.1). Taxonomy (GTDB): domain Bacteria; phylum Bacteroidota; class Bacteroidia; order Flavobacteriales_D; family Sanyastnellaceae; genus JBMYZL01. Next base: position 8,151 of record JBMYZL010000002.1, read on the forward strand.
CATACCGAGTGGAGACAACGATGGATATGGCCTCGCCATTCACCCTGAAAACATCAACGAGAGCGATGCTTCACGCATCATAGGTGTAGCATGGCAAGATGGAAATGACAGGTATTTCAACAGCGTGAATGTGGCTGTGGGCCTCAATCAATCCGCCACTGCCCAACGTTTCGTTGCGCTGAAGAATCAAATGACCCATTTGCGGATGGAGTTGGATGAAGTCACAGCGATGGTCATGGGAGAACCAGTCCATGTCCCCATGGAACAACCCCGTGTGTCCTTCCTGAAGAAAGTATTCCGCTCAGGGGATGGCGATTATGCGGATTCAAAGTCGAGCAAGCGAGGTGGGGATGCTCCACAATCCGAGGGCATTTCCATTTTGACAGGAATGAGTGATGACGAGATCTTGGAAGCGGTGGAATCCTCCAAGCAGGGAGATGTTCCTCAAATGTGGCGTGACAACATGAATAGTCAAGACCTCAGCCGGATCATGGAAGTGGTGATCGAAAAGCATGTGAGTGCGGCCGAGGAAGAATCCAGGAAGGAGGCAGAACGCCTACAACAAGAGGGTATAAACAGCTCGATTCAAAGAATGGAGGTGATGAGTTACAATGTTCACTCTTTCGAAGATTTGGAAAAGGGGCTCATCGAGTCACTTGCAGGTGTGGGGATTTCTGCCCAAGAAATCATGGAGATCAACAACCAGATCACTGCGAATGTCTTGACACATGAATTCTCGACAGCTTCCCTTTTGCCTCGCATTCGGGAGTCGTTGAAATTCATGCCGAAAACGGGTCCCTTTGCCCATGTGAAGCCGGGGACCTTGGCGGAGAAGAAATTGACGTTGGAGATTCAGGGTCGTATGTTCGATGCCATTGCGCAAGAATTTCCAGATATCCATAAGCACATGAGTCTGCCAACGAATCAGTCTCAAGCATCCAATAACATTCCCACACTCGGACAATGAGAGGTTTTGGGATCAAAGACAGGAATGTGATGAGATATTTTGAATTCAAAGGCCAGCTCATGCTGGTGTTGTCGGTCTTCTGTTTCGCAACCGCGGGTTGGGGTCAAACCGAGTGCGGTGACCAGACAGCTTGCAACTATGGCGAAGAAGGAACTTGTGAGTATACATCTTGTGCAGGCTGCATGGATGAATTGGCCTGTAACTTCAATGGGCAGGCCCACATCATAAAAGATGATGGATCTTGTAAGTTTCCTGAGGGCCCCTGTGCAGTTTGCGATTGGTTGGTCTATGGCAATCCCAATCCGGCAGATGGCTCTGGGCAATTGCTGAGCAATGATGTGGATGGAGATGGATGGTGTGACAACACCACTTATGCAATCAATTCTGCGCAGGGCCAGACTGCAGGTCAAGATGATACTTGCACGAACCCCAATGCTTGCGGTTATGATCAGCTGACGGCAGGGGCCGATTGCGCAGAGCCCGTTGCTTACTACAGAGACCAAGATGCTGATGGTTACGGAGAATATTTGATTGACTATTTCTGTCCTTCGGATCCTGCGCCGGCCATGAGCACTACGAGTAAATTCAACGGAACGGAATGGGACAAATGTGCCGACATCAATGCGTGCAATTACAACCTCGGGGCATCCGGCGCAACGAATTCGGATTGCGACGCAGACAGCGATGATGACGGGATTTGCGATGGCCTGGACAATTGCTCCGACGGTTTGAGCCCCAATTATTTTCACTCGAAGCTGGATTACAAGAACGAGGCCTATGGCAATGTGGCTTGTTGCACGGATCAAGACAAGAATGGCATCTGTGACGATGAGCAAATCTTCGGTTGCATGGATGCCAATGCGTGCAACTATTTGTCCATTGCAAATGTGGACGATGGCAAATGCAAATTCACCTCCACGACCAACGCACAATCTGATAATTCAGATGAACAGTACCAGGTGGATATGGAGGACAGCACTTGCGATTCTTGCACCGCCAATGGCGATACCATTTCCGTAACGCCGTACCAAAAGAACCTCTTGGGCTTGCCCGCGTTAACAGTCACATTGGGAGAATACCTTTCAGGCGACACCAATTCCAATGAAGTTTGTGATAACGCGGAACAAATCGGTTGTGATGACCCGAATGCCTGCAATTTTCGCTGGGCAAATTCGAGTGGGAGTTTGCTGTTCGATACCCTGAGAAATATGTATGGCGATGTGGTGCTCCACAACGACAGCGCTGTTTTCATTTCCATTCCTTGTCACTGGGATGAGGATTTGCAAATGGGCGTCGATCCAGACGGGAACCCCTGTACCAATTACTGTCTAGAGTTCGATGAATGCGGAACCTGCGGCGGAACGGGTGTTGACGTTGACCAAGATGAGGTTTGTGACAGTAGCGACAATTGTATTGATTTGCTCGCTTGTAACTATTCAGATCCGACCAACGTTGCCTGCAAGTACTACAACTACTGTGGTTCATGCGTAGATGGCACGGACGAAGACGACAATGGAATCGTGGATTCGAGCTCGGACGACGCCGATGGAGACGGGTTGTGTGACACGGATGGAACGGACTTGTGTTACGACCCCTCAGCCTGCAATTGGTCGGATCCAGATGCCACGCAGTGCTTGACCGAAGATGCATGCGGCATTTGTGGAGGTACAGGAACAGACACAGATGGGGATGGGCTTTGTGATGACGTGGACAATTGTGTCGACACTGGCAAATGCAACTACAACTATGTGACATTCCCGGAAAACGTCCCTTGTATGGAAGATTCAGATGGGGATTTCGTTTGTGATCCCTATGAAGTCTCCGGATGCAATGATGCGGCTGCCTGCAATTACAAATCGGGGGTCACTGACAACTTGCCTGCCACTTGTATCTATGCGGATGCGACCCAATGTGAAATCTGTAGTGGCGACCTGCATGACGGGTCCGATCACATCATCATTCAAGACAGTGATGGGGACGGGATTTGTGACTTGGTGGACTTGTGTTCCAATCCTGCCGCGTGCAATTTCGATGCCAACCCAACACAGGCGTGCGGCATTGACAATGATGGCAACGGTGTATGCGATGTGCCCAATCATGAAGTGCTTGGATGCAACAATTCGTCGGCCTGCAACTACAATGTGAGCGCCACGAAAAACGATGACTCTTGCGTTTATCCTTCGGGGTGTGAGACCTGTGTAGGGAATGAAAGTCAAGATGGTTCTGGTGTGATTCAAGCCAATGATGCTGATTTTGATGGGGTTTGTGACACGGATGGTTTGGACTTGTGTAACGACCCCTCAGCCTGCAATTACATTGCGTCTCTGCACGGTAACACCACCTGCCTATACCCCGATGCTGGTTTGACTTGTGATGGAGATTGTGTTGCGGATGTGGACAATGACGGACTTTGTGAATCGACCAATGAAGATCAATGCTACGATCTCCAGGCTTGCAACTTCAACGATCCCTCGAATGCGACTTGCCTTTATCACAATTCATGCGGTGACTGCACGGAGACGACAACAGGTGTTCTGGGTTACAACCCAGATCTTTATTGCGATTGTGAGGAAAATGTGTTGGACTCGTTGTTCAATTGTGGCGGTGGGTGTTTCACCGATGTTGATCACGATGGCATTTGTGATGATGTAGATCCCTGCTTGGAAGTAGATGAGGTGCAGGATGAATGTGGCCGTTGCGGTGGGGAAGGACGGATTTATGAGTGCGGTTGCTTCGATTTGCCGCCAGGGGCGTGTGATTGTGACATGGAGGGCAATGTTCGCTATCCCGCACAGGGTGCCCGATGCGACAGCACTTGCATCTGGGGAACCATGGTGGTTGATGGTGTCGAAATGTGCAAGTTTTTTGACAATGCTGAAATCACGGAAGTTCCCACACCGACGGCCAATGATTTGGCCACTGGAAGAACATTCAAAGACCTCAACAATGAGCTTTTGAACCAGTGGTTGGTCAAATTTGACATGTTGCATGACCGGATGGGATCAAACCTTGATGATGGTGCCCTGTCAGGGGCTTCGGAGCGGTTGACCATTGAGGAAGAAATTTTGAGCAAAAACCGATTGGATGTCTTGGGCGACGCCCAATTAACAGGATTCACAAGAATGGACAGTGATGTGACCATTCTGGGCAATTTGGTGGTCCTGAAAGACTTGAGGGTTCTGGGCACCACGTTTTCACTCGGTGGCATCGAGACCACATCCATGAATATGGGAGGTGACCTGTCTGTAGGGGGCAGGGCGGTGATTGATTCTACCTTGGAAGTGATTCAAACTGTGTTGTTGCAGGACTCTCTCGAAGTGTTGGGCCCACTGGGAATCGGAACCAATAGGGCATTTACAGTTGACAATCAAAGCGGAGATGCAACCGCGAACGGGGAATTTGTCATTCTGGATTCCCTTTTGGCCACGGACAATGGAACGCGCCTGAACAACCTCGTCGCAGCAAATACAGTGGTGACGACCTTGCATGTGAATGACTCCACCTTGGCAGGAGACCACGTGCAGGTGTCAGGAGATGTGGACTTGCATCAAGATTTGAGCGTGGATTTGGACATGACATTGGGCGGGAGTTTTGATGTCAAGGGTTCATCAACTTTCGGGCATTTGGAGACCGCAAGCATAGACAACGGCAGCCAGCAGACAAGTTCCGGTTCCATGGAAGTGACAGGAGCAACAGATACCCCCAGTGCGAATGTAGATGCGAATTCGACTTTGGTCAGTTTGGATGTTTCAACGGAATTCACATTGCGTGGTCCCATGGAGATGAAAAACTTGAGTCAAAGTTCCATTTTTGGTTTGATGGAAGAGTCGGGGTCCGTTGGCACATTGAGATACGCTGGTGGATTGAATTTGTACAGTTCCACCAGCAATCTCAGCGCACTGAGTCCAACACTTCGTCTGGAAAAAGAAGGGGTTGTGAGAATGCCTTTGCAGCTTATTTCAGGAAGCATCGGGGCAACAGCTGCGGACCAAACATCATCGTTGGCAGGGGACATCATCGTAGGAGGTCTGACTGAGGTGGGTCAGGGCCTTGAGGTCCTTTCAGGTTCCAACAGCTATTTTGAAGTAACTTCCAGTGGAATCACAAAGGTCAAACGAGGTCCCACCCTTCATCAAGATCTGACCGTGATCAGTGGTGGCAGCATCACCCTCAGCTCGGGGTATGATTTGACCTTAACAAGCCCTTCCACGTTTGCCAGTTTGACCTCTACGGGTGTGTCAACATTGACGAATACAGGCGAAATTGCTGCAGGGCCAGGTTCATTTGGCGGAGATGTGGTGACACCCGGTTCGGTCAAGTCCAGCGGAACCTTCTACGCGGGCTCGAGTTTGTCCTCGGTCCCGAGTACTTACATCGCAGCTTTTGAAGGTCCGCAACAAACCGGTACATTAAAAAGCAATGGAATTTCCATCACCTTGAATCACAACATGCCCAATACGGGGAATTCATTCGTGGACTTTATGAAAAAATCAGGCGGTGTCATTGGTTCCATCAGTGGGCAAACAGAGGCTGACTGGAATACGGATGCTGGCGCGGAAGTAGAAGCTGTAGAGCACAGAACAAAAGTGGCCACCAAACTTGTCAGCTTGGGCATTGCCCAGAAGAAGGCGGCAGCAGAGGCAGCCAATGCCATTGCAGTGACCGTTGAAGAATTTGCGCCTTTCTTGCCAGATTCATGGTGCTGTACCATGCTGTTGCCCATTGGATGCATTGTCATTCCCATCCCAGGATTTCCACTTCCAGATTTTGGCAATGGACCGACGGCTTTCCAGGAAATCACTAACGCTGTGAAAAAAGCTGAAATCGCCACCTTGAATGTGATTGCCAAAGCCATCGGAGCTGCTGAGCATGCGGCTTTCGAAATTGCATGGGAGGTCATTAACAGGGGAGAGTGGGAAGGAGGCGGTGTGATGTATGCTTCGGGAAGTGGAGATTATGCCGAATGGTTGCCACAACTTCGAAAGCGACAAGACATTCATCCCCGTCAAGTTGTTGGGGTCAAGGGTGGCAAAATCACCCTGAATACGTGGGGGGCAGATCACCTCATGGTGGTCTCTTCTGCACCCATTGTAGCTGGGAAAATGCCTCAAGCTGATCAAGAAAATGTTCACCCCGTGGCCTTTATGGGTCAGGTGCCTGTGGACATTGTCGGACCGGTGGCGAAGGGCGATTTCATTTTGCCTTCTGGAGATCATGATGGATTTGGCCGTGCAGTGCATCCGCAAGACGTCAACCTCGACGAAGTCAGTCAAATTCTCGGTGTGGCCTGGCAGGCGGGCAGTGATCCATATTTCAACACCATCAATGTGGCTGTGGGGCTGGATCATGCCCAACCGGAGCATCTGTTTACAGAAATTGAAGATGAACTGGATGACATGTCCATCGAGATTCAACGGCTCAAGGACAGGTTGCTCCACGGCCCGGATTGGACACCGGATGCTGAAGTCGTGGAAATCGCAGAGGTTGTGGCACCTGCCGTGGAATTTGACAGTTCAATGGAAAGTGAAGCCAAAGCGCAATCAGTCGCATCAGACGTTGTTCAGATGCCAATCGAAACGCCTGCAACTCCTGGCCCAGCTGAAAATTTCCTTCCAGACGTGCCCCTTTTCAACGCCATGAATGATCCCGAGGAGGCCAAGGACCAATACTATGCGAATTACCCGGACATTGTCCAAGAAAAGTTGAAGTCTGTGTCCAATCTGAAGGACACCCGTTGGTTGGAGAATTTGTTGGGGGAGTACCGCGAACCGGCAGTGATTTTGCACTCGAAATCGCAGGAGCTTGGAGTCGATTTGGTTCGCTCCATGCAGACGCGTGAAAATGTCAAGGACATGCTGAGAAGGCATTTTTACAACAATGAAGAGCATCCGAATTTGAGCAGCATTCAACCGGGATCGCAGGCTGAGCAAAATTTGGTCAGCCACGTGATGGAACTGTTGAGTACGAGCTTGAACGATTTGTGATGGACATCAAAGACTGGCAGTGAAATTCGGTTTTCGCTGCCAGTTCTTTTTTCGGGGCTTTTGAAAATGTTGCCAAGGGCATGACAGGAGAGCGACCCCTGCGTATCTTGCTCTATGATTTTTGCCAAAACCCACTTCATTCGTTTCACTTGGAACCGCCTGCTCATCGGCTTTTTCTTGCCGCTGAACTTGTGCGTTTGGGGTCAATCCGACACCGATTCGCACCAGTTGAACATTGAACTTATTGGCCTGCAGCTTGGTGATGTCGCGATGTTGACGGCTGAGAAAGAAGTGGTGGACGTTCGCGATACCGTTTGTTTTGTGACTGATGTTGCCGCGGTGAACATCCAATGGCAATTGACTTCTGGAGCTTGGGATGTGGGCTTGGACATTCCAGGATATGCCAATGTGCCAGCCTCCACCCTGAACCTTGCCTCAGACACGGCCATTGCGATTACCGTGGTGCCCATCGAAGGAGATTCGAGCGATTTTTATTTCTCGTGGTTTGATGATGAAAGTTATGCTGGGTACTCCAGTGAATTCACCCCCGGTGCCCAGCCTGTCATTGAAGTGCTGGACACCTTGTATGAGGTGCCCGCGGACTTTTCCGCACGGACATTGTGGAGGGAATACGGCATCATTTTGGATAACAGCTTGGAAATTTGGACACCAGAGGACGCCTTCAAACTCTGGCAATCGATGAAAGAGTTGCCGTTCACCTACTTTTCGTCCTATTACGACGAGGCAGAGCCAACGGCCATCTACCGCAAATCATCTGTGCCTCTGTTGCATGATGTGACGATTGTGTCAGAAGGCGATGTGGACATCGTGACGATGGATGAGGATGTTTTCGTCTATGCGACACCTTTGGTGGTCAATTTTGACGGCGTCAAAGGCCGGTATTTTTCAAAACGGTTGCACAAGGCCTTGTTAAACGTCGTGACTGAATTTGGAACGTTGAGTTCTGTGGTCAACAACATTGCTGCAGACCGTTATGGAATCACCTTGTTGACGCCAGGTGACCAGTTGGAGGATTTGATGAGCGAGACGGCGAGCAATTTTCAAGATTTCGAGGCTTGGGAAAAGGTGGAGTTGTTGTCCATGATCGAAGAATTCCCATCTGGATTTCATGCCCAAGAGGGCCTGCAGTACATCGTGCGGCGGTTGGATGGCCAGCAGAATCCCTACTATCCATTGGCACCAGCCATTGCTTGGACTGGCATGAATGCGATTGAGTTCATGGGCTCGGCGTTCAACAGCGAAGATTTGGCGTACGTCCACCGGCTGATTTTGCACGAAAAGGCCCACTTCATGTGGGAATACACCTTTGATGAAGATTTGCGGAATGATTGGATTGAGGTGGGGGATTGGTTTGAAGATCCGGACAGCGAGAGCGGCTGGTCGACCACGCAAACAACTGAATTTGCGAGCGACTATGCGCATGCCATCAATCCGAATGAGGACATGGCGGAAAGCATTGCCTTTTACATCACAAATCCCCAAGTGCTCCTGACGCATGCACCGCACAAATACGATTTCATCCGCGATCGGGTCATGCACGGAGCCCGGTACGTGGCCATGGTCCCCGAAGAGTTGACTTTTGAGGTGTACAATCTGTTCCCAGATTATGTTTATCCGGGGAAAATCATCGGGTCTGAGACTGTCTTAGAAGGAGCCCCGACAGAAGATAAAGAATTTACGTTCTCCATTCAGCTGCATGTCGAGAACCTCGAAACGGATGGAGGAAGCCATGCCTATGCCCGTTTTACCAGTCCCATCGGGACGTATTTGGATGTGGCCTTGTCCCCACAAAATGGAGAGGTTCAAGATTCGATTTTGGTAGGCACGCGGACGATATCCAAACATGTGGCAAGTGGATGGTGGAACCTATTCAGCATCACCGTGGGTGATCCGGCCGGGAATGAGCGCTACGAAAATTCAAACACATTTGGCAGCGCCCTTTACATCAACAACCCACTGGAGGACAACGACCCCCCAGAGTACATCGATGATACATATGAATTGGTGCTGGAAGATTACACACACCCGAACCCAGGTGATGGCCCCGCCCAGATGCAAGCCCTGCGCGTCAGTTATGACACCTATGACAAGATACCGCTCCAGCGCGGGCTGACTCGTGTGGCATTCCCGCCGGCGGATTCGGCGTCCAATGAACGCTATACGCGTGACATCCAGAGCAACCACTTCCCGAGCAATGATTACGAGGAGGTGAAGCATCATTCCCTGATCCTGCCCATTCCTTATTTCTATCCCACGGGGGATTATGTTCCGACTTTTTTCATTGCGACGGACATTGCAGGCAACACCAGTTCGACCTATTTGACAGAAGACTTGGAGAACGCCAATGCGAATGGATATAGCATTTTTGCGGAACTCCGAGACACCCTGTACATCGAAACTGAATATCCCGATGTGCTGGCGCCAGAACTCGACCTCTCAAGCATCACCATTGATGCGGAGCCTACAAATCCGGAGGAACCCAATGGAGAGACATACGTGCATATTTCCGTCGATTTGCAAGACACCAGTGACCATGATGAATTTGCGGCGGGCGTTCAGCACCTGGAATACATCCTTCGTGACCCCCTCGGTAACGACTTTTATTTCAGCGCTTGGGACGATTTGGGCGGGGCAAATTTCTACTATGCCCTGTATCCGCCGGACATTCCCAATGCTTGGTTCACGCTGGACATCGAATTGTTGTTGCCGCCGGGATCTGCACCCGGGACTTGGAGTTTGATTCAGATGAAAGTCTCAGATCGTGCACAAAACAACCAGACCTACAATTTCTTGGAGTACGTCCACTTTGAGTTGATTGATGAGCCTTGTTTTGAGGACATCGACAGTGATGGTGTGGTGTCCATCTCAGATTTGTTGGCGTTGCTGCCGGCTTTTGGTTGCGATGCGGGTTGTTCCGCAGAGGATGTGGACCGCGATGGTGTGGTGGGGGTAACGGATTTGATGCTGATTCTAAGCCGTTTCGGGGAGTCTTGTCCATGAAGTGACTACCAGGGGCGCCTTGAAGCAGGGCGTGAACAAAAAATGTGGCTCAGGTGTTTGCTAATCAGCTTTTTAACATCAAAAACCCTGACACATGCCACGATTGGGCATCCCGGATTCGTTCATTCATAGAGCCGCCTGGTTTTTGGCGCCTCAAGTTCGGAGACGGTTGGAGGGTGCGCTGGTGACCTTGGCTTTGATTTTGTTTGCGGTGCATCTTGGGCTCTTCGCGGCGAACCGCATCTGGGATTTGAACCTCGAGAGTTCGTTGTTCAATAGCGCCTTGCAGGCTTTGTATACGCCATTTTCGGTGATCCTGATTGCTGAGGTTTATTTGCTTGTTTATTACCTGCCCACTTCGTTCGCCCGCTCGCTGGGCAAGCAAATTGAAATTGTGGCCCTGATTGAAATCCGATCCGTGTTCAAGAGTTTGGATGAGATGTCCAAATGGCCATGGGATGCCACCTTCTTCCCTCATTTGTTGGCGGCGGTGGCCTTGGGGGGCATTTTGGTTTTGTTTTATTCGCTGTTGCCCAGGCGTTTGGCTCGAATTGAAGAGGTTGAGCTGAACCAATTTGTTCGAATCAAAACGTTGATTGCCGGTCTGCTGTCGATGTTGCTCCTCATCATCAGCATCTATGCCTTTGCTGCCTGGGGATTGGATTTGGTGTTGCATCCCAGCCATTTGCACAGCGATCCCAACTCCATTTTCTACAACACCTTTTTCACCGTGCTCATTCTTGTGGATGTGTTGCTGCTGGTCGTTAGTTTCCGCTACCTGGATGACTTCGGATTGATTTTGCGGAATTCCGGGTTCATCGTTTCAACGATTCTGCTGCGCCAGGCTTTGGGGAGTGAGCCTTGGCATGGCCTGGCATATGACATTACGGCGGGACTGCTGGCGGTGTTGATGATTTTGACTCAGCGTGGTTTGAATATCCGGCCTCAAGAGCGATTGCCGAGGTGAGTCCATGCATTGCGTTGCGGCGTCATTTCCAATTCCCTGCTGTACTTTTGATGGCTATGAATGGCAGGCGAATTTTGATCGGGTGGGTCGCGGTGTTTGGAGTGACTTGGGCGGCATGGGGACAGGGTTCCTTGATGTTGTCCGAGGTGGGATGTTTCGGGGGTGAGCTTGATGCTTCGGGCCGCGATTGCGATTGGGTGGAACTGAGAAATACAGGGGTTGAGGCGATCGATTTGTCTGGGATGCATTTGTCGGACGATCCGGACAATTGGGCTGCTTGGACCTTTCCCGAGGATGTGATTTTGGGGGCTGGAGAGCACATGTTGTTGTTGGCATCGGGACGAGAAGCTCCACATGTGGAGCATTGGGATTTAGCCGTCTATGAGGACCAAATGTGGTCTCACACCACAGTGTCTCCACCTGAGCGTTGGCGCAGTCCTGACTTCGATGTCAGCGCATGGCCGGTAGCCCCAGGGGGATTTGGTTATGGCGACGTTGATGACAATACAGTTTTGCCTGAAGGCACCATGTCGCTGTATATGCGACGGGACTTTCATGTTGCCAACCCAGAAGAGGTGGTCATGGCCATGCTTTCGGTGGATGCGGATGATTGCTTTGTGGCGTTCATCAATGGCCGAGAATGGGTGCGTTCAGACAACTTGGAGGGGCAATCCCTCGTGGGGGGGGAGGTCACACCCCTTTTCTATGTCGAAGCTGAACTTTATGCTGGGGGCATTCCGCCGGTGCACGCATTGGATTTGGGCCCTTGGTTGCAGCCGGGTTGGAACACATTTGCAGTCGAGGTTCACAACTACGACATGAATTCGAGTGATTTCTCGGCGCGTCCGTTTTTGGCCTTGGGAATGAGCACACCTGAATCGCCAGAAACCGTACCGCTGCCGGACTGGATGACCCCGCCTGAAGAACCCCTTCATGTGAATTTCAAATTGAGTGCTGGAGAACCTGTGATTTGGTCGGATTCGGCAGGTGAGCTTGTCGATGTGCTTTCCTTGACCCCGGACATGACACGTGAGATGACTTTGGGGCGGGCGGCCTCCGAACCGAGCGAAGTGTGCTTTTATTTGGAGGCCACACCCGGTGCGCCGAATGATGCGCCTTGCTTTGTCGGGATTACGGGTGTGCCCGAAATGGACCCCGTGTCGGGCTGGTTTCCTGAGGGAACGACGCTTGAGCCCACCTTGGCCGCATTCCTTCCTCCTGAAACCGAGGTCCGTTTCACCACGGATGGCTCAGATCCGCAGCCAGATGATCCGTTATTGTCCACGTTGGCACCGATTTCCGAAACCACCGCCTTGCACTTCCGGGCTTTCGCCGATAACCACCTGCCGGGCCCTGTCGTCCAACGGACTTACATCATTCGAGAGGATGCGCCGATGGTGCCTTTGGCGAGCATCACCACTGACCCTGACAATCTGTGGGATTGGGAAACGGGCATCTACGTCATGGGCCCGAATGCCTCAAATGATTACCCATTTATGGGGGCCAACTTTTGGCAACCCTGGTCGCGCTACAGCCATTTGGAATGGATGGATGAGGATGCCGTTCCACTGGCCACAGCTGACCTCGACCTCGAAATCCATGGCGGTTGGTCACGCGGCGAACCGCAGAAATCGTTCCGAATCGACTTCAAAAACCGGTACACTGGGGATTTGAATGTCGAAATTTTCAATCGCAGGCCTGGACTCCAAGCATTTGGCAACTTCAACCTCCGCAATGGAGGCCAAACCAGCTGGACAAACAAAATTCAGGATGCTTTCTTGTGTGATTTGGCTTTGGAAAACACACATGCAGCGGCGGCAGCTTGGCAACCCACAGAACTCTGGCTGAACGGCGAGTACTGGGGCCTGTATGGGGCCCGGGAGAAGACAGATGAACGTTGGGTGGAAGATGTGTACGGCATCCCTGAGGTGCATGTGGACATGGCCAACCAGTGGGAAGCGCTGGCAGGTCCGGCGTCTTCTTTTGAAATTGACGCCGCCCAAATGTTGGAGATGTCCCCGACCTCTTCGGCCTTTGCCTCCGCCTTTGCGGAGAGATTCGACATACCGTCATTCATGGATTACCACATTTTCGAAATCCATGGCCAAAACATCGATTGGATCTCTGCAGACTGGGGGGTCAAAAACCTGAAGTTTTTCCGAGATGGGCGGAACTTGGGGCCTTGGCGATATGTGCTCTTTGATTTGGATGCCTGTTTTGGTCAATGGGGCACCGGCCCCGGACACAACGAACTTGAGAAAGTCCTGAATCCACCGTTTCCCTCCATTTATAGCGATTTGTTGGAAGCGTTCCTCGACAACCCGGGGTTCCGATGTGGTTTTGCCACCCGTTACAACGACTTGCTCAACTCCATCTTCGAGCCCAGTGCATTTGAGTCCAAGTTGTACGCTGCGGCGACACAGGTGTCCAATGTGCTTTTTCGACACATCGACAGATGGGATTCACCGGTCAGTCACGGCTATTGGTTCCAAAGGATCCAGGACATCGCCAGCCACAATGCGCAGCGAATCCAGCCCTCTCGTGACCAATTGGGAAATGCATTCGGATGGTCGGATGCCAAGGACATCACCACCTCATGGACTCCTACAGGCGGCGGTCTTGTGACGGTCAATGGGATTCCGGGCCAATGGCCGAGTTGGACCGGAGCATACCATGGGGAGTGTCCGATTCAAGTGGCCGCTTTGCCGGCCCCAGGTTTCGGTTTCACGGGCTGGTCATCGGTGGCCTACAGCGGCGAGGATTGGTACACGCCGGACGTGCCCTTCTTGACGGCATCCTTGGGGTCGGATGGTGACTTGGAGGCTTCATTCTCCCCTTGTTTGGCAGGGGTGATTCTCCAAATCATGTCGACTCCGGATGGCCAACTTCAAGTCGTTGCTGAAGGCCTCCCTGCGCCCGGGTCATTTCAATGGTGGCAAGGCAGCGTGATGGTTGGCACAGGTCCCACTTATATTCCCTCGGACGAAGGGGCCATTTATGTCACGCTCACGCTCGGCGATTGCACCCTCGTCTCAGATGCTTGGGGTGAAGGGGCACCCGTTTTCATCAACGAATCAGAAAGGACTCAAGGACTGGAATTTCATGTTTTTCCAAATCCATCAACGGGCCATTTCACGGTGGATGCCACATTCAAAACGCGTGGACATGTAGAAGTCTTCAGTATGACTTCAGGAAAACTGATGCAAAGTCATCCATCGGTTGACTTTCCTTTCTCCATGAGTGGACACAATTGGCCCTCTGGTATTTATGCGATTCGAGTTGTTTCTGAAAATGGGGATGCAGAAGTGTTGCAGGTAGCCCTTGTTCGATGATTCATCGCACATCAAATTGAACTTCGCGGAGCGGGCTCTCGCTGGACGAATAGGCAAGGCAATGGTCTGGTGTTTGCCGCATATCTTGTTGCTTGGACATTTTTCTTCAGCTTGTTTATTAGTTGTCAATAACAATCAATTTATTGGTCATCAGATGGTTAGGAGATTGATTTTGTTCTTCTTAATTTTCGCCGTGTCAATTATACACTAAGTCGACTCGAATCCTATGAAAAATAAGCTTTCAGTTGAAATTTGGTTCATCATTTGTGTCATTGCTCAAGTGGTCATTTTGAACAACCAGGCGCAAGCTCAAATTTGGGAACCGGATGGTGTGAGAATTCCAGGAGATTGGAACAGTTGGTCCAACACCCACAATATGGGCGGAGATTTTGACTTGACGAAAACCACAGATGGGTTGGATCGGTGGACGACGTCGTTTCAATACACCGGATCAACGGGTGGGGTCAATTTCAAGATTGCCAGCGGGGGAAGTGGAGCGGAATACACCAATCAGTGGGCATGCCACAGTTTTACACTGGACGCAGTCAATTCCGTAGGGACGTGCTCATCATCCAACAATTCAGTTGGTCTTACACAGAACAATTATTACTCAATGGTTTTCAAGGACAATGGTTATTCGACCACCAGTGTCAGTTTGATGGAAACCTCAGCCAGTCCCATTTCAATCACCGGGCAATCCCGAACAACTGCGTCAGGAGTCAGTCCAGCTCCCTCCCAAGCGGTCACGATTGAAGTGACTCTGAGTGGAACCAAATCAGCGGAGGAGCGCGTTTTTTTGGTTTACACGACCGACGGTTGGACCACAAGGGGTGCAATCGAACTCGAGAACATTTCAGGGACTTCGGGATCCGCGAGCATTCCGGGTCAAACAGGCGGGACCACCGTGAATTACTATTTCGCGTCGTCAACCATGGATTTGGAGGTGGTTACCGCCAATGAAGAGAACTTCGATATGCGTTCGATTGCCACAGGTGGATCCTCATCCTACACGGTTGCATCCACCTTTGAAAGTGTAGCCAGTCCTACAACCTGGAATTCCTCCGGTTCCTGGGCAGCGGGATTGATTCCAAGTTCTGGAGCAGATGTGACATTGAAAGGGAACTTGAGTTTAGATGGAGACATCACGTTGGCGTCGTTGACACTGGAAAGTGGAACTTTCACGGCGGGTGATGGAACCCCTCGAACCATCACCATGGATGCTGGTGGGTCCATCACCAATTCTGGAGGAACATACACTTCTTCGGGTGAGACTGTCATTTTTTCTGGAACTGGAAGCACTACAGGAACCCTTTCATTCAACGATATTCAACTGAAAGGAGGAGTGAACTTTGGGGCTGGGTCTTCAGTACAAGGTGTCTGTGAAATTCTGTCCGGCGGCTATGTAGACACCAATGCCCCGACCTTCGGGTCAGGTTCCACGTTGAAGTACAACAATGGTGGAATTTTTGGGGTAGCTTCAGAATGGAATTCACCTCACCATGTCTTGGTTGCGAGTGGTTCAGAAGCGGATTTCAACACCTCCGGTGCCCGAAGCTGTGGTGGCAACATCACTGTCGATGCGGCTGGAAACTTGAACATGGATGCGATGACCGGTGCATTGACCGTGGAAGGGAATGTCAGTATTAATGGAACGTTGAGCATGTCCACGGCGGTCGGTGGGGATTTGGAAGTGGGAGGAAATTTTGAATTGGCGTCAGGAGCCACATTCAATGAAAACGACCGCGCCTTGACATTCAATGGGACCGGTGCACAAGCTGTGAATGGAACCACGAATTTGGTATTGAAATACGCAATCGTCAACAAAGCCAGTGGCACCTTGACGCTGAATACACCTTTGGAAATCGAAGCTGGAGGAGTGCTTTGGCCGACAAGTGGCACGATTGATTTGAATGGCCAAGGTCTGACCCTGCATTCAGACGCGACGGGGACGGCAGCCATTGGAGCCGTGGGAACAGGGATCACAGGCAACATCACTTTCGAGCGTTATGTGCCGGACAACACCAATGACGCAGCCTCATTTGTTAACTTGAGTTCTTATGTCTCTGGCATCAACACTTCGAATTGGACAGGGGCGGGGGCAGCATGGATTTTTGAATACGATGAAACGAATACAGGTGGTTTGAATGACGGTTGGGTGTCCACGTCAGGAACCCTGTCCCATACAGGGAAAGGTTACATGGCCCATTTTCCAGGAACAGCAGGCATCACGCTGTCTTATTCGGGGGCTTTGACCAGTGGAAGCCAGGGCATCAGCATCACGAGCACCAGTTCGGGCACGGCGGAGAACGATGGCTGGAACCTAGTGGGCAATCCTTATCCGGCCCCGGTGACCTACGATCACTTGTCTTGGACCCCGGATGCCAGTGCCTCCAAACCTACTGGATTCTATATCTACGATGGGGACAACGGAGATTATACCACGTTGACCGCAAGTGATGTCATCGGAGTGGGCCAATCGTTCTGGGTACAGGCGGCCTCAGGCAGTGGAACTTTGACGTTTGAGGAGGCGGACAAAACAACCGATTCCAGCCCGTTCATCCGAAGTGTAGACGACCCGGAATTCTTCGCATTGCGGGTTGAAGACCCCTCTGGGCAGTGGTCCCGAGGCCTTGTGGGGCTTTTGGACGGAACCACAACAGAATTCGAAGTGGAACACGATTTGAGGACCTTCGGCGACCCTGCCCAAGAGGAACATGTCAAGGTTTGGTTTCAAACGGATTCTGGCGAGAATCTGGCTATTCAGACCGTATCGCCATCTGCCACGGAAACGATACCCATTCGAATCATGGCCTGGAACACGGGTATGCATACGTTCACCATGGACATGCAATATGGTGTGCCGGAGTCCATGTGCCTCGTGTTGCACGATGCCTGGACTGGAGAGAATCACATGCTGACCGAGGACACAGCCCTTCAATTGGAACTGGAAGGAGGGGAGGTCCTCGCAGATCGTTTTTCAATCGGTTGGCATGTGCAACCTCAAGTGACGGTGTCTGCTACTTGGTGTGACGGTGGAGAAGTAGATTTCGGTTGGGGCCTTGCCGAGGCTGAGGGGTGGTCCGTTGAATGGACGGGTCCAGATTCAGGAAGCGCCGAAGATTTGGGCGTTTTCAGGGGATTGAGCGGTGGTGAATATGAATTCACTTGGGCGCAAGAAGATGGCCTTTGTGCCGGTTCCAGCTCATTGGAAGTGCCTGAAGTCTGTTTGGGAGATTTCGATGAGAACGGAAATCGAGGCGCTGAAGATCTCCTGGAGTTGCTTTCCAAATTGTCTCCGGACTTGACACCTTTCCAATTGTCGATTTATGACTGTGATTGCGACGGTCAGATGGCTGTGGGGGACATCCTCTCGTTTTTGTCTGTATTCGGAATCACATGTGAATAACGATTCATGATGATAGTTAGCAATTTGAATTTTTTCAGTCGCACCATCTCGGTGATTTTAGTGATGGTTTTGGCGCATGATGTGTCTGGGGTTTGGACCCAAACCAGCGATCAAGGCTGGTTGGAGCGCGAGTCGATTCTTCACAATTACGACGCGCCGATTGGCCAAGAAATGAGGCCTACAGGAGATGTTGCAGATGTCTCAGGTGATCAACAGGCGCTTATGATGCCTCCAGATCCAAATTCGCAAATTCCGTTGACCGGATTTGATTACATGCTGTTGTTGTCGTTCGTTGCGGGTGGATATTGGCTGTATCGCCAGAAGCTTCAGAACGTCGTCAATTGATGGCGCAAGGCCCATTCATGCGCAGGTAAATCCAACGCATGAACACCAACATAAAAGAGGGCAGAGGCGATTGAAGGAAACCCAGAAGTTCCCTTGCAACAGAATAACCCCCTTCGCCAGGCGCAAAACTGGCAAACAGCAACATCACCAGTCCCACGAACAGGTAAATGGCCAAAAGTCCAGCGCGAAGTGACCATGCATCCGACGCGCGCAGGAACAGCGCATCCATGCCGAAAAACACCAAAATGATAAGCACGGACATGCTCCATTTCAAGGCCAACAATTGGGTCATGTCCATGTTGTGGAACGCCGACCAGGGCTCGTGAATTTCGTAGTACTGCACAATGCGAGTCTCGATTTGATTCGACCAGAAGGCAGCGCGTTCATGTGGATTCAAGGTTTGAAGCTCCGGGTGGGTCTCAAGGGTCTGGATGTAGTCGTTGAGGTTAATTTTGGCCAATTCCTGGTAAAAACCGAAAACCAGCATCGCGGCGATGACGGCGAGCCACCAAGGTCGACGCAGTGGCAACAGTTGCGGCGATGTGCTCATGGTTTTGCGGATTGGACTGGGACGAAGAGTTTGGCCCAGAGGTACCACAAGGCAAAAACAACCGCGTATACGATGATGGTGAAGGTATAGTCGTGGTTGAATTGCAACCATTCTGGGTTGATCCATTGGATGACAATCAGGCCACAAACGCGAAGGATGTTGACCCCATGCAGCCCCAATACTCCGAGTGGGATGAACCACAATTTGTGCCGCCATGGCCCGGGAAAAGCAATCAAAAACACAGCAAAGAGCGCGAACAAGACCACACCATCGCACGGGTCACCCACTTGCACCCCACCTGCATTGATGATGCCGATGGTGTTGCGCAGACCCGGGCCAGACGGGGGAAGCACTTCCCACCCGGTGGCTCCCATGATCCATTCGCTTGTGGTCACCATGGAATGAATGACATATTCATCGAGCATGGTGGTGGGCCGTAGATAATAGGAATACGTGGTATGCCAAGCAACATACCCCAGCAAACCCACCACGGCAAACCGAACCAATTCTGGTTGCTCATGAGCAAAATCGCGTAGCTTTTGAAAGATGTTGCCGAGCATGATGTTTTGTTCAGCTTTCCTGGTTCCATCACCAAATTTAAGCCGCGTCGACATGCCATTCCATGCTAACTTGCAGACATGGCCTCCGGTTTTTTTGCCTTGCTCGATGACATTGCTTTGTTGATGGATGATGTGGCTGCGATGAGCAAAGTAGCGACGAAGAAAACAGCTGGAATCCTGGGTGACGATTTGGCCGTGAATGCGGAGAAAGCCATTGGATTCAAGCCATCTCGAGAACTGCCAGTCTTGTGGTCCATCACGAAAGGCTCTTTTCTCAACAAGCTCATCATTGTCCCTGTCGCATTGGTTTTGAGCTCGTATGCCCCGTGGGTGATTGAACCCATTTTGTTGGCAGGAGGGGGGTTCTTGGCTTACGAAGGCATGGAGAAAATTTGGCACCACCTCAACGGCCAAGCCCGGCGAGAAGCTCGAGAACATCATTCAGAGCGATTGGCTCATCAGCAGCCAGATACCCCTGAATCGGCCAGGAAAAAGGAGAATGAGAAAGTCAAATCTGCACTTTTGGTGGATTTCATTTTGTCCGTGGAGATAGTCATCATCGCGATGAGTGCGGTCGCTGAAGCGGATTTGTGGGTGCGGGCTTTTTCAGTGTCGTGGGTGGCTTTCCTGGCAACCATCGGGGTTTATGGCTTGGTGGCTTTGATTGTGCGCATGGATGATGCGGGCTTGGCACTGATGAAATGGCCACATGTTGCAGCCCAAACAACAGGCAAGGTCATGGTCAAAGGCCTTCCCGTTTTGATTAAAGTCATCGGCGCATTGGGTACCGTGGCCCTCATCTTGGTGGCAGGAGGCATCTTCATGCATCACATTCCTGGCCTGCACCATTTCTTCGAAGGATGGCCCGATTTGCTCGCCGAGGTGATTTCAGCCATGGTCTTGGGTACAGGCCTTGTGCTCGCAGCAGAAGGGCTTCGTTATCTCCGTCTGAAAGATTGACACCAAATGCGAAGGACACGGATTAAACGTGAAAACATTTTTTGAATTAAACCCAATCAAAAAAACAAAGTCTTTAATAAGATTGAGCGATATGGGAATTGTTTTCTATCCCGCGCTCAGAAACAGTTTGAATCCATGAAGTGGTTGGTCATCATTTTTTTATCACCTCTTTGTCCGATATGTCAGGACTACACCCATTTTTTGAATGGGCTGCATTCGGACTGGACTGAGCGGGAATTGCCTGTGGAAATGGTTGGTCTGTTCCCCAATGTTCGCGTAACAGAGGGTCAAATTCGGGAATTCGCGATGAAATATGAAGTGGATTGGTCTCTGCGGCAGGACACCTGTGGTTGGGCAGAGAGATTGGAGGCCCAATGGACGCCAGAATGTGCAATTATTGAGCAAGCCACGGGTGACGTGATGTACCAAGGACGGGTGAATGATTTGTATTTTGCCCTCGGAAAGCACCGATCCCAACCCACATCTGCGGACTTGGCTGATGCCTTGGAAGCCCTTCTTGCGGGTGAATTGCCTCGTGAGATGCGCAATACGCCGATCGGTTGTCCCATTGAAAATGCCTACCCGAATCGAAATTGTTCATGGAACGAATCCATCAAACACACGGAATGATGAAAATTTCAAACCTGTTCTTGTTCCTAGTGGGAACTTTGACTCTTGTCGCACAGCAAACCCCAACATTCCATTTGGACGTTGCACCCATCATTTATAACAATTGCACCGAATGCCATCGTGTGGGTGAAATTGGTCCGATGCCCTTTACCACCTACGATGAGGTGGCGAATCAAGCGGGGTTGATTCACTACGTCATAGAAACGGGTTACATGCCGCCCTGGACACCAGACCACAACTATTCCTCTTTGCGTGGGGAGCGGTTCCTCACCCCAGACCAAATTCAAATCATCAGCGATTGGATTGATGCGGACTTGCCAGAGGGAGATCCGGCTGACAATCCAGGATTGCCTTCTTTTCCGGAAGGAAGCCAGATTGGAACACCAGATTTGGTGTTGTCCATGCCTGAACCTTATGTCCACGATGGTGACATGTCTGAGCAATATCAAGTTTTTGTGATCCCCACCGATGTGGATATCCCCCAGGAGGTGCAAGCCATCGAAGTGCGACCTGGAAATGCAGCCATTGCCCACCACGCCCTCATCGCTTATACCGCACAACCCACAGACATCGGAACCGCGTTGTCCCTTGATGCGGCAGATCCCGCGCCGGGTTATGAAAGTTTTGGCGATTATGGTGTGCCGGTGGAGGACTATCTCTTCGGCGGGTGGGTTCCCGGATCTCCCCCCCTGGAATTCCCCCCCACCATCGGGAAGATCATTGAACCTGAGGGCGCATTGCTTCTCCAAATGCATTACGGCCCAACCCCCATACCGGAATCTGACCTGACCGAAATCAACATCTTCTTTGCCGATGCACCGGTGGAACGTGAGGTGGAGACGTACACCATCTCACCGGACGATCTGGACGAGTTTTTTTTCATTCCAGCAGGCACGGTGAAAACCTTTGAGGCCGAAGTCGATATTCCCTCTGATTTGAGCCTGATTAGCATCACGCCTCATTGCCATTTGTTGGGACAGCAATGGGAAGTGTATGCGGTTCACGAATCTGACACCATACCCTTGATTTCCATCCCTGAATGGGATTTCAATTGGCAGGGCATCTTCACCTTTCCCAGTCTGCAAATGTTGCCGGCAGGATCCACACTCCATGCCATTTGCACGTATGACAACACCGTCAACAACCCTTACAACCCCTCCAATCCGCCGGCCAATGTATTCTGGGGTGATTTGACCGAGGACGAGATGTTCATCCTGTTCCTGCAATTTGTGGAATACATGCCTGGAGATGAGGATGTCAGTTTGTCGGCACCCAATCCTCAATTTGAGTATGTGTATTCGGACGCCCAGTTGTTTTTGCCATACCCCAATCCAGTTGCTGCAGGTCAGGAATTGAATTTGGGGTGGATGTTGCCGAAAGCGCAATGGGTCGCACTGGACTTGTTGGATGCACGGGGCCGACCCGTTGTGGATTGGGGAGATGCTCAGGCGTGGCCAGCGGGCATTCACAAGGGTACGCGAATGTTGCCCGCGGATTTGCCTGTGGGAACCTATTCATTGGTGTTGCGGACGGAGACTGGGGTGCCGGTCATGCGGCAGTTGGTCGTTCAGCCTTGAAGTGGTGGCATCAGCGGAATCATTGCGACCAACGGTAACGTTTGCGCATCACGGGCCCAAACAAATTGCGACCTGGCTGGTGGATGCTTCCCGAATTTTGTCCACACTGCGTAGGCGGTCGAGGTTGCTGCAGGTCCAAAGCCAAAATCAACGACCAAGGGCGATAACTCCCTGACATCCAATCAAAAGCATTTACCTTTCCGGATCTCGAGACCTGGTGGAGTTGGAATGCCCTTGTTGAGATCATGAATCGGGCATGTCGGCCACTCCACATCCGAACGCCAATGCCTGCAGCAAGGTCGATGCCAATGCGGGTTGGGGCCAAGTCGGACAATCCCACAAACAAACTGTCTACGCCTTGGGTGGTCGGACCGAAATCTTGGTGCAGACCGATACCAGCGCGGACATCAGCATAAATGTCGCGCGTGATGGAAAAAGCGCGAGAAACGTGCAGTTGAAGGCGGATGTTGAATGCTTGGCCCGCTTGCAGGATGGTGTCGGGCTGGAGTTGCCCCAAGGAATCCCGCATGACCCCGACAAACGTCTCTTCGACTCTTTGATTCCCCATGCTCAGAAGCCAACCGGAACGATCAATCAGGCCCTTTTCAGGTTTCACCGTCCAACGTCCCACGCCCAAGGCCAATGCAGGTTGTCCCCGGAATTTCCACTGGCCCGAATACATGGTGTCAGGCACGGTCCAAGTGCCATCTGAGGCCAGACCTGCCAAAGCCCACGTTTGGTCCATAGCCCTTGGACTGGCAAGCAGACCGGAAGCGCCTGCCAATACCGTCCAGCCCTTGGGCCCTTGACGTTTGCCCATCCTGTCGAACAAGTCTCCGTCCACACGATCACCCGAGCGCATTTGTCCCATGCCTGAGAGTGCCCAGAGCACCAAGCAACTCAAGATCAAACCTGAACGAATGGGGTTCGTGCCTCGCAAAATCATCATGCGCGGTGGGCAGATTCGAGGCGTTGAATGGCCGCTTCAGCCACCTCATCAGAATCCCAAACATCCCGAATATCCGGTCGGTTCATCACCTCAGCCATGATTTCATCTTGTCTCCGGCCTGCTGCCAAAGCTTCATGATAAGGGGTGTGGCTGAAAGTGACTTGGCTGTAAAGAGGAAGCCAACGCCCTGGATAGCGCTGTGCCAATCGGGCTTCAATTTTCTTCTGCAACAAGAAGCGTTCGTCTCCGGTCTTGTCCCGCATCTCGATGTAGTTGCGCAACGCCAATTCCAAAATGGCATCACCTGCAGGTTTCCGCAGCGCAGTGTATTCCGCGAAGCAAGATGCCCAATCCGATCCATGGCGCGTCATCAATTCGTCCAGGACAAAGCAATCTTCCATGCCGCTGTTCATCCCTTGTCCATAAAACGGCACAATGGCGTGCGCAGCATCTCCCATCAATGCGACCCGTTCGCCGATGTTCCAGGGATAGCAGCGGGTCATCACCAGCGATGAGGTGGGGTGGCGTTTCCAATCTTCGTCAAACTTGGGCAGCAAAGGCATCACATCTGGAAAATGCCGCTCAAAATAGGCTCGAGCGTCAGGGGCGTCTTCAATGGCATTCAGGCCTTCCGGACCGTCATAAGGGGCGAACAAAGTGCATGTGAAGGTGCGGTCGGGATTGGGCAAGGCCATGAGCATGAATTGGCCACGGGGCCAAATGTGCAAGCAGTCCGGTCGCATCCGGAATTCACCTTTTGCGTCGGGCTGCATTTCCACTTCACGATATCCGTGTTCCAGATAGCGTTGTTCGAAGTCAAATCGGTCCGTTCGCATCATGCGGTCGCGAACGGCACTGAAAGCCCCGTCGGTTCCAAACACGCGACTGGCCTGGACATGAGTGGGTTGGCCATGGGCATCTTCGAACGTCAAGGGAACTTCTGTATCCCCCTTTCGCAAGTCGATGTCGATGCACCGGTGATTGAAATGAACCTCCACATCGTGATGGGATTCGGCAGCTTCGACCAAGAGTTTGTTGAGGTTGGCCCGTGAAATGGAATAGATGCACTGGGGGTCGGTGGGAAACACACCTGCTTTTCCTTCCAATCCGTATCGCTGAAAGGTCAATTGGCCATCCACTGCATGCATCAACCGGCCCTCAATAGGCATGGCGATTTTCCGGACTTCGTTCGCAATACCAGCCCTTTCCAGGGCGCGCCATCCCCTGTCACTCAGTGCGAGATTGATAGATCGGCCACCCGCAACAGGCCCTTTCCGGGGGTCGGGTCTGCGTTCGTAAACATCCACAGAACATCCTCTATTCGCCAGCATGAGGGCCCAAAGACTGCCGACCAATCCGGCACCGACAATGACCATTCGCTCTTCATCTGACCTCATATCATGCAAGTTCGGCAGGATGTCCTCAAAAATGGGGTGAATTTCGTCCGTTTAATGAACCAGAGAACGTCAACAAGTGAAGGATAAAAGCCCGCCCTTGGCCATCATTTCGCGGCGCGAAAGGCTTGGTCCAAATCGTTGATTAAGTCCTCGGTATCCTCAACCCCGACACTCAACCGGATGAATCCGTCATTGATGCCCAATTGGGCACGAATCTCAGGCGCCACACTGCCATGGGTCATTGCAGCGGGGTGTTCAATCAATGATTCCACACCACCGAGGGATTCAGCGAGGGCGAAAACCTGAGTCGCCGCCACAAGGCGCTTCGCTTGTTCCAGATCATTGGATACCAACTCGAAGGCAATCATGCCGCCGAAATCATCCATTTGACGGGCGGCCACATCATGGCCAGGGTGGTTTGGGAAGCCTGGCCAGTAGACCTTGCCCACATCGCTGTGCTCCCGGAGCCAATGTGCGATTTTGCGGCCATTTGCGCAGTGGCGTTCCATGCGCAAGTGCAGGGTTTTGATGCCGCGCAAGACCAAGAAAGAATCGAATGGCTGGGCGATGGCCCCGCAATTGTTTTGAATCGTCCGGAATGTGTTGTCTAGGTTTTCGTCACTGGTGATCAGGGCGCCCATCACCACGTCGCTGTGTCCACCCAGGTATTTGGTGACGCTGTGCATCACGATGTCAGCACCTTGTTCAATGGGGCGTTGCAACATTGGCGAGGCAAAGGTGTTATCGACGGCCAGCCATATCCCAAGGGGTTTTGTGATTGCCGCCACTGCAGCGATGTCGGTGATCTGCATCATGGGGTTTGTGGGTGTTTCCAGCCACACCATGCGCGTTTGATCGGTGATCGCCGCCCGGACGTTCTCGGGATTCCGGGTGTCCACAAAGGAGAATTCAATGCCCAAGGGGGCCCAGTTGGTCCGGAAGAGTCGACCGGTGCCTCCATACAAATCTTCACCCGCGACAACATGATCTCCGGGCTTGAGTCCCTTCAAGACGACATCAATCGCTGCCAATCCGCTCGCAAAAGCCAGGCCATGTGTCCCGCCCTCGAGCTCGGCGAAGGCCTTCTCCAAAGCCGCTCGAGTGGGGTTGTGGCTTCGCGAATATTCCCAACCCTTGTGAACACCGACTTCATCTTGCACATAGGTTGAGGTTTGGAAGATGGGCGTCATGATGGCACCCGTGGATGGGTCCGGTTCGACACCCGCATGGACAGCGCGTGTTCCTTTGCCTGAGGTTGGGTTTGGCTTCATGCAACAAATGTAATGCCCTGCGGGCCCAAACCCTGACCCCAATCAGTCCTTCTCTACCCGCGGGTTCGCTGCACCCACCCGGGCAGGACGACAGAGCCCACAAACAGATATGGGAAATAGGTCACCAGACGCCAGATCACGGCAACCAAAGCCACATACGCCAAACCCGTGACATCACCCAAGAACACCGGTAGGGCCACCTCAGCGAATCCCGATGACCCCGGCGTGGGGCTGATCATCAAAACGAGCCACATCACCAGTTGGCGGGCCAGAACTGAGGCATGGGGAACGGATTCCATAAAAATCAGGAAGATCATGTTGAGCGTCAGGAATCTGGCCATCCAACTGGTAAGGGTCGCTCCCATGGCGCCCAACCACAAGCGATATCCTGCACCTCTCATGGCGATGGATGCTGTAACCAAGTCATTGGCCCAAGTTTGTCCTCGGGTCGCCCACTTGCGCAATGGCGGTCGTGAAAAAGCCCATAGGACAGCTTTTCGGGTCTGCTTTGGTGCCACCACGACCCCAATCAAAATCAGCGTGGTCAAAGACGAGATGAACCCATATGCAGACCAAAACAAAGCGGGAATCGGAATTCCTCCCCAGGCAGCAAATCCTTCAATGGATGGAAAAAACGATCCTCCTTGTAAGGAGACCCACAACAACACCCCGGGAACAGCGAATATGTAAAAGAGTTCATCCATCAATGCTGTGACAAACACCGTGGCCAAACTTCGCCCCACGGGCATTCCTTCGCGACGGAGGATCAGTACGGCCACCGCTGAACCGCCCACAACACTCGGTGTCAGGGCACTTGCCAACTCCCAAAGCATGATGCTGTCGAATGTCTGCCGCCACCGAAACGCCCCCATCGACAAAATGCGCAGCCGGATGATGTAGGCCAAATCCCGCAGCATCACGCAACACCCCACAGCCAGCAAAGCCCAGGAAGCTCGAGCGGTCCACTCGAAGTCGAGCAACAAATCCCGCGAAGTGGTCTGAATTCCAGTGGCCGGGTCGATGACCAATCGGTCCAATCCCCCCCAGAGCACCCACACAGAAGCCCCGACGCCCAGCAAGGTGGGCACGACCAACTTGCGACGGGAAAGCGCAGCTTGAATTTCGGTGGGGGAAGCCTCGGGGTGGGTCATCGCAATGAGCAAGTTAGGGGACCGAACTGAACCCCAAGGTCGTCACGCGAAGACTGTGGTTCCCTCGCTGCAGTTCCTGCACATGGGGATGTCAGCACGTGCGGTGAGGATTTGACTCCGAAATGCTTCATACGCTTCGTTGTGCCAAATTTCTTTGAACGTGTTTGTCTCCAATTGTCCCATCAGGTGATCCGCATCTTTGTCAAAACAGCAGGGGACCACACGCCCATCCCAAGTTACAACCGCCCCTTGCCACATCCGCCAACACTTGTCCGCCAGCGAATTCCGGAGATGCCAGGTGCCATCGGGGTGGCGGTCGTAGCGACGCAATTGTGGCGCTCGAGTCAGCAGGGGATGACCATCTCTCGGTGCATCGATTTGCGCGGTTTTGATGACCAATTCATCCACTCCTGCTCGACGGGCCATTTTTTCGATTTCGGGGAGTTCATGTTCGTTGGGTCCGACGACCAAAAACTGCCAAACCACGTGCGGTCCGCCACTGCGAACGCGTCTTTTGGCTTCCATCACATTTTCAGTGCCCTCCAACACCTTCGTGAGTTGCCCCCCGATCCGGTATTGCGCATAGGTGCCTTGGCTGGCCCCATCAATGGACACAATGAGCCGATCGAGTCCGCTCTCCACGATGGCTTCGGCACGCTCGGCACGCAGGAAATGCGCATTTGTACTTGTGGACGTGTAAACGCCATGGGATTTGCATTCGGCCACGAGGCTGTCCATGGCTGGGTGCAGGTAGGGTTCGCCTTGGAAGTACAAATTGGCATAGACCAACCACGGCCCCAGCTCGTCCATCAGCGATTTCAAGGTTTCAGGTTCCAACATCCCGGTGGGCCTTGTGAATGAACGCAAACCCGACGGACATTCCGGACAACGCAGGTTACAACTCGTGGTCGGTTCGATGCTCAGGCTCATGGGCATGGAGCGCATCCATGGTTTTGCGTCTTTCCAGCTGGCCCCTTGACCGCGCGAGGTGGTGCGTCGGGCTCGGTGAAAATCTCGGTGGAGCTGCACGACATTGCCAAATCTCTGCCGATTCAGCGGCTTCAGCCTGTGCAGGCGATCGCTCAGCAGCGCCCGGGTCCAAGTCATCCTTCAAATCTACACTTCCTCTCCCAATCTAACCTTAGTTTTGTCGCATGATTGCCATCGGTGATGCCCTGTTGAGTTTGGACTTGTTCGAAGAATTGTTTGCCTGCGATTTGGGGCAGTGCAAGGGGGCGTGTTGCGTGGAAGGGGAATCGGGCGCACCATTGGAAGAGAAAGAACTGGCAGAAATTGATCGCTTGTTCGAGGTGATTCAACCCCGTTTGCGGCCAGAAGCCCTGGCCGAAATTGAGCGCGTGGGTCGTTACGAGAAAGATGGCGATGGCGAATGGGTGACGCCCATTATCGATGGAAGGGAATGTGTTTATGCGACTTTCGATGCCGACGGAACCGCGAAATGTGCCTTTGAACAAGCACATCAGGCAGGAGAGACGGACTGGCCTAAACCCATGTCTTGCCATTTGTATCCCATTCGCATCAAAGAATTGCGGGACTTCACGGCCTTGAATTACCACCGTTGGCCCATTTGTGACGGGGCCAGGTCTTGCGGTGCTCAGCTGAACACCACGATATTGGAGTTTTGCAAGACGTCATTGATTCGGCGATTCGGTGATGACTGGTATGCCGAGGCGATGGAGGTCTTGGCCGAATGGCGCAAACAAAAAGCGCAAGAACAGGATTCATGAACGGGAGACTCATGTGGCTCAGTTTGGTGTTGTGGGCAGTGGGACTGGCCGATATCCATGGCCAGGGCTGGCATTTTCAGCCTTTGCCTTTCAATACCCCAGACAGTGAGGTGTTGATTGGTTTTGATGGGGACCAATTGTATTTCAGTCGATATGCTGGAGGAGGAGGGTTGAAGGTCTTGTTGGCCCCTGATTTTGCGGCGGATGGCTTCGTTGCATCACGTGCTGAGGGTTTCACGGGTTTCCTGTCCGAGGAGCCCATGGACTTGATGCCCAAAAAACCGCACGGAATGGAATCGCTCGGGCCCATCGGGCATGTCGCTGTGGATGCCGATCGTGGGGTCATGGTGGGGTCCACATGGACAGCAAAAGGCGGATGGGATTTGTTTGTGGCTCACCGAACGGCCGATGGAAATTGGGCACATCCACGACTCCTGGACGCCTTGAATACGCGCGCAGATGAGGTGTTTCCCAATTTTTGCGAGGGGGACATTTGGTTCGGCAGCAATCGCCGGGAAAGCCAAGGCGGATTTGATGTGTTCGTATCGCGGCGGAAGTCCCAATGGCAAACCGTGGAGGCGGCTCCTGAAGGGGTGAATTCTCCGGCGGATGACATCGCAGCAGTCTGCGCCGGAGAAGAGGAGACAGCTGGATTTTACGTTTGCACGTCAAGATTTGGCGGGCAGGGCGGATCGGACATTGGATATGTGGGACCTGCGATGAGTAAAGCGCCTTCAGGCATGGGATTCATCACACTGGAAGTCATTCATGATCTCGAGCCGCTCGCTGGGGTGGAGGTGTCTGTCAAACGCCATGGTGAAGGTGGGGCTCATGCATTTTGTGGTTTGACGGGTCTGGCGGGCCGGGTGAACATCGGAGCGATGTCTTTGGATGCGGCCCATGACATCCATGTGCGCTCCGTGCAGCCTGGACGTCCATTGCCT
Organism: Flavobacteriales bacterium; assembly: GCA_049610385.1. Lineage (GTDB taxonomy): Bacteria > Bacteroidota > Bacteroidia > Flavobacteriales_D > Sanyastnellaceae > JBMYZL01. The sequence goes on from JBMYZL010000002.1 coordinate 37,910, forward strand.
GATCTTTCATTTCTTTACGTGTACCAAACGGATTCAGAAACGGGGAAGGAAGAACGAATTCGGACATATCGCATTGAAGGAGGGCGCGTATTTGTCTTTGATTTTTTGCCCTTGGATGTTTTCGCGGCATTGGGTGTGACCAAATCAGCTGTGGACGCTTCTGGACTTTTGTTCTCTGCGGACCCTTGGGTGGTTCAGTTCCCTTCTGGCGTGTGGACGCTTTCGGACCGCGATGCCATTGAGGGTCAGCAATGGTTTGCTCCTTGGTCTGACTTGATGGCCATCGCATGGCCTGAAGAATGGGGTTTGAAGGTGGTGGGTTTTGCAGATGAACAAGGTGATTTGGATTTTAACGATGCCTTGGGCTTGAAACGGGCACAATCGGTTGCGGATTGGATCATGGAACAAGGGGTGCCGAGTGAATTCATCGAGGTGTTGTCCATCGGTGAACGGGCGGCAAGTGGTCGTGGTGCCTTGGACCGAAGATGCGAGGTCACCTGGACTCGGGTGGGAGGATGATTTGGCCTAATTTTGCGGCATGTTACTGACCTTGATGCGGGCAAAATTGCACCGGATTACCATCACTGAGGCGAATCTCAATTACATCGGGAGCATCACCTTGGATCCCGACCTGATGGATGCGGCTGGATTGTACGAAGGTGAGAAAGTACAGATTGTCAACCTCAACAATGGCGAGCGATTGGAAACGTACACCATTTTGGGAAAGCGCGGTTCAGGCGAAGTTTGCCTCAATGGACCGGCAGCCAGAAAAGTGGCGGTGGGCGACGTCATCATCGTTATTGCCTATGCCCACATGACGCCTGAGGAGGCGGCTGGATTCAAGCCCACCTTGGTGTTCCCTGACACCGAAACCAATCGCCTGAAAGCATGAATTGGAAAACGGCCCTGAAATACGTTCTTTTCCTCGGGATTGGGGCTGCCTTGTTTTATTTCGCTTTTGCTGCTGTGGACGACAAGGCTGCGTTGTGGGCGTACATGCAGTCTGCAGAGTGGTGGGGCATCGGGGTGTCGTTTTTGATGGGGTACTTGGCCATTGTCAGCCGTGGTTTGCGTTGGCAACTGTTGTTGGAGCCATTGGGCCATGCCCCGAAAGCATCTCACAGCGTGCATGCGGTGGCATTTTCTTATTTCGCCAACACATTCGTACCGCGTTCTGGCGAGCTCGCACGTTGCGGGGCTTTGAACCAAACGGATGAAATCCCTGTTGACCAACTTTTCGGCACTGTGATCTCTGAGCGAGTGATTGATTTTGTCTTTTTGTTCACTCTGACCGCTATTGCGACCATCGGCAACTTCGATGCTTTTAACACCTTGCTCCAGGACATGTCCTTGCCATCTGGAACGGGTTTGTTGCCTTTTGCAGCGGTGGGTTTGGTGGGGATGTTGGCCCTTTACATTTTCCGCAATGCGATCTCACGAATTCCTTTCGTAGACCGGGTGGTTGGGTTTTTGAGAGGGGTGATGGAGGGCCTTTTGAGCATCCGCCAAATGGAGCGGAAGAACGCTTTTATATTCCACACCTTTTTCATCTGGACCATGTACTTTTTGATGACTTATGTGATTTTCATGAGCATTGAAGCCGTGAGCAACATATCATTGCTCCATGCGCTGTTCATCATGGTTGCCGGTGGGTTTGGGATGGTCATTCCTGCCCCCGGGGGCATCGGTTCTTATCAATGGGCAGTTACCCTGGCCTTCATGGCCCTGGGATTTGCGGAGGAGCTGGGTTTGGCTGTGGCCAATGTAGTTTGGCTCACACAGACTTCTATGACCGTGACGATGGGCGGATTGGCATATTTGGCGTTGATGTGGTTCCGTTTCAAAAAAGACCAAAAAGAAGCCGCATGAAAACCGATGCCCAGCGACGGGCTCAGGTCGCAGCCTGGCGCCGAGATGGCCTCCGCATCGTCTTCACCAATGGGGTGTTCGATGTTTTGCACATCGGCCATGCGACGTATTTGTCAGCGGCGAAGGCGCTAGGTGACAAATTGGTGGTGGGGATCAACAGTGATTCCAGTGTGCGGCGCTTGGGCAAAGGCCCTGAACGTCCGATTCACACGGACATCAATCGTGCCGCGCTGTTGTCCCACCTGTCAGCGGTCGACATGACCTGGATTTTCGAGGAGGACACCCCGATGCAACTCATTGAAATGGTGGAACCCGACGTCTTGGTCAAGGGCGGAGATTATGATTCGGCCGAAGAAAACCCAGCTCACAAAAGATACATCGTCGGCCGCGAGGCTGTCCTGAAGTGGGGCGGTGAAGTGAAAGTGATTCCTCTTGTACCCGGCCATTCCACGACCTCGATATTGTCCAAAGCACGGCCTGCCCGAGATTGAGCTTCAGACCTTCTCCTCTTCCAAAAACTTGGTGGTGAAATCCCCACCCTTGAAGCGTTCGTGACGCATCAATCGCTGGTGAAACGGGATGGTGGTCTTAACCCCTTCGATGATGTATTCATCCAAGGCTCGCTGCATCTTCTTGATGGCTTCTTCACGGGTTTGGGCCACGACAATCAGCTTGGAAATCATGCTGTCGTAGAAAGGAGGAATCCGATAACCGGCATAGACGTGTGTGTCCAAACGAACACCATGCCCGCCAGGGGCGTGGTATACTTCAATGGTGCCGGGACACGGTGCGAAACCACGATCAGGATCCTCCGCATTGATTCTGCATTGGATGGCATGCATCTGTGGGTAGTAGTTCCGTCCACTGATGTTCTCGCCTGCCGCCAACTTGATTTGTTCTTTGATGAGATCGTAATTCACCACTTCCTCCGTGATGGTGTGTTCCACCTGGATTCGGGTGTTCATCTCCATGAAGTAAAAATCTCGGTTGGCATCCACCAAAAACTCCACGGTGCCCACACCTTCATATTTGACGGCTTCAGCCGCGCGGATGGCCGCTTGTCCCATTTTCTCGCGCAGCTCGTCAGTCATGTAAGGTGAGGGGGTTTCCTCAACCAATTTTTGGTGACGACGTTGAATTGAACAATCCCGCTCGCTAAGATGACATGCCTTTCCGCGTTGGTCTGCGGCGACTTGGATTTCGATGTGCCGAGGCTCCACCACGAACTTCTCCATGTACATCCCGTCGTTGCCAAATGCCGCCCCTGCTTCACGACGTGTGGATTCCCAACCTTCGGCCAATCCTTCATCGTCGTGACAGACCTGCATCCCTTTTCCCCCACCTCCAGCTGTGGCTTTCAGCATGACCGGATAACCGATTTCGTTGGCGATTTTTGTCGCTTCTTCCAGGCTTTCGAGAATCCCTTCATTTCCGGGAATGGTCGGGACCCCGGCGGCCTTCATCGTGGATTTGGCCGAGGCTTTATCTCCCATGGCATCAATCATCTCTGGGCTCGCCCCGATGAATTTGATCTCATTTTCGGCACAAATCCGAGAGAAATTGGCATTCTCAGAGAGAAAGCCGTAACCCGGATGGATGGCATCTGCATTGGTGATTTCCGCCGCTGCTATGATGTTGGGGATGTTCAAATAGCTATCGGCACTGCGTGCAGGACCGATACAAACGGCTTCATCTGCGAATCGAACGTGCAAGCTATCGGCATCGGCAGTGGAGTACACGGCCACAGTCTTGATGCCCATTTCCTTGCATGTCCGAATCACCCGCAGGGCGATTTCGCCTCGGTTGGCAATCAGAATCTTGTTGAACATGACGCTGGAGAATCAGATTCAGGAAGGATCAACCAAAAAGAGTGGTTGGTCGTATTCCACAGGGTTGTTGTCATCGACCAAAATCTTCACAATCTTACCGGATAACTCGGCCTCAATTTCATTGAAGAGCTTCATGGCCTCAATCACACACAGGACGTCACCGGCTTTGATGGCTTGTCCCACCTCTACAAAGTTGTCTTTGTCTGGAGAAGGTCGGCGATAAAACGTGCCGATCATCGGCGATTTCACCGTCACAAATTTGTCTTCGTCAGCAGGCGTTTCTTTGGCGGGAGCCGCCTCAGCCGCAGGAACAGGTGTTGGCGCAGGTGCAGCTGCGGGCTGTGCAGGCGGCACCATCTGTTGGACAGACGCAGTCATGCCAGGCATGGCCACAGGAATTTGCTGTACCAAAGGTTCGGCATCCTTGGCGCCTTTGCGCTTCGGCATTTCCGATTTGATGGTGATTTTGAATTCCTTCTGTTCGATTTCTACCTCTGTGACGCCAGATTTGGCGACGAATTTGATGAGGTCTTGGATTTCGCTGATGTTCATGGTCAGGCGATTATAGAAGGGCGAAAGTTAGGAAGGATTGGTTCGATTTGGACCAAATCCCATTCCAAAGACCACCCCAAGGTCACAAAGTAATGTGGAATCAGTTCAAGTAAAAATCAATTGTAAGCCCATGTGAGGTAGATGGCACCCCAGGTAAAGCCTCCGCCAAATGCGGCCAAAACCAACTTGTCACCGGTTTTCAGTTTGTCCTCCCAATCAGCCAGGCAAAGGGGAATCGTGGCGGCGGTGGTGTTTCCATATCGGTCGATATTGACCATGACCTTTTCCGGGTCGATTCCCATGCGACGTTGCGTGGCATCAATGATTCTCAAATTGGCTTGATGCGGCACGAGCCAAGCAACATCATCTCCAGTCAAACCATTTTTTTCAAGAATCTCGTAGCTCACATCGGCCATGCTTTTGACAGCTGCCTTGAAAACCGGCTGACCATCCTGATAGATGTAATGTTCTTTGGCCGCAACTGTTTCGGCTGTTGCAGGATGCAATGAGCCCCCTGCCTTTTGTCTCAGGTATTGGGCTCCGCTTCCGTCATGTCGCAAAATGGCATCGTGGATGCCTTCGGTTTCACTGGGTTCAAGCAGCACCGCACCCGCACCATCTCCGAACAGCACACAAGTGGTTCGATCTGTGTAGTCAATGATTGAACTCATTTTGTCTGCACCGATCACCAACACTTTTTTGTGCGTTCCCGCCTCGATGAATTGCACCGCAGTTTGCAGCGAAAACAAAAACCCGGAGCAAGCAGCGCTGATGTCAAACCCCCAAGAGTTGACGGCGCCAATTTTGTCCGCCACGAGATTTGCCGTCGAGGGAAAATGCATGTCTGCGGTCACGGTAGCAACGACAATCAAGTCAATTTCTTCCGGACTCATCCCCTTCTTTTCGAGTAGCTTTTTGGCCGCCTCAGCCGCCATATCTGATGTGGCCAAGTTGGGGTCTTTCAGGATGTGGCGCTCGCGAATCCCTGTTCGGGTGCGAATCCATTCATCATTTGTGTCCACCAATTTCTCCAGGTCGGCATTGGTCAAAACATCATCGGGTACATAGCCCGCAACAGCGGTGATGGCAGCCTTCATGTCAGAATCGTAAATCGAGGTTCCTTCAATTGAAGCCGGCTAAGATAGGCCCTTTGCCGATACGGAAGCCAAATCAGTTGCCGCCGATGACCCGTCCATCAAATAAATGAATCTCACCTTGCAAGCGCTCTTCGACAATGCCCGATAGCCTCCGGGTATAAACGCGCGCGGCATAGAAATAAACGCCATCAGCACACATCCCGCCTTCCCAGTGTTGGCCATCCCATTCAATGTTTGGGTTTTGGGTTTGAAAGACCAAGCCGCCGGTGCGGTTGAAAATTTGGACGTCGACGCTGTCCACAAATTTCCAAGGGAAAGGTTCGAATCGGTCGTTTTGCCCATCTGCATTGGGAGAGAACACATTGGGAAGGAAATAAAATGGACAATTGTCTGCACAGAGGGTGTCACTCCAACTGGACAAGTTTCGAGTCAATTCACCATTGGGGCCGGGTTGAAGGCTATCGAAAGCTGCGACTGCAAAACAACCGGCAATGGTTCTTTCTTGGTTGTCGGCATTGAACTCATAGGAGGTCAAGTCTTCGCCGGTGATTTCGGCGTAAAGGCTTAGGGTGTCATCGGCAAAAGGAGCCCAGAAAATCTGCACACCCATGACGTCATCTGCGCATCCTTCGGGATGAGACCAGCTCAAAACATTCCGCTCTGTCAAGCAATCTGCATTCAATGTGAAATCAGGTGGGCATGGTGGCGTCAAATCAAAAGGCCGGCCGCAAGTTTCTTGGCTCCAATTGCGCAAAGGGTGTGTGGTTCCAGGTGCATCGTAATGCCCGAAGGTTTCTACTTGGTAACAATATTCCACATTGTTCACCAAACCAAAATCTACATATTCCTCTCCCTCGACCTGGGCAATCAAGTCCCATGCACCCGCTTCTAGTCGGTACACATGGAGGCTGTCGATGATCCAAGGGAAATCGCCATCGATTCCGAGTTCCAACCTGTTGTCATCCGGAGTGAGCACGAGGTATGGGGTGGAGGCCAAGGTTGATTCTCCCATGAGACCGGCTGCGGACCAACTTTCTACGAGGTAATCGTGTCCGGTCGTCAAGGTGTTGATGTCCGTGTGCACAAAAGTGGTGTCCGGGCTGTTCAGATAAGGTCCCTCATCGGTCTCTGTCAAGAACGTGCGGTTGCCTGTAGCCTCCACTTCATACAAACGGTAGTGGTAAGGGCCAGGAAACACCAACGTATCGGCATCGGTGGGAGGCGACCAACCCACGAGGGTTTCTCCACCGGCGATGTCTGTGATGTTCACGCTTGCTTGTGTCATCACAGGAACATCTTTCCGAATGATGGTGCAGATGGGATCAGAAGCCTTGGAAGGACCGGAATTGGGCCATTCTGCCACAATGCGGTAACAGTAGGTGGCGCCGAACGAAAGCAGATCGGTGTCAACATAACTGTTTGTCGTCAGCCCTGTCAATTCAGCGATCATCTCGTATCCCCAATTCTCCTGAACATCGGTTTCACAGTGCATGGCGTCGAACGAGTCTTCCCCTACACGGCGGTAAATCCGGTATTGTCCGGCTGATACTTGCCATTCAGGCAAATCGTCTAGGCAAGGATGGACGAACCAATCCAACAACACCGCATTTCCAACAGGCTCAGCTGTCGCCCATTCGGGTGCAGGCGCAATGACCCGGATGCTGACGGTTTCAATGTCCTCTAAGGCTACCTGGTTTCCCAAATCTCGCGCCTTGACGACCAGCGTGTAGGGCTCTGATCGTACTTCTTCGCATTGCGGCGACCAGACGAAGGAAGCCATTCCGCTTCCCAAATCATTGAAGAATCCCACATTTTCAACTTCGGAGATGGGTCCGCCCACAGCGGTCATGTCCAAAGGATCGTCATCGGGGTCTTCCGCATTGAAAATCAGGGTCAATCCTGTGCCGGCAAGCACGCAAGTGTCGGCCACCTCCGCGATCACCGGGGGTTGATTGTCACACACTTGGACATTGATCTGCATGTCGCGGACCACCTGTCCGACCTTCACCCAGCCCGCCTCATCGACCCAACGGTGCTCTTCAATCAAAATGGCCACATTGTATTCGCCAGCCACAACAGGAACATCCCAAGTTAAATCACCTGTTTGGGCATCAATCTCAAACAAATCATCGAGTGGGCTGACGTCTTGCGGATACAAGTAGCCTGGGATGGGTTGTCCTTCATAACCCGAACAAGTGGTCAGTGAATAGGTCAACACGTCGCCATCCGGATCAAAAGCGCCGGGGTTGTGGATCCAGGGTTGATTGAGACAAGCATTTTGTTGGGCGCTGTTAAGCAATTGGACGCTGTTGTTGTGTCCAGCAAGTGGATTGATGTACAAGGTGGAACTGATGCTGAAGGGAACGTCGACGGACCCCTCAATGTTCAGCACGCCGTCATTTCGGTTGGGGTCAATGACTGTAATGTCATAAATCCCGGGACCACCATATGTGTGTGTTCCCCGGTAGGTGTTAATGCGCAAGTCATCCACGGTGATGTCGACGATCGTCTCTCTTTCCAAGCTGTCAATGGGTTCATCTTGCTCATCCCCCCAGTACAAAAAGAGCCACGGTCGATCCGCGATTGCGCTCTGTTTGGTGTAGGTGGTGATGAGAATCTCGTAAGTGAGCCCCTCAACATGCGAGTAGGTGATTTCACCGGCCCGATTGTGGGTGGCAAGGGCCTGCAGGGAGAGCAGCAGGAGACACGCCAAACCCAGCGTCCATCGACGTATACGGCCTTGTGATGCAAGGACATTTGGCCCATTCAAAATCCACCCAAAAAGCTGCGACATTCAAAAGGCAAGTTAGGACATCCTGACCTTCTCCTACCTTTGCGAAATCAAAATGACAGCTAAAATTTCACCCACAAAAGTCGGTATCACTGCAGGTGATCCGAATGGCATCGGTCTCGAGGCGGTGTTGAAGGTCTTTCAAGACCCGCGAATGTTCGAAATCGCCATCCCAGTGGTCTATGCCACGCGCGACCTCTTGGAACAGGTGTTGGAGACCATTGGAGAGCACAATGCAATGGAGATTTTTGTGGCAGAGGATGGGAGCCACGCGAAGCCCCGCAATTTGAACTTGGTTGCCATACAAGAGGAGCCCTATACGCCACAATGGGGCGAGGTGAGTGCTGAGGCTGGACAGTTTGCCATGAAATCTTTGGAGGCCGCTGTGGCGGATTTGGCTTCGACAAAAGTGGATGTACTGGTGACTTCTCCGATTCACAAAGACGCCATGCGAAACAGTGGCTTTGGCTTTCCCGGACACACCGAGTATTTGCAGAAAGTGGCCAATGCGGATGAGGTATTGATGCTGCTGTGTGCCGGGGACCTCCGCATCGGGGTGGCGACAGGACACATCCCTTTGAAAGAAGTCAGTGGTGCCTTGTCGACAGCCTTGATTCGGAAAAAAGTTCTTTTGATGCGGGACAGCCTGTCTCGAGATTTTGGTTGCCCATCGCCGCGAATTGCTGTTTTGGGTCTGAATCCACATGCATCAGACAATGGACTGATGGGAGATGAGGAGAAAAAAATCATTTTACCGGTCATTCGGGAATTGGCTGCAGAAGGATTGCATGTCATGGGCCCCTATGCCGCAGATGGCTTTTTTGGCAGCGGGGCTTTCAAGGCGTTTGATGGGGTGTTGGCGATGTATCACGATCAGGGATTGGCACCATTCAAGGCCTTGAGTTTCGGTGCTGGGGTGAATTTCACGGCAGGACTTCCCATTGTGCGGACTTCACCGGATCACGGGACCGGATTCGATATTGCTGGAAAAGGCCAGGCGCGTGCGGATTCTACGCGGGCAGCCATTTACATGGCCAGGGACATCCGGATCCATCGGAGGGAGCACCGGGACTATGCGTCGAATCCATTGGAAATCAAAACAAAGCATCGTCGCGACGACGATCGCCGCCGGTGAGTTGTTCTTCTTTTGTGAATTGTCTATCTTTGCCACCCCAATTTTTGGAGGACATGGACGTTATGGCGCCTTTCCGGATTGCTTTTGAAGGTCTGAAGCCTGGCAAACATGACTTCGAAATGAGGGTGGATACGGAGTTCTTTGATTCTTTTCCCCTCTCGGAGTTGTCATCGGTTGATGCAACTTGTCGCGTAGAATTGGACAAAATTGGAACCACATTGGATTGTGTGGTGAAGTTGTCTGGCCTTTGCGACTTGCCTTGTGACCGATGCTTGGCCCCCATCCAGTTGCCTCTGGCCTTTCAAGAAAGACTTGTGGTGAAGTTGGGTGAGGTGACAGATTTGGAAAGTGAAGTTTGGACTTTGGGTTCGGATGTTCACGAGTTGGACTTGTCCCATGCCGTGTTTGAATGGTGTCATCTGGCCTTGCCCAATCGACGTATTCATGCAACTGAAGCGGAATGTGATCCAGAAGTCACTGGTCGCATTGGATGGCAAGATGAAGGCCCTTCCACAGGTCCTTCCGAAGGAGAAAAAGATGATATCGACCCCCGTTGGAACGCATTGAAAGACTTGAAATAACACCTCTGTCATGGCACATCCCAAACGCCGCCAAAGCAAAGCTCGCACGCGCAAGCGCCGAGCACACGACGCATTGACTCCTGCGAACATCGCGACCTGCCCAACCACTGGACAGCCGCACCAATTTCATCGCGCCCACTGGCACGAAGGGAAACTGTATTATCGCGGAAAGGTGGTCATGGAGCGCGAGGAGGCTTAACACGCCCAGCATCTTTTGACCAGAGCATTTGAACAGAGGCTGTCTCCCCCCAGGGAGGCGGCCTTTTCTCGTTCAAATCAGTGGGATGCTGATGAAAATCACCGGGCTGGCGTTTTAGCGCCGGAGAAGGCGAGCGACGTATTTCCCAACAATGTCAAATTCAATGTTGACACGGCTCACTCCAACTTGCAGTGCATGCAGATTGGTATGCGCCCAAGTGTAGGGAATGATGGCCACGCTGAAGCCGGTATTTGTGCTATCGACGACGGTTAAGCTGATGCCATTGATGGTGATTGACCCTTTTTCCACGGTCACACCAGCGTCGGGGTCATCCAGTTCGAACCGAAGCTCCCAGCTTCCGTCCTGGGTTTCGATGTGGGACAACAATGCAGTGGTGTCAACATGTCCTTGAACGATGTGCCCGTCGAGTCGAGCTCCGATTTGGGTGCAACGTTCCAGATTGAAGGCCTCTCCAATTTGTCGTTCACCCAAATTGGTTTTTTTGATGGTTTCCTCGATGGCCGTCACCCGGTATTGGTCCCCTTGAATTTCCACCACAGTGAGGCAAACCCCGTCATGAGCGAGGCTTTGATCAATATGCAATTCAGAGGTGAAGGGACACGTCAAGGTCAGATGAACATTGCTGCCCTCGTGTTCGATGTTCTTCAGAATGCCAATGCCTTCAATGATGCCTGTGAACATGTTGTTGGGTTTATTTCAAAAACCGTTTTGCAAACTGTTTGTTCCGAATGACATCAAGACGAGCGCAACACAAAATTCGCGCCCAAATATACCCGTCGGACCTGCTCATCCGCTGCGAGCTCCTCTGCGGTGCCATGTTTCAAAATGCGCCCTTCAAACAGCAGATAAGCGCGGTCAGTGATGTGAAGGATTTCTTGGACGTTGTGGTCAGTAATCAAGACCCCAATCCCCCGGTCGCGCAATTGCTCTACGATGCGTTGAATATCTTCAACAGCAATGGGATCCACCCCAGCAAAAGGTTCATCGAGCAAAATGTACTTGGGGTCAGTCGCCAATGCGCGGGCAATCTCTGTTCGGCGAGCTTCACCACCGCTGAGGACGTCTCCATTGGATTTTCGGACTTTCTGCAGGCCAAATTCGGTAAGCAATCCTTCCAGTTTGTCCCGCCTTTCGGCTGACGTCAAATCGCGCAGTTCCAAAATGGCCATGATGTTGTCTTCAACGCTCAACTTTCGGAACACCGATTTTTCTTGCGGCAAATACCCAATCCCGAGCCGACTGCGGGCATACATGGGTTCGCGTGTGATGTCTTGGTTGTCCAAAAGGACTTGGCCCGAATCGGGTCGGATGAGCCCCACGACCATGTAAAAACTGGTGGTTTTCCCAGCACCGTTGGGTCCCAGCAAGCCCACCACCTCACCTTGCCTGACTTCGAAAGAAACCTCGTTGACTACGCGCCGAGATCCGTATTGCTTGACCACAGCGACTGCCGACAGTTTCGAGGCCACTGAGGCTTTTTCCATGAGGCGAAAATACACAATTCCAAAGTGAGCAACGCGCGGCGATTGGCTAGCGGCTTGAGGCAAAATCCGTTCTTCCAAAGCGGTCCAAATGGGGTTGCGTTCCAGAGCCCCATTCAACAATGGGGCCATGGGTGAACTTCCGAGGTCATTTGGAATACCTAAAGTTCCACTGAAAACCCCACGCGAAATCCAGATGTTGGTCTTTCGGGGTCCGAAGGGGCGTCCAATCGCATCACATAATCGAGGCGCAAAAAGCCCAAAATGTTCTCGATGCCGGCATTCAATTCGCAATAAGGGGCATTTAACCATTGCGTGGATGCGGGCAGCACCATCAGGGTTTCGTGCTGGGTGGAAGCAGATCCCAACAGAAGTTTGGCCCCAATTACTTCTCGAAATTTGAGGCGCCGAAGCCCAGGTACAAAATTGAAAATCAATCCTTCAGCATGCCATTCTACTGCAGAACGCCACCAGCGGTCGGCAATGAGTTCATAGAAATTCAGCAGGTTAAAAGCCTCCTGACTGTAAAGTACGATGCCGGCCGCTGGAACCACCTCCAAGAATGGAAACGGAGCAGATCCAGTGTAGAGACCAGCCTCTGAAAACCACTCCATTCGCCCCCACAACCCCAACCGGATTTTGTCGTCAGCAGAGAGCGTCATTCGGGTGTAGTTGTATTGACTGCCAGCAAGACCTCGGAAGGCCTTGGTCATTGTGGCCGTGACAACGGGCCATTCAGTCCCCAAGGACACCCGATCGAACTGCCCCGCTACGAATCGTTCACCATTTGCCCAGCGCATGGACATCGTGACTTCGGCGGTCACCAACTCGGTTAAAGGGTCGCCGGTTTCGGGATCCAAGAAGGCCAATTCTCCTCGAGGAGCCACTTGGCGATGCCTTCCTTCTGCAAAAAAAGTAAAGCCATTCCCAAATTCATGAAACACGCTTCCCTCGAAGCGTTCCACTTCCGATAGATTGCTCGCCGCGTTGGTTCGAATGGCGTTCGTCAGCAGTTCTCCTTGACCCAAAGCCCCCCCCATCCCGAACTGTTCCATGTCCCGTTGCCATGCGATGTTGAATTCGGTTCGGGGGCTCCTGCGTTGAACCACGAGCAAATCAATGCCGCCTTTCCAACGTCCGTCCGTCCGACCATAAGCGGCATAAAGCCCAGGGAGCCATTTTTTGCTGAATGTGTTGCTGGTTTGCACATCCAATCTCCACCGGTCCCCTTCGATTGGGTTGTATGAATAGGCTGACCACCATGCCCCCAATTCCAAAGGTCCGGCTTGGATGTAACCTGTCCCCAGGAAGTACCCCGTGCTTTTCAGCAATCGCCATGCGCGCATTGCAGTGATGCTGTCCACCATCTCATAAATGCCGGCTTCTCGGTGATTCAATGGACCTGGCCGCAAATCGTCCCAGCCATGTCTTGTGCCGGCTCTTTCATAGATGACGGATCGTCCCGGCTTCCAGATGCTGTCAGGCCAGTTGGTGGCCAACTCGTGATCACTGAAGGTGATGTTTCGCCGTAGGTATACACCCAATGAGCTTTCCGTCAAGCTGAAATCCATGAGCATTTTCTCGGCGGAAGGAACCCAGTGGTCTTCTTTGCGGGTATAATGCTGTTCAAATGTCATGCTTCGGACATAATTGACATTTGCGCCCTCGCTGATTTTGGCCTCAACAGAGACCAAACCCAAGCTCAATGTGTCAATCCACATTTCTCCTTCGAAGGTCAGCTCCCCTCGCCGTCTGGGGACAAAAGCGAAATGAAAAGTCGGCCGCTCAGCGACTGTGACGGTATCCAAGATGTAATACCGGTAGTGCATTTGTCCCCGATCGTGCAAGGGCGAAGTGAACGCCCGATCGAGGATGAGCATTCGGTTTTCGTAGAGATTGATGGCTGGAAACCGACTGTTCAACTCCGCGGGGTTGTCGTCTTCACCCAGGCCGGACAGTTGGGCCGCATGAACGGTTTCTTGCTTGCGTCGGGGGTCGGATTGAAGGTGATGTGTGCTCAAGGACTCACCGATCAACAAGGGCAGTGCAGGTCGGGCTTCTGTAGAATCCATGTAATTGAACGCAAACCGGAAGGGTCCCCAATACCACCGTTCAGTTTGTTCCTTTTGGATGTCATTGATATCCAGTTCAATTCGTGACCAACTGTTGAATCGAAGAGCGGGAATGCTGGATGGGTCATTCTCGGACTTGGCGGCACGGATGCGCTCAAAAAGTGGAATTGCCGGATTGACTTCTTCCTCATCTGGACGAACCTCTGCTGCACCCAGTAACACTTCCCTTGGTTCCAAGGCGATGTTCATTTCTGTTTCTACGCCTTTGAGGATGTCAATGGATTGGGGCGTGTATCCAATGAAACTCACTTGCAACCGCCCGGGCCGATTCTCAGTGCGCAAATCATAAGATCCATCCGTGCGGGAAGTGGTGCCTTGTCCAGATCCACTGAAAGCCAAGTTGACATAAGGCAATGGTGATCCAGTGGCGCCATCAAATACGTGGCCATGAACACGGGTTGTTTGCGCCCCTGCAAATGCAGGAATCCATAGCCCAATCCACATCCACAAGGTCCATTTGAATGCTTTGCCGCGCATGGCATCAGTTTTTCGCCATCTTACGGGTGACCCGTCGGGAAATCATGATGCCCAATTCGTAGAGGACCAAGACAGGCATCGAGACCAAAATTTGACTCGTCAAGTCCGGAGGCGTAATGATTGCTGAGATCACCAAAATTCCCACCAATGCATGACGGCGATAGGATTTCAGCAAATCGGGGGTGACCAGCCCAGCTTTGCTCAAGAAATACACAATGACCGGCAGCTGAAAGATAAGCCCGGAGGCCAGTGTGATGGAGGCAATGGTTTTCATGTATGACATCACACCGATTCGAGCGGCGACGTCAGCCAGCTCATAGTTGCCTAGAAATTGCAACGACATCGGGGAAATGATGAAGTACCCAAAAGTCACACCCAAGAAAAACAAGAGGGTCGTCGCTGCACCAATGCCCCGAGCTGCCTTGACTTCAGCTGGCTTCAATGCAGGGCGAACAAAACCCCAAATTTGTTGGGTCAACAACGGAAAAGAGAGGATGATGCCTCCGATGAAACTCACCAAGATGTGGGTGGTGAAATTGCCCAGCATGGTGGTGTTGATCAGCTCATAACGGATTTCTGTGACACACAATGCCTCACCCAGTTGCATGGATCTGGACAGTTCGCAAAGCATTTGAAAAGTCCAAAAGTCCGGCTTGCGAGGGCCGAATAGGACGGTATCAAACAACCAGTCCTTGTTGACAAACAAGGCACCACCCGTCACCACGATGGCGAGCACAGCGAAAAACAGCCGCCGCCGCAACTCCTCCAAGTGATCGAGGAATCCCATTTCGACTTCACGATTTGGCGCGTTTGTGGGTTGGTCGAGGGGCATGAGGGAAGCTGAGTTCTGATGCGAAAATACTGTCCCAATCTTGGTTCAGCCCTTGGATGGTCTCAAAAAATACCCTCACGCAAGATGTCATGCAAGTGAATCAATCCGAGGTATTTGTCTTCCTCTGAAACCACAAGGGAAGTGATGGACGCAGCCTCCATCCATTGGAATGCCTCTACTGCCAAAGCACTTGGTGAGATGGTTTGGGGATTCGGTGTCATCAAATCTCCAGCTGTTTGGCCTGTGGCCAACCCTCTTTCCAATCCACGCCGCAAGTCCCCATCGGTGACAATGCCCAAGATTCGCTGGCCGTCGTCTGTCACCACAGTGGCACCGTAACGCCCCTCGCTCATGGACAACACCACAGATTCCAAAGATGCATTCGATGAAACGGCGGGTTTTCGGTCTGCATCCAGCAAATCGGACACGCGGGTGTACAGGCGCTTGCCCAGGGCACCTCCGGGATGAGAGGCTGCAAAATCATCCGCTGAGAAGCCACGTGCCTCCATCAAACACATGGCCAGAGCATCCCCCAACGCCAGTTGTGCAGCCGTGCTCGCCGTGGGTGCCAAATTGTGCGGACAGGCCTCACGTGTGACGGAAGCATCAAGTACAAAATCCGCAGCTAGAGCGAGATCTCCTTCAAGGTTACCGGTCAAAGCCACGATGGGTGTGCTGATGCTTTTCAGCAGAGGAATGAGCATTTTGATCTCAGGGGAGTTTCCACTTTTAGAAATGCAGAGCACAATGTCGCCAGATTGGACAAGTCCGAGGTCGCCATGCAAGGCATCTGCTGCATGTAGGAATGCTGCTTGGGTGCCAGTGCTGTTGAAGGTGGCGACGAGTTTCCGACCGATGTCAGCACTTTTTCCAATGCCCGCGACAATCAGCCGCCCAGAGGAAGCGTGAATGCGTTCCACCCATTCGGCAAAAGAAGCGTCTAATCGGTTGATGCAACCAGCAATCGCTTCGCTTTCGATCTTCAGTGTAAGTTTTGCACGGTTGAGCAGGTCCATTGTTGAAAGTTTGACGGGCAGATTTTAGACAATTTCACGAGGAATGACACCAGATTCGTTGTATCTTCAGAGTCGGCCTTGGCCTATACCAAACCCGCTCCTTTCAGTAGGGCAAACGTACGGAACCTATGAACATTGCTGAGATGACGCCTGCACAGGCGTTGAAGCATTTTTTTGGATTTGATGAGTTCAAAGGCGAGCAAGAAGCCGTCGTTGAATGCGTTTTGCGGCGCCAGGATGCATTTGTCATCATGCCAACGGGTGGTGGAAAGTCCATGTGCTATCAGCTTCCGGCCCTCATGATGGAGGGTACAGCCCTTGTGGTTTCGCCCCTGATTGCCTTGATGAAGAATCAAGTAGATGCCATTCGAGGACACCATGAGGAGCGGGGAATCGCCCATTATTTGAATTCCAGTTTGACGCGTGCAGAGGCGGCGAGGGTGAAGGAAGATGTGGCGACTGGCAAAACGAAGCTGCTCTATGTGGCGCCAGAAAGCTTAACCAAGGAGGAGAACATTCTGTTCTTGAAATCCGTTCGCTTGAGTTTCTTGGCAGTGGATGAAGCGCATTGCATTTCTGAATGGGGGCACGATTTCAGACCTGAATATCGTCGGATTCGTCAAATCATCAGGCAGATTGCTGACATCCCCATCATCGCTTTAACCGCGACAGCCACGCCGAAAGTTCAAAGCGACATCCAGAAGAATTTGGAAATGAAAGATGCGATGACCTTCAAGGCATCGTTCAATCGCCCCAATCTCTATTATGAAGTTCGACCGAAAAAAGATGCCCTCAAGCAAATCGTTCAGCATGCCCATCGACATGTAGGGAAAAGTGGCATTGTTTATTGCCTCAGTCGAAAGAAAGTCGAGCAAATTGCGGAGGTGCTTCGGGTGAACGGGGTCAAGGCACTGGCTTACCACGCTGGAATGGATGCCAATACGCGCAGCAATATTCAAGATCAATTCTTGATGCAGGATGTGGATGTGATTGTAGCGACCATCGCTTTTGGCATGGGCATTGACAAACCTGACGTTCGTTTTGTCATTCACTATGACATGCCCAAGTCATTGGAGAGTTACTATCAAGAAACGGGGCGCGCCGGAAGGGATGGAGGTGAGGGACATTGCATCGCTTTCTATAGCCACAAGGACATTGAGAAGTTGGAAAAGTTCTTGCAGGGGAAGCCGATTGCCGAGCAGGAAATTGGCAATCAATTGTTGCAAGAAGTCATGTCCTATGCCGAAACGGCCATGTCACGTCGAAAATTTTTGCTGCATTACTTCGGTGAGACTTTCGATGAAGTCAATGGCCCCGGGGCCGACATGTGCGACAACATGCGAAACCCACGACCGCATTGGGATGGACAAGAAGAAGCCCATTTGGTTATCAGTGCCATCCATGAGCATGAGCAGAAGTTCAGGGCCCCATTCATCGTTGGTGTATTGATTGGGGATCGAAATCGAGAAATTGAGGATTACCGTGGAGATGCAAGTGCTTTTTGGAATCGCGGCAACGAAAAACCTGGGCGTTTTTGGCATGGTGTGATCCGCCAGTTGATCGTTCTGGGCATGCTGCGAAAGGACATTGAAACCTATGGTGTTTTGAAATTGACTCCGTCGGGCTTGGAATTTCTGGGCAATCCACGTGCATTGCAATTGGTCGAGGAAAGGGATTATTCGGATGTTGATGAGGGTGATGTCATGTCACAAACCCGTGGAAGGCAAGGAGGCGCTACGGATGAACATCTCAAGAAGATGTTGGTCGAGCTTCGGAAGGAAGTCTCGGAACAACATGGCTTGCCTCCATATGTGATCTTCCAAGACATTTCACTGGATGAAATGGCGATTCATTATCCGATGACCGACGATGAGTTGCTCCGAATCACTGGTGTGGGGTCGGGCAAAGCGAAAAAGTTTGGACAGCCTTTTCTAGAACTGATTCGAAGGCATGTTGATTCCGAGGGCATTGAGCGCGCAAATGATTTGCTGGTTCGATCTGCCTCAGGAAGGTCTTCTGCGAAGGTTCAAATCATTCAACACATTGACCGCAAGGTCCAATTGGAGGACATGTCGCGCTCCACCAGCCTCGCAGTTGGAGAAGTGCTCGAGGAAATTGAAAACATCGTTTCTGCCGGGACCCGGGTGAATTTGGATTACATCATCGATGAAACCCTCGATGAAGACAGCATTGAGGAGCTCTTTGATTTCTTCAAAGAATCCGAGGATTCGGGCTTGGATGCCGTTGTTGATGAATTCAATGATGTTTACTCAGAAGAAGAACTTCGGTTGGCTCGCATCAAGTTTTTGAGTGAATTTGCCAATTGACTTTGAGGAATTGCCTTTGAGTTTTTGGCGGTATTTTGGGCCATAGTCTCTCTGTTCAACTTCCAACATCCCTTTCCATGGATTGGATTCCAATTTTGACGTTGTTATTGATTGGTCTCGTGGCCGGAATCGCGAGTGGTTTTGTGGGAATTGGGGGTGGAATGGTCATTGTTCCAGCTTTGATTTACTTCTTGGGAATGACACAGCACGGGGCACAGGGAACGTCTCTGGCGATGATGTTGCCACCCATTGGCATATTGGCCGTGATGAGTTACTACAAGGCGGGCCATGTGAACTTTTATCATGCAGGTCTCCTCGCGGTCACCTTCATCATTGGGGCTTACTTGGGCAGCCGTTGGTCGCTGAAACTCCACCCCACAGTGCTCCGGTTGGTGTTCGCCATATTTATGCTATACGTTGCAGGAAATATGGCGTTCAAAGCCATTGTGAAATTGTTGTCAGATTCGTAAACGTGGCGTCAAAAGTCCATGCTGAAGGCCAAACTGAAAATTCGTTTTTGCCACCGCCCGTTGTCGACACCCCAGCCCCAGTCTGCTCGCAACCAATATCCCAGTACCCGGGAACGCATACCAAATCCAGTGGCGCCGATCACAGGTTCTCGGTTGTTGTCGATGGTGACCGTGATGGGATTTTGTTCCACTGACGTTTGATTGAAGGTGTTATCCATGGAATAGGGGTGAAGTCCGTTCCATGCCGTTCCGCAGTCCAGAAATCCAACCACTTGAAAATGCCGCACAAAATCCGATTTGATGGGTTTGCGAACAAAAGTGCTGATGAGGGGAAGGCGCAATTCCGCGTTGACCAAAGCCATGTGTGATCCATTGCGGGCATTCGTACTGAACCCACGCAATGGGGTGATCCGCGTCTGATAAGCGTAGTTGATGTTCGGATCGATGGGAGTGCCTGTGTTTTGGCTCAAGGCCAATGCATTGTCCACTCCACCCAAAAGGTGTAACAGCCGATCAGATCCAATGGAAATGTCTGCTGACGCGCGCATTGCGAAGATGAAATCACCATAAATGGGTACATATTTCCTGAAGTCGAACCCGACGGTTCCAAATGTCTTCGATTGCTCAGCAGGATTCACGTACATCTCCGCCCACACTTTGGAACGGCGGCCTTCCCGAATGTTCAAGGTTCGTTCACGAGTGGCATCGAAGACATAACTCAATTCCAGGCCAACGGCATTGTTGAAGGTGGTGTTTTTCGCCAAATTGAATGCATCAATGGCGAGGTACGCGTTGCGGTCCAATCGATACACAGCGTTCAGGCGCAGGCTCCGCACTTCATCGAACGGGTAACTCCACCGGTGTCTCAGGGTATGAATGTGGGTCTCGATGAGGCTTTGCCCGTTCGCTGTGAATTGTTGTTGCCCCTGCCGCTCCAAGGAAAAGCTTCGGTCCACTCTGCGACTGAGGTCGGAATACCCAATGGCGTAGGTGCTGTTTTCAAGGCTTCCGGCTAGGCGGAAGCCGGCGATAAAGCGACGATCTTCGAACAAATCGGTGGCAGAAACCTTCGTCAATGCCCCGAGACCTGGTTGGACCGAAGTGACGCCATTGTATACCTGGTAGAACGCCCCGCCAAACGTGTTGTCTAACTGAGAAGTGACGGCTTCAAGGGCATAATTCATGCGGTAGTTCCGTGGCTTGGGCAAAGGGACAGCGGGCAAGTCTTGATCGGATTCTGTATCTGTTTGGACGGGGGCACTGGGCCGGGCTTTTTGCACGGGGTTGTTCGATACCAATGCACCAAATACGTAGTCCCGAACGTCCACTTCTCCTGTGCCGGGCACCCACCTCCAATTTGGCAACACTTCTTCCCGTTTGCCATTGTTCAAATCGAGTGTGGCCCCTTCCATTTCATTCCTTGGGGCATCATTCAATTCCCAGTACAAGTGACCTGCGTGTTGATGGGTGCTGGCCACTTGTCCTGTTGTGGGCAGCCACTCCACGTTTTGAACGGCCCATTTCACATCGCTGAAAAGTTGTTCTTCGGTGAAATATCGGTAGTGAATGGTGGTGTCAATGGCCGCCACAGCACTGTCTCGCCAAGCCAACACATGACGTTGTCTGTGGGAAGCATTCGACTCTCGGAGAAAAACGACTCGGTTTTCGGTCCAGGGTTGGGGCCAAACTTCATCAACAAAAGCCGTTGCCGTCCATTGGGTGAGTTGAGGTTGATCTTGGGCCAAATCCAACACGAAAATATCCTTGGATTTGTCCGAAGGCATGGCAGGCTCCTGTCGGGCTTCGGGCCAAGAATCATTGGGGCGGTTGGAGGCGAAAGCAATTCGATCGCCATCAGGAAGGAAGTGGGGGTGCAAATCATCCCAGGCATCTTCCCAAATCGGAGCTTGCGTGTTCCCGATGACTTGGTAGAGATACAAGTCTGAGCGTCCTTCCCGAACCCCACTAAATGCGATTGTGCGCCCATCTGGGGCGTAGTCCATGGACAATACCTTGTCGATGCGGAACAGTTCTTTTTCCACGGACTCACCGGTTTCGAGATCCACATTGACCAAAAATGCCCGCCCTCGCTGTTCCAAAGTGTAAGTGAGAATGCGGCCATTTGGGTGCCAAGCAAAGACAGGAAAAGTATCGTCCTGAATGCGATCAATTTTGGCACCATGCTTGGCAATGCACCGAGTTTTGCCTGAAGCGAAATCTACCCACCAAACCCGCAATTGACCTCTTTCTTCCGTGGCCATGGCGGCTTTTGTGCCATCTGGATGCATGGCTACACGTTGGTATTTGAGGTGTCGTCGCAGTTTTTCAGGTAGATCTCCGCCATCTCGTTTGGCCAGTCGACGATCTTTTCGAGTGGACAAGGGAGGCAGGTCCGACTCCCATTTGGCCACACCCTCGGAATGATAAGCCGCAGTCTCTTCCAGCAGCTCGCTCAAATCCATGCCGATGGCGAACAAAAAGCCACTTTCAATGCTCCTGGATACGCGCGACATGTAAATGACATTCGCCACCGTCGGTTCGCCAAAAATGTCCGCCACAAATTTCCATACGCCATGGCCCAACCGCCGCATTTCGTCATCATCGGCTTGCTCAATGCGGCCAAAAGCTCCACGTCGGGCGTCGTCACCCAAAGCGGCATTCCAAGCCGCACTTTCAGGAATGCTCGCGTAGCTGAACAGTCCTTCTTTGAACCAGTCAGGGAATTGAAGGATAGAGCTATTTCGCAAGGCGTCCTGCCAGCTGCCGCCAAACAGGATCTGATCAAACAAGATGCGGGTCAACCCTTGTCGCAATTGGCGTTCAAGATCCGCGGTGTTGCCCGTACCATAGAGGAACAGTTTGCCATCAATCAAGGTGGCTGTGCCGCCGATGTTCACATCTTCTCCTTGACTGGCCCCGATGTTGGATTGCCGGAATTCGGATTGTTTGTTGTAGACCAAAATTTGAATGGGCGGGTCGAGAGAACGATCCAACAAAGTTTCGATGTCTTTCTGCACGCGGGGCAGCATCCGGACCACGCGCTGAGCCAATTCTTGCCCCCCTTGATAGTGGTAGACTTCAAATCCGGTTTCGAGGGGATAATAAGACCAAACAAAGTCCCGGTATTGAACCCTGTTTTTGCCGAAAATCATATTTGAACCATCATGAAACTGGGCACGAGCTGGTGCGCCGCTGATTCCGACGACCGCCACCCATAGACAAACGCCAATGACGGGATTGAATGAGTTCCAGGGGATTCTTCTCTGCACGATTCGAAATTACCATTTCCTTTGCAGACAGAATGAAAGGATTGCACAATTTTGCTTTTGGCCCATTTGGGGAGAACACTTACCTCGTGGAGGTGTCCAATCGGGCCTGCATCGTGGTCGACCCCGGCATGTCGAATGCCGCCGAGCGCAAGGCCTTTGATGTCGCCGTCACGGCCACGGGCAAAGAGCTGGTGTCATGTCTACTGACCCATGCCCATTTGGATCATGTGGCCGGGCTTGCTCATGTTGCATCACATTACGGTTTGGAACCCAGGCTGCACCCCATGGATGCCGAGACCTATCGACAGGCCCCCCTGGCTGCCCAGTTGTACGGTTTTCCAATGGATCCGCTGCCGGATGGGATCCGGTTGGATTTGGAACATGGACAAGTGTTGACTTGGGGTGGGGTGGAAGAGGAAAGCATCGAATTGGAAGTGCGTTATGTCCCAGGTCATGCCCCTGGACATGTGGTGTTCATTTGCCACAAATGGTCATGGGTGATTGCGGGGGACACCTTGTTCGATGGATCTGTTGGACGCACGGATTTGCCTGGTGGGGATGCCCAAACGCTTTTCGACAGTATTCGCCAAGAATTGTATGTCCTGCCAGCAGACATGGAGGTGCATCCAGGTCACGGTCCTGCCACCAGCATTGGAAAGGAAGCCCAGACCAATCCATTTGTCCGAGCCATGGGTTAATCAGGCTTTGGGCAGACGGAAATAAAACACCGATCCTTTGCCCACCTCAGAACGCACTTGGATGCTTTCGTTGTGCGCCTCGATGAGGTGTTTGCAAATGGCCAAACCCAAACCGGAGCCACCAGCCAACCGAGAACGACTTTTGTCGACGCGATAAAACCGCTCAAAAATGCGCTCTTGGGATTCTTCGTCAATTCCGATGCCGTTATCTTCGATTTCGACATAGACTTTATCTGATTCTTCGCGCACCCGTACGAGGGTTTCACCAGAACCGTCTTGCCGTCCGTAATTGACCGAGTTGACCACCAAATTGCTCAAAACTTGAGTAATCCAACCGGAATCTCCTTTTGCATACAAAGAGACAGGAGATTCAGAATCGATGGTCAACTTGACATTGGCCCGCTGGGCCCTGCGTTCTTCACTGTCCATCACTTCTTTGACGACATCAATGATGTCAAACTCCACAATTTCCAAATCCAATCGTCCTCCCTCTTCTTTTGTGATGACGTCCAAATCGTTCAGCAAATTGCCCATGCGTTCGGCATTTTTAGCTGCTTTTTGCAAGAACCGATGATTGCGCTCGGGGTCATCCATAGCACCGTCCAGCAAGGACAGTACATATCCTTGGATGGACTGGAGCGGGGTTTTGAGCTCATGGGCCAGATTGCCGATGAAATTCTTGCGGAAGTTATCTCGGTCTTGCAGCGCTTCGAGTTTGGTGGAGTGACTTGAATTCCAAAGTTTGGCCCGATTCCGCAAGAATTTGTCCCAATCTGTGCTCAATCCCAAAGGTCCTTCTTTTTGCGAGGCTTTGACTCGATCAATCCGATCAAACAATTTGAAAACACCCAGCAATTTGTTGAGGACGATTCGCTTGAAAAACCAAAGCATGGAAACAAATGCCACTCCACCAATGACCAAAGGAATAGTGAGGGCACCGACCCAATGGAGAATGTTCATATGCTCTCCGGGTAAAATGTGCGGCCTCATCAACATCAGGACGAGCACCTCTACCAAGGCTGTAGCGGCAATCACCGTAATCGACATCCAAATCGCCACGCGCAAAGGGCTCGCCACTTTCATGCGCTAGGTTTGGGGAATTCTTGGGAAAACTTGTAACCCACGCCCTTCACCGTCTTGAAATGTTCATCCCCTAGCTTTTCACGCAATTTGCGAATGTGGACATCAATGGTTCGGTCACCCACCACCACATCATTGCCCCAAACTTTGGAGAGAATTTGTTCGCGTGTAAAAACCTTTCCAGGTTGCGAGGACAACAAACTGAGCAGTTCAAACTCCTTCTTGGGCAGTGACATTTCTACCCCGTTGTTCAGCACCAGATACCGGTCTCGGTCAATGACAATGCCCACTTGAATTTCCTCCAACTCTGCTTGCGGATCTGAGCGCCTGAGCAAGGCTTTCACTCGGCTGACCAAAACACGTGGTTTGATGGGTTTCTGGATATAGTCATCCGCGCCAGCGTCAAAACCTGCGATTTGGCTATAATCTTCGCCACGTGCAGTGAGGAAGGCCACAATGACATGGGACAGTTTGGGTTCTTCTCGGATTTGGATACAGGCCTCCATGCCATCCATGTCAGGCATCATCACATCGAGTAAAATCAAATCAGGAATGACTTGCCGTGCCACTTGCACTCCTTCTCTTCCGTTGCAGGCCACGTGCACTTCAAAACCTTCTTTTTCCAAATTGTACGTTAACAATTCCAGGATATCTGGTTCATCGTCAACAAGTAAAATCTTGGACTTAAGCATGGGGTAAAGTTCGTGGATTTGATGTTACCTCACTTTTACCGAATCTTAAGCATCAGTCGCGAATTCGACTGAAGCGGAGGGCCTTGAGCATCCATTTTGGCAGTGGAGCGTCGGCTCCGCGTTTTTGGACATTCAAAAACAACCCCCACTTTTCAATGATTGGAATCTTGTGGACTTCAATCATCTCCAGCCAACATTCGTCGGGATCATCGATGTATGTACAGTGGACTTTGGTTTCACCCATACCGATGGCATCTGCCGTGTCGCAACGGAATCCAAAGCCCTCGGGCGCCAATGCCTCGCCCAAAGCGTCCATGCCTCGGACATCAAATCCAAGGTGTGCAATCCCCGTGTCACACCAAATGCGGTTCTCGAAAATGAACCGGCCTGTCCGTTCCTTGGCTTCTACCAGTTCGATGTATGTTCGACCGGTCACGGGGCCGAATCCGCCCAAAGTTTCTCCGGGTTGTGTGAGCCGAACCCGACGGAAAACACTGTCACCATGGGGCAAATCTGCCCAATCGGATTGCACCCCAGTTTCATCCCAAACGACGTCAGAAAATCCCAGCAAGTTCGCATAAAGGTGCATGGACGCCTCCATGTCTTTGACACCGATGGTGACCCCAACGGCTCCACCCGAAGGATGTCCATGGTCCGCGAAGAAGTCAGGGGCCTCAAGAACCTGAAATAAGGTCCCATCGGAATCGCGCAGATAAAAAGTTTCCGCACCCCAAGGGGTTTTTCGAAGAGAAGCATCGCACGCCTCACCCACTACATTTCGGGCATGTGCATGCATTCGCTGAATATCAGGCGTTTTCATCTGGACCGTGGTCAAGCCCAAATCGCCCATTCCGATGTCCCATGAAGCCCTGACAGGCTCAAATGAGGTGGGCCTGAGCACCTCAAATGCGCAGCCGCCTTGGAGGTTCATCACCATGCTGGCGCGTTTGGTGATGGTTTTCCCCCGCGTGTGACTGTCCATCAAGGGAGCGTCTTGGACGCTGTCGAAAAATGGCACATCCATCCCGAACAGCTTCCGATACAGCCGCAAAGTGGCATCCATGTCGGTGATGGCAATGCCGATGTGCTGCATGCCTTGAATCCGCCAATTGCTTTGATTGCTCATTTCTTCTCAATTGTTTTCACATATTCAGACCAAACCGAAACATCTGCGCCTCCGCGGTTCCAGAATTTTTGTGCCGCCTGCGCTCCCCATTCATCGCGCATCCAACCGTACCATGATCCCGCAATGCGGGTGCCGATGAGGTTGAATCCATAAGAGGCACCGAAAGCAGTCCAACTCCAGCCATCGCTGTCCAATCCCACAATGAGGGCCACCAGAGTTGAGCAGAGCAACCAGATGATGGGGAATAACGCCATGCCAGAGGTGGTCTTGAACGTGCTTTTGAAGCAGATGTCCTTGATCCGGCGGTCGGCTTGTTTTTTCAGAAACACCATGACTGGCCACAAGGTCCAACCCAAAGGCAGCATGATGGGTGTCAACAGCCAAGGCCAAATCCGGGATTTCCGGACTTCGCCGGCATGTCGTCCGATGTCTTCAGGCCGTAAACGTTTCAGGAGGTGGCTGTCCCGCAATGCCTGCGCAGCAGCAACCACGGACTGGGGATCGGGATGGTGGCGCAGGTTTTGGATTTGGTCTCTAGTCGCATCAAAATCAGGGCCCTTCAGCTCTGTGGTTCGCAAGGCCCCGACATAGGGAACCCAGTCAGTCGACGCCACCTCACCGGAAGGAATGTCGACCATCAATTGTCTCAACGCATCGGAGACCTCATCCAAAAATGGGGCGAGGTCCATTTCCCAGTGGCCATTTTGGGCTCTTTTCAAGTGCTTTTGGAAACGAATGGGCGCGCCCATGCGGTAACTCAAGCGGCGTTGAAATCCATCATATTGTTCATAATCCAGTCCCACCGGGATGACTTGCAGCCGATCCATCATGCTGTCATTGAAGTTGACAGCCATGGTCACCATGTCAACCACGCCACGTTTCAAAGGGCGAAGTCCCCTCGCACCATGGTGATTGCCTTCTGGAAACAAACCCACAACCGCGCCCAATGCCAGTCGTTCCACGCAAACTTCGAAGATTTTTTGGTTCCTTTCCCGGATATCTGACAAGCGATCTCGCTGTCGAAAAACGGGCAACATGTTGAACGAGAACAACAACATGCGAATGATTTTTTTGTAGAAAATGTCGCTTCTCGTCAACCAATGAATGTGATGATGGGGGAGAAAGGAAGAATGAATGATGGGATCCATCAATCCATTTTGGTGATTGCAGACAATGATGGTCGGAACCTTGGGTTCAGGCATATTGTCCAATCCCGAAATCACTGAGGAGCGATGGAAGCGGGTGATGCCAGACCAAACCCATGGCAAGGCCAACTGATAGCCCATGTGACGCCGGTGCACGGGCGGAACATGGAACGGCTTTTCGCGTTTACTCATGCCTGAGGGGCCGACGTTTGTTGGCGCAATGACGCGCCAGTTTCGGATTGCAGTTGACCCAGAATGCGTTGCATCGTTTTGTCGATTTGTTTGTCATTCAGGGTCTTGCTTTCGTCCTGTAAAGTGATGCTGATGGCGTAGGAGATCATGCCTTCAGGCAAGCCATCCCCACTATAGACATCAAACAAGCCCACCTTCTGGACAAGTTTGCCCCCGCTGGACCTAACCGATGAGGCCATTTGCTCGAAGGTGACGTGCTGGGGGACCAACAGCGACAAATCCCTGCGCACGGATGGGAATTTGGGCAAATTCGTTGCCCGAACCAATCGCCTTTCCATTAACATCACAAGTTTTTGGACGTCAAATTCCGCATAAAAAATCGGCACCTTGGCCAAATCTTTTAGGGCACTGGCATCCGGGTGAACCCGTCCCATACGGCCCACGACTTCGCCGCTTGCCACCCACTTGCCCCGGTCACCACGCGTGCGCGTTTCCCATTGGAGTCCTTCCAAAAAGTAGCCTTCCGCAGAGAGCATGGGAATGAGTTCAGATGCAATGCCCAAGGTTTGTAACAAGGCCTCGGCATCTCCTTTCAAATCTTGCAATTCGACTTCTCGAGACTTTTGTTTCCAGTTTTCCGGTTGAACATCACCGCTCATCCAGAGACCAAGCATCTCGGTTTCCAGGAATCCACCGTCACTTTTTCGCTTATAAGTCCGCCCCAATTCAAACAACCGGAGATTGGCTTTTTGAACGTTTCGATTGCGGGCGATGGTCTCCAAACCCTGGAAGAGAAGGGTTTGGCGCATGACCGCCAAATCTGAACTCAAGGGATTGAGCATTTCAACGAAGTCCGATGAATTGAGAGATGGATCTTCTTTTCCGCTCTGGGCCAAAAAGGTTTCCACATCCGTTGCACGGGTCAGTGAATTGTTCATGATTTCAGAAAACCCGCGACTGACAAGTACTTCGCTCATGCGGAGTCTGGCTTCGTCCCAGTTGGGGCCGTCGACAACATCAAGGGTGATGGCCATGCGTTTGGGCAATGGGACCCGGTCAAACCCATGAATTCTCAAGATTTCCTCTACGACATCGGCAGGCCGGGTGACATCGGCCCGATATGCCGGAACCCGCAAAGTCATCGCTGCATCGGTGGACTCGAGGATTTCGATGTCCAAAGATGTTAAGATGGATTCGACGCGTCCGGCAGGGATGCGTTCTCCGATCAACGAATGCAATTGTTTCCATGGCAGGGAAATGGTTGCCGGGCCAGGCACTCGACCAGCTTCAACACATTTTCCTGCCTCGCCAACAACCTCACCCCCCGCCCATTCGGTAATCAACTGGGCTGCGCGCTCCAATGCGCGCCAAGTCAAAGCGGGGTCGACTCCCCGTTCAAAACGAAAAGAAGCATCCGTGGACAATCCATGTCGACGGGCTGTTTTTCGCACTGAAACCGGGTCGAACCAGGCCGATTCCAGGAACACCCGGTTTGTGTCATCTGTTACGCCGCTGGTTTCACCACCAAACACCCCTGCCAAACACATGGGCCGATCGGCATCTGCAATGACCAAATCCGTGGGATCCAAGGTTCGTTTCACACCATCTAAGGTGGTGAATGCCTCCTCCGATTTCGCCCGCCGCACCTTCACTTGTTGCCCACCGATTTTGTCTGCATCGAAAGCATGAAGGGGAGTGCCCATTTCGTGCAAGACGTAATTCGTGGCATCTACAATGTTGTTGATGGGTGTCACCCCGATGGCGTGCAGTTTTTTTTGGACCCAATCCGGTGAAGGACCGACTTGAACGCCATCCAAGATACATCCACAATATCGCGGTGCACCTTGCCCATCTTCGACATCAATGGTGACGGACAAGTCACCGTCATCTAGCTTCGGGGCTTGCGTGAAGGAAGGCATTAATGTGGGTGTTTCCCGCGTTCCTTTCACCGTTTCATGGACCAAGCCAGCGGCCAAATCCCGCGCCACTCCCCAATGGCTCATGCCGTCGGTGCGGTTGGGCGTCAATCCGATTTCAATCACCTCGTCTGTGCCCAGCCCAAATACTTCTGCAGCTGAAGTTCCCGGCGGCCAAGTCCCCTTAAGCTCGATGATTCCGGCATGTGAATTGCCCACCCCAATCTCATCTTCGGCACAGATCATCCCCATCGATGCTTCACCCCGAATCTTGCCTTTCTTGATTTTGAAAGGCTCACCAGCTATGGGATGAAGTGTGGCTCCGACAGTGGCAACAATCACATCCAATCCCGTTCGAACATTATCTGCGCCACAGACAATGGACAGCGGACTTTCAGGGCTTCCGATATCGACTTGACACACGCGGAGCCGGTCGGCATTCGGGTGTTGTTCACAGGCCAAAACCCGACCAACCACTAGCCCTTTCAATCCGCCTGCGATGTCTTCCACTTGCTCAATGCCCTCGACTTCTAAGCCCGTTGCAGTCAACACCGCGCTGGCCTCTTCAGCCGTCATAGATGTGGGGATCATCTCCCGCAACCAACGATACGATATTTTCATTTCAGTGAATCAGGATTGCAAAGGTAGCTTTTCGAAAATTACGTACCTTCGCCGCCCATTCGGGATGTAGCTCAGTTGGTAGAGTACGCGTCTGGGGGACGTGTGGTCGCTGGTTCAAGTCCAGTCATCCCGACAATTTTGAGTTGAAAAGCCTGGTTCTGAGGGACCGGGCTTTTTTGATTGGCGTCACCAGTCCTCGGGGCAAACACCTTAATTTTGAATCATGGACTATGCATTCGAGCGAGACTGGCAACAGCTGCTGAAATTGATGGAGCGTCGGTTTGGTGAACGGCCAGATTTGACAAACATGGTTTTCGCTGTCGGCTTGCAAGAATGTGCCCAGGGGTTCCGAAAATTCAAGAAAGATGAAAAGGTGGACATCATGCATGTGGGGGTTTGCACGCTACTCGCACCTTACGGTCATTACGAGGAAACGGGACAAGATGAAATGGGGTGGCCTGTGTTTGAGCTCCGAGAGCCCATTCCCGCTTATACGCAAGAGGATCAAGAATTGTTGATGAGGCGGGCATTGGTGGAATACTTCCAGGTCTGGATCGATGAATCCCTCGCCGCCGAAATCAAGCCTTAGCGGCTTTCAGGTCACCTCATTCAATATAAACCGTGGCTTCACTGGTGGTCATCTCCTCCACCTTGATCAGCCCAGCACCTTCAAGTGATGCCTTGGTGGCTTCAATGTCGAGAACGGCAAAGCCGACTTGCCCATCCACGTAAAATTCGGAGAAGTTGAAGGACACCAATCCCGCAGCGTTCGTCACATCTGTGGTGTCAAAACGCGGCTCACCGATAAAATCTTCATCCACACTCCCAAAAGCATACAACCGCACGGATGCCCCTTGAACAGGTGAACCAAACTCATTGAGGACAGTAACATTTGCAATGGTTTCTTCAACCTCATAGCAGCCCGTGAAGGACAGAAGGGAAAGAATACCGCCAATCAACAGGTAAAAGAAGTGGGTTGTACGCATACCGATTCTAACTTTGCAGGTCACTTGAGAGTGCTCAAATATCGAAAAATTATGAATGTCAAGCAGTTTTTTGGCTCTTTTGCCATGGTGGTTCTGGCCACGGCCATGATTTCAGCAGGCGGATGCCAACAGGAAAGCCAAGGTTCGGTGCGGGTGCGCATCTCCACAGATTACGGGGACATGGTAGTGGCTTTGTCCGATTCAACCCCACAACACCGTGACAACTTTTTGAAATTGGTGGAGGAGGGATTTTATGATTCCTTGTTGTTTCACCGCGTGATCAGCGGATTCATGATTCAAGGTGGAGATCCCAATAGCAAGGCGGCTCCTGAGGGTGCTCGCCTTGGGAATGGTGGTCCAGGATATACGGTTCCCGCGGAGTTCAATCCCCACTTGTTGCATTATAAAGGTGCTTTGGCTGCTGCCCGACAAGGGGACCAGGTCAATCCCGACCGAAACTCTTCGGGGTCTCAATTTTATTTGGTTCAAGGTTCCGTCATGGGTGCCGAACAGGTGCAAAGCATGGAGAATCGCATCAATGCGGGTCGCATGGCAAATCAGCCAGAGTTTCATTATTCAGAAGAGCAACTCGCCCGTTACGCTGAAGTGGGAGGGACGCCTTTCCTGGATCAACAATACACAGTTTTTGGCCAAGTGGTGAAAGGTTTGGATGTCATTGATTCGATTGCGGGTGTACAAACTGCGCGTGGGGATCGGCCTTTGGAGGATGTTCGAATGACTATGGAAATCCTCAAGAATTAAGTGCCAGCAGCAATTACAAGTCATGAAGGAATTGTTGGAATCTGCCCTTGTTGAGGTGTCCGAAGTTGATTTGCCCGATGCTGAGACGACGGAGGCTTTTCGCATCGATTGGTTGGGCAGAAAGGGCCGCATGAAGGACATGATGGCGGCATTCAAGGAGGTCCCTGGACCAGACAAAAGGGAGATTGGTCCCATGTTGAATGCACTGAAGCAGGCGGTCGAAGAAAAAGTCAAGTCGGCCCAAGACCACTTCAATCGCGCTCAATCCGTCGAGCAATCAGGGGAGGATTTCACACGTCCATCGGGGGCAATACCTGTCGGTACCCACCACCCGTTGTCCGTGGTTCGCCGAGAAATGGTGGGCATCTTTCAAGAGATGGGATTCAGTGTGTCGGAGGGACCCGAAATCGAGGACGATTGGCATGTGTTCAGCGGACTTAATTTTCCGCCCGAGCATCCCGCTCGTGACATGCAAGACACTTTTTTTGTTCAGCGAGATCCTGACCTCCTGTTGCGAACACACACGAGTTCTGTGCAGGTTCGGGAGATGGAAAAACGCAAGCCTCCCATGCGAATCATCATGCCGGGTCGCGTGTTCCGCAATGAGGCCATCTCGGCCCGTGCACATTGCATGTTCCACCAAATCGAAGGGCTTTACATCGATGAAGGCGTGTCTTTTGCAGATTTGAAACAAACCTTGCTGCACTTTGCACAACGCTTCTTCGGACCCGACGCTCGGATTCGTTTGCGGCCTTCCTATTTCCCGTTCACGGAACCCAGTGCAGAAGTGGATGTCTACTGGGGACTGAAAACCGAGGTGGACAAGCGGATCACCAAAGGCACGGGATGGTTGGAGATTTTGGGATGTGGAATGGTGGATCCGAATGTTTTGGAGGCTTCCGGGATTGATTCCACAAAATATTCCGGATTTGCATTTGGCATGGGCATCGAGCGCATCACGATGCTCCGATATGGCATCGGTGATTTGCGCGCATTCTTTGAGAATGACATTCGCTTTTTAGAGCAATTTTCTGGCGAGCGTTAACCCCCTTCAGGCTTGAAGGTTGGGCATGGTGAAGACCCAAGATTCACTGTGGCCCTCGCTCCTTTCCACCGTTAGCTGAGCGGCGAGATCTCGCATGGCAGATCGAAGCCACATGCCCGATTCGCTGGTCTGCAGATTGGGAAGAGGTTGAAACAAGGCACGCAGGCTTGGGGCCGTGCTGATTCGCGGTCCATTCAAACGAATTTGCCATTCCCGCTCTCGGTCAATGACTTGGATGTGGATGGGTGCGGATCCAAAAATTTCCGAATGCGTTTGCAACTTCAGGAGTTCCCTCACCAAGGGTCGAATTTTCCGCCCCATCGACAAAGGCAGCAAAATGGGGCGGAGACTCAGGATTTCGAATTCAATGGGGTGGTCGATTGCCTCATCTAAACTTTGGAGGATGGACTCGATGGATTCTACGGGTTCGCCGTGAATCTTCGGAACCAGGGAGAGTTCGCGCAAGTTGATGTTTTCGCCCTCTGATGCGGGTACATCCAGCGACGGATTCGCATGAATCCATTGCCGGAGGGTGACCAATCGCTGTCTTTCTCGCTGCACAATTCGGTGAAGGGCCCGATTTTTCATTGCAAAAGAGAGCAATCCAATCCAACCGATAACGGCCACCCAAACCCAAGGGTTTGACCGCAAATCTACACTTCGAGAGGTTGCAGAAAATGCCGCCAAATGGTCTTCGGCGGCCTGGTCGAAGGCATCTGCAATGGGGGAGACGAATGTGCTGAAGTCACGGCGGTTGCGGATGTTGGCAGGTGTCAACTGAGCCAGCATCAGTTGTTGCAGGCTGTCCACTTGTGACCAAGCCGCAAGGGCTGCTCTGTGGTGGCCCCGGTCCGTTTCGAATGAGGCGACTTGGCGCAAGGTTTCGGCGAGCAAGGTGCGGTCTCCAGTCTTTCGTGCCGCGCGCTCTGCTTCGTGGTATGCAATCAGGGCGTCAAGGGGGCGGTGGGCATCACGGGCGCAATGGGCGATGCGCAGTTCTGCCAGGGTTAGGCCGGCGAGATCATCCGTTGGGGTTTTGTCGCGGATGATTCGGGCCCACTGCAGTGCATCAAGGACTTGGCCTTTTGCCTTCAAGACCAAATACACCTGCTCCCGAAGTGCACATTCCTCCAAAGGAGAAATGGCTGCGAGGGCTTCCTCAAAGGCCCGCTCTTCGTGTGCATGCCAAACCGTATCCCGCATGATTTGGGCCTGAAGGACCACCCCGCGAACCTGTGCAACACGCAATGGCGTATCGCGTTCACCATCTCCTGAAGCCCAGGTTTTGAAAGCCCTCAAGATGCTTTCTGGATGACCTGAAAGTTGGGCTAGCAAGACCTTTTCTGACCAGAGGGCTGGATGCGGATGGGCCTCCAAAGCGGCATCAATCAAATCCCGGGCGGCAATGTCTTCATTCAATCCAATCCACAAATCACTGATGCGCAGGATGAGTTCATGGGGGTGTCCACATTGTGCGGCGAATTCAGCAGCGGACTCGGTGGACCAGCGGGCTTCATGGTAGTTCAGGCTTTTCAGGTGCACTTCCGCGATGCCAGCGGCTGCCGGGCTGGTTAAGCAAGGATCATAGGTGCGTTGTTGAGCACCCTTGTACATGGACAAGGCCGCTACCCATTTTCCAGCGGCTTGCAATGAATCACCGCGTGCAATCATGACGGAGGCGGTGGCGGCATCTTCCATGGGTTTGGCCTGTGCGGGGGGCTGCGCATGAACCGGATTTCCCGAATAGATGCCCCAAAGCATGAAACTGCTGAAAATGACGGTTTGCAGGGTTCTCCGGGCAAATCGGCCACGTGGCCATTGGAAATGCATTGGCTCAATCACCATGGGTGTGAACTTACGGGGGAAGAGAGCACTTATGGCACCTTCGGACAAAACGTTATGCGCGAGGCATCGTGGACAAATGCTCCTCAGTCATTCCACACGACATCCATGACCGTTTCGCCCACGGCTTGAAGGGTAGTGGGGTCGATGATGTCCATGTTGTCTTGGTGGGTGTGGTGGAAAGGCCCATACCCCATGGGGAGCACTTGGACTTGGTAGTGCACGATGTTGGCACTGGGGATGCCGGCCAGTTGTGAAACAAACAAGTTGTCATCGATTGTTTCTGGTGTGACTTGGGTTTGGAAAAAATGGCCATGACCCAGTCGTTCTGCAGCACTCCAAATGCGCTTCACCAGTGATGGTGCAAAGGCCATGGATGTGCCTTCTTGGTTGAAGACAGCATCTTTCGCCCCAACCATATCCAACAAAATGCCATAACGTGCAGCGTAACCGATTTCGTGGGGTTGATTGGCCCAGAACTGACTGCCCAAACACCAATCTCGAAAGTCCCTTTGGTCGCTGGTGGCCCATTCAGGTGTGCCATAATCCTCTGCATCGAAGAACACAATGTCAACGCCCAAATTGCTGGGCATTGATTCATCGTTTAAGTGCCTTGCAATTTCCAGCAACACCCCGACACCGCTTCCTCCATCGTTGGCTCCGTCGATGGGTTCGCGTTGGCGAATCGTGTCCTTGTCAGCAAAGGGACGGGTGTCCCAGTGAGCATAAAGCATCACGCGATTCGTTCGCTCGGGATGAAAAGCGCCGATGAAGTTGCGAATGTCCAGCAAGGTGCCATCGAATGCCCGGACCCGCCCACGCTGTACCGTAACAGTTGCTCCATGCCGTTCCAATTCGGATGCCAGCCAATCCCCACAGGCGATATGGCCTTCAGAATTGGGAACTCGAGGCCCGAAATCCACTTGCTGTTGGATGAAAAGATAGGCCGAGTCAGCTTCGAATTGCGGGGGAACAATCCGAGTTTTGTTCTCATTTACCTGGCCCCCTGGCTTCTCCCATTCGGAAGGATTGATGGGCGCATTGGCCGGCGGGTTTGAACCTCCGCATGAAAACAAGACAAGGGCTGTGATGCCCAGACCGAGTCCAGTTTTATTGAACTTCCCAAGAACTGCCATCTTTGCTGTCTTTGATGGTAATGCCCAATTGACTCAAGGCGTCACGGATGGCGTCCGCTGTTGTCCAATCCTTGTTGGATTTAGCGGTAGTCCGAAGATTCACCAACAAATCCAACAAGCCGTCCCGAACGCCATCGCCTGTTTCGCCGGCATGCTGTACCTCCTCTCGCAGACCAAGCACGTCGAAGGTGAAGTCGCCGAGGAGGGCTTGCAGTGCTTGAATTTGGTCTGCATCTGCTGTCATCCGGCCATCGTGAATGTTGTTTACCACCTTCACAGCGTCGAACAACACCGAAATGAGGACAGGGGTGTTGAAGTCATCTCCCATGGCATCAAAGCACCTTTGATGTAAAGCTTGGATATCCAAGGAGGAATTCGCTTCATTTGCGGCCTTGAGATCATTGGCCTTGGCAACAGCAGACATCAAGCGATCCAGACCTTTTTCAGCAGCTTGAAGGGCTTCGTTGGAAAAGTCCAAAGTACTCGCATAATGGCATTGCAGCATGAAGAAGCGCACCGTCATCGCAGAGTAGCCTCGCTCAAGCAATTTGTGCTGTCCTGTCAACAATTCTTCAGGTGTGAATCCATTGCCCTCTGATTTGGCCATCTTGCGCCCATTCACCGTCAGCATGTTGCCGTGCATCCAATACTGCACAGGCCGCTCTTGGCCATGAGCACCGATATTTTGGGCGATTTCGCATTCATGGTGTGGGAACTTCAAATCCATGCCACCACCGTGGATGTCGAAACGCTCACCCAAATATTTTGTGCTCATGACACTGCATTCCAAGTGCCATCCGGGGAACCCATTTCCCCAGGGGGATGGCCACTGCATGAGGTGAGTGGAATCCGCATTTTTCCAAAGGGCAAAGTCCAAAGGATCCCGCTTTTCGGACTGTCCGTCGAGATCCCGGGTGTTGTTCATGAGCTCGTCAATTTTCCGACCTGACAATTCGCCATATCCATGGGAATCTGCGAATTTCCGCACATCGAAATATACACTTCCACCGGCTTCGTATGCAAAGCCGTTCTTTTGGATGGCTTTGATCATTTCGATTTGTTCGATGATGTGACCTGTTGCACTGGGTTCAATCGACGGGGGCAGGATGTTGAAGAGGCGCATCACATCGTGGAAATCATTCGTGTAGCGCTGAACGATTTCCATGGGCTCGAGGTTTTCGAGCCGGGCTTTTTTGCCGATTTTGTCCTCTCCTTCATCGCTGTCTCCGGTCAGGTGACCGACATCCGTGATGTTGCGTACGTAGCGCACTTGGTATCCCAAGAAGACCAAATACCGGTAAACGATGTCGAATGAGAGAAAAGTCCTGACGTTGCCCAAGTGCACATTGCTGTAGACTGTGGGGCCGCAAACATACATGCCAACATGCGGCGCGTTCAGCGGTTCAAAAAGTTCCCGTTCTCGGGTCAGGCTGTTGCGAATGTAGAGTGGTTGCATAAGCAGATTTCAATGCGCGAATTGCAAAGAAAACCCATCCCCCGTAGAATTCCCGTGCACTTGTCGAAAAGGTGCTCGGAAGCCATTGGGTCCATTCACTTGGAATCAGTTGTTTTCGTGGCCAGCTGCTTGAAGGTTCGGTTGGGCGTCGAGCATGATTTGGACCAATCTATCGAGGTCCACGGCCGGATGCCATCCCCAGTCAATGCGCGCAACATCATCGTTGATGGAGTTGGGCCAACTGGCCGCAATGGCCTGGCGTTCATCCGGGACGTAATCCATGGTGAAATCTGGCAGCTGCTTGCGGATGGCGTCGGCTAGCATGGACGGCGTGAAGCTCAGTCCAGCCAAGTTGTAGGCGTTGCGTATGCTCAAGACTTCTGCCGGGGCTGCCATGAGTTCCAGCGTGGCACGCACAGCGTCATCCATGTACATCATGGGCAGCGATTCATGGGCCTCTAAAAAACATTGGAACCTCTCGCCGCGTGCGGCAACTTGAAAAACATCCACCGCATAGTCAGTGGTCCCGCCTCCCGGTTCAGACCGATGGCCGATCAAGCCAGGGTAGCGCAGGGATCGGACATCCACACCGAATTTGTCATGGTAATAATGACACCACCATTCTCCGGCTTGTTTGGAAATGCCATAGACAGTTGTGGGGTCGAGGACGGCGTGTTGCGGGGTCCCGTCTTTGGGGGTTTGGTGCCCAAAAACGGCAATCGAAGAGGGCCAGAAAAGCCGTTCAAAGCGCCCTGCCCGTGCCGATTCCAACAGCAACAATAGCGACTGCATGTTGAGGTCCCAGGCTTTCAAAGGGTATTTCTCGCCGACTGCACTCAACATGGCCGCGAGGTGATAGACTTCCACATAACCTCCATCTGTAGCCAGCAAGGCTTCAAGCGCCGAAGGATCCATGGCATCAGCTGACAAAAACCGACTGCGCATGACCTGCTCATCTTGTGGCGCTCGGATGTCTGAGATGTGAACTTCCGCGACACCATATTTGGCTTGCAAAGCGAGGGTCAACTCAATCCCGAGTTGACCCGCTGCTCCGATGATGAGACATGTGGCCATAGCTGACGAAATTAAACAAACTGATTCCGGCATTGCGCAATTCGGAATGTAATTTTGTCCAGTGAATCCAGATTCTTTTCAATATCAGCTGCCAGAAGCTGCCATTGCAAAACACCCCTGCTTTCCTCGGTCTTCGGCGAAGATGTTGATCAAGCGATTGGACCCAACGGCTCCGCTTGAGGACAGGTCATTCGTTGACTTGCCGGAAATCTTGAATCAGGGCGAGGGAATTGATCAGTTGTGGGTGAATGATACAAGGGTCATCCGCGCTCGGCTGCTGATGCAAAAACCTACTGGAGGGCGCATTGAGGTGTTTTTGCTCGAACCGGTGGATGTCCCCATGGAACATGCGCTTTTGCGTAAAAAGGAGGTGATCATGCGGTGCATGGTGAAAGGGGCCAAACGTTGGAAGTCAGGCCCGTTGTCCATCCATCTGCCTGGAGAGTGGGAGAATGTTCAGGGTCAGTGGCAACTGAGCGCCCGTATGGTGGGGACCGATGTGGGGCAACGCTTGGTCGCATTCACATGGTCATTTGTGCCAGACGTGGGGGAAAGGGAGGTGCCGCAACCCACTTGGGGAGAGCTGGTGGAGGCATTGGGAGCGATTCCCTTGCCTCCTTACATGCGTCGTTCTGAAGAAGTGGGAGATGAGGTGGAATACCAAACCGTCTACGCAAAGCACCCTGGATCGGTTGCTGCACCGACGGCTGGCCTCCATTTTGACCACGATCTTTGGTCGGCTATCCAAGACGCTGGGACGGATGTGCAGCGCTTGACGCTTCATGTTGGCGCAGGAACCTTTGTTCCCTTGGGTGATGGTGAAGTCGAGATGCATGAAATGCATGCTGAACGTTGTTGGGTCAGTTACCGCGCGATCGAAGCCTTGGCGCGGCCTGGCCTGCGGCGTTGCGCGACAGGTACAACTTCCCTGCGGACCTTGGAAAGCTTATACTGGATCGCCGTCCTTTGGCATCAAACCGGCAAACGCCCCACGCATCTGGAGCAATGGGCAGCATATGAAGAACTCAAAACCTGTGCGGAAAAACTCGGTTGGTCATATCCAGATGCCATGGCATGGTTGGCAGCTCAGCTGCGCGCGATGGACCCCAATACCGGTCACAGTCCAAATTTGGATGAATTGGTGTTGGTGTTCAGCACATCGCTGATGATGATTCCCGGATATCACGTCCGATCTGTGGATGCTTTGATTACAAATTTTCATTTGCCGGGCAGCACCTTGTTGTGTCTCGTGGAGGCCTTTATCGGAACAGCTTGGCGAGACATGTATGCACACGCCCTGAATCACAACTACCGCTTCTTGAGCTACGGAGATGGTTGTTACATTGAGCGCCCTGCTTGACCGCAATGATAGGGGGCAATTGAAAAGCCCCGAGCGCTTCAATGGGCATTCGGGGCTTTTCCTTGGTTGAGTCTGCTGCAATCAACGCATGTCTTTCACTTCTGCTTTGTCTTGCATGGCGGCCAAGAGTCGGGCCTCGAATCCACCTCGTGCTCGAGAAAGGAGTGTGGTTTGTTCAGAAAGGAAATCGGTTTTTTCAGTGGGGTCCACGATGTTGATGGGGGAGATGACCCAGATGCCGTTTTCTCCTTCAATCGGAGATGAAATGCTGCCGCTCTCAAATGCGAATGCAGCCCCCACAACTGTGGGCTCAGCTGCTGTGCCGACGCTGCGTACGGTGGGGAATTTCAAAGCAACGTTGGAGGCCACTTGGACAGAAGATCCAATGTTTGCAGCAATTTCTTCCAATGTGCCTTCTTGCATCATAGCCATGTACTTTTCGGCCTTGGCCGCGCGGATGGCACCTTGCCGCATGGCG
Source organism: Flavobacteriales bacterium (assembly GCA_049610385.1). Lineage (GTDB taxonomy): Bacteria > Bacteroidota > Bacteroidia > Flavobacteriales_D > Sanyastnellaceae > JBMYZL01. The sequence continues at coordinate 77,597 of JBMYZL010000002.1, forward strand.
GCTTCAACATTGGCAAATGGGGGCACCCCCTTTTCCTTGATTCGGTCCAAAATGGCCACGACATAGGTTCCGTCCGCCAAAATGGGGTTGGAAATTTGTCCCTCGTCCGCATTGTAGGCCCAAGCGATGACTTCTCCCGCGCTCTTCAACCCAGAAATGGACTGTGCCGCTGCCTGAATGTCTTTGGCCGTGCTGGTCGCATATCCTGCGTCTTTCGCTGAGGCTTCCAGTGTAGCCAAATCAGAAATGTTGATTGCGAATTCACTGGCCGCTCCGTAGGCATCCCGCTGCGTCTTGTCGCTGGGCTCTATCGGAGCATCCACGAAGATTACCTCCGCTTTGTCCTTGGCCGATGTGTGCTCCATCACTTCAATGAGGTGCACCCCAAAACGGGTTTCAACGGCACCCATTGTGCCAGGTTTGTTCTCGAAGCAAAAATTCTCAAAAGGAGCCACCATCCGACCCCGAGCGAAGAAATCATAAAAGCCTCCTTTTGTCTTCGAGCCTGGATCATCGCTGTATTCCGCTGCCAATGCCACGAAATCACCTCCGCGGCGAATCACACGTTTCAGGCTGTCAGCCTTTTGCATCAGGGCGTCCATCTCCGCTCGATCGTCGGGGTTGTCTGCACTCAACAAAATGTGACGGCATGAGGCGCTGTCAGGTTCTTGAGAAAAAGACAACACCTTCGCCAGACGGAAACTCTGACCTTTTTGATAGGGTCCGAGCAAGCTTCCGATTTCTGAATTGAAAATCTCCGCCTCGTTGATGTCAGCTTCCAGTTTCTCACGGTCAAATCGTTGCGGTCTTGCATTGAGACCTTCACTTGCCAGGAATTCTTCGTCTGTCATATCTGTACCGGACCAAGCTGCCTTCATGGCCTCGAGGTTGGCTTGGATGGCTTCACCATCTTCAGCCGTAGCTTTTACTGGAATGCGGACGAAAGAAATGTCGCGACCCGCCCGTTGTTCGAATTCTGTATCGTTTTTGTGGAGATCGTAGTAGCGTTTGACATCGCTGTCACTGACTTCCACTTCATCGGCAGGGATGTCGGTGTACTTCTTGACCACATAGTTGAAGGATACCTTTCGCTGAGCGACTTCGTAATCATACGCACCTTCCAAAGAGTTGGAGTACACCCCTGACACCGCCAGTTTGTCGAACTTCTCTTTCATTCGCTTCATCCCAATGATTCGGCGGTAGTTCATGAAGTTGGACTTGCCTTGTGGCGATTGAAGCATGGTGGCGAATTGCTGTTGCCAGTATTGTTTGTTCTGGGCATTGCTATAAAAGGCTCGATTCATATAGGGGCTGTTGCCGTTTTCGAATAACAAACCTTGAAACTCTGCGTCAGACATGCCCAATCCCAAGGCATCGTAGGATTCGCTCAGGACGATGCCCGTGACCATGTCATTCCAAACTTCATTCTGCAGCTGGTCCCCACTGAAGCCCATGGACCGACGGCTTTGCACATTTTGTTGATATTCCAGACCGGAAATGTCCTGACCGTTGACTTCACCTACAGTTCGGTTGCCACCGGATCCAAACATGGCCATCACAGCGTCATAAGGAATCAAGAAACCCAGCATTCCCAATCCTATCATCACCAACAACAGGCCTTGCCTGTTTCGAATGTTTTCAATCATCGACATGGTTGTACGTCTTCTTCGTTAAGGGTCGCGAAAATAAGCAATTATAAGTTATTTGTGCTCGCCGAGCGCTCTAACTCGTACGAGTCCAATTCGATTTTGTTCCACGGACTCCACTTCCAAGATGCAATCGGCAATCGGCAAGGTGAAACCCGGTTCTGGAATGTCCTCGGCTTCGTGGAGGATCAATCCACCCAAAGTATCATAAGCCTCGTGAAGCGGCAGGTTCAATCCGTATCGCTCATTGAGATCTTCGGCGTCGAGTCGCGCTGAGAACCGCCAGTAGCCAGCTTCGATTTCTTCCTCCACCAATTCTTCAAAATCGTGTTCATCTTCAATGTCCCCAACCAATTCTTCCATGATGTCTTCCATGGTGAGAATGCCTGAGGTTCCGCCAAACTCGTCCACCACCACGGCCAAGTGCCTCCGCCTTTGCATGAAAAGTCGCAACAATTCATCCGCGGCCATGGGTTCAGGTACCACAAAAGTGGGGTGAAGGATGTGCTTCACTTCTTCTGGCATGCGGAACAAATCTTTGGAATGAACATACCCCACAATGTGATCAATGTCACCGCGATAAATCACGATTTTGGAAAGTCCTGTGGAGACGAACAAATCGCGGACTTCATCAACGGGTGTTTCAATGTCCACTGCGATCACCTCGTTGCGAGGAATGAGGCAATCACGCGCTTGAATTTTGCTGAATTCCAGAGCGTTTTGCATGATTTGAAGTTCATGCTCCAGTTCTTGCTCGGGTTCCATTCGACCACTGATTTCCCGGATGAAATGGTCCAAATCAGTGGCCCCAAGTCGTTCTTCGGCTTGCTCGTCATCCAGGCGACGATTGCCTCCGACCAAACGCAAGGTGCCATGAGACAGTCCCACCACCAAAAGACCAGGCAGAATCAACAACCAGTGGAGCAGCGCAAGCGGAAGGGCGAAAATCCGCAACCAGTGATTCGGATCAGCATGAAACAAGGATTTGGGGATGAACTCAGCCAACACCAAGACGATGATGGTGGTGATCACGGTCTGCGCAGACAAAGCGAGAAACGGACTCGCTGCTGTATTCCAATCCGCCGCGTCAAACAAGGTTTGGCTGATGAGTGCTCCGCTTTCAATGCCACAAAAAACCAATGCCAAGTTGTTGCCGACGAGCATGGTGGCGATGAACAGTTCTGGACGCTTCACAAATTGGGCCAGCAACTGACCTCGAAAGCCTTGTTTGGAATCCAATTCCAGCTGCAGTCGGTTGGCTGAAACAAAGGCAATCTCCATGCCTGAGAAAAAAGCTGATCCCAACAATGAGACCAAAATGACCACAATTGAACTGGCAGGGTCAGGCATGGTTTTCCATTCGCTTTCGGAAACTTCGACGGAAGCCGTACCACAATGCCGCCAAAGCACAAACAATCAAGGTTTTCTTCCCCTGGTCCCAACCGTCGGTGATGATGGCATGTGCTGCTGCAACACCAGAGATGGCAATGGCCAGTAGCCAAAATTTTTCCGCGGCTTTGCTGACCTTGACCGCCCTTTCGGTATCCATGGGGTGAAGATAAGATGTTTTGAAATTCACTCTGGCACTTCGATTTCAATGGCGCCGGTGGGGTTCAGGATGACATAGTCTTCGAAACGCCCGTCGCTTTCCAACCCGGTTCCATGCAGAACGCCATCCGCCGTGTAAATCGTTACAGGACGACGGGTCCACACCCGATCTGAATCTTGGGCCCAAGTCAATTCTTCCGTTTCCAGTCGATCTCCCTTTTTGTTTTCGAGGATGACTTCTTCTTTTGCCGTCATGTGCAAATGGACTTCATCAAAAACCCCTCTTTTGGCCTGCAATCTCGCTGCCCATTGATTTTCGTCTCCGTCCAAATACAAGGTAAAGCCACCTGAAACTTGAATGGGGCTGACCGACCCACCCTCGGAATCTGCCTCAAAACGATTGAGTTTCGCCGCTTTGAGCATGTGCACGGCCGATCCCCGTTCACTGTACCGAAAAGTCCCACCTTCGATGGAATTGACAGGCTGAGGCTGTGGAATTTCAGTCGGATACATGTCTGCCAGAGGTCCACTTTTGGAAGGGCTTCCGCAGCCCATGACCGTCCAACCTAGCAAAACAAACACCCATTCCCCAGCCGTTTGAAAAGGCATGCGGAATGGGCGTTGTGAGGTGGACAGCAAAAGGCTGTTCATCAACGAATTCGAATGGTCGTGCTTTCTCCTGCACATGGACACCCGCCCTTGCTAGGTACCTGAATGGCATCTCCCACACTCTTGCCCACATTGAAGATGTCTTCGCGTGTTGGAAATTGCTTGCTGGCAGCAGTCAATTTTTTGGCTGCTGCCTCTGCCAATTCATCAGAGGCCATATTCTTTGCACGCTGATAATAATCCGCCGCCACCAAATAGGCCAAACGCATGCCCAAGGCGCCATCATCACATGAAGGTGCGCCGTTCATGATTGCGTTTCCGATCAAGATGTAGGCTTCAGCAGACGAATTGTTCAATGCGAGCATTTCGCTGGCGTATTGTTTGGCCGTGTTGTATTTGTTCAAGACCAGGGCAGCTTCTCCTGCATCGAAAAGATATTGCTCACGCTCAGGGCAGTCCCCACACAACTCAAGCGCTTGCTGAATGTACTGGAAACTCTCTTCAAATTGATCGTTGCGCTTGAACTCAGACGCAATCACATAGGCTGAAGTCACAGAGGGCTCCGTTTCGTGAACAGCCACGGCCACAGGCAAGAACAGATCATTGTCAATGCACTCTTTCTTATTGAGAAGGGTCAAAACGTCCTTCTTGAGCTTGATGTCTTCTGGGGCCTCGGCCACTTTCGCACTCAAAACCGGGACCATGTCATCACATTTGGCAATGGCGACAAATACCTTTTCGAGATTTCCCAATGTTTTTTGAATGGCTCCAACGGTTTTCTGCTTTCCCTCTGCCTGTGCTTTTTCAAGTTGGGCGTTGGCGAAACTTGTGTAGACCAAATAATCGGTGAGCATCGCTTCTCTTTTGGCCTTGGCTGCTTCATCGTCCAACTTCTTCAAAGAGTAGAAAGAGGTCAAGTAACCATAGGTCAAAATCGCAGCACTCGACTCACCTTGCAAACAATCGATGGTTTCCATGAACCAATTGTTTGCTGTCACGGGATCATCACTGCGGAGCTTGTAGTATGCCACAGCCTTTCGCCCGAGAATTTCACAGGCCTCTTGGGGATCTTCATCAGCTTCATGCAGCGCGATGCGGCGGTCGTATAACATGAAAATGCTGTCCGATGTGGAAGCCATGCGGGCTTCGTCCTCGGCCTTTTCGGCCACATCAAATTCCTCTTCCAACAACCGAATGCCTGCTGAATAGACACTTTCGATGTACTGGTCGGGGCAAATGTCACAAGCCTTTCCCCACTGCTTGTAGGCTTCATGGTAGTCACCTTGGTCTTCGTAGCTGTCGTACAAACTCCGGGCCTCGTTGCACTTGAATTTCTGCTCTTCCAAAGCGAGAGAATCTGTTGCCGATGTTTGGGCTTCGACGACGACTGGGGCAAAAAATGCCAATGCGAATGGAATCAATCGTTTCATGGTCTTGTTTTGGTGGAAAACGTATCAAGTGGGTTTTTCAGTCTCTGTCAATCATAAAGTCGAGGAGTGAGCCAAATGTTCTTGTAGAAGGGATTCAGCGTGAACCCGATGTGGATGTTTAGGATCTGCTCTTGCAAGCCCAGCTGGTCACTCATGTTTCTTTTCCCAAAATCCATGCCAAGATGCAATTTGCTTGCACTTCGACTGCCTCGCATCGGCAAACTCAATCCAGCAGATACCGACCATGACTCCAAGGTTTCGCCAGTCTCCTCGCGCTTGAGAGGCAATTCTCCACGAGCAAATCCGGCTCGGTAAGTTGTCATGCCCCAAAGCGGATGTCGTTGTTCTGGATTCCCGGGTTTCCATTGGATTCCAGCATGCAGTCGTTTTTCTGGGTTCCAGGCCCATCCTTCACCCATCCATTCAATGCCGGAATCGTCGGCATTGAGGGAAGTCCAATCCCGTTGTACCCACTCGACCCCAATCAGAAGGCGCCGGCCGTTGGCATGGTCAAACAAAAGACCAGCACCGGCTTGAATGCCGATTGGCAATGCTGACCGTGTCTCAAATGAAGTGTAAAATGCTGTGTCCACTGGGGTGACGACCCCACCGAAAGTTTGTGTGTTTGTAGCCAACCGCTCATAGTCAGTTGTCAAGGAGTCGCTGCCTTGAAGTGAGGCTGACAAGCGGAAAGTCAAACTTTTCTGAAAGTCCCGCTTCGAGCCGTAGCGTGCATAGATTAGTTGGTCCAAAATCACCCCCACATTCCAAGCGGCTGCGCGGTGTTCGAAGTGAGTAGATGTTCGATTATCGAGAAAAGTCGGGTCGAAAATGTCAAGGCGAGAGGTTCTCTCTACCGACCCGAAGAGGTAGCGGACCTGCCCTGCTACATGCAGTTGTGTGCCCCGAACAGCAATGCTGTCTTGGGTTCCGGCAGCGACAAATCGCGTCCCTCGGAAACTCCGGCTCCATCCCAATTGTGCGATGGACAAACCGCCCAAACCATCATAGGTTTTTTCAACTGTCCCTGCATTGGGGTCTTCCTCTGCTTGGGTGATGGCATAACCGGTTTGAAGAAACGGCTGAACCCCAAAAATCAGCGCATTTTTACCGCCATTTCGCTTGAAGACCAATCCCATGGGGCCAATGCTGCCGGTATTTGCAACAGCGAAGTCACCATAGCCTTCTTCAGACAATCCCAAACGGGTGCCATGCCCAGAGACTTGAAAGGTCGTTGCGACCAATGTGCCAGCAGTAGCTGGGTTTTCGTGTGAGAAGGAGTAGCCGTCCGCCCCGATGCTTGACAGCCCGCCCATGCCGGCGAAGGATGGAGGTACAAAAGCCGATTGAAGGCCCAGTCCATGCCGTGAGTAAGGCGAGAATTCAGTTCCTTGGCCCCATGCTTTGACGACAATTCCACACGTCAAACAGACGAGCAAGGTCAAGGAGGCCCAGAGTTGTATAGCTGGACGAGGTGCTGGATTGTGGTTGTGGTCAGTGATCTGCAATGTGTTTGAGAATTGCCCGAAACCCCTTGAGGGTCAACATTGGGTCGGCAAAAATGCGGTATTGTGTGGGGAGTTGCAAATGATTTGCCTTTCCTCCGGTGAGGAAAACCGAAAGGTCCGGCCAAACTTTCCCAAAATCGTCAATCCTGCCCTTGATTTCGGCTTGCAATCCGGCCCATGCTCCAATGCGCATGGACTCGATTGTGGTGCGTCCAACCTCCGTTGTCGACGGCCGCTGTCCTGTCGCCTCGACCTTGGGGAGCGATGCCGTCCATCTGGCCATGGCTTGAAGTCGCATGTCAAGACCGGGAGATATGCTGCCCCCAAGGAACACCCCATCCACCATCCAATCAAACGTCAGACAGGTGCCGACATCGAGAATTAATGCGGGTCCAAAAGGGCATTGTTTTCGCGCTTCAGCTGCATTGGCAATGCGATCCAGACCCAAAGTTTCTGGACTGTCATAGTCAATGGGAACTCCGGTGTCCTGGCCCGTGCACAAATGGTGGACATTTCTCTGTTGTCTTGCCCAGGTGGAAAGCGAATCTGGGACGGTTCCCGACGCGGCGATGAGGATGCGGGGGTCGTTTCCATTTTTGTGCTTGTCGAATTGATGGAAAGCGTCCTCCAAATTCCGACCCATCAGGTCGGGGTCTTTCGCTTCCTTCTGGAAAACCGCCCACTTGACAGATGTGTTGCCGCAATCAAAAATCCAATCGTTGTTCATCACCATTGAAGGGTTTGAATCATGTGAACCAAATCCGTTCGGATGTGCGCTAGCGATGGTGCCAAACTGTCGGGCTGCGGGGTGTGATTGAAATAGAGACTGCCCCGCACAAAGTGACGGAGACTATCTGTGGCAAAGAATTGAATGGGGGTGGCTACGGGACCGCTAAGGTCGTAGAAAAGGCCAAAAACGGATGATTCCGAGAACGCGAATTGTTGCCTTCCGATGCCTGTGGCTTTGATGTCGTGATTGAAAGCCAATTCATGGGCATCTTGAACCAATTTGTCCAGCTTACTTCGATTTTGGCGGAGGGGTACATAAGTGCAATGGACCATGGCATTGAAACGGGGAAAGGCCACATTGAACCCGCAAAACCCTCCGGAAGGCTTACTGGAATGGGGTTGAAACTCGCGGGCGTATTGAGGCAACTCAAAAGACAACCCACATGCGGATTCTCGTTCGGACCAGGTCCGATCGGGCATGTCGATCCGGAAAAACCCCCTGGGCTTGGGTACTGGAACGGGTTCTGCACATTGGCTCAACATGATGCACATCCACAGCCCCAAGACCCCCCAGCCCATTGTAGAACACCTGCTCATGGGTCAAGAAACTTCATCAATTCCCTTGTTCGGACCTGTTTCAAGGGAATCGGGTAAGGTCACCTTGATTCGGATGAGCTTGCGCGGGGTGGCCGCATCGATTTTCAATTCTACACCATCGAACAAAACCACTTCACCTACTCGGAGCAATCGACCCGCCTGCTCAGTCACAAAACCACCGAGGGTATCCGCTTCTCCTTTGGCACTTTCCCACGTTTCTTCTTGTAATTCGAGGATGCGGTAGACGTCAATCAGGGCCGTTTTGGCTTCAATGATACAAGTGCGGTCATCAAGGCGAGAGTATTGGATTTCCTCCGCATCGAATTCATCGGATATTTCGCCCACAATTTCCTCAATGATGTCCTCAAGGGTGATCAGTCCACTGGTGCCACCATATTCATCGACGACCAATGCGATGTGTGTTTTGCGCTGTTGAAAGTCGCGCATGAGATCATCGATTTTTTTGTTCTCTGGCACGTAAAAAGGGGCTCGCAGCAAGGAGGGCCAATCATAGTCTTCACTTTGCAAGTGGGGCAGGAGGTCCTTGACGTGGAGGATACCCGCAATGTCGTCAGGCCCATTTTTGAAGATTGGAATCCGTGAAAACCCAGAGGCCAAGACATGTGCGCGCACCCCGGCCCAAGTTGTGTCGAGACTGAGTGCCTCCATATCGGTGCGAGCGGTCATCACCTGTTTGGCGTCTTTGGAGCCAAATGACACAATGCCTTCCAAAATGCGTTGCTCATCTTCGGTACGTTCTTCATCTGCTGTCAATTCGAGCACCTGTTCCAAATCTTCCACCGAAAGTGAGGAGGAGGGTGTTTCAACTTTGCGGTCCAACCACCCACCCACGGCCACCAATGGCGACCAAATGGGGCGCAGTGTTTTTTGAGCGACCATCAAAGGCCCGGACATGCTTTGTGCAAACGGCACTGCGTTCGATGTGGCATAGACCTTGGGAATGACTTCGCCGAACAAAACAATCAAAAACGTCACCACCGCTACATGCAGCGTCCATTGCAGCCACAGCGGCAGATGCGCACTGGGGAAGGCAGTTTCCATGGCCACCGTTGAGATCAGGATGATGATGATGTTGATGAGGTTGTTGAGGACCAAAATGGTCGCAAGCAAGTGCCTGGGTGCCCGCTCGGCGTCCGGGCTTTTGAGGAGTTCAAGAACACGTGTCGCAGCGGAGTTGGGCTGATTTTGTTGGTTCTCATCCAAGTCCTTCAACTCAGAAGGAGAGAGAGAAAAAAAAGCAACCTCCGATCCCGACACCAGCGCACTCAGCACAAGCAACAACCCGATGGCTACCCACGGAAGAATCCCACCCGAATCAATGTCCACAATGTCTCACGTTCGTTAGAAAGGCAGATCGTCGACCGCATTGGGGTCTCCGAAAGTATTGTTTCCGCTGTCTCCAGCTGGATCGGGCTTCGGCGTGGTGAGTGAACTGGGTTGGGCGGTCGCGGCTGGTTGAGCCGACGGGATACCAGCCGCTGTTGCGGCCGGATGAGGCGCTTCACTGGGGCGTTGACCTCCGGAGGGGCGGTCCAGGAGTTGCATAACATCCGCAACAATTTCAGTGGTGTATCGCTTTTGGCCTTGCTGGTCATCCCAAGAGCGGGTCTTCAACTTGCCCTCGATGTAAACTTGGGAGCCCTTTTGGAGATACTTCTCCGCTGTCTCAGCCATTTTGCGCCAAATGACAATGTTGTGCCATTCGGTTTGTGTGATTTTTTCATTGGTGTTGCGGTCGCGATAAGTCTCGGACGTGGCCATGGGGAAAGAGCAAACGGGGACACCACTTTGGGTGTACCGCATTTCAGGGTCTTTTCCCAGGTTGCCAACCAAAATGACTTTGTTGATTCCTGCCATGTTTCAAATGTACATCTTGCGTGCACTTTTCACGGCATCTGGCCAAATCTTTTCAACCGCTCGGGGCAAGGCCAATGCTTCTGCTTCATCCCAAGGCAGCCAGGCCACAGCAGACCCCAATTTTCCAGCAACTTCGGATGGCGATGAAGGATTCCACAATTGCAAGGAGAACGAAAGACGCATGATTCTGTGGGTGAGAATGTGTTCAAATTCCGGTATGACTTCACCTCTTTTTTTTCCCAGTCCTTCTGGAACTTGGTCTTGTTCCAAGAAGGTCCAAAGCCCACCCCAGATGCCTGATTTGGGGCGCTGACGAAGGGCGACGTGGGTGCCATTGGTAAGCACCACAAATGCCAGTGCCATTTCCTGAATTTTGGTTTTACCTGATTTGATGGGGCGTTTCAACTGCACTTCACGTTCACGGGCCAAACAGTGGGAGGAAACGGGGCATGCATGGCAAATCGGATTCCGGGGCTTGCAAACCAGTGCGCCCAGTTCCATCATGCCTTGGTTGTGGTCACCTGGGCGATCCTTGGGCATCAGCATCATGGCCAGGTCATTGATGGTTTGGCGTCCCTTGGGCTTGTCTACGGGTTGATTCACATCGAACAGCCGGCTCAGTACACGGATAACATTGCCATCTACGGCCGCCACAGGTTCGCCAAAACAAATCGAACTGATGGCTGCGGACGTGTATGGACCAACGCCAGGCAATTGCTGGAGGGCTTGAGCCGTTTGTGGGAATTGCCCCCCGTGGTGATCAACCACTGTTTGGGCTGCAGCAAGCAGGTTTCGGGCTCGGTTGTAATAACCCAGTCCCTGCCAAGCCTTCATCACTTCGTCCTCTTTCGCCTTCGCCAAGTCAAAAACAGTCGGCCAACGTTCCATAAAGGCGTTCCAATATCGAATCCCAGTGTCGATTCTTGTTTGTTGCATCATGATTTCGCACAGCCACACGGGATAGGGCAGGAAGTTCTCTCGCCATGGCAATCCTCTCTGATTCACTGAATACCAGTTGATTATAGATTTTGATATGGGATGGGGGGGTGACATTTGTTTCTTTCTTCTCAGCGCTTTCGTTTCCAAGCAAATAACCTTATTTTTGCACCCCTCGAATCATGAGGAGCAAGAACATCAGAAACAGCAAACTTACTTCAGCACAATGACCAAAGCAGATATTGTGAGCCGCATCTCAGATGCGACAGGTATGGAAAAGCACGATGTGCAAAACACAGTGGAGGCATTCATGACAACGGTCCGTGAATCTCTTGAGCAAGGAGAAAATGTATACCTGCGTGGTTTTGGAAGTTTTGTAATCAAGACGCGCGCCGCGAAGACCGGCCGGAACATCTTGGCCAAGACGTCCATCGAAATTCCTGCACACAACATCCCTTCTTTCAAGCCAGCGAAGGATTTCGTGGACAATGTGAAGCAGAATGTGAAGGTCGAGGACTGATGAACAAATCGGCGAGCATTGTGGGAGGAATTGCGGTCGTGTCAGCGGTTGCCATGGCTTTCATGCTCTTTTCTGATGATGCCGCCGAAATGCCTTTGGACTCGTCGGATGTGACGCGCCAAAGTGAGGAATCAGTGCCCACATCGGGAATCTTTGAGGAGGATTTGGATCCGGTCGAACAGGCCATCTTGCAGGTGTCTGGAGAGAATCCGATGGAAGGCATCTTGGCCTTGAGGACCCTCGCCAATGCCGAACCGCCCAACGTGGATGCCATTTTGTGGTTGGGTAAATTCAGCATTCAGTCTGGTCAAATGGACAAAGCTCGAGAGCGTTTTGATTCGGTATTGGAATTGCAACCGGATCATTTGGAAGCCACTTGGGAATTGGCTATGTTGGACATGGAAGAGGGGCAGCTCGATCGCGCCGTTGCGGGTTTTGAAACTTGTTATGGTGCAGATGAGGCTTATGCCAACGGCATGTTTTTCGCAGGGCGTTGTTATCGCATGATGGGAAACACTCGGGGCGCAGCCGAATCCTTCAAACAATATCTCGCTTTTGCTCCGGACAGCATTGTGTATAGCAAAGTTTCCGAGTACATTACCGAATTGGAAGCCGAACTCAACGGCTAATACGAATTAAAATCTAGCAAACATGCCTAGTGGAAAAAAACGCAAACGTCACAAGATGGCGACGCACAAGCGCAAGAAACGCCTTCGCAAGAATCGCCACAAGAAGAAGTAATTGGTTTCGACTCAAGGGGCTTTTTGCTCCTTGTTGTTGATGCTGATGTTTGGCCTGCTGGGACCTGGGTATTCGCAGAAATCTCACAGTACTCAGTGCGGCCTCACTTTTCCTTCGGGAAAACATTAGCGGATTCCTTTGAGCAAAGAATTGGTGATCAATTCCACGTCAAAAGGCGTGGAAATCGGCTTGCTGGAAAACGGCAGGCTTGTCGAGTTGCACCAAGACAAAGGCAACATCGATTACTCCGTCGGGGATATTTACCTCGGTCGGGTCAGGAAGGTGTTGCCCAGTTTGAACGCAGCTTTTGTGGATGTGGGGCACGAACGAGACGCGTTTTTGCATTACCTCGATTTGGGGCCACATTTCCGGACTCAGCAGCAGTATACGAAGCGGGTGATGTCGGGGAAGCAACCAGTGGCGGATTTGGCCCACTTCAAAAAAGAACAGGAAATTGACAAGAAGGGCAAAATCAAGGATGAACTGAGTTCATCCGGATTGGTCTTGGTGCAGGTGGCGAAGGAACCCATATCGAGCAAGGGACCGCGATTGACAGCTGAAGTCACCCTGCCAGGTCGATATGTGGTGTTGGTGCCCTTCAGCGACAAGGTGTCCCTTTCCAGTAGAATCAAGGGTGAAACAGAGCGCACCCGACTCCGTCGCTTGATGCAATCGATTTTGCCACCTGGCTTCGGCATCATTGTACGGACGGTTGCGGAGGAAAAAGGTGCTGCGGATTTGCACCAAGATTTGGAAGATTTGGTGACACGTTGGGGCGAGTTGCACAAGCGGTTGAAGCATGCCAAGCCCGGGAAACGTGTTTTGGGTGAGTTGGACAAAACGTCGGCGGTGCTGCGTGATGTGCTCACTTCAGATTGCACCAAAATTCATGTCAATGACGCCAAACTGGCTGACGATGTGAAGACCTATTTGTCTGGAATTGGTGTCCAGTCCGATGGCATCGTGAAACTGTCCAGAGACAAAGATTTGTTCAATGCGATGTCCATCCACAGACAGATCAAAGCGACATTCGGAAAGCAAGTGAATCTCAAGAGTGGTGCCTATCTCATCATCGAGCAGACTGAAGCCATGCATGTCATCGACGTCAACAGTGGCGGTCGAAAAGGTGGGGCGAAGGACCAAGAAGAGAATGCTCTGCAAACGAACTTGGAGTGCGTAGATGAAATCGCCCGGGTATTGCGCCTTCGCGACATGGGTGGAATCATCGCGATTGATTTCATCGACATGGCCAAGCGCGAGAACAACAAGAAACTCACTGATGCGCTTCGTGAAGCGATGAAGGCAGACAAGGCCAAACACAACATTCAATCGCCCAGTCGGTTTGGTGTGGTGGAAATGACACGTCAACGTGTGCGGCCAGTGGCCAATATCCAGACCACTGAAAAATGCCCCACCTGCAGTGGGACGGGAAATGTGGCGGCCAGCATCTTGATCACTGACACCATCGAAAGCAGCTTGAGTTATCTCACCTCAGGTGAAGGCCACAAGCGATTGACCATGTTGGTTCATCCCATTGTAGAGGCATATTTGATTCGTGGGTTCTTCCGTTCCATTTTGAAAACTTGGCGAAAGAAATTCAAAGCAGATATTCGGATTGAATCGAACTCTTCCATGGAATTGCTGGAGTACCACATCTACAACAAGTTGGGCGAGGAGCTCATCACTTGACGTCGGTGGCGTTCAACTGATTTCTTTCGGAAAACACAGGAAATGCTTGATCACCTTTCGGCTGAGCACGTCTGGGGTCAGGTGGTCCGAGGCGACGGCAAAGTCTTTGACTTCTCCTGTTTTGAAACGAATTTGAATGCCGTTTGATTGGTAGGGCTGATTGCTGATGGCATCGGTGTGAACCAAATAAGCGGCATCTGCTGCAGACAGCCCCCAAAGGGACATGGCTTCTGTTTTTTTCGCCTGCAATTCCGCTTCAGAAAATGGTGAATTGCGCAATTCGATCCGAAACAATTGACGGTGGATGATTTTTTCGGACAGCAATCGCAACACGGGATCTTCATGGTGTTGCCAGGCTTTCATCGCACACAGGATGTCACTGTCGTCCAGTTCACTGAAACGTTCCAATATTTCAGGTTCGGCCAGGAATTGGGCCTGGTCATAAGCATCGTGAAGAAAAATAGACAAGGCAGGTGTAGAAAACAAAGGAACACCTTGACTCGCGAGCCATTTGGCACGCCTCAAAACCAGCATCAGCATGTACTCCGCTGACAGCACTGTCCGATGCAAATAGACTTGCCAGTACATCAATCGCCGGGCAACAATGAATTTTTCGATGGAGTAAATGCCCTTTTCTTCGACGATTATGCGGTCGTTCACCACATTGAGCATTTTGATGATTCGTTCGCTTCCAACTTTGCCCTCCGCAACTCCGCTATAAAAACTGTCTCGGCCCAAATAATCCAATCGGTCCATGTCCAACTGGGAAGACACCAAGGCATGCAAAAAACGCTTTGGATAATCGTCATTGAATATGCGGATGGCCAAGTCCAAGGTGCCGCCGAATTCCTCGTTGATCCGGCTCATCATCAAGGTTGAGATGTCTTCGTGATTCACGCCCCGAACAATGCTGTGTTCGAGCGCATGCGAAAATGGCCCATGGCCTACGTCGTGGAGCAGAATGGCTGCACAAGCGCCTTCGGCCTCCGCATCGGTGATTTGGACGCCTTTTTCCCTGAGGACATCAAGGGCTTCTTGCATGAGGTGCATGGCCCCAACCGCGTGGTGGAAACGGTTGTGGACGGCACCGGGGTACACGAAATGAGAAAGCCCCAGCTGAGAAATTCGCCGCAATCGTTGAACGAACCGATGATCCATCAAATCCAGAGACAACCCGTGGCGAACAGTAATAAAACCGTACACCGGGTCGTTGATGATTTTGTGTTTGTTTTGCGTGCCCATCATTGACAGTTGCAAGATAACTTCACAGACGGAGACAAATCGATTCTGAAAACCACACATTCGAGCCTTCAACATGACCAGAAATCCTCACATCCTTTGGGCAGACGACGAAATCGATTTGTTGAAGCCACACATTTTGTTTCTCGAACAGCGTGGCTTTGAAATCACTGCAGTGAACAGTGGTGATGCCGCTTTGGACGCCATTCGGGAGAAGCCCTTTGATTTGGTCTTTCTCGACGAGCAAATGCCCGGATTGAATGGCATCGAAACCTTACAGCGCTTGAAGTTGATGCGGCCGCATTTGCCAGCCATCATGATCACCAAAAGTGAGGAGGAGCATATCATGGAGGAGGCGATTGGTTCCAAAATCAGTGACTATCTCATCAAGCCGGTCAATCCGAATCAAATTTTGTCGGCCATCAAAAAAAATCTGGATCTCAAGCGGTTGGTGAGTGAACGTGCGATGTCAGAATACCAGAAAGAATTTCGGGAACTGACCATGAAACTTATGGGCCGATTGGACGCCTCAGAATGGATGGACATTTATGAGCGGCTGACCCATTGGCGTGTAGAATTGAGCCGCACAGAAGACACAGGAATGAAGGAGGTGTTGGACATGCAATATGTGGATGCGGACCGACAGTTTGCCAAATTTGTTCAAGAAGAATATGCAGAGTGGATGGCAGGGCCAGGTGACGATGTCCCATTGATGTCCCACAGACTGCTGCCAGAACGCCTCCCTGTGACGTTGGCCGAGGCAGAAGGGCGACCCACCTTTTTGGTGGTCATTGACAACCTGCGCATGGATCAATGGCAGGTGATTGAGCCGCTGTTGGCAGAAGAATTTCGAATCGTGCGGAAATCCCCGTATATGGCCATGCTTCCAACGGCGACAGCGTACGCACGAAATGCCCTTTTTGCCGGGATGACACCCGCCGAAATTTCTCGGGTATATCCCGACTGTTGGGTGGGTGAAGAAGAGGAGGGCAGCAAGAATGCCCATGAAGATAAATTGTTTGCACGCTTGTTGGAACGTCTGGGGTTATCGGGCAAACATGGCTATCACAAGGTGACAAATTTGGCCGCAGGTCGACAGCTGCTCGATGGTTTTCACAAAACAAAGGATGCGAAGGTCACTGCCATAGTCTACAATTTTGTAGATATGCTGTCCCATGCGAGGACGGAAATGGAGGTGATCAAAGAGTTGGCAGAAGATGAAGCGGCTTACAGATCCTTGACATTGTCTTGGTTTGAACACAGTCCCTTGCGGGAGATGTTCAGCGCCATGGCCGCGTACAATGCACGGGTGATCGTGACGACTGACCATGGCACCATCCGGGTGGATGGGCCGGTTCAAGTTCGTGGGGAACGCAATACGAACAGCAACCTTCGGTACAAGGTGGGACGGAATCTGGGCTACAATGAAGGCGATGTTTTTGAAGTGCGTGAGCCGGAGCGCATGGGCTTGCCCCGACCCAATATCAGTTCTTCATACATCTTTGCCCGAGAGAAGGATTTCTTGGTGTATCCGAACAACCAAAACCACTTTGTCAATTATTTCCGAGACACCTTCCAGCATGGCGGCCTATCCATGGAGGAGATGATTGTGCCTTGGGTCGAATTGGACGCCAAATAAGCATCAAAACTTCTCATGAAACAGTTGGGAAAATGGGTTGGTGTGGGTTTGACAGACTTGCCTGAGGTGGCCGCTGAGGTGGTTGACCTGTGCCAAGCCGCGCGATTGCGGGTTGTGGCCTTTCACGGTCCGATGGGCGCTGGCAAAACCACGTTGATCAGGCACATGGCTTCTGTGTTGGGGACCCCGGATGAAGTGGCGAGCCCAACCTTTGGTTTGGTCAATGTGTACCAAACGCCTTCGGGATTGGACATTCACCACATGGACTGGTATCGGGTAGAGGACCCGGCAGAATTGTGGGATGCGGGCATCCCTGAGTTGCTGGATTCCGGGGAATGGTGTTGGGTGGAATGGCCAGAACGGGCTGAGTCCCTTTTCCCCCGAGAGACTGCGATATTGACCATCGTGCGCGAGGCAGATGATGCAGGTCGCTCGGTTTCACTATTTTCGGCACAGAACGACCATGGCTGATCAGAAAGAACCCAAAAAAGGGATTGAACGCCTTGCGCGCGAAGCGTCTTTGTTGCCAGCGGAGCAGTTGATGCCCGCCCGGTCGCGAGGCAGTGAACTGGTGATTGGAATTCCCAAAGAGAACAGTTTGCAGGAAAAGCGGGTCGCATTGGTCCCTGAAGGTGTTGCCCTGTTGGTAGCACGCGGACATCAAGTATTGATCGAAACAGGTGCTGGCATCCAGGCACATTATTCGGATCGAGATTACAGTGAAGCGGGAGCGCGCATCGTTTATGACCGTCGTCAAGCCTTTCAAACGAGCATTGTCATCAAGGTGGAACCCCCTTCAGTCGAAGAAGTTGACCTGATGGGGATGCGATCGACGCTCATCAGTGCTTTGCAGTTGTCCATTCAGCAGGAAGGGTTGATGAAGGCTCTCGCAGCCAAGCGCATCACGGCAATCGCCTGGGATTTTATACAATATGATTCGGGGATGTATCCCCTTGTGCGCGCCATGGGTGAAATCGCAGGCAACACAGCTGTGTTGATTGCTGGTGAACTGCTGGCAGGCCCAGAGGGGCGCGGCACCATGTTCGGTGGGGTCTCTGGTGTGCGCCCTTCAGAAGTGGTCATCATCGGTGGTGGCACGGTGGCGGAGTTTGCAGCCAGATCAGCCCTTGGCCTCGGAGCTGTCGTCAAATTATTCGATGACAGCCCGCACCGGCTCATTCGGCTGCAAAATGCGCTGGGAACCCGGCTTTGGACGTCCACATTGCAACCATCCATATTGCAAGATGCCTTGCGAACAGCTGACGTGGCCATCGGTGCCATTCGCGGTACTGGACAGCGTTCACCCTTGGTGGTGTCCGAGCCGATGGTTGCGGGGATGCGGCCGGGTACAGTCATTGTAGATGTCACCATTGACCGTGGGGGATGTTTTGAAACGAGTCGGGTGACTTCTCACGAGCGCCCCACCTATGCGGAAATGGATGTCATTCATTATTGCGTGCCCAACATTCCGTCACGCGTGAGTCGGACAGCCTCTAAAGCGCTGTCAAACATCTTTGCCCCCCTTTTGCTTGAATTCGCCAGCGATGGTGGCGTTGAATCTTCTGCCAGAATGAACCGAGTGACCCGCTCGGGCATTTACATGTTTGGGGGGGTCATGACCCATGCCGGCATCGCCCATGATCAAGGGCTCCCGTTCAAAGATTTGGATTTGTTGTTGGCTACGAATTTCTGATTTCAGCCAGAACTCCCAGCAACCTTTTTGCGGATTTCATGCAATTTGAGCAAAGCTTCCATGGGGGTTAAATGGTCGATTTCCAAATTCAAAATGATGTCGCGCACGCTTTCCAAAACGGGATCATCCAACTGGAAAAAGGACATCTGAACCCCTTGTGATTCAAGTGCCATTCCTGTGGGATCGACGGGGATTTCTGCGGGGTGCCATTCGGGCTGGTTCGCTGGGGTTTCCGAGGGTTCGAGTTGTGCGGAGGCATCTTGGATGGTATTTCTTTTGGCTTCCAATTGCTCAAGCACTTCTTCCGCCCGCTGGGTCAGTTGGCGAGGCATGCCGGCGAGGCGAGCCACGTGGATTCCAAAACTGTGGTTGCTGCCTCCATTGGCCAGTTTCCGCAAGAAGACGATGGATCCGTCGACTTCCTGTACGCTGACATTTGCATTCCAAATCCTCGGGAACGACTCGCGCATGCGGTTCAATTCGTGGTAATGCGTAGCGAACAAGGTCAGGGGCCTGAAGCGGGGGTGATTGTGCAGGTGCTCAGTGATGGCCCAAGCAATGCTCACCCCATCATAAGTGCTGGTTCCTCGACCGATTTCATCCAACAAAACCAGGCTTCGATCCGTGAGGTTGTTCAAAATTTGTGCGGTCTCGTTCATTTCAACCATGAAGGTCGACTCACCCGTGGAAATGTTGTCCGATGCACCCACCCGGGTAAAGATCCGGTCCAAAATTCCCAATCTTGCACGTTTCGCCGGCACAAAAGACCCGATTTGACCCAAGAGTGCAATGAGAGCAGTCTGTCTCAAAAGCGCTGATTTTCCTGCCATATTGGGTCCGGTGATCATCCAGATTTGGCGGTCTTCCGGATCGAGATGGCAACCATTGGCGATGTATTGTTCGCCATCCGGCAAAAATTGTTCAATGACGGGGTGCCGGCCTTCTTCAATCAACAAACCGTGATTTTCTGACATTTCCGGGCATTGGTAGGATTGGAATTGGGCCAATTCGGCAAATCCTGCCAAAACATCCAATGCGGCCAAAGTCTGGGCATTGCCTTGAAGGTCCCGTGTTTGCGCCGCGACGGCTTCGACCAATTGGCGATAGCACTGTCCTTCCAAATGCTCAGCGCGCTCATTGGCCTCCAAAATTTTGGCCTCGAGCGTTTTCAATTCTTCGGTGATGTAACGTTCCGCTTGGGTCAGGGTTTGTTTTCGAATCCAATCCTCTGGCACTTTGTCTTTGTGGGCATTTCGAACTTCTAGATAATACCCAAAAACATTGTTGAAGGCGATTTTCAATGAAGGGATGCCCGTTCGTTCGGATTCACGATCACAAATGGCATCAAGAGATTCTTGCGCATTTTGTTGCAAATCCCGGAGCGCATCCAACTCTTTATTGACTCCATTGGCGATGACTTTCCCTTTGGCAATTTGGAGGGCGGGCTCAGGCACCAACTCCCGAATCAACTGGTTCAAAAGAGGTTGGCAGGGTGACAATTTCTCCAAAAAGGGCAACAATTCATCCATCCCAGCGGCATCGTCGGCTACTTGGTGAACCACATCGATGCCTGTTCGCAAAGCAGCCAATTCTCGCGGTTGAATGCGTCCTGTTGAAGCTTTGGATACCAGTCGTTCCAAATCTCCGGCACGCGCGAGTCTATCTCGGATGCTCTTCCGGAGTTCGCCTTGCTCCACAAATGCTTCCACCGCCCGGTGCCGCAATTCAATTTCTGCTTTCTGCGTCAGGGGCATCACCAGCCACCGCCTCAGACAACGGGCACCCATGGGTGAGCAGGTTTGGTCGATGACTTCAACCAAGGATTTGCCATCTGGATGGCTGGGGTGAATCAATTCCAGATTCCGAATGGTGAACCGATCGAGCCAGAGGGTTCCTTTTTCACGCAATTGGCGAACTGCGCCCAGGTGAGCGAGCCGATCGTTTTTTGTGATGCCCAGGTAATGCAGGAGCGCACCAGCGGCAATGGTGGCTTGTGGTTGTTCGTGTAGCCCGAGCCCTTTCAATCCAGAGGTTCCATATGCTTTTTGGAGCTGTTCCGTCGCGTAATCCAAACCGAAGACCCAATCTTCCAGCCTTGTGCCTGTACTCGAGATGTTGAACAAGGTTCGGACATCACGCTCGACGGGTCGGGCAAAGAGAACTTCCGATGGTGTGTGGGCTTCCATCAGCCGGTCTATCCAAGCCGCGTCCCCTTCTCCCACATGAAAATCCCCTGTGGAAACGTCCAGGAAGGCCACGCCGCAGGTTTTTTTTCCGAGGTGGATGGCTGCCAGAAAATTGTTGGACTTGCTGTTGAGGACTTGGTCGTGAAAAGCCACCCCTGGCGTGACCAATTCAGTCACTCCGCGCTTGACAATGCCCTTGGCCATTTTGGGGTCCTCCAATTGGTCGCAAACCGCCACCTTCAAACCGGCCCGAACCAACTTCGGGAGGTAATTGTCCAGGGCATGATGGGGAAATCCAGCAAGTTCAATTTCCGAAGCACTCCCGTTTCCACGTTTGGTCAAAACAATGTCCAGCACGCGAGCGGCTTGGATGGCATCCTCACCAAAGGTTTCGTAGAAATCTCCAACACGAAACAACAGGACGGCCTCGGGGTGGGCCGCTTTCACCTTGTTGTATTGTTGCATCAAAGGGGTCTCCTTCCGTGCCATGACGAGTGCGCGTTGTCACCCGAAAATACGTTGACAACGGGACCCAAGCAGGCCAATTGCTCGCTGTTTTGTTCACAGCGCATTCACAAGACCGAGGTCTTCACGCCACGCGAAGGGCCTGGGGTATACTTCCGTTGTTGAGTTGGGCTTCGACATACCGTCGGTCCACTTTCAACTCCGTGTCTTCCCCGCCAGGCATTTCATACATCGCCTCAGACAAAATGGCTTCCATGATGGAGCGAAGGCCCCTGGCACCCAACTTGAATTCAATGGCCTTTTCGACAACGGCATCCAGGCCTGAAGCGGTCAACCGGAGTGCAATTCCATCAATTTCGAACATGCGTTGGTATTGTTTGACCAAGGCATTTTTGGGTTCAGTCAAAATTCGCCGCAGCGCATGGGAATCCAAAGGTTGCAAATGGGTCAAAACAGGGAAACGACCAATCAATTCAGGAATCAAACCGAAAGACTTCAAATCCCCTGGCGCCACGAGTGATAACAAGGAGTCATCGCTCACCTCGTCCGCATGATTAGAGTATCCTATGGAAGCTTGTTTGACACGGCGTTCAATGATTTTTTCAATTCCGGCAAATGCGCCTCCACAAATGAACAAGATGTTCTTTGTGTTGATGGTCACCAATTTTTGTTCGGGATGTTTCCGCCCTCCCTGTGGGGGTACATTGATTTCGGCTCCTTCCAGAAGTTTGAGCAGGGCTTGTTGGACCCCCTCTCCTGAAACGTCTCGTGTGATTGAAGGGTTATCGCTTTTGCGGGCAATCTTGTCAATTTCGTCAATGAAAACAATCCCACGCTCAGCGGCTTCTACCTTGTAATCTGCGGCCTGCAACAAACGGGAAAGCACACTTTCTACATCTTCCCCTACATATCCTGCCTCGGTCAAAACGGTGGCATCTGCAATGCAGAATGGAACGTCCAGCATTCTTGCGATGGTTCGTGCGAGAAGGGTCTTCCCCGTGCCGGTTTCGCCGATCAAGATCACGTTGGATTTTTCGATTTCTACTTCTCCCTGCGACGCGGGGTGGAGCAGTCGCTTGTAGTGGTTGTAGACGGCCACACTGATGAAGCGTTTGGCTTTTTCCTGTCCAATGACGTAGTCGTCCAAGTGGGCCTTGATGTCTTGTGGCAACCTGAGCTCCAAATCCGGGGCGTTCACTGCGATTTGGCCCACCTCTTCATCGACAATGTGCCCAGCTTGTTCTACGCACAAGTCGCAAATGTGCCCGGTCATGCCGGCAACCAAAATGTTCACTTCGGATTTGTCCCGCCCACAAAAAGAACAGGTGATCTTCTCCTTGCTCATGATTTCACTCGCTGAATGCTTTCGATCACTTGGCCGCCTGGTCGCGATCGGTCAATCCCAATACATCATCAATCATGCCATATTCCTTGGCCTCACTGGCAGTCATCCAATAGTCACGATCGGAATCCTCCCAGACTTTTTCGTAATCCTGTTTGCTGTGAAATGCAATGATTTCATAGAGCTCCTTTTTGAGCTTTTGGATTTCCCGTGCGGTGATTTCAATATCTGAAGCCTGTCCACTGGCACCGCCCAAGGGTTGGTGGATCATCACGCGGCTGTGTTTGAGGCCAGTTCGCTTGCCATCGGCACCCGCACAAAGCAGAACCGCCCCCATGCTCGCTGCCATACCCGTGCAGATGGTTGCCACATCTGGGCGGATGTATTGCATCGTGTCATAAATGCCCAAGCCCGCATAGACTGAACCTCCGGGAGAATTGATGTAAATCTGAATGTCTTTCGAGGCATCGGTACTTTCCAAAAACAACAACTGCGCTTGGATGATGTTGGCGATGTAATCATCAATGCCCGTGCCCAGAAAGATGATGCGATCTGCCATCAACCGAGAGAATACATCGACTTCCCGGAAGGGCATCTGGCGCTCTTCGATGACTGTTCGAGTCATGTTTTGAGGGCCACCATGTGTGGCAGAGATATAATCTTCTACGGTGTGGCTGCTCAGTCCTTGGTCTTGAACGGCAAACTTGACAAATTCCTTGCGATTGATCATGAGGTCAAAATTACAACCCTCATGCCCTCGTTCGGCAACGACTTTTCAAATGTCGTCCGTCAATTCATGGTCGATTAACCTGGTTTCAAGCGCTTGCGTTTCAATCGACAGAAGCCACAAGCTTCATGAAGTCTTCGTAGCTGACCTTTTTTTCTTTGATGGTCACACGGGTCTTCAAATCATCAATGACTTTCCGTTCAATGATTCGATCTGCAATGCGGCGTCGCTGCTCTTCATCTGCGAGTGTGTTTTTGGCAAAGTCCGTCAACATCGTTTCATCTAAAGGCATGCCGTATTGCGCATACTGCGCACCCAAGACTTGCTTGGCCTCTTGTTCCAACTCCTCTGTCACCACACGCATGTCCGTGGCTTTCATGACCGCTTGCTGCATGAGTTGCCAACGCATGGAAGTGGAGTAGTTGGGGTAATCAGCTTCCACCTCCTCTGTGGTGATTGGCTTCTCGTTGGTCTCCAAAATCCATCGCTTCAAAAATTCATCCGGCATGGGGATGTTCATGCGGTCCATGAGGTCGTGGACAAACCGACGTCGGAACAGGTATTCAG
Source organism: Flavobacteriales bacterium (assembly GCA_049610385.1). GTDB lineage: Bacteria > Bacteroidota > Bacteroidia > Flavobacteriales_D > Sanyastnellaceae > JBMYZL01. The sequence continues at coordinate 101,286 of JBMYZL010000002.1, forward strand.
CGTCGCGATCAAAACCCGCAGTCAGTTCTTCCGTGACTTTCTCGCGAAACGCTTTTTCATCGTTCACCACATCCTTGCCCAAAACCTTGTCCCAAAGCGCCTGGTCATTCTCGTGTTTGTCGAGGCGTTTGATTTCTCGCACGGTAAATTGGAAGTCACCTTGGAGATTATGGACCTGTTCATGGGAGACATTGAGCATTTTGGCCAAATCGTCATGACCCCGTGACACCTTGTGCGGGTCAACAGTCACTTGATCGCCGATTGCCAAACCCACCAAAATCTTCTTGGCTTTTTTGTCCTCCAAATGCTCGATTGAAATGCTGGTTTCATTCGACAAGCCACCTTCAAGCGGAGCCCCCGTCTCAGCATCGAGTTGCTGGAAATCACCGATCAGCAAATCATGGTCCTCCGATTGTTCGACATCAGACAAAGAGCCATGTCGACGCATGTGATCCTCAACCGCTTGATCGACCGCTTTTTTGTCCACTTTGATGATGTGGCGGGTGAAAGCAGGTTTTTGGGGCAGATCCAAAGAAATCTCAGGCGCCAAACCAATTTCATATTCAAATTTGAACGACGTCGGATTTTTCCAATCGCCTGCCGAATCTGTGCTGGTTTTGGGGAGTGGATTTCCCAGTACATCCAATTGCTCCGTGTTGATGTATTCGCTCAGTTTTTCCGAGATGATTTTGTTCATCTCATCCGCCAGAACAGGCATGGCGTATTGCTTGCGAATCAGCGACATTGGGACTTTTCCCTTGCGGAAGCCAGGCATGTCTGCCTGTTTGCGATAGTTGTTCAAAACAGATTCCACCCGTCCTTGGTAGTCCTCCGGCTCAATGGTCAAGGTCACTTGGGCGGTCAAGTCGTCGAGTTTTGCGCGTTCAATTTGCATGCTCAGCGTTTGGTTTTGATGTTGCCCAATCCGAAAAGGTGCGGGTGGAGGGACTCGAACCCCCACGCCTTGCGGCACCAGATCCTAAGTCTGGCGTGTCTACCAATTTCACCACACCCGCAATCCGGAAAGGGCGGCAAAGGTAAAAAATTCGAACTTGCGTCCGATAATGAAGGGGATGATTTTCCGTGGAATGTGCTGTGCAATAGGAATTTTCCTGTCCGCTTGGGGTGCACCTGTCTCTTGCCAAACTCGGCAAACTGTGCAAATCTTGGGGGCGCAGGAAATCAGGAGGCATCCCGATGTGCCGGGAATTCAACGACTCATTGGGGATGTGCGCTTGGGGTGGAAAGAAGCCATTTTGACTTGCGACAGTGCCTACCGTTATGACGATGGCCCTTTTGAAGTGATGGGAGCGGTGAACATGGAGGACGGCCGGGGTGGGAATTTGACAGCAAACCGGATGCGACTCGAACCGGAACCTTCATGGGTATTGGCATACGGAGATGATGAACCGGTAACTTGGACGGATTTGGAAAGCAAATTGATCGGTCAGTCATTTGTTTACGAGATGGATACCCGTGATTTGGCTTGGTCAGAAACAGCAGCCATGCATCGCCGTTCTGTTTCCACACAAGACACCTTGTTCATGACCAGTCAGCGGGGACACTTGTGGATGGATGAAGACCGATTGACGTTGTGGGATTCAGTCTGGATTCAACGCCCCTCAGCAACACTGATTTCGGATTCATTGGTGGTTCGGAACTTGAATGATGCAACCAAAATTGAACTTCTCGGGGCCACCTCCATGTGGTCTTCTGAGTCCACTCGGTTTTTTCATGGGGATCGCGGTGAATTGGATTTGGATGGCGAATCGGGTTGGCTCGCCGCAGCTGATTCTGCATCCGCTGCATGGTTTCAAGAAGGGGATGTGGTGACCTCTGGTTTGAAACTGACACTCGTGGATTCATTGGAACAAGTGATTGAAGGGAATGTCTACGTCAGTGACACACTGGGGTCGTTTGCACTTTGGGGAAGGAAATTGGAATTGGAAGGAGACACCTTGCTTTTGACCGGATCGGGCATTCAGCCCGCGCAAGTTTCCGAGGCGACGGAGACGCCTTGGTTGATCACAGCTGACACCATTCTGCGGGTGGCGAGTGCCGTTGGGGATGCCCTCTTGGCTTGGCCTGATGCGCATATGATGCAAGACGAATCTGCTGGGGCATGCGACACTTTGTTGTGGCAAGAGGCTGACAGCATGTTGACGTTCTTGGGCCAACCTGTGCTGTGGACGGAAGGTTCTCGATTGTCCAGTGACTCCCTGTGGGCGCACCTTGTCGATGGTGGGATGGATCGATTGGATTCACGTGGTCACGTTTGCATGACCAGTGGACTTGATGGGGGGGCTGACAGCTTGCATCATACGATTTCGGGGCGATCCTTGGAAGGCTTTTTTGACGCCTCAGGAGATTTGGATTTCATTTGGGTGTCCGGCAACAGTGAGGTGATTCAATTTGATGAAGATGGGCAAAGTTTGAATCACGTTCAGTCGAGTCGATTGCGAATCGACTTCGACGGCGGAACTGTGGAAGACATCGTGATGCTGGGATCTCCAAATGGGGTGTGGACGTCTGTCCAAGGTGCCCCGAATTTGGCGCTGCCACAATGTCCTCATGAGGCAGCATGGCCGCCAAGGCCATATCCCGATATACCTCAACTGCAAATCCGATTTCCACGGTCGCAAATTCGCCGTTCTTTGCATCCTTGATCTTCCGCTTTTTGCGGAATGATCAGAGCGAGGGGAGTGACTTGTTGGATGTGTCTGGTTTTTTGGCTTCCAGGAAAAGGCCAATGGGAGGCCCGTTGGCCCGCCAGTCGTTGGGACACCCATCCGAAGGCATGGAGTGGTTATGCCTGTTCGCAATGGGGGCGAGGCGAATGGCACGCCTTACAAGCCCGATGGGAAAAACCGTTTTCGATTGCCAGAGCGGACGTCAGGGTTCGGACCTATTGGGGCTGGGAAGGATTCTCCAAACTGATGGCCCATGCCTCTGTGACGCCCGAGGTGCAAATCGCTTGGGCGAAAGACCATTGGATAGGTTTGGGTTTGGGGTTGTGGGCCCAGCAGACGCCGAAGAGATGGCAGGGGTCCCCAAAGATGCGTTTGTCCGTGGAATTTCCTTTGGGGCCGACCTCTTTGCAATGGGTTTGGGTGGCGCAGTGGCCCAGACAACCGAGTCGGCAGCGTCAGCAGGTTCAACAATGGGCCATGGTTTTGTCAAGGCAAACTGAGCGGCAGAAAGGTGCACTGTGGTGGGCATGGAATGCGTCGGGATTCCGTTTTGCAGCTACGACTTGGTTTTTAAATGTCGTGAAATATCGAAACCAACCCCTCCACTGGGGGCTTCGATTTCAAGGTCCACCATTGGGCTTGCAGTTGGGGTTGTCGAACAACGCGTGTGGCCAGGGAATTGATTGGACCCTTTGGTTGGGCATGGACGCATGGGGGGGACAATTTTTTTCCCACCAATGGTGAGGAATTGGACCCGTGCCTTGGGGTTCTTTTTTGTTCTTTTCACGGGAGCAAGCGTGCAAGGCACGGCGCAACTCGAACGGCTCGATGGTTTTCTCCGGCGCAGCATCGATGCAGCCCAACTCTCCATGAAGGATGCGGATTGCATCCGAATGCATGTTGTGCTGCATGGTTGGCCCACGAGCATTTACGAGGCCAATGTCATGACTTGTCTTGATCGAGAAGTGATCCGCTGGTTGGCCGTTCAACCTGAGTGGGCCAACTTGTGTTCTGACCTGACCAAATCGTCAAGAAATGGGGCATTTCGAGTGGATTGGCGCCATCGCACTGGTGTTTCCCCGTCGTTTCACATCCGTGCAGGTCATCCAGGTGCATGGATGCTTCGCTGGATGCCCAATCCGGTGAACTCTCGTGGATTGGCAGGACACGTCATTCATCGAATTCATGGCGGCATGTTGCACAGTTGGCGGATTTTGGTTGGCGATCATTCGCTGCAATGGGGACAGGGAATGGTGGCTCAAACCCCTTCTATGTTCGAGGGATTGCGAAGCCCCATCTCTGTCATTCGAAATACCCAACTGGTGATTCCACAGTCCAGTGGTCCTGGCGTGTTCAAACGATCGGGTTGGGCTGCTTGGTGGAATAGTCAGGACGGTCGCCGATTCGCCTTGAGTCATCGTTTGTCCAATTTGACTTCCACAATCGCCATGAATTTCCAGCACAAATATCCTCGTGGCCATTGGGGTTTGACGACTGAATTGGGAAGAAAGCCGCAACCACGAGCGATTTGGAGTGGACATGGGGAATGGCAGGGAGGAGGTTGGGTGGTGGCTTCGGAATTGGCGTGTTTTCGATCGGGTTGGGCAGGGCATTTGGGATTCATTCGCACCTGTTCAAGTTCGTTTGATGTATTTGCTCGAATTCGAAAAGGACATGAAGCCCATCCTGGGCGGATTTGGAAGACTCTTGCGGATCCGGACGGCATTGCACTCATGGCTGGATGGCAGTGGGCGCAACCACTTCCAAGCCAGGGACGGTCCTGGGGTGCGCTTCATTGCTCGCCCAATGGGGATTGCAGAATGGACCTCGAATGGACGCACTATGCGGCATCCGGTCGTTGGACTGCACGTGCTCGATTTCCCATGTTCGCAACTCCGCTAGAAGGGCATTTGTCTTGGAGACGCGATCGAGATGCACTTCGGTTTCGATGTCGTGCAGATGTTCGGGTGGGAGCCTCTCCGGATGCCATGGGCTGGTTGTTTGGGTGCATTTTTGGAGCTCATCCGGATGGGATTTCATGGGATTGGGACGTGTCGTGGATGCGATCCAATTTGGGCCCGTCATCGCGTCCGGTTTATGTACTCGAACCCGGCGCCCGCGGTTGGTCTGTATCCGCTTACAGGGGACAAATGTCCAAGGTCAATGCTTCCATGGGTTGGCGAATTGGCGATTTATCAATCCACCTGAGTGCGTCTTGGGCTCAGCGTTTGGATGCCGCCAGCTGGACAGATTCCACAACAGACCCAACGGCACCGCATCGCTTTCAATTCGATATGAGATTGAACTATTCTCTGTGAGGTTATCTTCGCAATTCCTGAACCATCATTTTTTTTCATGGCGACGACCTCTGACATCAAAAATGGCATGACCATCAACCACAACGGCTCGTTGTGGACCATCATTGAATTTCTGCACGTGAAGCCTGGAAAAGGGGCGGCCTTCGTGCGGACAAAACTGAAAAATTTGACCACGGGCAAGGTGGTGGACCACACGTTCAATGCAGGTCACAAAATTGATCCGGTTCGCATTGAGACCCGCGAGTATCAATTCTTGTACAACGATGACATGGGCTTCCATTTCATGAACAATGACACCTACGAGCAAATTGCCATTGAAAAGCACTTGATCAATGCTCCTCAATTCATCAAGGATGGTCTGGTTTGCATGATTCAATTTCACGCTGAAGAGGAGCGTCCGCTTCAAGTCGAGCTGCCCGCTCATATCGAGGCAGAAATCACCTACACCGAACCGGGATTGAAGGGAGACACCGCGACCAATACCTTGAAGCCAGCCACGATTGACACAGGTGTTGAAATTCGTGTGCCCTTGTTCATCGACACCGGGGATTGGGTGAAAGTGGACACGCGTACGGGTGAGTACAGTGAGCGGTTGAAAAAGTAAATAGAATGGCCCAAAGGATGGGATATAGCGTTAATCGATTGGAGCGAAAGCTCGAGATGCAAGACTTCAAATTGAATGCCTTGCTCGAGGTCACGCGTGCCATCAATGACAATGTGCCAGAATCCCAGCTTTTGGATCAATATCGTCTCGCCCTTGCAGAATATTTGGGTGTAGATCGATTGGCTCTGTTTGTGAACGATGGATCCATCGATGCCCCGGTTTTTGGACTTCAATTGGTGGTTGGGGTCCAAAAGACCCTGCCTGAGACCCTGTCTGCTTTCCCCGATTTGGATAGCACTGGGCGGGTTGCTTTAGTGACCGATCAAGACCATGAGGAGTCTTTTGATGTGGCCATTCCTGTGGAGCACGAAGGTGAAACTTCAGCATGGCTTTTTGCGGGAGATACGGAGGAGGGGCGAGGGGTCAGCCCTGTGGTCAAGCACTTGAATTTTGTGCAGACCCTCACCAATGTACTCGTGGTGGCAATGATCAATCGACGGTTGCGAGAAGCAAGACTCAATGAAGAGGCGACCCGACGGGAATTGGAATTGGCCGCGGACATGCAATCGCTCCTTGTTCCCGTGGATTGGCCGGAGGATTTGGACTTGGACATTGCTGCCTATTACAAACCTCACAAGGAAGTGGGAGGAGACTATTTCGATGTCTTCAACATCGACGAAGAACGGGTTGTATTGTGCATGGCGGATGTCAGTGGTAAGGGCATTTCAGCCGCATTCTTGATGTCCAACTTTCAAGCGAATTTGCGTGCCATTTTTAGGTATGAACCTGATGACATGAAAGTGGCTGTCCGCCAGCTGAATGGACGTGTGATGGACATCGCTCAAGGTGAAAAGTACATCACCATGTTTGCTGCTGTTTATCACCGGAAGTCCCGCAAGTTGTCATACGTGACCTGTGGCCACAATCCACCCATGCTGATGACAGCAAGTGGCGACGCTGAGTTGTTGACCCTCGGTTCTGTTGGCTTGGGCATGTTTGCAGAGATTCCCAGTGTTCAATGTGGTGAAATGATTGTGAGCCGTGACAGTCTTTTGATTTGCTTCACGGATGGATTGGTTGAACAAGAAAATCCCGAGGGGATTCCGTTTGGTATGGCCCGTTTGGAGAATTCGGTTCGGGAACGGCGTGGAATGCCCATGACTGACATTCAGCACGCTTTGTTGACTGCTTTGGAAGGCTTCCGCGGGGAAGAACCCACGTTCGATGATACGGCGCTTTTGAGCATTCGATTTCGTTGATCCCAATCAGGCGGAAGGGGAAGGTGCTGTGCCGGGAGAATGAGGCCGATGCAAGTCCAACGCCACCAAAATCACCAACAAACCCCAAAATGGTGCGCTGGCTTTGTCTGTATCCAAATAATTGTTCAGCACGCCGTGGACGAAATAGGTCATCAGTCCCAAAAATGCACCCATCGCCAGTCGTTTGTCTCGGGGATGAATCAGTTGCCTTTGCAATTTGAACCCGAGGTGAAGGGTCCAGCCCAAGAGGATCAAAACAATCAAAACACCAGGAAGGCCTTGCTCTGCCATCGGACCGAGATACTCGCTGTGCGCGTTGCCCCCATCTGCGTTGTTGGTGGAAATGATGGTGTGGTCTTCAGAACGTTGAAATGGGGCATACAAAAACTGATAGGTCCCCGGGCCCCAGCCTGTCCAGGGCCGCTCAGCAAACATCGCCAAGGCACAATTCCAGCGATTGAGTCGTTCCAAGTTGCTCGCGTCGCTGGAAACGTTTGAGATGGACTCGACATGTTCCGCCAAGTCGTCGGAAGAGTCCTGCTCATTTCTTTGCAGCGTGATGAGCAGGGCATCTTGGGCCAGAAACAAGAATGCCAAACCCACAAAACCGATGACCAAAAGGGTCTTCAGCCGGATGCCCACTTTCATCAGCACCCAAAGCACACCTGCACCGGCCAGCGAGACCCAAGCGGCCCGGGTGAAGGACAAAATGGTGCCCAAAACCAGAATGGACAGCAGCGCACCAGAAAGCAACCGATGCAAGACCGAGCGTGTGTCATCCCACAGCAAGGCGATGACCACCGGAACCCACATCGCCAAAACCGCGCCATAGGAGGTGTGATCTTTGAAAAAGGGCCACATCACCCAATGTCCAGCATCTTTATCGAATCCATAGCCAGCATGTCGGATGATGGTGTAAATGATGACCAGCACCAAAGGAATGGTATACAGAAAGACAAATTGCTCCATGGCTTGCCGGCGTTGGACAAATACATGTCCGATGAGGTAAAAGAACCCCACCACAAACCAACTTCGAGCGGCCAAAAACTTGAAGGAAACCAGAGGTAGCGTGCTGATGGATGAAGTGAAAGCCAGCCACATCAACATGATGCCAATCCATTTGGATACCGGATGTCTGAGCAACTTTTCACTGACGGGCCAACCCATCATGGCACGAGCCAAGAAAAGGACGAGCAAACCAGCCAACAAGGGCTCAGTAGGCAAATACAGTCCAATGCCACCCAGGTCCAATGCCTCGAGGTTGAAACTGAGTGGAACACAAAAGACCAGCAGCGCCAACAGCCATTCGGTCCGCACAAATGCCCAAGCTGCGATCAAAAGCACCAGCGGCAAAGCCGCCAGCCAGGGGAAATCCATCCACATCCCCACCGCCAAAGCCGCCAGATAGACGCCAGTGACCCCCAGTGCCCAATGTTCACCCTGCGCCCGGGTCATTCAGTGGCTGCTTTCCGAATGTTCTCGGCTGCGAGCATGGCCAGCAAAGCAAATGCCAATGTGGCCCCGACGGAAACCACCACAATCAGCCAACGGATGGGTTTCGCTTTTTTGTCTGCAGGAACAGCTCGGTCGACAACGAAGGCACTGGGCATTTGGGTTTCCGCATCCAATTTCATCAATTCATAACGTTTCTTCAAGATCGCTTCGCGTTCATAGGCCGCATCCAATAGGTTGGTTAATTTGTTGAATTGATTGGCATGACGCGAAAGGTTTTCCATCTGCTGTCGAATTTTCTCTGCATTGACGGTCGACCCCTTGCCGATGGCTGTGGCATATTGTTCATTGAGACCTTCGATTTGGGTGCCAAAATCATACACCCCCATGGCGTACAATTCTCCCAACCGGTCCTCCATCTCACTGATTTCATTTTGGACTTGGAGATATGAACTTTTCGCATATTCGAAGGCCTCCAGAGCCCGTCCGTTCCGGAGTTCGTTGGCCACAGAATCAGCCAGATAAGCGATGTCATTGGCCATATCGGCGGCTTGCTGTGGCGATTTGTCAAAAACACTGACTTCAATGGAACCGTATCTCGTCAAGCCGGCATCTACATTGCTGGCGTATTTTTTGGCAAGCAAGGTTTGGGCTCCGGGTTGATCCCGTTCGATTTCATAATGGGACCACAAATCATACTTCTGGATAATGCGTGAACGGATTCGATCTGAATTCAGAATTTGCAGCAGCCGTTCAGCATCTTCGGTCTCACCGTATTCGAGCAAATCGTTTTGTTTGACTTCCTCAAAAAATTGTTCTCCGATGGAATGTTGGGGAGTGGCAAAAAGAATCACTGTGGATTGAAACTGCTCTTCGAGCAATAGCGCCACTCCGGATGAAACCAAGGTTGCGGCCAGGCCCAAGAATGTAAATTTCTTCCATCGGGAATAAATGAAAAACAACAGGTGCGTGCTGTTCAATGCATCATCGCCACCGGTTGAGGCTGAATCATTTGACATGGCAAAAAGATTGGGTCAAGGAGGTCTTGGGTTCGAAAAGTTGTGAGGCGCATTTGCACGGGCAGCAAAGATAGTCGGTGTACCTTTGGGGTTCCATGGCGAAAATCGCTTTGAATGCACGTTTGTTGATTCCAGATCAACTGGAAGGCATCGGGGGCTACACGCACGAAATTTGTTCTCGATGGATTGCGGCTCATCCTGAAGATGAATTCCTGTTGTTGTTTGACCGGACGCCGGCCCAAGAATTCGATTACGGTTCGAACGCCAAATGTTTGCAATTGTTGCCTCCGGCCCGACGACCTTGGTTGATTGACTTGTGGTTTGATTGGGCGGTGTCTCGCGCTCTGCGGCGTTGGGGGGCGGACGTCTTTGTCTCCATGGAGGGTTATTTGAGTCGGCGTTCCGATGTGCCACAGGTGAATGTGATTCACGACATCAACTTCGAGCATCATCCGGAGTGGGTTCCGCCTCGGATTGCTCGGCACAATCAAGCGCGCTTTCCGGAGTATGCTGCGCTGGCGCGAAAGGTGGTGACCGTCAGTGAGCATTCGCGGCAGGATTTGTGCCAAACCTATGGGTTGTCACCAGACAAGGTGGAGGTCATCGGCAATGCTGCGGGACCGGGTTTCGCACCGATGGGGAGTGCAGACCAGTCTCGTTGGCGGGCGGAGCGGATGCAAGGAGAGCGATATTGGTTGTTTGTCGGGAGCCTGCATCCGCGGAAAAACATCGCAGGGTTGTTGGCTGCTTATCGGGCGTATCGTCAGGCTGGTGGGCAGGCCAAACTTGCCATTGTCGGGGCACATCTTTTTCGACGCGAAACCATGAGCAACCAACCGCCCGGGGTTTTGTGGTTGGGTCGGGTCAGCCGGGGGGATTTGCCATCTTGGGTAGGCGCCGCTGAAGGATTGATTTATCTGCCGCATTTCGAAGGGTTTGGGGTTCCACTTGTGGAAGCCATGGCCTCTGGTGTTCCCATTGTGGCGAGTGATGTGACATCCATTCCCGAAGTTTTGGCCGGGGCTGCATTTGCTTTGGTCAGTCCCATGGATGCTTCTGGAGCTGGGAGAGCCATGCGAAGTTGCGAATCAGATGTGGCGTCCCGGCAATTGGCGGTGGACCGAGGGTTGATTCGGGCCCTGGAGTTTGATTGGGAACAACATGCCCGCAACATGCGACAAGTCGTCTATGCAGCAATCAATTCTGAAAAGCCCCAATTGTGAACCCCAAGAAACATGTGACGTTGGCCCCCAGTTTGGTGCCAGGACGGATTGAAATGGGCTGTGATGAAGCCGGCAGGGGTTGTTTGGCCGGGCCGGTTGTGGCTGCAGCTGTTTGCTTGACTGATGGGGTTGCGATGGATTTGGTCCGATCGTTCGATTTGAATGACAGCAAGAAACTCAGCCGAGCGCAGCGAAATTCGCTTCGTGAACTTGTGGAAGATCGGGCCAGCGCCTGGGCGGTAAGTTTTGTTTCACCTCAAGAAATTGATGAGATCAATATTTTGCAGGCCTCTTTTCTTGGCATGAGACGTGCGGCAAATGCCTTGATTGCAGGTGGATTGCCTGTGGAACATTTGTTGATTGACGGCAATCGGTTCCGTACGGCACCTGGATTGCCGCCTCACACGTGTTTAATTAAAGGAGATGCGCGATTTGCCAGCATTGCCGCTGCAAGTGTCTTGGCCAAAACACATCGGGATAATTTCATGGAAAACTTGTCCATTCGACACCCGGAATACGGATGGCAAACCAATGCGGGATATCCAACTCCCGCGCATCGAGCGGCTATTCGGGCACATGGCTTGACGGTTCATCACCGCATGACTTTTCAACAACTGCCCATTCAACCGAATCTGTTTTCGACAAAAGACTCCTGATACACGACGAAAATCGTTATCAAAAGGTTAATTGCGTTGAAAGTCAGCAGGAAATGAGTAATTTCGCCTCGTTTTCACCACAAACCAAACCACAATGAAACTCCGCACCTTGGCCTGGATTGGCCTTTTCGCTGGTCTCACCAATGCAGGAACATCGCAATGTGATCTGTTTTTCTCAGAGGCAGCCGAAGGTTCCAGCAACAACAAGTATTTGGAAATTTACAACCCCACTTCTGCTGCAGTCGATTTGACGCAATATGCGTTTCCGAACGTGAGCAATGCGCCCAATGTTCCCGGGGAATATGAATATTGGAACACCTTTCCTGATGGAGCCACAGTCGCTCCAGGCGATGTTTATGTCATTGCCCACCCCAGTGCTGACCCCACCATCTTGGCCGAGGCGGATCACACGTTCACGTTTTTGTCCAACGGAGATGATGGCTTTGCGCTGGTTCAAGGTGAGGAATGGGACTATGAGATCCTCGACGTCGTAGGAGATTGGGATGGCGACCCGGGTTCGGGCTGGGACGTTGCTGGAGTCGCGAGTGCCACTCAGAACCATACCATCGTTCGGAAATCGGACGTCACCCAGGGTGTTGGATATGACTGGGCCCTTTCGGCAGGGACGAATGCTGACGATTCTCAATGGATTGTCTTGGAAATAAACGATTGGAGTTCTCTGGGTACGCATGATTTCACAGGCAATTGCGGAGCTGCGGTTCCAGGCTGTACCAATGAAAATGCGACGAATTACAATGCAGAAGCCACAGAAGACGATGGTTCCTGCATGTTCGACAACGCTTGCAACGCGGATGCGGTGGTTGTGGAGGCTGGTGCATACTACTACGCGCCATCGGCACTGAGCATTGAACCTGGAACTACAGTGGCTTTCGTGAATGTGGGCGGAAATCACAATGTCAATGGGGACATCGATTCCCAAACTGGCGAATCCTTTGGCAACCCTGTATCCTTCTTCATTTCTGCAGTTTCTGCAAGCACGGATCCAGTTTGCATAGGAACGTACACATTTGACGTGCCTGGCGTTTACACTTACGATTGCAGCATCGGCAGTCACGCAGCCCTCGGCATGGTGGCGACCATCACGGTTGGAACCGGCGGGTGCACAAACCCAGCAGCTCAGAACTACAATGAAGGCGCAGACTACGATGATGGTTCTTGCTTGGAGGTGGTTCTGACCCCCATTGCGGATATTCAGCAGGCCCAATTGACGGGAGGACTCGATGGCCAAACTGTCACTACGACAGGGATTGTAACGGGTGTCTACGGCAGCTTGGTCAGTTTCCAAGACGGCTCTGGAGCTTATTCTGGGATTTGGATGTATGGACCTGATGTGCCCGTATCCTTGGGTGACGAAATTGAAGTGACCGGAACAGTCACTGAATACTTTGATTTGACACAATTGACGGGAGTGGGGGTGACCATTGTGTCTCAAGGCAATGGAATGCCGGCCGCTGAGATTCTGGCCACTTCAGCCGTTGCTGATGAACAGTGGGAAGGCGTGTTGGTGCAAACCACAGGGGATGTCACATCAGAAGCGAGCAACTATGGAGAGTGGAGCTTGAGTGACGGCTCTGGCGATGCCACAGTGGATGATCGAGGTTATGATGCGGATGCCACGGGCGCCTTGTTACTCGGCAGCACTTGGCAGGTCACAGGTCCCTTGGATTATTCATACGGTGCCTTCAAAATTCAGCCACGCGATGCAAACGACGCTTTGCTTTACGGTTGCACGAATAGTTCTGCGGCCAATTATGAATCCGCAGCTGGAATCGACGATGGCTCATGTGAATTCGAAGGCGGTGATTGCACGATTTTCATTTCAGAAGCGGCCGAGGGTTCTTCAAACAACAAATACCTTGAGATCTACAACCCAACGGGATCAACGGTTTTCTTGTCTTCATACACATTCGGCAACTGCAGCAATGGCTGCGATAACCCCGATGGGTCGACTCTGACAGATATCGTGGACTACTGGACTTTCACATTCCCATTTGATGCAACGATTGCGCCTGGGGACGTGTACATCGTGGCACATCCGTCAGCAGACCCCACAATTTTGGATGTGGCGGACATGACTTACAACTGGTTGTCGAACGGTGATGATGCGTACATCCTCGCCGACATCAGCACAAGTGACACCATCATTGTCGATGTCGTGGGTGACTTGGGATTGGATCCAGGTTCAGGTTGGAATGTAGCAGGTGTAACTGCGGCGACCCAAAACCACACCTTGGTTCGTCAGCCGTGGGTCATCTCTGGCAATGCCGGAGATTGGGTCACATCTGCTGGAACCAATGAATTTGATTCGGAGTGGATTGTCCTGGAAAGCAATGACTGGACAGATTTGGGTATGCACACCTTCAATGGTGGTTGTGCATCCACCGGTGGCGGTTGCACTGATGAATTTGCGGTAAATTTCGATCCAGACGCGACATCAGACGATGGGTCTTGTATCTACATTCCCAACCTCACCATCGCTGAAATCCAATCCACTGAATTCACTGGAGCTGCCATCACAAGCGGTGTAGTGACTTCGGTTTACTCAGCGAATGGTGCAGTAGGCGGCAATCCATCATTTGTGATTCAAGATGGTACAGGCCAATTCTCAGCCATCTGGGTCCTGGGTGATGGTGTGGCTGTTGGTGATGAAGTGGAGCTTCAAGGTAACGTTGCACAAGTGTATGGCTTGCGCCAAATCCAAGGCGCGGCCATCACCATCAACTCTTCAGGAAATGATTTGCCAAACCCCCAGTTGTTGTCCACTGCGGACATCAACATGGAAGGATGGGAATGCGTCTTGATCACCATGTTGGGTGAGTGCACGGTCATCACACCTCAGTACGGTGAATGGATAGTTTCGGATGGTGGTGACGGCGGCATGGTGGCTTCATTGGGGTACAATGCCATTGAAGATTCGACGGAAGTGGATGGCACGATGATGCCATTCGTGGAATTGGCCAAAAACTACCAAGTGACGGGCCCGAATTTCTACTCATACAGCAACTGGAAATTGTGTCCACGCACTGCTGCTGATGTGACACGCCTCGGATGCACAGACAATACTTTTGCCAACTACGATCCACTCGCATCGCAAGATGATGGTTCATGCATCAACTTGGAAGGTTGCACAGATGCCAGTGCAGACAACTACGATCCAGCGGCTACGATTGATGATGGCTCTTGCATCGTTTCTGGTTGTGATGACATTGCGGCATTCAACTACGACCCCTCTGTCAACAACCCGACAAATGATGTGTGTTACTACAGCCTGCCAGATTTGGTTATCAACGAGATTCACTACAATCCATGCAACAACCAGGGCAATGATTTTGACTATGAATTCATGGAGATCTACAATGCAGGTGATCAAGCTTGGAACCTCGAAGGCAGCGTGGTGTTGACAGAGGCCAGTGGTGCGATGCAAGTGGGATTGGTATTTGGCTCTGGGACAAGCATTGCACCAGGTGAATACATTTTGATTGTAGCCAGCGAAAGTGCGGCAGCCAATTACGCATACACAGGGGCTCAAATCTTTGTTTTGGAGTTGGGCAACTTCTCCAATTCCGGAGAGACGGTGACCCTTGAGGATGGATGGGGCAACATGATCGACACCGTCACATATGACGATGCTTCGCCTTGGCCGTCACAGACCATTGGAGTTTTGGGCAATAATGTTGTTCAGAGTCCAGATGGAGACTGCTCCAGCTTGGAATTGGTGGCAACAGATTTGGACAACAGCAACGCGGCCAACTGGCAGCCAAGCTGGGTGGACAATGGCACACCAGGTGCTCAGAACTCCACACTCTTTGGATGCACCGATGCAGCGGCTTGCAACTACAACCCAATGGCTTTGTTCGACGACGACTCATGCAATACAGACTGCTATGGCTGTACGTATGATGGGGCTTCGAACTATGCGGAAGGGGCGACCATGGACGATGGCACTTGTGTTTTTGAATTTGCCAACGATTGTCCAGCTGATTTGAATGGCGACGGCCAAGTTACGGCTGCTGACCTCTTGTCATTCTTGTCGCAGTTCGGTACCAACTGCCCGGAATAATTCAGAACTCCTTTCTTAACAGAATCTTGAAGGGCACTTGCATTTGATGCAGGTGCCCTTCTTGTATCTTCGGGTTCATTATTGATGCAGGCGCTGTTCTTCATATTGAACATTTTGGGTGGCTTGGCCATCTTCCTCTATGGGATGCGGGCAATGAGTGACGCCATTCGTCGCGTTTCAGGTGGGCCTTTGCGACGGTTCCTGGGTCAATTGACTCAGAGCACTGGATCTGGAGCGCTAACAGGTGCGCTGATTACCATGATTTTGCAGTCCAGTTCGGCCGTTACGGTGACTTTGGTCAGCTTGGTGAATGCAGGCATGATCACGATTCGTGAAAGTGTTGGGGTTTTGTTGGGCACAAATGTCGGTACAACCATTACTGCTTGGTTGGTTGTTTTGTCTCTGGGCGGTCTGTCTTTGGGGGATTTGGCTTTGCCCATTTTGGGACTCACGTTGCCATTTTTCTTGATTGACAACAAGCACATTCGACAAGGGGTGCAAATTGCCATTGGATTCAGTTTGCTTTTTGTGGGCTTGGGGATTTTGAAAGGTCAATTCGCCGACGTGAATGCAACCTCTTTTTTTGCTGGGGCCGCGGCGATGAAATCCAGTACTTCTTGGATTGGCAACATTTTGTTTGTGCTCATCGGAGCCGTCTTCACGGCGTTGATTCAGTCCTCGAGTGCTGCTACCACGGCGACCCTGGCGATGGTGATGTCTGGCCTGCTGAGCATTGAACATGGAGCAGCCATGGTGCTGGGTGAGAATTTGGGTACAACCATCACGGCGAACATCGCGGCGGCAGTAGGCAATCGCGATGCACGTCGTTCTGCGCGGATTCACTTCTTGTTTAATTTTTTCGGGGTCTTGGTTTGGATTTGGTTGATTCCATCAGTGACTTCAGTCTTGTTGGGTTGGTTTGAAGGGGTCAACCCTGGCACCCGGCCAGGTGTCGTGTTGGCTGCTTTCCATACATGTTTCAACTTGATTACAGCGTTGATGCTGTCCATGTTTGTTTCGAAAATGGTCCAAATCTCTGACTACTTGGTGATGGCCAAGTCGGGTGAAGATTCGTCTCCTTTGGCTTCTGGGGCGTTGCAGGTCGGAAAACTGCCACCTGAAATGTCCATTGATAAGGTGCAGCGCGAATTGTTGCGTTCAGCCAGTTTGGTCCGGCGGATGAATGAAGCCACAGTTGACTTGCTGATGAGTGTAGATGATTTGGAGAAGCACGACCTTTTGGATCAAATCGAGCATTGGGAGTCACAAACCGATGCCATTCATGGTCGGGTGAACCAGACACTGGATGCACTGGTGCAGCTTGAATTGAATTCCGAAGCCAGCGAACGCATCCGGGCATGCACCAACAGCAGTCAAGAACTCGAGCGCATTGGTGACATTTACCGTTTTCTGGCGCGCAAGCTGGATGCCCGCGAGCGGGGTCCAATTTATTTTGTGCCCAAGCAGCGGGAGCGTTTGTTCAAAATGTTCAAGCTGCTGGGGAAGGCATGTACTTTGACTGAATTCCACTTGCAAGGCCGAGGTCAAGGGGACTTTGAGGCCATTGAAGCCGTCGAAAAATCCATCAATGACTATCGGGATGTGCTCCGTGCAAAGCATGTGAAGGACTCCGATGCAGGAAAGTACTCTGCGGCCAGTGGGTTGCTCTTCCATGAATTGGTCACCGGGCTCGAAGACATCGGTGATCGCCTTGCTCATGTCAGTGGCATGTTTGGCCGGCTTCAAGGGTTCAAGGAGAGTCAAGAACCCAGACCTTCTAACGGACCGCAAGATGAAGCCGACAAGGGCCTTCTGCCCTTGGAGGATTCATCCATCAAGGCTTGATAAATGTGGGAGTTACGACCTCATTTGACCGGTTTAAATCCCGATCCTCCAATGTGATCCGAAACCGCAATGAGTCATGGGCTGTGGGCAAATACCAAGTGGACATGTCCACCTCAATGGTTCCGTTTTGGGAAGGATCCGTACCAGATGGAGTGACCCGGTGTACCCGATAGTAGAAGGGTACCTGCCCAGCTTCTGGAATCAAAGGAATGTGCGTCCACTGACCATTGCGCAACTCATCGTATTCACATTTGAGGTTCTGATGATGTTCACAGGTAGTGCAGAAGGGTGGGAGGGTATCGTTTTGGTCCAAACCCACGTTTCCATCGCCATCAGTGAAGTGCAAAATCAGCCGCCTTCCAGATTCCCCTTCCGGGTCGAATCCCACGTAGCTCAGCACCGGCTGATCTGGAAATGATGGATCTGGAAGGCAGGCGGAGAATCCCAGCCATCCCAAGCTGATCGCCAGGAACCCAATCTGAAAATTTCCAATTCGACCCATGGAAGCAAAACTAATGAATCCCGAACTTCGTGACATGAGCGGTTTGGAAGGATTGGCGAATTTGCGTGCGACGTTTCGAGACCTTCGGCTTTCGGGAGCATCATCCGAGTCTTGGGAAGCCTTTTCGCTCAACGTGTTTGCCTTTCAGTACAACAAAAATGGCGTGTATCGAAGGTTTTGTGAGCATCTTGGGGTGGGGCCCGAAGATGTGACGTCGGTCTGGGATGTGCCTTTTCTGCCAGTGGAGACTTTTGCGACGCATCGGGTACTCGTTGAAGGTGGTGACAGCGCCCCCCTCCATGTTTTTCGGAGTTCTGGCACCACGGGCAGTCGGCCTTCCGAGCATTATGTGGACGACTTGGATTGGTATCGAGAAGTGGCATGCGCAGGTGTGGAAATGACCTTGGGGCCGTTGAACAGCTGGGAGGTTCATGCGTTGTTGCCGGGTTATATCGAGCGTCCGGATGCGTCTTTGGTTCACATGGTTCGCGATTGGTTGTTTCATTCGAATCCCAAGCTCGATGTTGCAGATGTGGACCGTCGATTCCACTTGCGGGACTTCGATGCCCTCGAAGGCGCTCTCAAACAACATTCCCCGGGTCGTCGAAAACTGCTCATTGGGGTGACCCATGCCCTGTTGGATTGGGCAGATGGGCTGAAAAGACCGATTCCGGAGGCGAAGGATTGGATGATCTTGGAAACTGGGGGAATGAAAGGCAGGAGGCAAGAGTGGATTCGAGAGGCGATTCATGAAGACCTTTCTCAACGTTTGGGGGTGCAGCGCATTGGAAGTGAATATGGCATGACAGAAATGATGTCACAAGCTTATTCATTGCAAGACGGCCTTTTTCAAGCGCCGCCTTGGCTTCTGGTGGGGCTGAGGGAGATGGATGACCCCAAGGCATGGGCCCAATCTGGACGGCAAGGTCGCATTTGCATCGTGGACCTCGCAAACTTGCATTCCTGTGCCTTTCTGGCCACAGGAGATATCGGTCGTCGCCCAAATAACCGTTCCGATGGATTTGAGGTCCTGGGTCGCCACGATCATGCTGAAGTCAGGGGTTGCAATTTGATGGTGTCTGACTTGTGAGGATGGCTCATGTGCTGATTGGAGAATCGAACAAATCGGTACAGATTTGTCTATCACCACAGAGTTATCTACAAATTTGGAAATTCGACGTGAAAGAGGTTGGAGATTCCAA
The DNA here is from genome assembly GCA_049610385.1 of Flavobacteriales bacterium. Lineage (GTDB taxonomy): Bacteria > Bacteroidota > Bacteroidia > Flavobacteriales_D > Sanyastnellaceae > JBMYZL01. The sequence goes on from JBMYZL010000002.1 coordinate 120,137, forward strand.
GGGTGGGTGCCATCTTGCGGCCACATTTTCCAAAGAATGGAATTGGCCATTGCATTGATCGGCTTCACCCTTGCTGCCTACGCGGTTGTAGGTAACGATTGTATCCAAACTTTGGGTACTTTTTTGGCGTCCAATGATCACAGACCTTGGTGGCAGTTGTGGCTATTTGCTGGAGGCATTTTGACGGTGGTTTTGGCATTGGGTTTTATGGGACAAGGTGCGGTTTTGGGCGGTGAGAACGCAGATGATTTGACCTTTGGCAAGTTTGGGAGTTTGTTCAATGCCGACAATCCTTTCCCAGAGTTGACATTTTGGTATGTACTGCCCCCACTGGTCTTGCTTTCCATCACCCGATTGGGGATTCCCGTGTCAACGACTTTCCTGGTTTTGTCCTTTTTCAGCATCAAGAGCTTGCCTTCCATGCTGATGAAATCGCTGGGCGGATACGGTGTAGCGTTCGCCTTTGCTGCCTTGATGTATGTGCTTTTGTCACGCGTGACCGAGCGCTTCTTCATGAACCATCCCATGGATGATGGAAAGGGATTCATGCGTTCTCGGGCCTTTTGGACGGTGCTCCAGTGGTTATCTACTGGATTTTTGTGGAGCCAGTGGTTGACTGCAGATTTGGTGAACATTTTGGTTTACCTCGGCAATCCAGCAGATGTGGGGCTGGGGATGTTTTTGTTCGCCTTGTTGACTCTTTTGGCCTTGTTGGCCTTGATCTTCATTCAGAAGGGGGGGAAGATTCAAGAAATTGTTCTGGCCAAAAGCAACACGACAGATATCCGCTCAGCGACGTTTATTGATTTTTTCTACGCCCTTGTTTTGTTGTTTTTCAAGTATGACAAACTGGGCCTTTGGGATGGAGGATTGCCCATGAGCACAACTTGGGTCTTTTTGGGCATGCTAGCGGGCCGTGAATTGGCCATCCGAAGCATGTTCCGAATGCGTCAACACAGCGAGGATTCCACTGAGCACCTCAGCAAAGGCAATGTCGCTGGGATGATTTTCTCGGATCTGGGAAAGGCCACCATCGGTTTGGTGGTGAGCATTTTACTCGTGATCCTGTTATATGTTGTTGAAGGCCGGGATTTGACCTTGCTTCTGGGCTGATTCCTGGAAGTGCCTTCAAATGTCGATTGCACGCATCAGAAAAAAATTCTTCTTGCCGCGCTGTAACAGAAGCAGCTGGTCATGAATCAGGTCTTGAGCACCTGCAGAGAATTGGTCATTTACTTTCATGCGGTTGACACTGATTGAATTCTCTTTCAAGGCTCTTCTTGCCTCACTTTTGGTGGGGAGAAAACCAGTGACCTCTGTTAACAATGACTCAATGCTCACACCATCTTTGAGTTTGTCTTTGGAGATGGTGGCCTGAGGAACACCTTCAAAAACGCTCATCAATTCTTCGATCGGCACGGCTCGAAGGTCATCGGTGGTGCTTTTGCCGAACAAAATTTTAGAGGCCGCTTGGGCCATCTTCAAATCAGCTTCTCCATGCACCCGAAGCGTGATGTCCTCTGCCAAAGCTTGTTGCAACTTTCGTGCGCCTGGCGCTTTCGCATGTTCAGCCTCCAATGCGGCGATTTCAGATTGGGATTTGAGGGTGAAATACCTCAGAAACCGTCCGGCGTCTTCGTCAGCTGCATTGATCCAATACTGGTAAAATTTGTAGGCGGAAGTTCGGTTTTTGTCAATCCAGATGTTGCCACCTTCGCTTTTGCCAAATTTCGATCCATCCGCTTTGGTCACCAGCGGCGCGGTGACGGCATAGGCCTCACCACCGGCGACGCGTCGGATCAATTCGGTTCCAGTGGTGATGTTGCCCCATTGGTCCGAACCGCCCATTTGGACTTTGACGCCTTGATTTTGGTACAGATGAAGAAAATCATAACCTTGTACCAATTGGTAGGTGAATTCTGTAAAACTCATCCCCGTCTCCAATCGTTTTTTCACACTGTCCTTGGACATCATATAATTGACGGTGATGTGCTTGCCGACATCGCGGATAAAGTCCAAAAATGAAAACGATTGGAACCAGTCATGGTTGTTGACTACGCGTGCGGCGGCAGGACCTTCAAAATTTAAGAACCGCTCAAGTTGCTTTTGCTGACAACTCAGGTTGTGCGCGATGGTCTCGGCGTCGAGCAGTTGTCTTTCTGCGGTTTTTCCGCTTGGATCACCCACGCGTCCGGTCGCACCACCCACCAAAGCGATCGGAGGATGGCCTGCACGCTGCCAGTGAACGAGCATCATGATCGGAACCAGATTGCCGATGTGCAAACTGTCCGCGGTGGGGTCAAATCCAACGTAGCCCGGAGTGGGCCCTTCACTGAGAGCGGCCTCCAATCCCGGGGTCATGTCGTGGAGCAATCCCCTCCATCTCAATTCTTCAATCAAGTTCATTGTATGCAAAGTTACCACATCAAAGCAGCGGCATGAGTTTTTCAAGGGCCATGGTTCGTGACCCCTTGAGCAGAATCAGATGGCCTCGGGGTTCAATTTGTTCAAGGTGGTGTTGGATGGATTTCAAATCCGGAAAGCACACCACGGCATCGTGTTTCGCATTGGCCAATGCAGGTGCATATGCAGTGCCCACAAAAAGAATCATGGATCGACCTTCGGATGCGTGCAAAAGGGCTGACTCGGCCACCGCGCGATGTCCTTGAGCACCATAATCCCCGAGTTCTCCCATTTCTCCGAGTATCCAAAGGCTGGGCACATCATCTGCAACCGCTTGGGCCATTTCACCAAAATAACGCAGGGCGGCTTTCATGCTGGATGGATTGGCATTGTACGCATCCAGAAGAACCCTATTTTTTCCGGTGTTCCGCCATTCGGAGCGGTTGTTGCTGGGCTGGTATGTCGCGATGGCTTCTTCAGCATGCTCGGGTGAAATGCCAAAATGCTGCGCCACAGCCAATGCCGTGGCAATGTTTTCCAGATTGTAATCACCTTCGAGAGCGGTGGCAATGGGGCCTCTCCATTGGGCATCACGGTCTGGCCGCCATTCAAAAGCTTCAGATCGACCTGAGGCCCTCCGAACCTCGGGACCGTGCGCATCGGTTCCGTACAATATGCGCTGGAGTCCTTCGCTGACTTCCAACAAATTGGGGTGCGCCGCGTGGGCGAAGGCAATGCCTTGATTTGAGGTGCGCATCTGGCTATAAATTTCACTTTTGCCAGCCTTCACACCATCGGGTCCACCGAATCCTTCGAGGTGGGCCTCCCCGATGTTGGTGATCAAGGCATGCGTGGGCATGGCCATCTCCACCAAAAACCTGATTTCATTTTGGGCATTGGCGCCCATTTCCAATACCGCCACGTCGAGGTCTTGGCGCATACGCAAAATGGTCAGGGGCACGCCAATTTCATTGTTGAAATTGCCCACGGTCGCCTGCACCTTCAGTTCGCTCGCGAGAACATCCCGAATGAGTTCTTTGCTTGTTGTTTTTCCGTTGCTTCCGGTTAAACCGAGCACGGGGAACTGCCAAGTTCGTCTGTATCGAGCGGCAGCCTCCTGGAGAGCCAGCAATCCACTGTTGACCAGGATGTACCGGCTGTCTGTTGCAACCATCCACTCTGGATCATCCACAATTGCAGCGATGCATCCGGACGCTAAAGCCTGAGCTGCGAAGCGGTTTCCATTGAAATTTTCTCCACTGATGGCGAAAAAAACTTCGCCGAACTGTGCTGTTCTGGAATCAATCGATACACCGCTGGCTTTGCGAAGAAGTTCATCAATTTGGAATTCCAGTTCTGTACTCATGGTCGAGAAGTTCGAGGATGAGTAGCAAAGAAAAAGCCCGGAAGGCTTTGCAAGCGATCCGGGCTTTGGAGTAGTTGACAATGCTTCGTGAATCTCAGTTCTGGCTGAGTCCTCGTGGGCTTCCCACGCGGTCCATTGCGCATCGGAATCCGATGGAAGCCGAAGATTTGGCCTCATCCATGTATCTGCGGGCACTGGGGGTGACCCAGTAGATTCGGTCATCCCATCCACCACCTTTGTAGACGCGTGATTGGTTGTTGATAAGCGAAGTTTCGCCAAATCCATACATCCTCCCTTCCTTTTCGCCATAACTGGGATCGTTGTAGTAAATGCTGGATTCGAGATCTCCATCTTGGTAGTCGATGTTGTCAGCCACGCGGTAATTGTCGCGTCCCAAATTCTCTTCCAATTTGACGTCGCGATACCGCAAGTCGCCAGGCAAGGCCAGAATGTTGTTGGCAAACGCATCACGGATGTCAGGAGCAATGGTGCTTTCGCTGTCCTCAATTAAATCCATGGCCTCATCCATTTTCAATTGAGCTTCTTCTTCCCTTTTCGCCTTTCGCTCATTCTTGGCTTGATCGATGTAGTTCTTGACGTTATCAATCAAGTTCAAGTCTTCCTCAATGAGGTTCCTTGCACCCGCTTCGGCATATGCATTGATTTGGGCTTCTACAGAATCAATTTCATAAACCACAAAGTCATATTTGTACTGGACCAAACCTTCACTGTCTCGTTGCAATGTCTGGTAGACGTTGCCTCGGAAAGGACGGAATTCAGCGGATTCCATGTGATTCAGCGGACGATAGACATCCATGCACCATTCACTCACATTTCCTGCCATGTTGTACAAACCATAATCGTTGGGGGCGTATGCATAAACGGGTGCTGTGATGTCTGCTCCATCGTTTAAAGCTCCTGCAACCCCCATCATGTCTCCTCGTCCGCGAATGAAGTTGCCTTGCATCTCCCCCGTGTACCGGGACCGGTTATCACCATTTCGGGTAAAGTGACCATTCCAAGGGTAGGTTCTGCGCTCCGAAATCAATTCGTCGTAGCTATTCCCAATCAGCCCCAGGGCGGCAAATTCCCATTCCGCTTCTGTTGGCAAGCGGTATTGAGGCAGCATCAGACCATCTTCGACCTTGACATTGCGAAACCCGGAAGAACCGGGGCGCAAATCCCTGACGCCTTCGGCCGCGACTTCGGGCTGATATTGACCAGCGAGGTAAGTCTCAGTGGTGAAGTGTTCTTCATCTACCTGGGCCTCTGGGTTGTGCACGATCAAACCTTCACGGACCAAAATTTGCTCGTTCACACGGTCGCTCCTCCACTTGCAAAATTCATTCGCTTGCAACCAGCTGATTCCCACCACTGGATAATCCCGATAAGAGGGGTGTCGCAAATAGTAGTTGACGTAGGGTTCATTGTAGGCCAACTTGTTGCGCCAAGCCAGGGTGTCTGGCAATGAACGCTGAACAATTTCAGGATAAGTGCTTCCATATACGCGCTGAAGCCAGTAAGTGTACTCGAGCCAGTAGGCATTGGTCACTTCCGTTTCATCCATGTAGAAAGAAGATACGGTGACACGACGGGGCATGTTGTCCCATTCGAACATCAGGTCATCTTCAACCTGACCCATGGTAAACGTACCGCCTTCAATAAAGACCAAACCCGGTCCGGTTTCCTGGCCATAGTAATTCGGATCTTCGAACCCACCATTGGTCGGATCATTGTATGACCAACCCGTGGCACCGGATTTGCCGCCTCCCGCGCAGCTGGACAACATGCCCACAGCAACAAAAGAGACCAACATCCAAATCGAGGTAGAGAGCTTCCAATTCATGGTGTTCAATTTCGATAGCAGGTGGCAACCCATTGATGATAAGAACTTACGGCAGCAAACTTGTGGAGGTTACCAAAAACACAAGTTTCTGTACCCAGAGTATACACGGGCAACACAATCAGAAAGCAGGACAACTGATTCTTCTGAACTTCGAACGCTTGTTGCGACAGTCAAATTGTATTGTCATGCTGATTTCGTGCGCTCCACCCGTGGCCGGTGTCAATTCTGAAACCGTCAAGTCATAGCTGTAACCGAATTGAACCACATCTGATTTGATGCCGATGGTGACAATAAATGCATCCTTGTAGTCCGTAAAGAACATGCCCCGGTACCAAACCCCACCCACAAGTGGACCTTTGTTCACGTACAAGCCCAAATTGAGTTGTTGTGTTTCTCCCTGTAGGCGATACAAGATATTCGGGGAAATGGTGGCTTCAACACCGGTCACCGATCGCTGCAATGGGAGAACAGCACCCGCGTGGAAGGTGTACTTCATTGGCAGACGCGAGGTTCCGACCACCAGGGATTCGTTGGGTTCGTTGAGGTGATGAACGGCAAGGCCAAAGTAATACTTGTCAGAAAAGCCCAACAAACCGGCAGAAAAATCCACAGCTTGTACCACGCCGCCACGTCGAATTTCTTGTGTTTCGTAGATAAATCCTCGACGGGGGTCAATCATGTCACCAAACGTCAAATCTGACCAATTCAAAGCTTTCTGTAAGTAGGTGACTTCTGCCCCGGCTTTCAGACTGAACTTTCGCGAAATGGGTTGCTGATAACTGTAAATACCGGAGACGCGTGTGGTGGACAGGACGCCACGGCCGGCCTGGTCGTTCATGACAATCAAACCCAAACCACCCGAAATGGCATCGAAATGTTGGTCATAGGCGGCTGCCGTCGTCACATAGTTCCCGCTCATGGCAGGCCACTGGTTGCGATACGACATGGTCAAGCGTGGACAGCGTGCACTGCCCGCAAATGCTGGGTTCAGGTACAGCGGGTTCGCGTAGTATTGCGTGAACTCCGCGTCTTGCGCCTGCAACGTGTTGGAAGTCCAAAAGGACCCACCTGCGAGCATCAAAACGACCGCCACCAGCAAAGAGATACGATACGTCATGTTACAATTTCCCAATGAATCCACAAGGATAACAAAAATATTTGGGAACATCCTTGCGTTTTCTGTCTGAAATTTGCGGCAATGCATAGTGAAGTAAACGATTTGTACAGGGGGTTTGGTGTGGAGAAAAGGTATTTTAACATGCTGTTAATCAGCGCTTTAATTGTTTCCGTGCAGTTGATTTACCCGCGAGCAGCATCCGCACAGTTGGCAGACGTCGTTCAGTTTTCAAAATCCGTCAGTTGGCTGAATCCACAATTCCCGGGCATTTCTGTGGGCATGCATGAGGCTGAAGGTGGATTTATGCAAGATGAATGTCCTTGGATCATATGGGACGTGGAAACGACTTTTCACTGGTTTGGAGTTGAGGTGCTTGAAGACCAAATGATGTGGTCCAGCATTCTGCCGGAAAGCCTTACAGATCAGCAGCGGAAGGCCCTCGACGAACGGCCCTTCCAACCGCAGTTCAGGGGCACAGAGAACAGCGTTCAAGTTGCGATGCCTCTGCTGAGAAAGGCGCTCAATTCCACTGGATATGAACGGCTGGAACATGTGGAGTTCACCTTGGGGTCATCACCCATTTCAGTGGCGCATTCAGGTTTCCGTGCGTCGGATTGGCCGGCGGTAAGCCCCTTGGCAGAAGGCACATTTGTCCGCTTGGCCATTCCGCGCGATGGCGTCTACAGAATTGACGCAGAAATGATGTCCTCGGCTGGTTTCGATGTTGCCCAGGTCGACCCTCGACGTGTGGCGTTGTTCGGGAACGGTGGACATTTGCTGCCCTTTGACAACACCAAGCCGCGTCCCTTGGGATTGGGTCGAACGGCCATGGAATGGTCTGGCTCACCCTCGGATTCCACGTGGTCGGCCAATGCTCATTTCCTGTTTTTTGGCCAAGGTCCAGACAGTTGGGAATGGGATGAAACATCGGGACATTATGACCATGAGCGTCACCCTTACAGCGATTCTGCATTTTATTTCATGCGAATTGATGGCCCAATTTTGCCTGCCGGCTCGCGGTTACCCGATGTCCCCCAAGTGGGCGAAGATTTGAATGGCAATGTCATCACCTCGTATACACAATGTGTGTTTCACGAGACTGAAGCTTATAGCCCCAATCGCTCGGGCCGAGAGTGGTTTGGTGAACGCTTTACTGACGGTGAGATCAGGACAGTCAGTTTGGCGACTCCTTTCGCGCAGGATGTACCTGGTCGATTCGTGGCACGCGCGGCGGTGAAATCGCTTTCCATCCCAAGCACATTGAACATTGAAGTCGGAGAAGCAAATTTGGCCATTTCACCAAGCGCAACGAGCGATTTCAGCACAAGCAACATTGCCAATTTGGCCTCTGCTTCTTGGTTGGGAAATGTGGTGACGGGCTCGGGTGCCGCTGCACAAGCATTGGCCGAGTTGACGTTCAATGCGTCATCTGATGGTGCATTGGCTTGGCTGGATTACATCTCCGTGGAACAACCGTCGAACTTGCGTTTCAATAGCAGTGATTTTGTTTTCCAAGGAACGCGTGACACCGCGAATGGGCAATGGTCAACGTACCAAATGGTTGCAGATGCCGGTTTGTCCTTCGTTTGGGATGTCACCAACCCAGGTGCCCCCGTGCCCTTGGCATTTGAGGAGACAGAAGTCCCCAATGTGTATGCGTTCAATGCCCCCATTGACACCTTCCGAACCTTTTGTGCTTATGCTGGGTTTGGTGCCGAGCGCCCAGATCCTTCTGGTTCAGTGGCGAACAGCAACCTGAGTGCACTGGACAGCACAGATTTGGTGATTTTGGCAGCCCCTGCATATCTAGATCAAGCATTGGAATTGGCGGGCATTCATGCGAATGAGGGATTGCGTGCAGCTGTGGTTCGTCAGGAGGATGTGTTCAATACGTTTTCCAGCGGAAATCCTGACCCTACGGCCATCAAAATGCTGATGCAGATGTTGTGGGATCGAGCAGATTTGGCCCAAGACACCACGCTCCGACCGCGTTATTTGCAGCTCTTTGGTGATGGCACTTTTGTCAACCGAAATCTGCCCCGAAATAGCCCCTACGTCATCACTTATCAATCCGATAACTCCATCAGTCCGACAGCGAGCTATGTCAGTGACGATTATTTCGGTTTTCTGGGTGACAATTATGGCGAAGGAATCGGAGACAAAATGGCCATCGGTGTGGGGCGTATCCCCTGCAGTTCGCCAGAGGAAGCCACCGACTATTTGAACAAGGTTCGGGCCTATACGGAGACGGCTACCGCAGGAGGGGATGCCTTGTGTGCGCTTGGTGACACATTGGGCACATTCGGGGACTGGCGAAATCGCTTGGTGTTTGTCGCAGACGACATGGACGGGAATGGCGGAGCGACCGAAGTGGTTCACATGCTGAACAGCGATGAACATGCGGACAAAGTCCGAAATTTCCACAACGACTTTGATATCAGTAAGATTTATCTGGACGCGTATCCACAACAGGTCACGCCCGGAGGCGAGCGTTACCCCGAAGCGGAAGAGGCCATTGACCGGGCGGTTGTTGAGGGGGCCCTGATTGTCAACTACATTGGACATGGTGGTGAGAGGGGATGGGCTCATGAGCGTGTGCTCGACAACACAACCATCCAGTCTTGGGAGAACATGAACAGGATGCCGCTCTTCATGACGGCCACCTGTGAATTGGCGAGATTTGATGACCCCGAGGCCGAAACGGCTGGAGAACTCATTGTGATGAATCCAGAAGGGGGAGCAATCGCGATGCTCACCACCACTCGTGTGGTTTTCAGCGGCTCCAATCAACAATTGAACCGTGCTTTTTTTGACATCGCCCTCGAAGACAACCCCGGGTCTCCGTTGCGGTTGGGTGACATCGCTCGGGTCACCAAAAATGACCCTCAAGTAGCGAACAGTTCCAATAAGCGAAATTTCTCCCTTCTTGGTGACGTGGCTCTCCGCTTGGCCTATCCAGATTTGCAGGTCCATGTCGCCTCCATGCCTGATACCATTCGGGCTCTGGATGTGGTTCAAGTCACTGGGTTTGTGGCCGATTTGGAAGGAGATACGTTGACTGATTTCGACGGTTTGGTTTTTCCCAAGGTTTTTGACAAAATGTCCACAGTCACCACTTTGAACAACGATGGAGCTTCAAGCCCTCATGTGTTTGAGGTGTACCGCAACCTGTTGCACAAGGGTGTGGCAGAAGTACAAAATGGAGCATTTGCTTTTGAATTTTCAGTGCCTGCGGACATTGATCAAACTTTCGGTTCCGGTCGTTTGTCTTTCTACGCCACCGATGGCCAGCGGGATGCTCACGGTTCGGATGAGTCTTTCACGGTAGGCGGATATAACCCGGACGCCACATTGGATTTGATACCCCCAAGCATCCAGTTGTTCATGAACGACACATTGTTTGCGGATGGGGGCATTACCCATGATCGACCTGTGTTGCTTGCCCGTCTCGAAGACAATTCAGGGATCAACGCATCTGGACTTGGCATCGGACACGACATCAAGATGATATTGGACGGTGCATCAGACGGTGCCATCGTTCTGAATGATTTTTATGTCGCAGACTTGAATACATTTCGAAGTGGGACTGTGCGGTATCCATTGAGCAATCTCAGTCCAGGCGAGCATACATTGGATTTTGTCGCGTGGGATGTGGCGAACAACAAAGGCTCGGCTTCATTGAAATTTGTCGTTGTTGATTCTCCCGAAGCGTTCGTGGCGGAGTTCACGAGCATTCCAAATCCCACTTCCGACGGGGTCACATTTCGGTTTGAACACAATTTGGCCTGCCAAAATGCGGAGATCAACATCGATGTTTCCGACATGCAAGGGCGACGTGTAGCCCAGTTGACAACGGTTATGGAGCCCAGTGGGTTCCGGTCTCAGCCTGTGCGATGGGATTTGCGCTCCCAAACGGATGGAGGTGCGGTCAGACCTGGCATTTACATTGCTCGGATGACCCTGGTTGCGGAAGATGGCAGTGTTGCACAATATGCGGATAAAATTCTCGTTTATCGTCCGTGACAGAAACGATTACCTTTGCTTCTTTGATGTGCGTGCAATGATGAAATTTTGGAAAGGCGAATGGCAGGTGCTCCTCTTGTTGACGGGTTGGGCATTTGGATTGTTGGGTGGAATGAGCCAAGGTGCGCACGCCCAATTGACTGGCGACGATGAGGTGACACAAATCTTGCAACTCAACACCATTACGACAGCGGTTCCTTTTTTGATGATTGGTCCGGACAGCCGATCGGGTGCCATTGGGGATGCTGGCGTCGCGTTGTCTCCCGATGCCAACAGCTTGCATTGGAATCCAGGAAAAATGGCCTTTTCGGAGTCGGAATTCGATGTCAGTTTGAGTTACGTTCCATGGTTGAGATCGCTGGTGGCTGATATGAATTTGGCCTATCTGACGATGAATCGACGGATCAACAAGCGGCAGGCTTGGGGTGCGGCGTTGCGTTATTTCAGTTTGGGCAACATTACGTTCACAGACCAAACCGGCACCACCTTGCGTGATTTTCAACCCGCGGAATTCAGTTTGGATTTGGGCTTTAGCCAAAAACTTTCTGACCGGTTCTCAGCCGGTATTGCAGGTCGTTACATCAACTCCAATCTGACTGGAGGAACTGCGACGATGGGCGTGAACACCAAGCCGGGGCGTTCAGCTGCGGTGGATGTTGGACTCTACTATACCAATCCTCGGGCGACATTCGGAGGCAAGCGGGCGGTTTGGAATTGGGGATTGAACATCAGCAACATCGGTGCGAAGATGAGCTACACCGAGGCCACGGACCGAGACTTCATTCCGGCCAACTTCAAGTTGGGTACAGCCATCAAGATGTTGTTGGATGATTTCAATGCATTGACATTCACGGTAGATGCGAACAAATTGTTGGTGCCAACCAATCCGGTATACGACCAAGAGAGTGGCGAAGAAATTGTCAGTGGTTACGACCCCAATGTGGGACCCATTACAGCACTTTGGCAGAGTTGGTACGATGCCCCGGGAATCGTGAACCAAGATGGCAATGGCGGTTATGAAATTGAGCCCGGAAGTATCTTCAAAGAGGAGTTGCGTGAAATCAATCTCGGTGGGGGGATTGAGTACGATTACAACAGTGTTTTCGCTTTCCGTGCGGGCTTCTTCAATGAACACTACACCAAGGGAAATCGACAATTCATCACGTTGGGTGCGGGCATCAAATACACGGTGTTCACTGTGGATTTGAGTTACTTGATTGCCACACGTCAACAAAATCCGTTGGCGAACACTTTGCGGTTCACCTTGCGTCTTCAATTTGCAGATTTGGTGAACGGCACCTCTGAGAATGACTGATTTCAGGATTGGATATGGTTATGATGTCCACGCCTTAGCTGCCGGAGAAGAACTCTGGTTGGGGGGCATTCTGGTTCCACATGAAAAAGGGGCGATTGGACACAGTGATGCCGATGTGGTGTTACATGTCATTTGTGATGCTCTCCTCGGTGCGTTGGGCAAGCGTGATATCGGATATCATTTCCCGGATACAGAAGCGGCTTACAAAGGCATTGATAGCAAGAAGCTCCTGGCATCGACTTATGACTTGATTACGGATGCGGGCTGGCAGTTGGGGAATTTGGATGTAACCCTGTGCTTGCAGCGTCCGAAAGTAGCGCCTTTTATCGATGACATGCGGATGGCCATCGCAGGCGTGATGGGGGTTGATTTGGACCAAATCTCAGTCAAGGCCACAACAACAGAAAAGTTGGGGTTCGTAGGGGTCGAAGACGGCGTGAGTGCGCATTGTGTGGTTTTGGTGTCCCGATCAGCGCGTTGAATTGGGCTGATGATTTTTCGTGTACGATGTACACTCCAGTCGAGTCAGGTGCCTGAAATGCAACTTTTCGCGGCGGAAGCCGTGAAATCGCTGACTATATTTGCCAGATAGAATTGACAAAACCATGGCCACGATGACCACTGCCAAGCGCCCGAAAGCGCCTGTAAAGAAAACGGCTAAGCGCCCATCGAAAGTCCCGCACAGCCAAGAGACTTATACCCGTTGGTTCCGAGACATGTACCTCATGCGCAAGTTTGAGGAGCGTTGCGGACAATTGTATATCCAGCAAAAATTTGGTGGATTTTGCCACTTGTACATTGGACAAGAAGCGGTCCTTGCAGGAATGGTTGAGGCCATTCGCCCGACGGATCGAGTCATCACGGCTTACCGTGACCATGCACATCCCATCGCCATGGGAACTGATCCGAAATATGTCATGGCTGAGTTGTATGGTCGAAAGACGGGAACGAGCAAAGGAAAAGGGGGTTCGATGCACATGTTTGATAAGGAACGCAACCTTTTCGGTGGACATGGTATTGTTGGGGGACAGATTGGATTGGGAGCTGGGATTGCATTCGCAGACAAGTACCGCAAAGAAGATCACGTGACCTTGTGCTTCATGGGAGATGGTGCGGCGCGGCAAGGCATGCTCTATGAAACATTCAACATGGCAATGACTTGGAAGTTGCCCGTGATATTCATCATCGAGAACAACAAATATGCCATGGGCACTTCGGTTGAGCGGACTTCCAATGTCACTGATCTCAAGACTTTGGGTGCCAGCTTCCAGATGCCTTCAGAGTCGGTGGATGGCATGAGTCCTGAAGATGTTTATGAAGCGATTGCCAAGGCTGCTGAACGCGGTCGCTCGGGAGAAGGCCCCACCTTGCTGGACATCCAGACTTACAGGTACAAAGGCCATTCGATGTCTGATCCACAGAAATACCGGACCAAGGAGGAGGTGAGCAATTATCAGGACCGCGATCCGATTTTGCATGTTCGCAATGTGTTGCTGGAACAAGGTTGGGCGACCGAAGAAGAACTGAAGGCTGTTGAAAAGGAGGTGAAGGCGCAGGTAGAGGATTGCATCCAATTTGCCGAGAACAGTCCGTATCCAGAAGCACATGAACTGTACGAAGACGTTTACGTGACTGAAAATTACCCATTTGTTCGGGACTGATCGAACACAACTTTTTTCTTCAAAGAACTGAAACATGGCAGAGATTGTTCGCATGCCCAAGTTGAGTGACACCATGACCGAAGGGGTTGTGGCAAGCTGGCTCAAAAACGTTGGTGATTCCGTCGAAAGTGGAGAAATCCTTGCGGAAATTGAAACCGACAAGGCCACCATGGAATTCGAGTCGTTTTTCGACGGAGTGTTGTTGCACATCGGCGTTGAGCAAGGACAAACCGCCCCAGTGGATAGCCTCTTGTGCATCTTGGGAGCAGAAGGGGAGGATGTGGCCGACTTGATTTCCGGAGTGGGTGCGATTGAAGTGCAGGTGGGTGAAGAAGTCCCAACACCTGCCCCAACACCCGCTGCTCCGGCCATGGCGCCAGCGCCCGTTCCTGTGGCGGTTGCGGCTGCTCCTGAGCCTCAAGTCGTGGCGGCCCCTGTCCCGGTTGCTCCAACGAACGGACGGGTCAAAGCTTCACCGCTTGCCAAAAAGTTGGCTGAAGAAAAAGGATTGAATTTGGCGACCATTCCTGGTTCAGGTGAAGGTGGAAGAATTGTGAAGCGGGATGTGGAACACCATATCCCATCGGGGGTTCATGGAGTTCCCACGCCTTCTCCAGCTGGAATTGAACAATTCCGGGAGGAGCCGGTAACCCAAATGCGGAAAACCATTGCTCGTCGATTGGCAGAAAGCAAATTCACCGCACCTCACTTCTATCTGACCGTTGCCATTGACATGGGTGCGGCTGTGGTCGCAAGAAAGGCCATCAATGCAGCAGGAGATGTGAAGGTAAGTTTCAATGACATGGTGGTGAAGGCATCATCATTGGCACTGAAAAAGCATCCTGCAGTCAACAGCAGTTGGTTGGAGGATCGAATCCGATACAATGAGCATGTGCACATCGGAGTGGCTGTGGCCGTTGAAGATGGATTGCTGGTCCCTGTGGTTCGACATGCGAACGAAAAGTCATTATCGACCATTGGAAATGAGGTCCGAGCCTACGCACAGAAGGCCCGTGATAAAAAGCTTCAGCCCGCTGACTGGGAAGGCAACACCTTCACCATTTCAAATTTGGGCATGTTCGGCATTGAAGAATTTACCGCCATCATCAACCCACCGGATGCTTGCATCTTGGCTGTTGGAGGCATTCAGGAGCAGCCCGTTGTCAAGGATGGTGCTGTGGTTCCAGGCCATGTGATGAAAGTCACATTGAGTTGTGATCACCGGGTTGTGGATGGTGCCACGGGTGCCGAATTCCTCAATGACTTGAAGGCATTCTTGGAGGAGCCTGTGAAGATGTTGGCTTGATCGCAAAGCCCCCGACTGTGGGGTTGGAAATTCCCGGCGCGCACGCGACCTTGGTCCGGCGATGATTGAGCTGGGTTCTTCGTGTACATTTCTCAAAGGTGTTGGCCCCAAACGGGCTGAATTGTTGCGTGCTGAATTGGGCATTGATACCGTGGAAGATTTGCTCAGTCATCTTCCTTTTCGATATGAGGACCGTTCTCAGTTTGCAACCGTTCAGGACATTGAATCAGATGATGTGGCCATTCAAATCAAAGGGCACATCACCCAATTGGACCAAGTCCCGGGTCGCAGAGGAGCCAGACTGACAGGCAAATTTCAGGACGAACGGGGCCAATCCTTGGAGTTGGTGTGGTTCAAAGGTGTGAAATGGATGGCGAGCCAGATTCCAGTTCAACGTCAAATTGTCGTGTTTGGCAAACCCCAACGCTATGGCAAGAAATGGTCGATTGCTCACCCGGAAGTGGAGTTGCTGGACAGTTATGAGCGACGGGGAGGCTCGGGATTGGTTCCGGTATATCGTTCCACAGAAAAACTATCCAACCGTGGATTGGCATCCGCTGGTTTGGGGCGTTTGATGCGGACGGCACTGGTGGATCCTGCCCTTGAAATCTTTGAAATTTTACCGGCCTCTCTTTTGGCTGAGCTCAAGATGCAGGGTCGAGACGATGCGTTTCGACAAGTTCATGCTCCACGGGATGTTCGATCGGCAGAAGCTGCACGAAAACGGCTGAAATTCGAAGAGTTGTTGTTTTTGCAACTGTTGTTGCTCAAACAAAAACGGAAAAACACCACAGCTCTCGAAGGGGTTCAGTTTGCAGAGGTGGGCACTTTGTTCAATCGGTTTTACAACGAGTGTTTGCCATGGGATTTGACGAGCGCTCAAAAACGCGTCATGCGAGAAATCCGTGCCGATGTCAACACGGGTCGGCACATGAACCGATTGCTCCAGGGGGATGTGGGATCGGGAAAGACGGTCGTGGCTTTGCTGACAGCGCTCTTGGCGATAGACAACGGTTACCAAGCTTGTGTAATGGCCCCTACGGAGATTTTGGCCCGTCAGCATTTTGCTTCCTTCAAAGAGGTTCTGGGCGACCTGCCGGTTCGGGTCGAACTGCTCACGGGCTCCGTTAAAGCCTCGGTGCGCAAACCGATGTTGGCGGATTTGCACGCCGGTGAGGTTCACATTTTGGTGGGTACTCATGCCGTCATCGAGCCCCCGGTGGTGTTTCAAAATTTGGGCATCGCTGTCATAGATGAACAACATCGTTTTGGCGTGAAGCAGCGAGCCAAAATTTGGGCCAAAGCCTCGATTCCTCCTCACATTCTGGTCATGACGGCCACACCGATACCGAGAACTTTGGCCATGACGGCATACGGCGATCTCGATGTCAGCATCATCGACGAATTGCCTCCTGGGCGGAAGCCGATTCGAACTGTGCATCGCACAGATGCATCACGTCTCGCGGTCTTTCAGTTCATCGAAGAGGAAATCACCCGGGGTCGACAGATTTATGTGGTTTATCCATTGATTGAGGAAAGTGCAACAATGGATCACAAGGACCTGATGGATGGTTATGAGAGCTTGAGTCGTCGTTTTCCGCTGCCCCATTTCCGGATCAGCATTGTACACGGTCGAATGAAGCCTGAGGACAAGGACATTGAAATGCAGCGGTTTTCCAAAGGGACCACGCAAATTTTGGTGGCGACGACAGTGATTGAAGTGGGGGTGAATGTACCAAATGCAAGTGTGATGGTCATCGAGAGTGCCGAAAGGTTTGGCCTGGCCCAACTGCATCAATTGCGTGGACGGGTGGGGCGCGGTGCAGAGCAGAGTTACTGCATTTTGATGACCAAAGACGAATTGTCGCGGGATGCCCGATTGCGCATGGACACAATGGTCCGGACCAATGATGGGTTTGAAATTGCTGAGGTGGACATGGAGTTGCGCGGCCCGGGTGATGTCCTGGGCACCCAGCAATCTGGAGTTCCAGACTTGCGGATGGCAGATTTGCTCAAAGATCGCGAAATCTTGTCCGCCGCTCGTTACATCGCTAACCGAATTCTGGAGGATGATCCAGAGTTAGAAAACCCAAAACACGCTATCCTCAATGCGACGTTGAAACGTGCAGTGGCTGGACGACCAGACTGGTCACGAATTTCCTGAAATTGGCCCCCATGAACAATGTAAGCCAAACCCTCTGGTGGATTTTGGGTTCTTTCGCAGTTGCGGTTTTGGCCATTGTGAATTGGCTTCGGATGCACCCTGGGTCTGTAGAAGAGGGGCATGTCGCCGTGGCACCCACTTCTGGCGTGCCGATGTCTTTTGACGTATGGGAAATGTGGGACTGGAATTGGGTTTCGCCAGGTTTGGGGTGTATGGATTTCGCGGCTTTGGAGGAATTTCCAGGAGATTGCGGGGGGGTGGCTTCAGGTCAAATCCATCGGTTTCAACAATCCCACACAGGATTGACGGTTTGGTTTGCAGAAGGCTTGCTTCCGCATGAAGTCCATCGGGAAGCGGGATGGGAGATGCATCCTTGGATGCAGGGCCATTGGATTGCGCAGCCTGAAGCATGGGCTGCCTGGGTCAGTGAGCCGGACCGCCTGCTGACGGGTTCTGCACACCTGATGACGCCTTTCTGGCACCCCAGAGGAGGAGGTTGGACACGGCTCACTTCAGATTCTTTAGGCGTGCTGAGTGATTGGCAAGCCTGTGGCGAAACAGAACATCTCCAGACCCGTTGGTGGGTTGAAGGTTCCGATGAAGATCGCATGAATATTGACCGAAAGAGATGGGGAGATCGCAGCTTTGGTGGTGCATCACCTGCCCCGCCTGCTCAGGCCCGAGCGTCCGGCATGCAAAACACTGCACCACCGGATGCGCCCGCAGTTCTTTCGGAAGTCCCCGAAAATCCTTGGGTGGAACTGGGCCAAGCCCGAAACCACCGATCGGGTAAAACCATGCGAATCACATGGAATGCATCGGAAAATAAAGTGGTCAGCCGACAGGGGGATGAGACCATTTGGTCATTGCTGTTGCAGGCTGGTGAAGTCCCTTTGGGGAAGGTGCATGAAGTGGATTTGTATCGGAATCGAAAATTTCAGGTGGTGGTGGGCACGAACCAAGCGGTTCATTGCATTGATGTTTTGGGACGTGAAGTCCGGGGTTATCCCCTGCGTCCCAATCATCCTATTTCTGCCCTCGCTGTAGTTGACTATGATGGACAAAGGGCATATCGACTCCTCATCGGCACATCGGATGGTCGTTTGCTCAACTTTCGGGAAGAGGGTGAGCAGACCCCAGGTTGGCGACACAAGAGTCAAACTTCTGCCATTGCTCACATCGCCCATGTGCGGGTGGGTGTCAAGGATTACCTGTATACCGGGACAGTCGATGGCTCGGTTCGCTTGCTCAAACGATCTGGAGAAGATCGCTACACCACCTCCGTCAAAGTCCCCAGCACGTCTCCACCGGCCTTTCGGGTGGGATCCAGCATCGAAAACACCACGGTGTTGTTTGTTGACGGAGCGGGTTGGGTTCGTGAGCAGCGATTGGGGAATGCCGAGGATGTAGGGCTCAGCCGGATGGTCAAGGGTGTGGCGGTTGCCGTTAGTGACATCAACCGCGATGGCATCCCGGAAGTCATCGTGGAACAGGCCGATGGCGGGCATTCCGTTTGGAATGCGCGCAATGAACAATTGGAATGAGTGATGAATCTACCGCCGTATCCACTCAGTGATCGGACAGGACGGCCCGGCTGATGACAATTCTTTGCACTTCACTTGTGCCTTCGTAAATCTGGGTGATTTTGGCATCGCGCATCAGCCGTTCGACATGGTACTCTTTGACATATCCGTAACCACCATGGATTTGAACAGCCTCCACGGTTTGGGTCATGGCCACTTCTGACGCATAAAGTTTGGCCATGCTGGAAGCCAAATCATAATCCTCACCAGCATCTTTCATCGCTGCGGCTTTGAAGGTCAAAAGTCTCGCCGCTTCAATTTGCGTGGCCATGTCAGCCAATTTGAACGCAATGGCTTGGTGCTTGTGAATTTCCTTGCCGAAGGCTTTCCGCTCCTTGGAATAGGCCAATGCCAATTCAAGCGCGCCTGAAGCGATGCCCAAGGCTTGTGCAGCAATGCCGATGCGTCCACCGCTGAGCGTTTTCATGGCGAACTTGAAGCCGAAACCATCATCACCAATTCGGTTTTCTTTCGGCACGCGAACGTCTTGGAACATCAACGTGTGGGTGTCTGAACCCCGAATGCCCATTTTGTCCTCTTTCGCACCCACGATAAATCCCGGCATGTCTTTTTCCACGATGAGTGCATTGATGCCCCGGTGTCCTTTTTCGGAATCGGTTTGGGCGATGACCAGGTAAATCCCGGCCGTGTCCCCGTTGGTGATCCAATTTTTGGTGCCATTTAACAGGTAATGATCCCCTTGGTCAATGGCCGTTGTGCGCTGAGAAGTGGCATCAGATCCAGCCTCGGGCTCGGACAAGCAAAAGGCGCCTAGGGTTTGGCCTTGAGCGAGAGGAACCAAATATTTTTGCTTCTGCTCTTCCGTCCCAAAAGCCTGCAAGCCAAAGCACACCAGAGAATTGTTCACCGACACCGCCACACTGGTCGAGGCATCCACTTTGGAGAACTCCTCCATGGCCAAAACATAACTGACCGTGTCCATGCCACTCCCCCCATATTTCGGATCCACCATCATCCCCATGAATCCCAATTCGCCGAGCTGCCGAAGCTCATCGACAGCGACGCGTTGGTCACGGTCGCGCTCGATGACAGTGGGTTTCAATACATTTTGAGCAAAATCTCGCGCAGCATCACGCACTGCTTTTTGTTCTTCCGTCAATTTGAGGTCCATTGCCTTGGGTTTCGGATGAGTTGAAAATGCGGGCGGAACGACCGATGTTTGTTTCTGAAGCTCCAGCCACCGCTCAGCCGCAAAGATACAATGACTGCCTCCCCCGAATCGAACGATTGCGCAAATGATTTGTCAAGGCCTTGGTGCGTTGTTGGGTTGATGAGTGGAACCTCCCTGGATGGTGTGGACGTGGCGATTTGTCATTTTGCGGATGTCTTGTCGGATGCGGTGAAATGGGAATTGGTCCATTTTCAAACGATTGAATACCCCGCAGCCCTGAAGCAATCCTTGGCCGCATTGACCCATGATTCGGCGACGGCCGTGTTTTGGCATGAAGTGGCTCAGCGATATGCGCATTTCAATGCTCAGGGGGTTTCGGCTGTTTTGGCTGAAGTTGGACTGCGAACTGCCGAGGTGGATTTGGTCAGTTCCTCAGGCCAAACCCTCCACCATCGCCCTGATCAAGGATGGACTGCGCAATTGGACAGTCCTGCGCATTTGCACGGTGCATTGGATGCCGTACCGGTGGTGGCGGACTTGCGGGCATTGGATGTGGCACTTGGTGGCCAGGGAGCTCCCCTTGTTCCGCTGGCAGATCGGGATTTATTCCCCGCTTTCGAGGCCTGTCTCAATTTGGGTGGATTCTCGAACATCAGTTCTGAAGAGGGTGCAAAAGACATTGGCCCATGCAATTTGTTGCTGAACCATTTGGCCGCCAAACATTGGGACCTTCCCTTTGATTCGAATGGACATTGGGCGGCTCAGGGCACTCCTCATCATGGGGCTGTGGAGGTTCTGTTTGAAAGAGGCATGCATGGTTCCCCACTTCCAAAGAGTTTGAGCAGAGAATGGCTGGAATCTGTTTTTCTGCCTGTGCTGGATGTACCTGTTTTTGCAGGTTTGAAACCGGAGGACCAAATGGCCACCGCTGTCTTTTTCGTCGCTCGCACTTTGGCCGAGGCTTGCGCTGATCGAGAGACCTTGGTGACAGGCGGAGGAGCCCACAATTCGACGCTTTGGAATTTTGCAACTGGATTGGGGTCGAGGTGGCACCTGCCAACCGATGCCCGGTTGGTCGACGGGAAGGAAGCTGTGGCCTGGGCCTACTTGGGGTTGTTAAGGGCTTTGGGACACCCCAATGTTTTGACTTCTGTGACCGGAGCTGCAGCAGCCCTTCCTGGGGGTTCCCTGTGGGGAGTCTTTCCCAAGTGAAGCCAAATTCGGTGGCGGAGAATGTATCTTCGCGCTCGCCGATCGCAACAATGAATTGACGACCATGAAAGACCTGTTGAAGATTTATGAAAATCGAGAGCCCGAAATTGTTTTCGAATGGCATGATTCGGAAACCGAAGCCCGGGGTTGGGTGGTGATCAATTCCCTCCGTGGAGGTGCAGCTGGCGGGGGGACGCGGATGCATCCGGGATTGGACAAGCGAGAGGTGGTCAGTTTGGCCAAAACCATGGAAATCAAGTTCACAGTCAGTGGCCCTCAAATTGGTGGTGCCAAATCTGGTATTGCTTTCGATCCGGCCGATTCCCGCAAAAAGGGGGTGCTTGAACGTTGGTATCGTGCAGTGACACCCTTGTTGAAATCGTATTACGGGACGGGAGGGGATATGAATGTTGATGAAATCCACGAAGTCATCCCAATCACCGAAGCCTGCGGTGTTTGGCATCCCCAGGAAGGGGTTTTCAATGGCCATTTTCAGCCAAATGAGGCGGCGACGGTCCGCAGAATTGGTCATCTTCGCCAAGGGGTTTCTCAAATTGTAGAGGATCCGGCCATCAGTCCTGACGTTCAGCGCAAATACCGGGTGGCCGATCTCATCACGGGTTATGGCGTCAGTGAGTCGGTCAAGCATTTCTATCAAATCTATCGCAGCACCGATGTCCGCAACAAACGCGTCCTGGTTCAGGGCTGGGGAAATGTCGGGGCGGCTGCGGCATTCTATCTGGCACAATCAGGTGCTCGTGTGGTGGGCATCATCGATCGCACCGGTGGCGTGATTGATGAGGATGGCATGTCCCTCGAAGCTGTTCGGGAGTTGTTTCTGGCCAAGGAGGGGAATGCCTTGTCTGCGCCAAATATGCTGTCCTTTGAAGAGGTGAACAACCGCATATGGGATGTTCCTGCAGATGTGTTCTTGCCATGTGCAGCCTCGCGATTGATTACCCAAAATCAAATGGAACGCATGCACAAAGCTGGAGTCCATGTTCTCTCTAGCGGGGCCAATGTCCCTTTTGCGGATGACGAAATTTTTTATGGCCCCATCGCTGAATTCGCTGACCATACCATGGCGGTTATTCCTGATTTCATTGCGAATTGCGGCATGGCGAGGGTTTTTGCTTATTTGATGAGCGCAAGTGATGTGGCCATGGATGATGCATCCATTTTCAATGACACATCAAGAATCATTGAGTTGGCTTTGCGCAATTCGCATGCCCGCCGAAGTGAATCCACAGAACTGAGTGCTACGGCATTTGCATTGGCCTTGGAGAAGCTCACCTGATGCAAATTGAGGGGGGCTCATTGGAATCATGTCAGAATTTGGGCCTGGTCTTTTGGACAAGAAGTTCGACCGAGCGACCTTGCACATCTGAACCCTGAAGGAATTCGAAGCAATCTGATTGAATGGAAATTTTGATTCTTGCCATTTTCGTCCTTGGCTATGCGTTCATTGCCTTGGAACACAACATCAAGGTGGACAAAGCAGCTAGCGCCTTGTTGACAGGTACGGTTTGTTGGGGACTTTTTGTGATTGGCGTTCACGAGGTTCCGAGTCATTTGGCGGAAGAATTCGCATCCTTTCAGGCTCACTTTATCGGGGACCCGGGGCTGGCGCTCCACACATTTTATGAGCATCGGTTGTTGCATCACATGGAAGAAATCTCTTCCATCTTGTTTTTCTTGTTGGGTGCGATGACCATCGTGGAGCTGGTGGATGCACATGAGGGTTTTTCGGTGATTACGGATCGGATTCGAACCACGAATAAGGTCAAGTTGGTGTGGATCTTGTCCCTGCTGACCTTCTTTTTCTCAGCTGTTTTGGACAACCTCACCACCTCCATCGTCATGGTTTCGTTGCTTCGGAAACTCATTGAGGACAAAGAGACCCGATGGTTGTTTGCAGGTGTGGTGGTCATCGCAGCGAACGCTGGAGGGGCATGGTCCCCCATCGGAGATGTCACAACGACCATGTTGTGGATCGGACATCAATTGACGACTGGTGTCATTGTTTCCCATTTGTTTTTGCCCTCGGTCATTTGTTTGCTCGTGCCTCTGGCCATCTTGTCCTTCACCCTGAAGGGCGATGTTGAACGTCCTGTTCTTGTGGACGAGCATGCGCATGACCCGACGACACCTGCTGAACGCAAGATTGTTTTCACCTTGGGTGTTTTGGGCCTGCTCTTTGTGCCAATTTTCAAAACGGTGACGCACCTGCCGCCGTTCATGGGGATGATGCTCAGCCTTGGCGCAATGTGGGTTGTGACGGAGTTGCTGCACCGTTCCAAGCACACAGATCACCGTTCCCAATTGTCTGTGCTGGCTGTTCTGCAGAAAATTGATACGGCCTCGGTGCTGTTTTTCTTGGGGATTTTGCTGGCTGTGGCTTCCCTTCAAGAAATGGGTCATTTGATTTCCGCTGCGAGTTGGTTGCGAGATTCCCTTGGGAATGTTTACGCAATCAATGTCACCATTGGGCTGTTGTCCGCAATTGTGGACAATGTACCTCTGGTTGCGGCTTCAATGGGCATGTATGATGTGACCCCGACAGCTGCAGCCGCCACCGCATCGATTTGGGATGGCTACTTTGTTCAGGATGGTATTTTCTGGCAATTTTTGGCCTATTGCGCCGGGACGGGAGGATCCGCCCTAATCATTGGTTCAGCTGCTGGAGTGGCCGTGATGGGGTTGGAAAAGATTGATTTCATCTGGTATTTGAAAAAAATCAGTTTGTTGGCCATCTCAGGATATTTGTCCGGTGCTCTGGTGTATTGGCTCATGTTCGCTTGACGGGCCCAGCTTCACAAAAGACATATGTGAATTAACCGCCTCATGTCGAAAATCGATGTGAGCGTCCGTTGTTTGGCCCAATAATTGCTCCAACTTTCACGTTTCATTGCCAGACACTCGTCGCACAATCACGACAAAATCATGCTGAATCACATTTTGCTGCAAACTTTGACCACAGGCGCAGAAAACCAAGCAGTGGATGTCCTGCCTGAGGCAGAAATCCAAGAGGTGGAGGTCAATATTCTTCAACTGTTGCTCGAAGGAGGATGGTACATCATGCTGCCGCTCGCTGTGATGTCAATCATTGCGATGTATGTGTTTTTCGAGCGATTGTTCGCGATTCGACGGGCCGAGAAAGTCGCGCCTGATTTTATGAACAAATTGCGGGATTACGTGAGCGCAGGAAGTTTTGACAGTGCAAGGAATCTTTGCGAGCAGTCAAATACACCGATGGCCCGGATGCTCGACAAAGGCATCAGTCGAATTGGCAAGCCATTGAAAGACATTTCGGTATCCATTGAGAACATCGGGAAATTGGAAATCTACAACTTGGAGAAAAACTTGAGTTCACTGGCAACGGTAGCCGGGGCGGCACCGATGGTTGGATTTTTGGGCACCGTGATCGGCATGGTCAATGTGTTCTTGGATATGGAGCAAGCTGGGACCGTGCGTGTTGAAGACATCTCAAGCGGAACCAAACAAGCGATGATCACCACCATCGTTGGCCTGATTGTGGGAATCATTGCCTACATGGCGTACAACCACTTGGTCAGCAAGGTGAGCAAGGTGGTGCACAAAATGGAGGCGACCAGCATTGAATTTCTGGACATCCTCGAAGAGCCAGTGCGATGAATTTGGGTCAGCGCAACAAAGTATCCGTGACAGGGAACATGTCGTCCATGACGGACTTGGTGTTCTTGTTGCTCATCTTCTTTGTCATCCTGTCGACTCTGGTTTCCAATGGGGTGAATGTGGAATTGCCCAAATCCAAAGGCACGACAAGCGTGACCCCCAAAATGACAGTGAGCATCATGGAGGATGGAAGCTATTATGTGAATGGTGGTGCGGTGGACAAAGGAGACTTGGAAAGTGTCTTGAAGATCAGAATGGAGTCCAATGCCGATGATGTTTTGTATTTGCAAGTGGATGAATCGGTGCCTACAGGAGCTACTGTGGAGCTGATTGGCATGGCCAAATCCAATGCTTGGAAAGTGATGCTCGGCGCCTCACCACAAAATTGATTTGGCATAGATGAATCCAGTCCTTGAAGAACAAAGGCAAGTGGCAGAGCGCCGCAATGAAAGGCAAGCAGCGGCTATTGCAGGTGGTTTGTTTGCACTTGTCATGGTGCTGTGTTTCTTTTTGACGGCTTATTCCATCAGCATTCCACCTCCCGGCGAGCAGTATGTCGCTGTGGGTTTCGCGGATTTGGGCGAATCCAATGAGGCGACAGGTGATCGCGAATCTGAGACCCCTTCAGAAACGGTGTCAGAAGCGACAGAGGCTGCTGAGGCGACAGAAGAGGTGACGGATGTGGCTGATGTGCCTGACGTTGTGACCCAGCAGGTATCAGATGTGGTGGTTCCTTCCGACCCTGATCCTGATCCTAATCCGGAGCCTGAACCCGAGCCTGAACCGGAACCCCAGGTTTCCAGTGCATTGAAGAATCGGTTGAATGCACTGACTCAATCTGGTGGTGGAGGGGGATCCCAAGGAACAACTGATGACGGTGTGGGAAATGAAGGGGCAGAAGATGGACAAATCGAAGGCCGAGGCGTGGTTTCTGGTGATTTGGGAGATGCCTTTTTGGAAGGAGGATCCATCCTGGGGTGGCCACGGTTGGAGGAAAAGCCCACAAAAGAGGGGCATGTCAATGTCAAAATCGTCGTGGACAAGTCTGGCAAGGTCACCAGTGCGCAATACGATCCATTGAAAAGCACATTGACGGATTCCTATCACAAGGAACTGGCGTTGAAAGCGGCTCGGGAGGCCAAGTTCACGACCAGCAGCACGAGGCCAGTGCGTGCAGGATACATCACGATTCGGTTCGAATTGGAATGACGTATACCGAGGCTTGTGAAGCCCTCATGGGGGCTTTGCCCATGTTCCAAAGGTCAGGACCTGCGGCTTATAAAATCGATTTGACCGGAACCCACCGTGTGATGGCTTTCATGGGGCGCCCCGATTTGGCCATGCCATCTGTGGTCCATGTGGCAGGGACAAATGGGAAAGGGTCCGTGTGCACCATGGTGGCCCATGCCTTACAAAGTGCCGGACATCGGGTTGGGTTGTTCACCTCGCCTCATTTGATCGATTTCAGAGAACGCATCCGGGTTAATGGACGGTGCATTTCGGAAGATCAAATTGTTGAAACGGTCGCTGACTTTCAAGTGCGTGGCAAGGTGTTTTTTGGAACGGACATGCCCAGTTTTTTTGAAATGACTTTTGGCATGGCTTGCGCCCATTTTGTGGCCGAATCTTGCGATATCGTCGTGTTGGAAACAGGAATGGGGGGGCGTTTGGACTCCACCAACATTTTTCCGAATCCAGCCATTACAGCAATCACGAATGTGGGATTAGACCACCAAGCTTTTTTGGGCCCTGACATTCGGTCCATCACCTCGGAAAAGGCCGGCATCCTCAAGGATGGGGTGCCAGTCGTCCTCGGTCGAATGCGCCCAGAAGCCCAATCTGTGGTGTTGATTCATGCATTGAAAGTCGGTGTCGAAGTTCATTACTCAACGGTTGCGGAAGAAGAAAGAATGGGTCACCACGCAGGTAGCCCATATCGTTCAGATAATGAGGCCACGGCTGAGAAAATCCTTCAGGTGTTGGGCCAAGAGAACCCGCAATTTTTCATGGAAGTTGGAGCGATTCGGCATGCCGTGAAAAGCGCAGTGTGGCCTGGACGATGGCACTGGCTGCCTGAATCCAAAACAGGTGCTCGCGTGCTGGTGGATTGTGCCCACAATGCGGATGGAATGGAGCGATGGCGTTCGGGAGTTGAATCCTTGGGGGTACCACCAGGACAGATTCAAGTCGTTTTTGGAACCGTAGCAGACAAAGATCTGACAGATTTAGCGGACCGGCTACCTTCGAATTGTGGGGGTTACCATTGGTGCGCCGCAGATATCCCGAGAGCGATGGCACCAAGGCAGTTGCATTTGGCCATGAAAGACCACCAACCCGCGCAGGTTCACGACTCCGTGGCCGCTGCTTTTGCCGCTGCCCAAGAAGCGGCGACTTCAGGTGGATTGGTTTGTGTTGTCGGCAGCATTTTTGTGGCCGCTGAAGTTCTATCAGCTGCCGGTTGGTCGATTTGTCAGGGTCGTTGAACGAGGGTTTTTCCTGTCATCTCTTCGGGTTGATCAATGCCCATCAAATCCAAAACAGTTGGTGCGATGTCTGCCAAGATTCCATGGCTCATGCCGCAACTTTCTGGCAGGTTGTAACCGATAATGGGAACGGGATTCGTGGTGTGAGCCGTGTGGGCTGAACCATCTGGATTCCTCGCCAGATCTGCATTGCCATGGTCCGCGATGATGATGGCTGCATACCCGCCGACATCGATGGCATCCAAGATGCGGCCCAGGCATTCATCTGTGTACTCCACAGCGCGCACCACAGCCTCGAAAACCCCGGTATGTCCGACCATGTCCGGATTGGCGAAATTGAGACATACGAAATCTGAGGTGACCCCCTCGAGTTCAGGAAGAATCAAGTTGACAATTTCTCCAGCTGACATTTCCGGCTGCAAATCGTAAGTCGCCACTTTGGGGCTGGCAGCCATCAACCGGCGCTCACCGTCAAAAGGAACCTCGCGTCCCCCGGAGAAGAAGAATGTGACGTGGGGATATTTTTCTGTTTCTGCAATGCGAATTTGCTTTTTGCCTGCCGACGCGATGGTTTCGCCCAGTGTCCAAGTCAAATCCGGCTTGTCGTACACGACATGGATTCCTTCGAAGGTGTCGTCGTAATTCGTCATGGTGACATAATGCAAATCAATTGGATGCATGTCTTCATCTGGAAAGGCCTGTTGCGTCAATGCCATGGTGATTTCACGGCATCGATCCGTTCGGAAATTGAAGCAAATCACCACATCGCCCTCTCGGATGGTACCGTCTGCATCACCGATCAAAAAAGGCTCGATAAATTCATCGGTGATGCCGGCATCATAACTGGTTGCGATGCCTTCATTCGCTGAGGCAAAGCGTTTTCCCTTGCCACGGACCAATGCATTGTAAGATTGGGCGATTCGTGGCCAGCGTTTGTCGCGATCCATGGAATAATAACGTCCATGGACAGAGGCAATTCGGCCACCTGTTGCGTCAAGGACCGACTCCAAGTCGGCGATGTAACCTTGACCGGTATTGGGTGCTGTATCGCGACCATCTGTAAATGCATGCACCAAAAATTCAGGAACACCAGCGGCTTGTGCAGCGTGACACAACTCATGCAAGTGCAGTTGTTGCGAGTGAACCCCGCCTCGAGAAACCAAGCCCATGAGGTGAAGGCGTCGTCCTGGTTCTTGGGCTTTTGTGAAGGCTTCCTGCAAGGCGCTCTGTTCCCGGAAAGAACCATCTCCGATGGCCCTGTCGATGCGCAACAAATCTTGATAGACCACCCGGCCTGCACCGATGTTCATGTGCCCCACCTCTGAATTCCCCATTTGCCCAACAGGCAGCCCCACATGCTCGCCATCTGTTCGCAAAGTCGCATGGGGTCGGGTGTTCATCAACTGATCAAAGACTGGGGTTTGAGCGACAGAGATGGCATCGTTCTGGTCTCCTCGTCCGATGCCCCATCCATCGAGGATGATTAGGGCGGTGGGGGTGCTTCCGGGGTTGCTTTTCAATTTCGTCATGTTCAATCCTCTATTGCTTGAAATCAGCTTCACCAAGCCTATCGCCAAATTTTGGTTTCGACCAATGTTCCTCCCCGCTCGCTTGCGCGGATCACCATTCGGCCTCCATGCAGGCGGAAGATGGAATTCGCCAAGTACAATCCCAAGCCAGAGCCCTCTGAGCTTCGCCTGATTTCGTCCTCCAGCCGTCGGAATTTCTTGACCACTTCTTTGCGTTGGTGGCTCGGGATGCCGGGCCCACCATCATCAAAATTGACAGCAACGCTGTCTGTCATTTGATGCACTTGCAAGTGGACGGGTTCGGCTTCAGGGCTGTATTTGAATGCATTCTCCAAGATGTTGCTCCAAGCGAGCTCCAAGGCTTTTGCATCTCCATCCACCAACCCTTGGGGCTCACCATGGAGTTCGACATGGACGTCCCGGTCTGCATAGGGTCCGATGCGCGTGTGACGAATTACAGCTCCGATGATCTCTTCGACATCCACCGGCTCGACTTGCAGGGATTCTCCTTTTTGGATGCGCGTGCTCCGCAAGATGTCCTCCACACGGCGCTCGAGTCTTTGGGCACCATGCAGGGCCTCGTTCAAGAGTTCGTCACGCACCGCTTCGGATTGATTTTTTTGTCGCCGAAGGGTTTCTACTGCCAGTCGCATGGCTGCAATCGGCGTTTTCAATTCGTGGGTGACAGCGAGCAGAAAATTGCGTTCGTGTTTGGCCAAATTTTGGTCTTTCCGAATGCCACGCCAAACAAACCAAAGTCCGAGCATCAGCAGTCCCAAAAACACGATGCCTTCTCCGATGATCATCATGGACCAGCGATCAAAAGGAACTGCATTTTCTGAGTGTTGAAGCTGCAATTGTGTGTTCAAATCCACCAACAAGTAGGCCCACCAGCTGAATTGGAAAACCAAATACGCACCCATCAATGCCAACAACCAACTGCTCTGTCTCACGTGGCAAAATTACACAATCCTGAGAGCATCAAAGTACAGGTCGAGGGTTGCCCCGAAGAATCACATCGGCATCCATCCGGGTGAGTCCACGTCGCCGAGTGACGAGCCCCATTTCAAACACATCCAAGGTCAATGTCCAATGCGGCATCCTTCGAATATCTGCCCAAGCTTCTTCCATGTCGGGGGACCAATGGATGTCATCACAAACCAGCAGGCCATCATGACTCAGGTGAGGCAAAAGGTGGTCGACATAACGGCGCAAGGCCGCGCCCTCGTGGTGACCATCAATGAAGATGAAATCCCATTGACGATTTGGACCCAGCAGAGTTTCGAGAACATCATCAAATGTGCCTTGGATGGCTTGGATTTGGTCCTGGCATCCCAAATGTGACCAAATCAACCGGGCCTTGTCGAGACGATCGCCATTGCATTCAATGGTGGTGATTTGGCTCTCTTTGGCTTGGGCCAAATAGGCAGTTGTGATCCCTAAAGAGGTCCCCAATTCGAGGATTTCTCTCGCCCCTGAGGTTTCGCACCAAGCGGCCAATGCACTTGCATGTCGCTTCCTTTTCAGGCTGTTTTTGGCGATTTGTGCGGTGGTGGAAACAGGAGGAACGTGTGACAAAGCCATCCGGGACGATCCCGCCCCCGCATCTTGGCTCGAAAGAACTGATGAATCCTGAAGCAATGCCGCACGATGGGCCTCGATTTCAGGCCTTCCATGTCTGGCTTCAAATGCAGCTTTCAGAAGGGAAAACAGGAAAGGTGGATGCCATTGCCACCACCTTTGCGCCTTCCTCCGCCATTGCCAAAAGGAGCTGATGCGCCACACTTGATGACGCCAAAAGGATTTTTCTCCCACCCCACGAAGATACAGTTGTGCGAATATTGATTTTGATTATCTTCGCACCCGCTTCGGGGCGATTAGCTCAGTTGGTTTAGAGCACCTCGTTTACACCGAGGGGGTCGGGAGTTCGAGTCTCTCATCGCCCACCAGCAATAGAAAAAGCCACCCATGGATGGGTGGCTTTTCTTGTGATTTCCTTTTGAGGAATAGGTGTTTTTCAGGGTTATCTCACAATTGTCAGCTCCCCTTGGAATGCAGCCCCATCTGAACGCCTCAAAATGTAATAGTATGTTCCTTCGGAGAGGGGCTTGCCATTGATGCGGCCATCCCATCCGCCTCTGTAGTCTACATCCCTGAAGACTTGTGATCCCCAACGATTGTATACAGTCAATTCTGATCCAGGAAAACCTTCGATGCCGTCAATGCGGAAATAGTCATTTTTGCCGTCTGCATTGGGTGAAATCACATTCGGAATGTTGGTCTCACATGCTTCCACCTCCAAAGAAAAGGGGATTTCGGATCCGCATTGATCGACTGCAATGATCTGAATTACACCGGGTTGGACATTGGCCTCAAATTGCCCAAGATTCCCCAAGAAAATGACTGTAGAGTCCAAAACGGCGTTGACTTCCACCAAAGCGGAGTCGCCAGCAATCCCGGTGATGACATCAATGTCACTGTATTGGTAGGTGAACCATGTGTATGTTCCTGGGACATGTCCAGGCTCTCCGGGCCCAGGTACTTCTGCGATGCCCACGGCATTGGTCACGCCCAGGCACACCGTCTCACTCTCAATGGAGGGGGGTTGGTAAAGCGAGCCATTGAATGGCCAGATTTCGTTGAGTTCTGTTCCGCAGGCGTCCGTCACGGTCAGGAAAATGTCCGTGGATTCGACTTCGGTGATGATTTCTGAGATGCCATCACCTCCTGTGGACCAATCATATTCAAAGGGCCCAACCCCGGTTTCCAAAATAAATTGCAGCCCCACAGAATCACCCGGACAAACCGGCTCATTCAGTTGATCAATCAACCCATCCAGTGGCGGTGGTGGAACGTAGTCAATTTCAGCCTCCATTTCATTGCCACAGACATCTGTGACTGTGACAATCGCAGTGCCAGGGGTATTTGTGTTGTAAGTGAACGTGGACAAGGTGTCGTTGTTTCCAGTGGACCATTGGTAGCTGAAAGGCCCAAAACCGGAAACCGCTTCCACCCCCAATTCCACTTCACCATTGCAAATGCCCACCGTGCTCTCAAAGTCGAGCAATATCGGTTCAAAGTCCAGCAACACGAGTGTCGACGATTCAAAAACAGAATCTCCACAAAGGTTGATGTAGAGGTATTCGATGGTGACGGTTTCTGCAGGTTCAGGAATGCCATCGTTGATGACCAGCAGAGGGATTTCATAGATGTTTTGGCCAACATCCATGATGATCTGGGAATCGATTTCCTCGTAATCTACACCATTCTCTGCGGTTCCTGTGATGGTGATGTTTAGGGTGTCAGCCGAAGTGGAGGTGGGACGAACGATTTGGAACACCGCATCATTGCAACTCTCTACCACGGTGGTGTCGCCGCCAAATACAATGTTGCCATTGATGGAAGCCGATGCCACGATGTCAAATGCGTTGGAGGAGAAGGAGCCTTCTTCGAGCACCACAATGGATTCCAGGGCGGTATCGCTGCCGTCCGCAATGGCCAATTTGATGTGGTACGTTTCACCACATTCGATGGCATATTCGGCCACAAATGGAAATGTATAACCATTGATGCAAGCGCCGTTGTTGGACTGGTTGTCGATATAGTAGGCACTGTTTGTTTGAGAATTGACTGAACTGATGGTGATGGGCAGATTCGGGTCGCTTTCCGGAACACCTGCGATGTTGACGGCTCCTCCTGGGAAACCTGCAGGGCTTGCATATGGCCCTGTGATGCCGGGGCCGCTCAAAAAGAAGGCAAACACATCATTGTATTGGGTGTTGACCCAAGTCTCGTATTCGTCCGAGCCAAACACATAATTGAACGATACACTGTCTCCGGCTGCAACGAAATCAAACTCCAAAACACAACCATCGTTGACACTCGAGACCGAGAAACTCTGGCCGATGAGTGGCGGGACGGAATTGGCAATGTCGAGCAAGTCAGGGTCATTGAATCCAGTGCCCAGGCAATCGTTGCAAATTTCCAATTCGCAAGCCAAATTCACCGCGGCATCGGAACTCATGACCAAACCGCTTCCGATGGAAAAGTCATCCTCACCATTAGTCATGAAGCCCAATTGACTGCTCCCCCCGATGTAGGTGATGTTGAAAGCTTCCACGCCTTCGCCGAGCAAAATTTCATTGACATATTCGTCCAGAGTCAAACCTGATTCGATGGAGATTTGACCCCAGGCCGCCCCAAAAGAGCATCCCATCACCACGAATAACCACTTGCCAGCGGACTTGATTGATGTCCAGTTCATTTGTTCACAGGATGTTCCGGCAGGTTGGCCGGAGGTTGTTTTGGCGTTTCAACAGCCCAAACTTACACAAGTTGAGCACCGATTTGAAATCCAGTGCATGGCTTGGGTACCTTTGGTCCATGGGGCAAACGCTGATTTCAGTTCGAGGGTTGCGCAAGACATATGCCATCGGATCGGAAAAAGTCCATGCGCTTGATGGCTTGGATTTGGACATAGAAGCCGGTGAATATGTAGCCTTAATGGGGCCTTCAGGCAGCGGGAAATCAACATTGATGAACATTTTGGGCTGCTTGGATTCTCCCACTTCGGGCAATTATCGCTTGAATCAACAAGAAGTGGCGCAAATGGAGGAGGATGCTTTGGCTGAAATCCGCAATCGAGAGATTGGTTTTGTGTTCCAAACCTTCAATCTGTTGCCCAGGTATTCAGCCTTGGAAAATGTAGCCTTGCCATTGATTTATGCGGGCCAAGCTCAATCCGCGCGTCGTGAGCGAGCTGCTGAGGTTTTGGATTTGGTGGGGTTGTCCGACCGGATGCACCACAAACCCAATGAGCTCAGCGGGGGGCAAAGGCAGCGTGTTGCGGTCGCTCGGGCCCTTGTGAATCGGCCGTCCTTGATTCTGGCAGATGAACCAACAGGCAACTTGGACACCGCAACTTCCATGGAAATCATGACCTTGTTCGGTGAGATCCAGGCTGCTGGGAATACGGTGCTGCTGGTGACCCACGAAGAAGACATTGCCGCATGTGCCCACCGCATCATTCGGTTGCGTGATGGAAAGCTGGATGCTGAATCGATAGGAGGGGGGTGAAGACCGATTCCTGCCGTTTCTTTGCAACCATGGAACGCAAACGCATCATCCATCTGCGGGACGAAGCGCAGATCGGCTCGACAGTCACGGTTTGTGGTTGGGTGAGAACCTTTCGGAATGACACTTTCTTGGCCATCAACGATGGGTCTTGTTTGGACAATCTTCAACTTGTGATTGATCGGGACAACACGCCTGATGCGTTGAAGAAAAGACTGACCACAGGTGCCGCGGTTTGTGCAACCGGTTTGCTCAAGGCCTCCCAAGGGCGTGGACAAGTCACAGAGTTGGAGGTTGAATTGTTGGAGGTGTTGGGTGACGCGGATCCAGAAGCATACCCCATTCAAATGAAGAAGCACAGCATGGAGTTTCTTCGGGAAAAAGCCCATTTGCGGTTCCGAACCAACACTTTTGGCGCCGTTTTCCGCGTGCGACATGCCTTGAATTTTGCCATCCACAAGTTTTTTACCGATCGTGGATTTTTCCAATTGCACACCCCGATTATCACGGGTAGCGATGCAGAGGGTGCGGGTGAAATGTTTCGGGTGACGACCTTGGACCCAGCACAACCTCCCATGACAGAATCGGGAGAAGTTGATTTTCGTGAGGATTTTTTCGGTAAATCCGCAAATTTGACTGTCAGCGGTCAATTGGAAGCAGAGTTGGGGGCCATGGCGCTGGGCCAGGTGTATACATTTGGTCCCACCTTTCGGGCTGAAAACTCCAATACTTCAAGACATTTGGCAGAGTTTTGGATGATTGAGCCGGAAGTGGCCTTTGCAGATTTGAAGGACAACATGGCCTTGGCCACGGACTGTTTGAAGTCGGTCTTGGCTCAGGTGCTCGAGCGCTGTGATGATGATTTGTCTTTCTTGGAGAAACGAGAATTGGACTTGGAAAAATCCTTGCCCCAGAATGAACGGAATGACAAGCCATTGCGTGCAAGGCTCACCCAAGTTGTCGAAAGCGATTTTGTGCACATCACGTACACAGAAGCCATCGATTTGCTGCGCAATTCCAAACCATTCAAGAAGAAAAAATTCAAATACCCCGTGGAGTGGGGCATCGACCTGCAGAGTGAACATGAACGCTGGCTCGTGGAAAAGCATTTCAATGGCCCCGTCATCATTACGGATTATCCCGCAGGCATCAAAGCTTTTTACATGCGCGCCAATGACGATGGCAAAACGGTGGCTGCCATGGATGTGCTGGTTCCGGGCATTGGTGAAATCATCGGTGGAAGTCAACGGGAAGAGCGGCTGGACAAGTTGGAGCAAAAGTGCCAAGAGTTTGACATTCCGTCAGATCACGTTTGGTGGTATTTGGAGACTCGGAAGTTTGGAACAGCAGAACATGCAGGATTTGGCATGGGATTTGAACGTTTGGTGATGTACGCCACCGGCATGACCAATATCCGTGACGTCATTCCTTTCCCACGAACGCCGCAAAACGCGGAGTTTTAAACCCATCAGCGGACGCTCATGCTCAAACAGTCCCTTCAGCAAAAGCTTCTGGCGAAGCTGTCTCCTCAGCAAATTCAGCTGATCAAATTGCTGCAGGTACCCACCATGGAATTGGAGGCTCGAATCAAGGAGGAACTCGAGGCGAATCCGGCGTTGGAGGAGGGAGGTGAGTCAGAGCCTGATGCTCCAGAGGATGGAGAGGACCCCAGGGAATCGTCAGAATCTTTGGAGGAATTTGATTTTGATGAATACCTCGATGATGAAACACCGGATTACCGGTTGAGTGCAAGGAATCATGGAGCCGATGATGACGATCGTGTTGTGCCATTCGCTTCTGGGACTACGTTCCAAGAACTTCTGGCGTCACAACTGGGCATGCTGGTGATTTCGGAGGAAGAACGACAATGGGCTGAATTGCTGATAGGATACCTGGACGAATCGGGCTATTTAAGGCGGGATATGCAGAGCATCGTGAACGATTTGGCATTTACCCAAGGCATTGAAGTGGAGACTGCAGTGCTCGAACGCGCACTGTCAAACGTGCAATCACTCGATCCGGCGGGTGTGGGTGCAAGGGATTTGCGGGAATGCCTGTTGCTGCAATTGCGTCGCAAGTTTGAGGAGAATGCGGGGCAAAGCTTGTCCCGGTCCATTGCCCAGCGGGTTGCCTTGGAGATTTTGGAACACCATTTTGAACGGTTCACCAAGAAGCACTACGATCGCATCCGGAAAGCCCTCGATATGGACGAGGATGGCCTTCGTGAGGCCCTAGCTGAAATTACCAAACTCAATCCCAAACCAGGAAACGCGGGTCGCGACTCGTCGCGCTCATCTGGCATTCAACATGTCGTCCCGGATTTCATGCTGAGCGTGGACGACGATGAGGTCAGGTTACAATTGAACATGCGCAATGCCCCCGAATTGCGGATATCGCCGCAGTATCGGGAAATGATGCAGACTTATTCGAGTGGTGCCAAGCAGGATGCTGCTCAGCGAGAGGCGTTGGCTTTTGTGAAGCAAAAAGTGGACGCCGCCAAGTGGTTTGTGGACGCCATTCAACAACGTCACAAAACGCTTGAATTGACCATGCGTGCCATCGTGGCCCACCAACATGATTACTTTTTGACCGGGGATGAGGCGGACTTGAAGCCCATGATTCTCAAAGACATCGCGGATCGAATCGACATGGACATCAGTACGGTTTCTCGGGTAGCGAACAGCAAATATGTCCAAACCCCATACGGGACATTCCTTTTGAAGTCATTTTTCAGTGAGGGCTTGACCACGGAAACGGGTGAGGAGGTGAGTTCAAGGGAGGTGAAAAAGATTTTAACTGAAGCCATCGAAGGAGAAGACAAAAAAAAGCCATTAACGGACGAGAAATTGGGCAAATTGCTCAATGACAAAGGGTACAATATCGCCCGCCGAACGGTGGCCAAATACAGGGAGCAATTGGGCATTCCCGTAGCTCGATTGCGCAAAGAAATCTGAATGTCAAGCGAATCCAGTTTGAGCCGGCCAAGATGGGCAGTCCTTGTGTCGACGGTTTTTCATCCGTTTTTGATGCCGCTCTATACACTTTGTCTGCTTTTTTTCAGTGATCCTTTGTTGCACCTGTATCCCGCGGCATTTATCTATTTGTTGGTGGTCATGTTGATCAATACGATGGCGCCAGCCATTTCCCTCTATGTGATGTACCGGCGGGGAGTCATTGACGATCTGGACATTCGGAGTCGAGGCCAAAGACCCCTGCCCTTCCTCGTGGTTTTGGCCTATTATCTCTTGACTTGGTTCGTGGTCAGCGGTGGTGACAATGCGACATTCGTGCCTCACATCTATTTGGGGCTTGTTGTGGCCCTTATTGCCGCCATAGGAGGTGCCGTAATCATCACACGTGCGTTCAAATTGAGCATGCACGGCATGGGGACAGGGGGTTGTTTGGGGGCATTGGTCGGCGTGCAATGTCTTCATTTCTCCCCAACCGTGAGCCTCAATATGGGGCTTATTTTGCTTTGTGGTCTCGTGGGATGGAGTCGCATCGCACTCGGCGTGCACACGCACAAGGAGGTTTATGCAGGGACACTTTATGGCTTTGTGGTTGTGTTTGGGGTGCTTTTGGGGATGAGCACTTTTGACCCCATTTAACCTTCAAGAAACCTCTTGGATGCTGCCAGCGCCTTGTTGCCATCGCCAAGCGTCTTCCAAAGCGTCACCCAAGGATTTTTGAGCGGACCAGCCCAACAATTTCTTGGCTTTGTCAGCTTTTGCATAAATCGCGACCACATCGCCCGATCGACGAGGTCCAAACCGATGCGGAACCCTGACGCCATTGACTGCTTCAAAGGTCTGGATGACTTCCTTGACGCTGCTTCCCTTTCCGGTGCCCAGATTGAAGGGCTCACAGATGGCTTCCTGCTCTTTTTTGTCTGCACTTGGCTGAAGAAGCCAATCCATGGAGGCCACATGAGCCTCGGCCAAATCCACCACGTGAATGTAATCACGAATGCACGTTCCATCGGCCGTGGGGTAGTCTTGACCAAAAACGGTCAAAGGTTCACATTCCCCAGCTGAAGCCCGGGTGAGAAATGGAATGAGGTTGTTGGGATTCCCCAAGGGCTGTTCACCTATCAACCCTGAAGGATGTGCCCCGATGGGATTGAAATAACGAAGAAGTGTAACCCTCAACTCCGGCTGTGCAATCACGACATCTTGAATCAAACGTTCGCAGGCCTGTTTGGTAAATCCGTAAGGGGATTCTGCTGGCAATATGGGAGCGAATTCATCGACAGGGATGTGTTCAGGTTCACCATAAACCGTACAACTGGAAGAGAAGACCAATCGATTGACGCCATATTGCCCCATGATTTGAAGCAAACTGGCTGTGGAGCCGATGTTGTTTTGGAAATAGTCAATTGGGCGTTCGACGCTTTCTCCAACCGATTTGTATGCCGCAAAATGAATTGCCCCTTCGATGGGACGGCCAGATTCCTGCGCCTCGTTGAAAATCCAGTCGAGCCCTTTGGTATCCCGACAATCCACGTTGTGAAATGGAATCTTGGCATTCAAAATGGTTTGGATGCCATCGAGAGCGCTGAGTGAGGAATTGGACAGGTTGTCAACGATGATCGGTTCGTAGCCTGCTTGATGCAAAGCCACTACGGTGTGTGAGCCGATATATCCAACGCCGCCTGTTACCAAAATTTTTCCTCTTTCCATAAATCAAAAATAGGGACATCTAACTTGAGTCACATGACGAAGGGACGATTTACAAAGGCGGATCGCGTGGGTTTTGAACAACGTTCTGTTTTGGAGAATGAAGTGCAACAACAGCTCCAAAAACTGATTCAAGGGAGTCAAAAGTTGAATGCAATTCGTCCTTGTAAAATAGAGGATGGTATTTCATTATATAATGAAAATGATAAAAATATTTACATTAAATATTTTCATTTAAGATTGAAATTGAGGGCGAGATATACTCAATTTATTCCTGCATCAGGAGCGGCATCAAGGATGTTCAAGCCACTGTATCAAAATCTCGATTCAAAGACTAAAACCATTTTAAAACAGCATTGGCAAGAATTTCCATTCTCAAAGGAAATGATAAAATTTTTGCCCTATGAAAACATCAAACCCGAAGAGATTGCCAAATCAATTACAGATGAAAATGGAGGTTTGGGATTGCCTCATATCCCCAAAGGTTGTGTGCCATTTCATGCCTATCCAGATGGTGATTGCCGAAGCTCATTCGAGGAGCATGCCATCGAATGGAA
The DNA here is from genome assembly GCA_049610385.1 of Flavobacteriales bacterium. Classification (GTDB taxonomy): domain Bacteria; phylum Bacteroidota; class Bacteroidia; order Flavobacteriales_D; family Sanyastnellaceae; genus JBMYZL01. The sequence continues at coordinate 159,237 of JBMYZL010000002.1, forward strand.
TGCATGCTCGAGTGGAAAAGGAAGCTTGGTTTTTACCATTCAAAACGCCTTCAGAGCCCAAGTCGAGGCCCTGTTGACTCCTTTTTCAATGGATTGGTCCTTGGATGTCCAACATCCAGCGACCGACACCATTGCCTGGGATTTGACTCAGAATGACTTGTTGCGAGATGCGGATGGAACATTGGTGTGGCGGCCAGGTGGCCATGGCGCATTGCTCAAAAACCTCAATTCTGTTGCTGCTGACTTGGTGTTCCTGCGGAACATCGACAATGTTGTGGATGAATCACAGATGTCTTTTCGCAATCGTTGGCAGCAAATCATGGGAGGTCGAGCGTTGCAATTGGCAGACGAACGGGATGAGATTGTTCGCGAGTTGCGTGAGCAAATTCCCCAAGCCAAATTGCGTGCTCGGGCATTTCTGTCACCTTTTCTGGTCATGAAGGAATTGCCGGATTCTTTTGAAGCTTGGGAGCATCAAGTCAACCGGCCCATTCGTGTGGCTGGGGTTGTTCTGAACGCTGGACAGCCTGGAGGAGGTCCGTTTTGGATCAAGGGTGAGGATGGACATGTGCGCCCCGGCATTGCCGAATCTGGGGAATTGCATGATGGAATGATGACATCGGGAACCCATTTCAATCCAGTTGATATGGCCTGTGTCATGCGGAATTCGGAGGGGCATCCATTTGATTTGACGGATTTTGCGGATGCCAGTTCCTTTTTTACAGCCGAAAAGACCTTGGGTTCGAAACCCATTCGAATCTTGGAGCGTCCTGGTTTGTGGAATGGTGGAATGTCGGGCTGGTTGACAGAATTTGTGGAAATTCCATCGGAATTGTTTGCCCCGGTCAAGAGCCTATTTGATCTTCTGGACCGCCGGCCGGTTAAGGCTTGACGTGCTGTGGGGCTGAGTTTCAAAAAAAACAGGCGCCACCGAATGTCGGTAACGCCTGCTCATGGGGTGATATTTGGAATCTAATCAGTTCTTCATGATGGTCTTGTGGTACACCTTGCCATCGTTCAAAACACGAAGCACATAGATGCCGGGTTCTAAGGCGGCGTCTGGCTGAACATGGATGGTTTCTCCGTCAAGGATGGTGCTGCGACCTGTTGAGTAACGCGTGTTGCCTTGCGTATCGCTGAGGGTGATTTGCGTGTTTCCCCGCAAAGGCTGGTCAAATGAAATGTTGCAATCCGAATGGAATGGGTTGGGATATACCAAGAACAAATCATCAGCGTCTTTGGGGCTATCAGGCTTCGAAATGGAAGGGTCATACTGGTCTTCCGGTGTGCGACCGTCATTCACTGGGCTGGTTGCCGGGATCATCCCGTCAATGCCCACAGCAAAGTTCACGGTGCCATTCAGAGTCCATCCATCAAGAATCAATTCGTTCTGGGACTCGATGAACTTCTTGCTCCACAAATTGACCTGAAGGCCCTCAGTAGGCATCATTTTAATGAGGTATTCCATGCCGTCAATCAACTGCAATTCAGTATTGATCTGAATCAGTCCATTGTATCCATTAGTCAAGTAGAGGTCTTCGCTGTGGTACAGGCCGTTTCCAGTAATTACGACGCTGAAAGTACCTTCGCCATAAACACTGTGAATCTCGAGGTAAACGCCATTCAGTTCGCCATTTGAACAGGCTTTAAACGATTGAGATGCAACCACAAATGGTGAAATGTTGAGCACATCTGCACCGCGAACGCTGGTAGACACACAGTCGTGAGACAAGGTTTCAAACGGATTTTCCGCATTGGTCAAACCACTGGATTGAGATTGTGCCGAAGCCACGAAGACCCAGGCTGTCAAAATTGCCGCGAGGGCCAGAGAGGTAAACGTTTTGAATTTCATTTTAAAACGGTATATAAGTGAATCGTTATCGCTCTTTTACGCGAGGGATTCACAAAAGGTTTCAAAAAGAATGAAATTCTCAGTAAGCCGACCGAATAACCTGGGGTTTCCGCTTTAGAACGGCCCGCGAATGATGCCTTTGTCAGACGCGCGAATGAAATCGAGAACGGTTTCTTTGTCTGGCGATGATGGCAACTCCGTATCGGCAACTTTGATGGCTTGGGTCATGTTTCCGTTTTGGATGTACAGCATGCGGTAGATGTCTTCAATCCGCAAGATGCGATCGTTATCAAAGCCACGTCTTCTCAGGCCAATGCTGTTGACCCCAATAAATGACAGCGGTTCTCGCGCAGCTTTGATAAAAGGAGGAATGTTCTTCCGAACCAGCGAACCCCCGGCCACAAACGCATGCTGACCCACTGTGACAAACTGTTGGACGCCCACCATTCCCTCGACGATGACCCAATCTTCGATGGTCACGTGTCCCGCAATGTTTCCTGAATTCGCGATGATGACGTGGTTGCCAACCCACACATCATGCGCCAAATGGGTGTAAGCCATCAAAAGACAGTCTGATCCGACTTTGGTGATCATTCGGTCGGCTGTACCTCTGTTGATGGTGACGCATTCACGAACCACCGTTCGATCACCGACTTGTGCAGTGCTTGACTCTCCGTCATACTTGAGATCCTGGGGCATCGCTCCGATCACAGCTCCTGGAAAAATCTTGCAATCCACGCCAATGTTGGAGCCACTCAATATGGTGGCATGAGGACCCACCCAAGTTCCCGAACCAATGCGCACATTTTGGTCTATAAATGCGAAGGGTTCGATGACTACTTGATCCCCAATTTGGGCATCTGGGTGAACGTAGGCTTGTGGTGAAATCACGATGCAGTCGGGGATTTGGCGATTTGTGCGAGCATTTCGGCTTCAGAAGCCAATTCTCCGCGAACATAGCCTTTGCCGCGCATATTGACCAGCCCTCGTCGAATAGGAGATATCAATTCCAAATGAAACACCAGGGTGTCGCCAGGAAGCACCTTTCGCTTGAATCGCACATTGTCGATTTTCATGAAGTAGGTGGTGTATTCTTCGGGATTTTCTACTGAACTCAATGCAAAGATGCCCCCGCATTGGGCCATGGCTTCCACTTGGAGGACACCTGGCATGACAGGATTTCCTGGGAAATGGCCTTGGAAGAAAGGCTCGTTCATTGTGACATTCTTCACCCCAATGATGCTGTGTTCATCCATTTCCAAGATTCGATCCACCAGTAAAAACGGCGGACGATGAGGCAACATTCGGGTGATGTCGTTGATGTCCAAAATGGACGGCCGATCGGGACTGAGGTTGGGTCGATGGGCCTCGGACTTGATGTGTTTCCGCAACAATCGGGCAAATGCGGTGTTGCCGGCGTGACCAGGCCGTGCCGCGAGGATGTGACCACGTATGAAAACACCGGTCAAGGCCAAATCCCCCACGATGTCCAATAATTTGTGTCTTGCAGGTTCGTTGTCCACTCGCAGGGGAGAGGTGTTCAAAACCCCTTTCGTACCCGAAGCGAGTTGAAGGTTTTTCTTGCCAAGGAGATCTCCGATTTGGTTAAGCTCCTCTTCGCTGTATGGACGTTCGGCCAACACCACGGCATTGTTCACATCTCCTCCTTTGATGAGGCCAGATTTGGCCAATGTCTCCACCTCTTTTAAGAAAACGAAGGTGCGGCAATGTGCAATGTCCTTTGGGAAATCTGAGAGCTTTTGCATGGTGGCGTGCTGCGTACCCAAAATTGGACTGTGGTAATCCACCATCACCGTGAGCCGGAATTGGCCTTCTGGACCTGGAACAGCGAGCATTTCGACATCCTTGTCCTTGAAAGCAATGTTCTCGGTCAAGGTGAAGAACTTCCTCAATTCAGTTTGTTCTTCGAAGCCAGCGGCCAATATGGATTCAACGAAGGCAGAAGCACTTCCGTCCATGATCGGCACCTCTGGACCGGTCAATTCAATTCGTGCATTGTCGACCTCACAGCCATGCAGAGCCGCCAAAATGTGCTCGGTCGTGTACACACGCACACCATCCTCCTCGAGTGTAGTTCCGCGTCTGGTTTCGACCACCAAATCCACGTCCGCTCGCAAGACAGGAGCACCCTCGAGATCCATTCGGGCGAATTGATACCCATGGTTGTCTTCAGCAGGAATGACGCGCATTGTGCAAGGTTCTCCCGTATGGAGTCCGATTCCTTCAAACTCCAAGGTAGATTTAAGGGTGCGTTGTCGAATCTCGCTCATGATAAATCTTTGATTGCTTGGATCTGTTTCTCCAAGGTATCAATGCGTTTTATCCATTCAGTTCGGGAGAGTTTGCGCATTGCGATTTGCTGTTTTTGGAAGTCCTTGATGGGGACCGCGGGTGTGCCCTGCCAAACGCCATCTGGCTTCGTGATGCTGGCCGAAATTCCACTTTGGGCGGCCACTTTCACGCCGTCTGCGATCCTGAGGTGACCTGCAATGCCCACTTGGCCTCCGATCATGCAACGCTCGCCGATGCAGGTGGAACCCGCAATGCCGCATTGGGCAGCGATGACTGTATGCTTACCGATGGATACGTTGTGCGCAATTTGAATGAGGTTGTCCAATTTGACACCTTCCCCAATTCGGGTGGAACCCAATGTGGCACGGTCTATTGTTGTTCCGGCGCCGATTTCACATCCCCTGTCCAAAATAACGTTTCCCGTCTGGGGGATTTTGCGATAAGAGTCGTCGGATTGCGGGGCGAATCCGAATCCATCGGATCCAATGACCACATTGGGGTGCAAGACACAGTCATCAGCAACGACACAACGATTTAAAACTTGGACATGGGCGTGCAGCAGACATCGTTCGCCAATCACCACCCCCTGGCCGACCAAGGCATGGGAACGAATTTCCGTCCCAGATCCGATGCGTGTACCAGATTCAATGCAAACATATGGACCTACGTAACAATCATCAGGGACGATGGCGTCTTCAGCCACCACTGCGGTGGGGTGGATTCCGTGCGGTCGCGCAGATTCAGTTGAAACAGCTTCTAACAATTGTGCAAATGCAGCATAGGGGTCGGACACACGAATCAGGGTCAACGCCTCCGGTAAAGGCTGGCTCGGAATGAATTTCTGGGAGACAATTGCAATTGAAGCTTGTGTATTGTAGAGATATCCCTCGTAATCGGGATTCGACAAAAAGGTCAGTTCACCGGATTTTCCTTCCTCAATTTTGGTCAGGCGTGATACGGTAACCGCGGGATTGCCTTCTACGTGGCCTTGCAGGATTTCGGCCAATTCAGCCGCCGTTTTTTGCATGCTGCGAAATTAAGCCTTGAATTGCAAAAGCGAGAACCAATTCTCAATGAAATTATGCCTTTTGCTTCAGGCAATCATGACAAATCAGACCAGATCCGGTTAAAGTCTCGTCGGTGCAACGGGATGTCCCATTCAGCTTGTCCCATGCGAATCAACCGAACATCCAACACGTCGTCCCCGCGATTCTTTTTGTCCTGCTTCATTTTGCGCCAAAGCGATTCCACATCCGGTAGGCCTGAGGTCGCCCCCCATCCAGCCATTTCGAGCCATTTCTGGATGGTTGCCTGGGCGTTTTCCAATTTCGCTGGATGCTCTGTTTTTTCACAGCTCCACTGCAATGCAAAGCAAAGTCCCCAGCCCACAGCAATGCCATGGGGCATGTTTCGACCCGATGAAGACTGACTGGTTGCTTCAAGTGCATGACCCAAAGTGTGGCCAAGATTCAGGATTTTTCTTTCGCCCTTCTCGTAGGGGTCTGATTGAACGATGATTTTTTTGATTTGGCCGGATTTTTCTGCCAAATCGAACAATGCGTCACTGCTTAATTCCAAAGGATGGGTCATCTCCATATTTTGCCATGTCAATTCTGAATGAATCAAAGCGTGCTTTGTCATTTCCATCCAACCATTCCAAATCTCGATCTCGGGCAAGGAGCGCAACCAGATGGCGTTGGGGATCACGGCGACGGGTTGGCAAAATGTACCCACCAAATTCTTGATGCCCAGGATGTTGATGCCCGTTTTTCCACCGATTGCAGCATCCACCATCCCGAGTAAAGTTGTCGGCATGGCAACCCAGCGAATTCCTCGTTTGAATGTACTGGCGGCATACCCCACCAAATCCGTGATGGAGCCCCCGCCAATGGCCACAATGAGACTCGAACGCGTCACGTCTTTGGCCAGCCATTCAGCCCAGAGCTCTTCCACTTTGTTTTGGGTTTTGATGGACTCACCACCGGGCACGGAGAGGATGGCACAATTTTCGCCAAGTTGTTCTCGAATGGTCATCAAACATTCATCCACATGCATTTGTGGCAACCGGCTGTCGAAGACAACACTGATTCGGTCTGGAAGCTCATCAAGCAGGAACCGCAGGTCAAAGTAAAATGTCGAGGCCATGGTGGTGCAAAACTGCAAAGAAAAAGGCGAGTGCCATGCGAATGGACTCACCTTGATCTGCGGTGGTACTACCGGGATTCGAACCTGGGACACACGGATTTTCAGTCCGTTGCTCTACCAACTGAGCTATAGTACCTTTTGAGGGGGGCAAAGATAAGAAATTTGCTTCTTGATGGGCTGGTTTTTTGGCGAAAAAAAAAGTTCAAGTCCTGAATCCCCATGCATCAAGGGATTACATCGACGGATTGGTCTTGACAATAGATGAATTGTCCTTTTTTTCTTGCGTTTTGGGAAAAGTGTGGCTACATTCGCTTCCGTGTCATTGTGTGCGTGTATGCGCACGCGATGAGTCGTTGCTGTTGAATGAAACTTAAACCAAATCACTTGCGTTATGCGTAAACTGTTATGCTTGACGGCCTTGTTCTGTACATTCGCCATTACGGGACAAGCCCAAGGACCAGCCAACAGCCCATCCCCCTCGGTGCCACCGGGGTACTGGTTGGGCATTGAGACTCACGATGAGAATCCCATCATGCCGGCTGGATGGGAAGGTGCAGTCACCTATCGCATCTACATGCACATGGTGAATTCCACTGATTTTCTTTCATCTGTTTCAGGTGAATCGAATAACCCACTATACATAAACAGTACAACAACGCCTCCGTGGTACAATGACGCGGCAGGCGTTTTTTTGGCGGATGAATTGAACCCTTCTTTCTTGCTGCCCCCTTTCAACGCATTTTTCCCAAGCTTGGGCGCGGACAGTTGGATGACCATCGGAGCGGAAACGCAAGGTGATGGCGTGGCCATTGAAACGGCTGCCTCAACTGATCCCTCCGTTGTTCCTTTAAATGTGCAGTGGGATGACCCTTCTGTTAGCGGGGTTTTGGTTGACGATGAGACTGGGACGGCGATTTATACATTGAACCCATGTCCAGGTGATTTATTGGAGACATGCTCATTTGCATCTCCGGCCTACGCAGGTGATGATCTGAAGGTTTTGGTTGCCCAAATCACCACCACAGGTACGATCACGGGCCAAATGCAGATGCAAGTATTTGTGGAAGGCAATCCCGATAATGAATGGCGAGGCACAGTTCCGATTTCCCTCGAGGAGCCAGGTGGACCTGGTTGTATGGATGAGCTCGCCTGCAATTATGATGCAAATGCGACTGAAGACGATGAGTCTTGTGTTTTTGCAGATGAAGCTGATTGCGAAAGTTGTGACGGTTCGGGTGGCATTGTGGTGAACGATGCGGATGGTGATGGTATATGTGATGGTGATGAAATTGCAGGTTGTCAAGATGAAACAGCATGCAACTACAATGAGGCTGCGACGGATGATGACGGTTCTTGCACCTATTCAGACGCTGGCTATGATTGTGACGGCAATTGCTTGAATGATTCGGATGGTGATGGTGTATGTGATGAGTTTGAGCTTCCAGGTTGCACGGATGCGTCTGCATGCAATTATGACGAGACTGCCACCGACGACGATGGTTCATGTACATTCGCTGAAGCGGGTTTCGATTGTGATGGAAATTGTTTGGATGACGAGGACGATGACGGGGTATGTGATGAGTTTGAGCTTCCTGGTTGCACGGATGCGTCTGCATGCAATTATGACGAGACTGCCACAGATGATGACGGCTCATGTGCATTTGCTGACGACCCCTGTGAGGTTTGTGATGGCGCGGGTGGCGTTGTGTTGCAAGATGCTGATGGCGATGGCGTATGTGATGGCGATGAGGTAGAGGGTTGCACGGCTTCGAACGCTTGCAACTACGATTCTTCTGCTACAGATGACGATGGCAGCTGTGATTTCTGTTCTTGTGCGAATGTCGCAGGTTTGCCATCTCTCACAGGCTACACGCTGGCGATTGAGGAATACGCTGTGGATGGTGTGCCCGGCACAACGACTTACCGTTATTACGTCGAGATGGCGAACCCTGACGATTTCCTGAGTTCTGTCTTCGGCAATTCTGACGACCCCATGACCATCAGTACTGGAGGCATGGGATTCTACAACGATGCTGCGGCAACGGGTGGATCTGCCGATGGCGTCAACCCTTCCTTCTTGGTGCCGCCGTTCAGTGCTTTCTTCCCTGGTCTTCCCTACGATTCTTGGTTCACGATTGGAATCGAGATGGCTCCATCGGGTGCGGAATCTGCAATTGCTGCGGTGGAGAGCGCCACGCAACCATGGATTGGTTCATTTGATGCGACGAATGCCCTTTCGGGTCAAGACATTGTGATTGACGACAACACAGGCGGCGCTTGGTATGTATTGAATGGTACACCCAACGGGTTGCCCGACGCGGTCAACCAACGCGTGTTGATTCTGCAATTGACTACAGCGGGTACACCATCGGGAACGATGAATGTTCAAGTGTTTGAAAACGGCAATGGTGACAATGACGTCCGCCTCATTTATGAGGGCATTGACGGTCCGGGTGTATACTCCGCTTCGGGCAGTACGCCTGAGAATGCCTGCGGTTGTACTGACGATACGGCGACGAACTATGATCCGGACGCTGAATACGACGACGGCTCATGTGAATATGCCATTCCAGGTTGTACGGATGCGACCGCTTGTAACTTTGATGAGGCAGCCACAGCCGATGACGGATCTTGCCTTTTGGCCGATGGGAACTGTGAAGTTTGCGATGGCAACGGAGGCATCGCATTGGAAGATGCGGATGGCGATGGTGTATGTGACGGTGATGAGATTGCGGGTTGCCAGGATGATACAGCATGCAATTATGACGCAGCGGCTACGGACGATGATGGATCATGTGTTTTCGCTGATGGCAATTGTGAGGTTTGCGATGGTTCTGGTGGTGTAAGCATCGAGGATGCGGATGGCGATGGCATCTGCGATGGAGATGAAATTGCGGGCTGCCAGGATGATACAGCGTGCAACTATGACGCAGCGGCCACAGATGACGACGGGTCATGCGTATTTGCAGATGATGCTTGTGAAATTTGCGATGGTGCAGGAGGTGTGTTGTTGCAAGATGCCGATGGCGATGGTGTTTGTGATGGGGATGAGCTTCCTGGTTGCACGGATGCGTCTGCATGCAATTATGACGAGACTGCCACAGATGATGACGGCTCATGTGCATTTGCTGACGACCCCTGTGAGGTTTGTGATGGCGCGGGTGGCGTTGTGTTGCAAGATGCTGATGGCGATGGCGTATGTGATGGCGATGAGGTAGAGGGTTGCACGGCTTCGAACGCTTGCAACTACGATTCTTCTGCTACAGATGACGATGGCAGCTGTGATTTCTGTTCTTGTGCGAATGTCGCAGGTTTGCCATCTCTCACAGGCTACACGCTGGCGATTGAGGAATACGCTGTGGATGGTGTGCCCGGCACAACGACTTACCGTTATTACGTCGAGATGGCGAACCCTGACGATTTCCTGAGTTCTGTCTTCGGCAATTCTGACGACCCCATGACCATCAGTACTGGAGGCATGGGATTCTACAACGATGCTGCGGCAACGGGTGGATCTGCCGATGGCGTCAACCCTTCCTTCTTGGTGCCGCCGTTCAGTGCTTTCTTCCCTGGTCTTCCCTACGATTCTTGGTTCACGATTGGAATCGAGATGGCTCCATCGGGTGCGGAATCTGCAATTGCTGCGGTGGAGAGCGCCACGCAACCATGGATTGGTTCATTTGATGCGACGAATGCCCTTTCGGGTCAAGACATTGTGATTGACGACAACACAGGCGGCGCTTGGTATGTATTGAATGGTACACCCAACGGGTTGCCCGACGCGGTCAACCAACGCGTGTTGATTCTGCAATTGACTACAGCGGGTACACCATCGGGAACGATGAATGTTCAAGTGTTTGAAAACGGCAATGGTGACAATGACGTCCGCCTCATTTATGAGGGCATTGACGGTCCGGGTGTATACTCCGCTTCGGGCAGTACGCCTGAGAATGCCTGCGGTTGTACTGACGATACGGCGACGAACTATGATCCGGACGCTGAATACGACGACGGCTCATGTGAATATGCCATTCCAGGTTGTACGGATGCGACCGCTTGTAACTATGATGAAGGAGCCAATACTGACGATGGCTCATGCAC
>JBMYZL010000003.1:0-166031 GCA_049610385.1 Flavobacteriales bacterium
CACCTGTCGCAAATGCATCATTGGTGATATGGAAACTGTGGCGGATGCCTTCATTTTCGCCATCCACCATCAACAAGGGCACTGGCACTTGCATTACCGGATCTTGGGCATAATTCACCAACGTGCCAATTTCATTCGACACATCACATTGGGCAATCAATCGCACCCGCTCAATATCTCCGATGTCGGACGGACTGACGGTGTTGTCCACCAACTGGTAAATCAAATATCCCTCAAACGCATAGCTCCGGTCAGCATCACTCAATTCCGTTCCGTCTTCCAAAGCGGTGGGAATGGATGGATCAACGGCCGTATACGCCTCCTCGTAATTGTTGCTGAGTGGGTTGTTATTGGTCAAGAACAACACCAGTTCATTTTCCAGTTCTTGGATGGTGACATCCGGTGCATCGGGTCCGGACACAATCTCAAAGCAATTGTCGAACAAGGCTTGGGCCTTGTCGTCGGCCAAACGCAACAACTCCACTGACTCAAAAGGCTCACCGCCTGTTGCCCGGGCCCAGACCATGCCCACCGTGATGTTGTTGTAATCGCCGGGTTCCAAGGTAAACGGTCCAGCAGACTGCAAGAACAGCCGGTCTCCCGGTGGGTTGCCTGAATTGACCTCTGTCCAAGGCTCCACCGGAACACCCACAGTTCCCCAAGCATAAGGGTCGGTGTCATCTGGAAACATGTAATCCGCCGGGATGGTCAAATCGGCTCCTGTTGCGGCCGTCAATCCATCACCTCCGTAGGCCATTCGCTGGCCATTTTTCCAAAAACCCCGCATGTAGTTATAGTACTGAGAGGCCAAGGTGGGCTGGCCGTTCACTCCATAATTCCAATTGTAATACAAAAACTTCCGCATGCCATAGCGCTCATTGTCCACCACGCCATCTCCATAGCCAATGCCAATGCCACCGTATGGAATGCCCAGGGAATCAATGGCGTCTGTAAATACCGAAGTCAGTGGATTGTCAATGGAATCCGCATCCTGATAGGGGCCTTCAAAGAAATCGACACCCATGGCAGGTGGATTTGCGCCATATCCAATGGAATAACTCGTTTGTTCATCGAAAGCATCCCCATTGTACGAATAGCCCAAACCCCGACGCACATCCACACCCACATAATCGTCTACGTGTCCGCCCAAATCACAATCAACCCATTGAGCGAAATACGTGTCTGTCAAAGTCTGGGTGCCTTGGTTGATCAACACATAATTGTAGAACTGCATGTTGTTGACCTCGTCATTGGTTGAGAACGCAAAGGCTTGTGCACGAACCTCCATGCCGATGGGCTCTCCTTGCGACTCTGAATGGATGTTGCCTTTGTCGTTGAAAATCCAATAATAGGTTTGGTCTCCATACAAAGGCACAGGATCCTCCCGACGACGCTCGGCACAATCAATTTCTTGAAGAAAATCATACCAAGGATAATCCCCCACGTTGGGGTCATAAAAGCCATCCCCATCGTAGTCGTAGAAGGGAGCCAAATAAAAATCTTGGTTGAGTGCCGTGTTGCCGTGAGCGGGGTAATCATAGAAATAGGAAGGGATGGCGTAACCCGAGGGGAAATCTTCCGTCAAATCACAATCTGGGTCAGTGGCACAGTCGAAGTACTGGCGATGCCGCATGGCATCCGAACGTTGGCTGATTGCGAATTCATCGTAAGCCGAGCAGGTGCTGGGATCCACCTCAGCCGTTCCGGTGTTGGTCAACGGACCTGGCCAAAAATCATTTCCCGTATTCCGGTAACGGACTGCAGCCAGTTTCAGCTGTTGGTCAGGGGAGATGCCACCCAGCCAGAGGGCACCACCGTAGACGACAGAAACACCTTCCTCTTTCGGCACCATGAATGCCCCTTTGTCGATGGCCCGGTCGTACCAGAGTGAGCCGGCATTCTCGATTAACGCCCGAACATTGTTCCACTCCAAATCGCGCAAGGCAGTGGCAGGAGCACATGCTTCTGCGCGAGAACCATCTCCTCCAATCGCAGATTGTGGAACGGGAAATCCTTTTTGCATGACAATGCCCTGCGCATGAGCGACTTGCGCGCACAGCCCTGAACAAAGCAACATCAAAGTGAAGACAACATTCGGCCCCGCGAATGCCAACGGTTGGAGGTAGATCAAGCGCATCGAGGCGAAAATTAACGCCTTTTTCTAACATGATTTTCAGAACAATGTCTCCAACCGCACAGGGACGACCTCAAACGTTTGGGTATAGATCAACTCCCCCCGCACTTGATGGCCTGGCACCAAGGTCTGAAGAGTTTGCATGTAGCGCTGCACTTGCTGCTTGTGAGCCGGCAAAGAGTCACCCGTCTTGAAGTCCACAACGCACCATTCTTCGCCCCGACGCACCACGCGATCAGGTCGCTCCACTTCACCCTGGACATTGACCCAATCCCATTCCAAAAATACCTCATCAGCTCCAGGTGCAAAAGTGGCCCCAGCCCGCGGATGCATAACCATCGCTTCGATTGTGGAAACCACACGCTGCATGCCAGGTGACTGTTTTTCAGTGGCCCATTTCAATTGGAGGGTTTCCAAATCCGATACATCCCGGATTTCTGCCAACAACGCATGCAAGGCACGCCCGAAATTGCGATCGGACAGCACCGCCTCATCACGCCAGTGTGCGCGAGGAGTGGCCACCAATTCCCGAACGGGAGCGCCCAAAGAAAGGGTGGGTGGTACCCGAGTGTCCGTTGGCAAATGTTCAATTGATTCGGAGGGGGATGGACCCACATCCTTGCCCATAGTCAAAGGGCCTGATTGCAAGACTTGCCCTCCATAAACCGATTGAAGTGCGAGAGCAATTCGACCCGAAACGGTCTTGCACAAGTCCAGCTCATTGAGCTCAGCCAGCGGTTTGGCATGCTCCAACAGGACATCCAATGCATACACTGGTCGGGTCAACGCCACATATGCAATGTTGAGGGAATCCAAAATGGTTTGGCCCAATTCTTCTTCTTGGATATGGGCCAATGGCGTCTCCGTCAGGTCGTGATTGCCGAGCAAACCAGCTGGCACTCCAAATACCTCTGGATCAAGTGAAACGGGTATCTCTCCGCGAAAAGCATCTACCTCGGTCACTTCAATGGGGGCAATGACCACTGGGAATTCGAGGCCTTTGGCTTTGTGTACGGTCATGATTCTCACGGCATCCATGCCTGGCGACACGCGGATGCTGCGTTCCGAACCCTTTCGGTCCCAAACCTTTAAAAATGCGTGAACCCCTGCACCACCCGCCGGCCGTTCAGCCACCTCACGGGCCAATTCCAACAACCCTTCAGCATAAGCCGGAAAACGACCCGACCAGCCCAAGGCCTCAATCAAATGGCCCATCAACGCCACAATCGGCGCCGTGCTGTTCTCCACCAACTTCAATTGGGGGCTGACCTCATGCAACACATCGAGCAAGGCAATCCGTGACTTTTTGACCGGTTTTCCATCTTTTGTTGCATGAGGAATCTCAACAAACCGTGTGTGCCGCTCAATGATGGCCGCCTCATCCACTGGGTGCTCACTCAAAGCAGCATATGCCTGTAGAAAAGCCGTGACGTGTTTGGGGTTGAACGGTTCCAAAATGGATCGCAAAATGGCCAATACCCCAATGGCCATTGGGTGTCGCCCGATCTGAAGACTTTCGTCAGTGAACGGGGTGATGCCTTGGGAAAACAAGAACTCCGCCAACGCGGCCCCTGAGGCATTTGTCCGAACCAATACGGCGATGTCGGACAACGGCCGCAAACCCTCGTGCGCACGGATGCGGTTCAACACCCATTCCTGACGGGCTGCCAACCGTTCCTCTTTGTTGGGGCCATTCATCGACTCCACATGCACCGCCCCCTCGAAATCCCGCATCGGCACCTGGGCTGCCCCCTCATATACCTGGTTCAAATCCGCCGGCAAATCCTTCGCCACAGCCTCAAACAAAGCATTGTTAAATTCAACGATGGCCGAGCCCGTTCGCCAATTTTGATCCAGGGATTCCGCACGGAAATGCCGCCGCAAGGTGGCCTCGGCATCTGCCAATACCTGCGGGTCCTCCGCCTGAATCGACACCAGATTCGGCAACTTTTGCAATTGCTTCAAATCACCGTTTCGCCACCTGTAAATGGCTTGTTTCCCATCGCCCACCACCAGTGCATCATGTCCTTGAGATAGCACATTCTCATACAGACTAACCAAATTGTGCCATTGGGTCACGCTGGTGTCTTGGAATTCATCAATGAAAATGTGGCGATAGCGCACACCGATGCGTTCGAAGATGTAGGGGGCGGGATTCGTTTGGACCAAATCTGCAATTTGGCGGTTCAAACTCCCAAAGGTTTGGATGGCTTCTTCCTGCATGATTTGGTCCAACTCTTCCGCCAAAATCACCAACGTCCCAACCAAAGACATTCGCTGGCGAACCCGGTTTTTCAGCTTCAACATCGCTCCCCCATCACCGGCGTACACCGCATGCCAACATTCCACCGCATCACGGACCCATGGCATCACCGATTCAATGGCGTCCTGAGTGCTTTGTGGGGTTTTTGCCTTCCAAGGTGATTTTTCGCCTTCGACCATGGCCACAACACTGGCACTGGGTGCCTTCATGTCTCCCTTGGCGCATTTGGCCAGCCATTTGGGGATGTAACCACTCGAAAAATCACCAACCCCCAACCCCTCTTCGACCAAGGCTTGCTGGGCGGTGAGAACGGCCTTTTTGACTTTCTCCTCCTCTTCGCGGCATTCCATCTGAAGCCGTTTGCGAGCAGCCTCGAAATCCTTGGGTGTCCAACCCCTAAGTTCTTTCAACACGGGTTGCATGTGCTCCTTGTCGACCAACTTCGCATGCTGAGTCAACGCTTCGCGAATCCGGGTGTCGCGTTCGTCTTCGACTTGTTGAATCGCAAAAGACTCCAACAATTGGGTCAGCTCATCCTCTCCCGGCCGCCCCACCCGAGCCAACAAACGATCCACCGCCTCTTCAAGCAATCGGCCCTCGTCCAATTCCATTTGGAAACCTTGATCCAATTGCAAATCCCGCGCAAAACTTCGGACCAAACGATGAACAAAACTATCAATCGTCATCACCGCAAAATCTTCGTAGTGATGAAGCATGTGCTCTTGCATGGCCTGCGCTCGGGGGCGCAGCACCTCCACAGGCAGTCCTGTGGCTTTCGCCACCTGTTCTTCCATGGCACCACCCACGCCAGCAGCCAAATTTCCCACTTCCTCCAAAACTCGCTCCTTCATCTCTTGTGCAGCCTTGTTCGTGAAGGTCAAGGCACAAATGGAACGGAAAAACCCTGGGCTCTCTTGTTGAAGACAGCAGGTCAAATAAGTTTGAACAAGTCGAAAAGTCTTGCCCGATCCTGCAGAAGCCCGAATGACCCAAAAAGTGCCAACATCGGCCATTTGTGCCCCCGGTCCTTTATCTTCATGCAACATCTTCCGAAATTTCGGGTCTTACGAGCGGAATTCAACAGACACTCCATGTCAAAATCAAAAGCATTTATCCACACTTCTCGCGTAAGCATCGTCTTGCTCACCTGTTGTCTGGCAAGTTGTTCGGATCCATTCACCTTTTGGTCAGATGACGTTCCAGGAACTGTTCGCTTGGATTTGCACCTGAATTGGAACGGTGAACCATTTGGTCTAAACCAAAAAGGAGAAGACCACAATGGCCATGTCATTCGGCTTGAAAATTTGCAGATGTATTTGTCTCGCGTTTCACTGCGTGATGAGTTGAGTGGGGAATGGCGCGAATTGGGAGATGTTCATTTGGTGGACTTCTCCGCAGACCACCCTTTCGTATTGGAGGAGGTGCCCGGTGGGTTCTACGATGGAATCAAATTTGGACTCGGTATCCCTCCAGATCTCAACACTGGAATTGATCCTGCTTCATACCCGAATGATCATCCTTTGAGTGTCGCTGGATCTGCAGGGATGTTCTGGACATGGGCCTCTGGATACATCTTCGTGAAGTACGAGGGAAAGTTTGCTCCAGAAGGTTCAGGTGAGCCCTTTGAGCCCCTCTCCTACCACACAGGAACTGATTCTGCATACCGGGAAGTGATTTTGGATTTGCCCAACCCACAATATTTCGCGCCTCGAAACTTGACCGTATTGGACTTGTTTTTTGACGGTGCGCAAGCACTGAATGGGACTCAGGACAGCATTGATGTCGTGACCCATCCCATCACACACAGCGCTGTGGGCACAGAATTGGGTTATCGATTGATGGATTTGATGGACGACGCATGGAGCCTTCACTGAGCAGAAGATGGACCCTTGGACTTTTGCTGCTTTGTGCACTGGGATGTTCTCGGTGCAAAGACCCCGTGGAGTGTGTCGGCGGTGATTGTGTTTCACAACCCACGCCCTTTGCGCTGACCATCCCGCCATTCTTTCCCCCAATGGACATCCCAGAGGACAACCCACTGACCGAGGAGGGGGTTGCACTGGGACGCATGCTGTTCTGGGAAACGGCGCTTTCTGTGGATCAAACCATTTCTTGTGGTTCCTGTCATCTCCCAGCTTTTGGGTTCAGTGACCCTTCACCCGTCAGCACGGGCGTCGGAGGCGCACAAGGATTCCGGAATTCCATGGCCCTCATCAACGTCGGCTGGGCGCCCAATTATTTCTGGGACGGAAGGGCTTTGACCCTGGAGGAGCAAATCCTCGAGCCCATCCCACACCCGGACGAAATGGCCTTGCCTTGGCCCGAAGCTGTGGAACGCCTCACGAATCTTCATGAGTTGGATGCCGGAGAACCGGATTATCCTGCGCATTTCCAAGCGGCTTTCGGGAATGCCAACATCACCCCTGAACGCGTTGCCCAGGCCATTGCACAATTTCTCCGGACCCTGATTTCCAGCGATTCCAAGTACGATCGATGGAGGCGGGGCGAAATCGATTTGACAGATGAGGAGTACAACGGATACCTCATCTTCCTCCGAGAAGGCGGCGATCCAGAAACCACACCTGGAGGGCAGTTTGGGGGCGATTGCTTCCATTGTCACAGTGAAGCCGGAACACAGTTCTCTGACTATTTGTTCCACAACAATGGATTGGACGCCCACTTTGATATGGATCCTGGACATGCCGCTGTATCAGGTTTGGTCTCCGATTCTGGCAGGTTCAAGACCCCTACCCTCAGGAACATCGCGCTGACCGCTCCCTACATGCACGATGGACGATTCAGTACATTGGAAGAGGTTGTCGACCATTACAACACGGGCGGCGTTGCAAGTGCCACCATTGATCCTTTCATGAAATACTCCACAGGGGGGTTGCAATTGACCGATGGGCAAAAAAGCGACATCATCGCGTTTCTCCTCACACTGACGGACACGTCATTTGTGGGGAATTCTGCTTTCTCAAATCCGCACTAAAACCCGCCATGCGGATTCAGCTTGGTTTTAAGAGAGATCGGACCATGTTTGCAACCGCCGGGCACACCTGCGCATTGCGCTCAGTCAGCGGCAAAATGCCTGCCATGTTTTTTCGATCGGTGTGGGGATATTCTCGACAGGCCAAAGGGCGATGCGGGTAAACTCCGCACTGATTGTCCTCCAAATCCAGAAAAGGACACGGAGATGACCGCAAAACATAATCACCATCCTCGTCCATCCGCAAATACCGAGTCAGCAGTTCCGCGGGTTTGATTCGAAGATGCTTGGCCAAACGATCTATGTCTCGGTCTCGAAAAATAGGGCTGGTGGTTCGGCAACAATTCGCACATGTGAGGCAATCCCGATTGGCAAACGCCTCAGCATGAAGCGCATTGAATTGCTGGTCGAGCTGACGAGCAGCTTGCCCCTTTGCAGCCTTGCGACCCATTCCTTGCAACTGCTTTCGAATGGCCTTTCGGTTCTCCAGAGCCCAAGACAACGCCGCTTCATCCTCCTTTTCCATATCTGCAAATTTCAGGAATTCCATGGCTCCCCCATGAAACCCTAACGAACGTTTTTGCGTAACGGGAGGGCATGAACCGCATTATCTCTCTTCTCAATTTGGTGTTGGTCTTCGCATTTGCGAACCACACAGAGACTTCAGCGCAATGCCCCACATTGCTTGATGCACAAGGAAATGCCGTCGAAAATCCGACGTTGGCCAACTGCTCTGGCGGTGGGGCCATTTTCCTTTCATCAAGTGACACATGGTCCGCCTTCACAGTGGACTGGGGCGATGGATCCCAGCTTGAAATGCATGCAGACGGCCTGTTATCAGGAGATTTCATCAGCCATGAATATCCCACAAATCCCGGGACTTACACGGCCCTGTTGACAGAAGATACAGGATGTGAGCGCTTCGTTGACATCATCATCGAAGAGCCTGCAAACGCCTCCATCCAGATTCCATTTGGGGGAATCACAAGCGCCTGTGCACCACAGGAGATGGAATTTTTGAACAGTTCAACAGACGTCAGCCCAACCACTTCCTTCACATGGAATTTTGGAGATGGGTCAGAAGACTTGGTTTTTGATGCGAACAATTCTGGCCAAACCGTATCCCATCTTTTCGAGGAAGGCACTGTGGATTGTGAGACCAGCGTCATTCTGACTGCTGAAAATCATTGCAACACGTTACAAGGTGGACCCAGCACTGCGGAATTCAACCCCATTTTGATTTGGGATGTTGATGAAGCAGAAATTGAGGTTGGGGAACCTGTCATATGCTATCCCAATGTGTCCACGACAGTGACCAATGCCACTGTGCGCAATTGCCATGAGCAGGGCAACAACGCACAACGTTTTGAAATGTGGAATTTCGGGGACCTCGACGGGGACGGAATCGAAGAAACCACGGCCTGGACTCCATGGCCAACCGCCGGTGAATACGAACTGACATTCCCCGGAATCGGTGCTTATGACATCATGCTGGTAGATAGCAGTTTGTGTGGTCGGGACACCGCTTACACCACCATCGTTGTCGCGGCACCCCCTGTTTCAGCTTTGAATTTGACTGGTGAAACCACCATTTGCGAGGACGAACAACTGCAGTTCCACCAAATGGCTTCCGCAGTCCATTACAAGTGGAACTTTGGAACCAGTCCAATGTTCATCACAACGGCCACCGGTCATGTGAGCTACACCTTCCAAAACCCAGGCGTTTATGACATCACAAGTGTTGTCCAGCTTCCAGGGGCAAGCAATTTTTCTGGATGCGCTGATACGAGCATGGTGACGGTTACCGTATTGCCTGATCCAGAACCCGAAATTGTGCTCTCAGAGGATTCCGGTTGCATTGGCCTGACGACAGTGGCCAGTGGAATTGGACCTGAAAATTCCACCTATACTTGGAATGTGGATGGCATCAATGAGCCGCAGACGGGGGCCACAATAGACCTCCACTTCGAAGGCATCGGATCACACGTGATCGGCCTGACCGTCACCAATGAATACGGATGTTCCGGTTATACGGCAGATTTTGTCCACATTTTTCCAGAACCCAGCATTGACTTCGCCACCTCATCTGTTTGCCAAGGTGTGACCACCACTTTCACTGATTTGACCACCATCAGCAACAATGAACCCATCACAGGATGGCACTGGACATTTGGAGACGGAGGGGAAAGTTACTCGCAGAACGCGGAGCACATCTACACTGCAACCGGCACTTACCCCGTGACGCTCACGGTAAGCACGCCCAGCTGCGAAGCTTCAATGACTTCCAGTGTTTCCGTCTTGGAGGCGCCAGATTTGCAATTGTTTGCAGACCTTGCTTCGGGATGCTCTCCATTGGAAGTCAGCCTTGACGCCAACAGCAGCGTAAACGGCACGTATCACTGGGATTTTGGCGAGGGCACAACTGTGATGACTGGCACGTCAAGTGAAATCTCCCACACGTATGTCGCTGTGCCCAATCCCATGAATGAGCCGACGCAGTATGAAACCACCGTAACGGTAACCTCGGGACAGGGATGCACTGCATCCGAGACCATTGAAATCACGGCAGCCATAAGCGCGCAGGCCACTTTTGCCACTGGTTTGACCGATGCTTGTGCGCCATTCCCCATCACCCTCATGAACAACAGTGTGGGCGCTTCGGGATATGAATGGGATTTTGGTGATGGCACTGTATCTCAACAAACCACCCCCACGCACACGTATGAAAACACATCGGGTTTCATGCAACCGCTGGAGTTGAGTTTGGTGGCCTTGGCGGCCAACGGGTGCCATGATACCGCATCCGTGGACATCAATGTGTTCCCGGAAGCTGTCTTCGATCTCGTCCTGGACGAAGAAACAGGTTGCGCGCCTGTTGTCATGGATATGCCTGCCATCGTGAGCGCGAGTTCACATGAATGGGATTTTGGTGATGGCAACAATGCAACTGAAACAACACCGGAACACATTTGGGTCAACAACACCGACGAACCCATCACTTACACCGTTGCCTTCACCGGCATGAATGCTTTTGGCTGTCCTGGCACGGCCACAGCAGATTTGACCGTCAACCCACAACCCATTGCAAATTTCGACTTGGCCGAAAACGCGGGTTGCGCTCCCTTCGCTGTCGGAGCCGTGGATGCCTCCACATTCGCGGATCAGATTGAATGGTCCCTGCCAGACGGCACGGTTCTCGGGGATGAACCCACCTTGGAAAACGACTTCAGCACATCCACGACCCTCATCCTGACGGTCAGCGATGATGCCGGGTGCAGCGATTCACATTTTGAAAACATTGAAGTGTATCCAGCGGCTGCAATCACCTTGGACCTCCCCCTTTTATCAGATTGTTCTCCTTTGGTGATGAGCATGAATGCGACCGGAAATGATGTTACAGATGGAACCTGGGACTTCGGAGACGGCAGCACCGCCAATGGCATGAGTGCCGATCACATTTGGACCAACAATGCGTCTGATCCCAGCAACTTTGAGGTGACTTTCACAGGGGAGACCTCAGCAGGCTGTCCTGGAACCGCCAGTGCCACGATCACCGTGAATCCGCAACCCACAGCGAATTTCAGCATGAGCGACCACCAAGGATGTGCTCCGTTGAATGTGGACTTGCAGGCCCTCGCGACGCAAGCAGACGACATCACTTGGGTCTTGGGCGATGGGACCGAATTGTCAACCACCACGGGGACTTTGCCAAATGGCACATTCACCCATCAATTCAGTGAAACCATCGAATTGGAGACCGCAACCTACACGCTGACCCTCACGGCCACAGACAATGCAGGTTGTACCGATACACATTCGGAAACCCTGACTGTTTACCCGAAAGCAAAATTCGATATCGCCTTGCCATTTGACTCGGCTTGTTCTCCGCTTGTGCTCGACTTGATGGCCATCAATGGCGCTGAACAAGGCACCTGGGATTTGGGCGATGGAACCACTGCTGAGGGGATTGAAACAAACCATGTTTGGTCCAACTACACCGGAGAATTGGTTTCCCACGTGGTCAGCTTCACAGGCCAAACGATTCACGGGTGCATCGGAACTGTGGATACCACTGTTCATGTCAAGCCACAACCCGTAGCGGTCTTCTCCATGAACAGCGATGCAGGTTGCGCTCCGTTCGATGTGACCTTTACCAACAACAGCCTTCGTGCCGACCACTACCAGTGGGTGTACGGGAATGGTGATGAAAGCACCGCATTGAACTCAGCACCCCATGCCTTCACGTATGCGGGTGAGGCAGAACTTGTGGAATACCCCGTGACTTTGATCGCCGAAGATGACTTGGGCTGTGTCGATTCAACAACCGATTCCGTGATCGTCTACCCAGAAATGGTCGCCGCAATCGAAGGCATCATCGAGGGATGCTCGCCTTTTTCTACCACCTTGGAGTATACAGGAACGACAGCTTCAGTTGTGGATTGGGATTTCGGCAATGGGTCGTTGGGAACAGGCGAAAGCGCCAATGTCACTTTTGAAGCCTTGAACAGTGAAGAAACGGCCTTCAATGTGGTCGTGGCCGCCATGAATGTATACGGATGCACAGATCAAACTCAACTCGATGTGATTGCCCATCCGACACCGCTAGCCGAACTGAGCCTATCCGACACTGCCGCTTGCGCTGGAAGTCCTTTCATGGTGTACAACATTGCACAAAATGCCGACAGCATCGTGCTTGATTTGGGAGATGGTAATGTTTTCGTGAATCCTGGATTTGACGCCGTGGAAATCAGTTACACAGGCGAAGGAGAGCGATTGATCTCCTTGGATTTGTACAGCAACGCTGGATGCTCCGCCTCGGCAAATGTCGCACACACGGTTCATGCCGCTGCTGTCGCTGCCTTCAGCGGCCCCACAACTGCGTGTTCTCCTGTTCTTGCCACCTTCGAAAATGATGTGATCATCGCCGGTACAGATTACAGTTGGGATTTGGGTGATGGAAACATCTCTGATTTGGCTTCAGCCTCCCAGTTGTACCAAAACAGCGGTGTTGCCGACTCCACCTTTGTCATCACCTTGACTGCTGAAACCGCATTTGGCTGCATCGACAGCGTTGCACACACCTTGACCGTGCATGGCACGCCAGTGGCTGATTTGTCATTGAGCGATCAAAGTGGTTGCTACCCACTCGAAGTCACTTTTGCCAATCAATCCATCGGAGCCACTTCAGCAACCTTGGCTTTCGGAACGGGTGAGATCACGTCTGTCGAAATCGGTGACAGCTTGTTGACCCATGACTATTTCAACTTGGCACCCAGCACCGTCAGCTACACCGCTTTGCTCACGGTATCGAATGATGGGGGTTGCACGGCTACTGATGAAGTTCTCATTGAGGTGTCTCCAGCAGTTCAAGCCAATTTCGATGTGGTGGAGCAAGGTTGCTCTCCAGTACAAGCACAATTTGCGAATTCCAGTTTTGGTGCAACGGAGTACCTCTGGGACTTCGGGGATGGCACACAGGCCGATGTGAGCCAGCCAGCACACACCTTTGTGAACAATGGCACGACAGACACCACTTTTGTGGTCACACTCGTGGCCGTTTCTGAGGCGGGTTGCACCGACACCACTTCTGTCGGTGTGGATGTTTACCCCATGCCCATCGCTTTGTTTGATGTGGACCCTTCAAGCCAAACTTACCCGGCAACAACGGTGAACATTTCGAACGGATCGACATTTGGCAACGCCGCAACCACAACCTGGAATATGGGCGATGGAACGGTTTATGAAGGTGCCAACCCTCCTCCGCACGAATACCAAAGTTGGGGGACCTACTTCATTACAGCCACAGTTGACAACGGTTACTGTTCGGATGTTGCCACCCAGACGGTGGAAATCCTGGCGCCACATCCTGTGGCCGATTTCTCCGGTGGCGGTGAAGGTTGCGCGCCACTGATGGTGAACTTCACGAATGCGTCCACATATGCTGTGGGTTTCTTCTGGGATTTCGGAGATGGTTCTTCAACCACAGAAACGAACCCCATCCACATGTACGAAACCCCTGGTGTATACAATGTGCGGCTGGTCACCACCGGATATGAAGGTGTGCTGGACGAAGTCATTCAATATGCGACGGTCGAAGTCTTCCCGACGGCCATTGCGGCTTTTACCGCCAGCCCCAACCAAGTGGTGGCCCCCGACGAATCGGTTTACTTCATCAACGGATCTTCAGCTGATGCAACCCAATGGTTGTGGAATTTCGGTGACGGCTATCTGTCCACCGATCCCGCCCCGGTTCACAGCTATGCGGAACCGGGCCTGTACACTGTCAGTTTGACCGTGAACAACGCATACAATTGTCCTTCCTCGATCACCGTGGAAAATGCCGTTGAAGCCATTCCGGGTGGGTTCATGCGTTTCCCTACAGCATTCACGCCATCCCCTGGGGGATCGCCGGATGGCAGCTACGATCCGATGAGTTATGACAACGACATCTTCCATCCGCAGCACAGTGGAATCGTTCACTACGAGCTTCGTGTGTTCAACAAATGGGGAGAAATGATTTTCGTTTCCCATGACCCCAACATCGGATGGAACGGTAGGGTCAATGGCGAATTGGCACGACAAGATGTCTATGCTTGGAGGGCTTCGGCCAGCTTCAGCGATGGCCACTCTGTCACCAAAGCTGGTGACGTCACCCTCATCTTCCACTGATCCCCATTTGTCCCAAACCTCACTTTCACAACCTGTCACGACACAACCATGAAAATTGCATTCACCCCTCAACGATTGATGACCGCTGTGGCGGCAATCGCGAGCATGATTTGGGCCGCTTCCTCCGCCCAAGCGCAGGACATGCGATTCACGCAATCAAATGCCATTCCCACCTCCTTCAACCCTGCTTATGCAGGCTTGGGTGAAGGGGCGAATTTGGTGACCATCTACAGAAACCAATGGGCAGCTCTGCCCAACGCTTTTCGCGGCTACCATGTGGCGCATGACTGGTTCGATCAGGAATTAAACAGCGGCTTTGGGGTGCTTTTCAGCCAAGAGGAAGCCGGCGCAGGTGGCCTTCGAACCACGCGAGTGGCAGCACAATACACGTATGAAGTGGTGTTGGGCGATGGCGGATGGCGTTTTCGGCCGGCTCTCCAGGTGGGCGCTGGCAACCGCGCCGTGGACATGAGCCAATTGACATTCGGAGATCAACTGATCCGAGATGATGCGCCCACCACTGTAGACCCCGTGGCCAACTACAGCAAGGGATACATTGATTTCGCAACCGGAGGGTTGTTGATTGGGAAATACACATGGGTGGGTTTCTCAGCCGATCACCTCAATCGACCCAATGATGGCCTCAGCCGAACTTACCTCGATCCGATGTCGATTCGGATGTCCACCCATGGCGGTTTCCGGATGCCCGTCGGCGATCCATATCGGTACAGTCGCTCAGAACGACCAGATTTGGTGATGGCCTTCAACTACATGGTGCAGGGTCCGTTCAACCAATTGGACCTCGGCCTTTATTACGACACCCATCCGATGAGTTTCGGGCTGTGGTATCGTGGATTGCCTTTCGGCCAATCGGTGGATGGTGCCATGGACATCGACGCCTTGTCTTTCATCGCCGGCTATGGACGAGACAATTGGAAAGTTGGATACAGCTACGACATGACCTTGAGTCCACTCGGATTGGGGGTGTCAGGTGGCAGCCACGAAATTGTTCTCAAATATCAGTGGAAGACGGATCACCGGAAGCGTCCAGCGGCGCCTCGCTACCAGCCCTGTCCGAGTTTCTGATGCCAATTGAAGCATGGGGGACAGCATTGACTTCGCGCTCCAGCTTCACCCCAAACCGAGAAGCGATGTCTTCTTGAATCTCTTCCGACAACTTCAAAATGTCCGAACCTGCTGAGCCACCGCGGTTGACCAGGACAAGGGCTTGACGATCGTGGACCCCATGGGTACCACGATCGTGGCCTTTCCAGCCAGCCCGATCAATCAACCAGCCCGCCGCCAATTTGAAATCGCCATTCGGAAGTGGATAGGCGGCCAAATCCGGCCACGTCTCCTTCAATCGGGCATGATCTGCGGCTGACACCACGGGGTTTTTGAAAAAACTGCCTGCGTTTCCCAGCACTTCAGGGTCTGGCAACTTGGATTGCCGCACCGCAATGACTGCCTCAGCCACCTGACGGCGGGAGAAGGGGGCCGAATGGCCTTGTGCCTGCAATGTCGATTTCAAAGCACCGTATTGCACCGAAACCGGCGCCGTACGACGCAACCGAAAAGCCACCCGAACGATGATCCAACGATCTCGCTCTGTGGTTTTAAAAATACTTTCCCGGTATCCGAATTGACATGCTTCAGCATCGAACCGTTTCAACCGCCCATCCAATCTGGAAATGGCGTCAAGCCACAAGAAACAGTCTTGAACCTCCACGCCATATGCGCCGATATTCTGCATGGGGCTGGCGCCAACACTGCCGGGAATCAAGGCCAAATTCTCCACCCCGCCCCATCCTTCGTCCAAGGTTTTCATCACGAAATCGTGCCACACTTCCCCCGCACCCACCACCACATCGACCGCATCGCCATCATCCGCCACCACCTCGAATCCAGAAATGCCAAGCCGAAGTACCCAGCCCGCCCAATCGTCAGTGAAGAGCACATTCGACCCACCGCCCAATGGCAACAAGGGCACCCCCTCATCCTGAGCCGCTTGGAGCACACCGCGAACCTCCGCATCCGAGGTGGCTTTCCATTCCCCTTCCGACTGGACGTGCATCCCAAAGGTGTTCCGAATCATGCCTCGCTGACAAACAGGGAGTTGAAGTGGCGCTAAACTTTGGCCCGGTGTCATCGCATCCCCGACCCAATCTTGCCCCACCATTGCATCTGCAAAATCCTGTGCATTCGACCATTCAGCATGCTGATTTGGCGCATCTGCCTCGGCGATGGCATCTGCCAAACGCACTTTTTCGGGATAAGCCTTGGCCACAATTTCCCATCGCTGCCAACGCGAACCCAATTGGTTGTATTCCACCCAGCAATCGGGTCCTTCAATCACCCACCACTGGCTGCCTGAATGGAGGCGAATGAACTTCGGATATGCCATGTTTGTTTTCATTCCGCTGGGTAGGGAATCCGGCTTCATCGGAAATCCTTATTTTCGTTACGTGAGCGCACATTCAACATCATCTGCAGAAACTTTGATGGCCCGGGCCATGGAAGCCACAGAACGCCGAGATTGGCCTGCCGCTCTGGAAGCCCTTGATGCGTGCTTGGCGATGGACGAAAAATACAATGAAGATGCGAATTGTCTTCATGATCGGTCCATTTGTCTCTTCCACCTGGGTAAGAAAAGCGAGGCATTGGCTGGACTCGATGCGGCATTGGCCTTGGACCCAAACTACAGCTATCGTTATGCTTCGCGCGCCTGGATGCGAAATGCAACGGGGGACATTCACGGGGCCATTGAAGACTACCGAAAAGCCATTGAGTTGGACCCTGAAGATGCCATCGCACACAACAACCTCGGTTTGCTTGAAGAGCAACTGGGTTATCGTTCACAGGCCAAGGAACGTTTCGCAATCGCTGATGAATTGTCTGGGATTCTTCAAGACCGAGGCATCGATGTCCGTCCAGGTGAACCCGAGAATCTAATAGATAACGCGGCAATGGGTCCCACTGAAGCCGCCCAACCAGATGACATGACCACCCCACAGACGAGGCCGGAATTGCCAAAATGGAGGTCATTTGTCCGGGAAACCCTGTTCACAAAAAAAGGCCGCCAAGAATTCCTCGACTTCATCCGGAATGGTTTTAAATTGTAACCAATCGATTCATTCTGGTTACACTTACAGGCAGATCACCCGCATCCGTTGAAGTCCCCTACTTTCATCTCTGAAGTTGCTGATCAGGTACTGGCGCATTGTCGCCAAGCCTCCCCAACCGTCGATTTACGCGATGTTCTCATCGTGGTGCCCAGCCACCGCGCGGGCAATCGCCTCAGGACCGCCCTTGCCCAATCTCTCCAAGGACCCGGATGGCTCCCACGTTGCATCACACTAAGTGAGTGGTTGCGAGAGGCCACAGGATTGTTGCCTCTGGCACCGCTTGAAGCCTTGGGTCAGCTCCATCAACTGCATCAACAGTTGACCCCCAGTTCAGCTGCAGGATTTTCTGCATTTCAGCCCTGGGGAGAAGTCGCATTGAGAGATTTCAATGCCTGTGATCACCACTTGATTCCGCCATCAACCTTTTTCAAAAACCTCTGCGAGCTGAAGGAACTCGACATCTGGGGGGCTCAGGATTGGTCCTTCGACAACCCCGAATTGACATCCGGACAGCAAGCTTATTTGAATTCGTTTTTGCTCTTGCATCCGTTGTACGAGGCCATGAAATCTGCTGCTGAATCTGCAGGTCGATCATGGGGCGGCGGAATTGCACGTCGGGCCGCTGAGTCAGGAAAGGTAGAGGGCCCAGCACACGTCTTTGTCATTGGGATGGCTGCTTTGTCGCCTGCAGAAATGACGTTCCTCAAACGCTGGGAAGGTGCCGGTAGACTCACTTGGATTTGGGATGCCGATCACAGTTATGTCCAAGGAGGACACGGTAGTTTTGAGGCGGGGTTGTTCATCCGGCGCCAAGCCAATTCACCTGACCTGGAACGACTTCCCAAACGATTGGCTACAAAACCACCACAACTCCAGATGGTCAGTTGCAGCAGCGCTGTTTACGAAGTGGCTTGGGTAAAAGAACACATCGCGCAACTTTCTGAGGCGGAACGGGACGAAACCGCTATCGTGCTGCCCACGGCGGCCACTTTGCCCCTGCTGCTCCAAGGACTCGGTGACATCCTGCCCACGTGCAACATCACGATGGGCATCAGTTGGGAAGAAACCCCGGCAAGTGAATTGCTGGAAGCCGTTTGGACGGTGTTGTTGCGGAAAGGCGATGCCCTGAGACACGAAGAGGTGGGCTGGCTATGTGGGCACCCCATTCCCCTGGCCATCTTCGGGAAATCCAACCTGCTGAACGATGCTGGTGGTTTGTTGCAGTTGCTCTCTGAACGGCATCAAGTGTGGATTCGAGCACATGACTTGCAAGCATTGGATGACGGTCCCGCAAAGACTTGGCTGCTCGGCATTTTGGAATTGAAGGACCAAATGAAATCTGTCGCCCAGAGCCCCACCGCACTGCTGGAATGGACCCAGGCGATTCTGATCAAGTTGGGGATGCTCGACGACCCTGATCCATGGTGCCTGGCTGGATGGCAAAAATGGACACAAGGCTTGGCGACCTTTGAATTGAATCCAAATCACCGCAGCTTGCTGAGCGACCTCCGTGATTTGCGTAACCTGTTGCGGACTGGCATGCGGGGTGAACGGGTGGATTTGATCGGTGAACCTGACCAAGGGCTGCAAATCATGGGGTTGATTGAGACCCGTGCTTTGGATTTCAAGCGGGTCATCGTTTTGGACTGCAATGAACAAATGTTGCCCAAAACCAGCATGGAAGACAGTTTTTTGCCCGGTGAACTTCGAGCCGCACACCAGCTACCAAATCGGCACGATCGTGAAGCGATTTATGCCTACTACCTCTACCGATTGCTGAATCGGGCAGAACAAGTCTCCTTGCTTTATCGGAACGGAGAAGAGTCGATGGAACCCAGCCGCTATTTGAAGCAACTTCAACATTCCTTTCGGCCAAACGGCAAACATCCACTGCCATGGGTTCATTTGGAGGTTCAAGCCCCGCTGCCCTCTATTCCACCTCCACCTCAACCGCTTCATTTGTCCGATTCCATGCGCAACACTTTGACTTCATGGGCAACCGATCGGGGAATCAGCCCGAGCGCATTGAACACCCTCGTGGCCTGCGAACGCGATTTTGCTTACAAATACCTGTTGCACCTGCGTGAACCCAATGAATTGGAGGAATCAATGGACATCAGCACTTTCGGGAGCATTCTGCACGAGGCCTTGGAAAAATTGTTTCAGGACAAATTGAATCAGCCTTTGACCCCCAAAGACTTCGATGACGCCTTGGAAGCGTTGGATACTGAATTGGGCCGCGCCATTGCCAAGATTTACAACCCTTCCTTGATCGAGCAAGGCGAAAACCGCCTGCTTCAAAAAATGATTCGGGCCACCGCACGCAAAATGTTGCTGCAAGAAAAGCGAGAGATCGAAGGTGGCGTATCTCGCACCTTGTTGGCGTTAGAAGGTGTGATCGAGGCGCGTTTCGAGACCTCCTCCGCTTGGCCCGATGGGATTTTTCTCAAAGGGACGGCAGATCGATTGGAACGTGAAGATGGCGTTTTAACGGTGGTGGACTACAAAAGCGGCAAGGTCGACCACAAAGATGTCCGCTTGCCGGGGACTGATTTGGCCATGGCTTTAGATGCTGGAGAACACCCAAAGGCCCTGCAATTACTGGTTTATAGCGCCATTGGGCTGAATGCTTTTCAAGCATTGAAGGCCCGTGCAGCCATCCGAAGTGGCAAAAATGCTTACGCGGGTCCATTGGTTTTCCAATGGAAGAAGGAAGAAGTTATTGAACCAGCGCATGTGGAAGAATTCGTCGCGTGGTTGGAGGCGCGGTTGGTTACTTTGCAGCAGGAAACCACTGACCTCCAACATGCTGACACCGCCCGATATTGCGCTTATTGCCAAACCTGGCACGCACCGGCCTGAAAGCCCACCGTGGGTCAGCGTTGACGAACAACCTCTTTTTCCATTGTGAAACGTGCCCTTATCATCACCTACTACTGGCCGCCCAGCGGAGGCGGGGGCGTGCAGCGCTGGTTGAAGTTTGCCCAGCACTTGCGGGCTTCGGGCTGGGAACCCTGGGTGGTGGTCCCTGAGGGAGCATCCTATCCCGTTCAAGACAAATCCTTGATGGAAGACATTCCGCCTGATTTGCAAGTGTTGAAAGTGCCCATCTGGGAGCCTTTTGGCACCGCGCAAAAATTGCTGGGCAAAAAAGCCACAGACGTTGAGCGATTGGGGGCGACCGCGCGGCCATCCCAAGAAAAGAGAGGGTGGGGGCGCTTCATCACCCGTTGGATTCGGGGAAATGTGTTCATTCCCGATGCCCGCATGCTGTGGGTGCGTCCTGCCAGCCAAGCGATTGTGACCGCCCTGAGAGAACAGCCTGTGGATGTCCTCATTACCACCGGCCCCCCGCACAGCGTTCACCTCATCGGTAGACGTGTACAAGCCCAATTGGCCGCTGCTGGCAAAGCCGTGCCATGGGTCGCAGATTTCCGGGATCCCTGGTCCAACATCGATTACCTCAACGACTTTCATTTGACGGCTTGGGCCCGACGGCGACAACGCCAATTGGAACAACGCGTGGTCAGGGCCTGCGACCGCTTGCTGGTCACCGCTCCAGGAGCAGCTCGCGGACTCCTTGGCAAGGACAACGTGTTGTCCGACCCCCAAGTTTGGTGGATTCCCAATGGTTGGGATGCAGGTGACCTCCCACAATCCAAAACCCACCCCACTCAATCCAAAGGGACCTTCTCGCTGGCCCATTTCGGATCGCTCTATGCCAGCCGAGACTTTTCAACCGTTTGGAAAGGCATCGCGAAATGGAATGAAAACCATCCCGATCGGCCCATTCGACTGGAATTGTATGGCAACACCGCTCCTGAAGTTCAAGCCAGCCTCCATCGGCACATGTCGCCAGGGGATTTTGTCGTTCATGGCCATTTGCCTCACAAAGCAGCTGTATCGAAGATGACAGCTTCCGATGGTTTGTTGCTTTTGCACAACGACACCGAAAGTGGTCGAGACTGCATTCCTGGGAAGTTGTTCGAATACCTTGTCGTTCAGCGGCCTTTGTTGGCCGTTGGTCCGGACCCGGGTGATTTGGCATGGATGATTCGAGAAGAGTTGCGCGATAGTCATGCCGAAGCACCCGTTTATTTCTCCAACCCTGCAGATGATGCAGGCATCGAGGCGGCATTGGCTTCAATGGTCACCCCAAGTGAGGCCAAAACTTGGCCTCAAGAAGGTGTGGCCAGGTTTGAACGAAAGGCGCTCGCAGCGGATTTGGCCATGCGACTGGACGAACTCCTTTTGGTCTTCCAAAACAAAAGCAACATGGAGCCCTTCCAATCTGAAAAACCATGATGACATGGGGGTTGTAGCCAAACAGGCCAGTCGCGCCAGTATCGCTGTGGGCATCGGCATCGTTCTCGGAGCGGTCAACACCATCTTTGTGCTGCCCAGTGCCTTCGAAGGACAGGAAGCCCAGTGGGGACTCATCCGCATCCTCACCGCCTGGGGAACCATTTTGGGCCAATTGTCATCTTTCGGCATGCCCAGTGCCATCCTCCGCTTTCTTCCGAGGTTCAGCCCCGAGGAACGAGAAGGCCTGTTGGGCATGATGCTGATCATCCCGCTCGTTCTGCTTTCGTCCATCGGCGCTATCCTCTGGGGATGGGGGGACGTTTTGTTGCAGCGATTGGACGCAGACAATACGGGATTGTTATCCACCCACATCGGGGTCTTTTTCTCCATCACTGTCTTGATTGCTGGGCTTCAATTCTGTCGCGCCATGCTCAATTTCTTGCTGAAATCGGCTGTGGCATCGGCCGTGGAAGAGGTTTGGCTCAAAGGATCGTATCTGCTTCTGGCTCTCGCCCTTTTGAACGGATGGCTGGATTTTGAGCTTTTTATCCCGCTTTATGTGGTGACATATCTCACAGGATTTTTGGTTTTGGCAAGCCAAATCCACTGGAACCACATCCGCATCAGATGGCGCCCCATGTGGACCCAAGCCCGTGGTATTTTCGATTACGGCACCTTCAGTCTGCTGTCCATGAGCGCAGTCATCATCGCCACAAATCTGGATTTTGTTATGGTGGGCTACTTCCTTGGATTATCTGCGGTTCCCTTGTACACAATGGGATTTTTCATGGGCTCGGTCGTCTCCATGCCTGTTCGATCTACATCCATGATTTTCAATGGATTGACCGCGGATAAAATCGCAAAGTCGAGTCCTTCCAGCTTGGGTCCATTGTTGAAACAGAGCGCACGCACCCAGCTGCTGATGTCGGTTGCAGTCATGGCCGGAATTTGGGCCGGTTTTCAACCCTTTGAACACATCCTCCCACCTGCATATCAAGATTTGGAATTCGTTTTCATGGCCATTGGCCTGCAACGAATCATCTTGGCCTCAACAGGCGTTTTGTCCAATATTCTCGGCCTAAGCCAACACTACCGGCTCATGCTCCCCGTCAACTTGGGCCTGCTGATCATCACCGTCATCAGCAATTACTTGTTCATGAAGGTTTTCGGCTGGGGATTGGTCGGAGCAGCCCTGGCCACCATGGGCACGGCCTTGTGGAACAATTCATGGCGGGCCATCATCGCATGGCGAAAATTCCGAATCCATCCGTTCAGCAAAGCTTGGGTCGCCATCGTTGCCATCGGCTTGTTTTGCGCACAGATTTTTCACTGGAAAGCCGGTTGGATGGGGAATGCATATGTTGAAGCCATTGTTCAAGGCACTCTGGCTACAGGGAGCATCATCGGCAGTGCTGTCCTGTTGGGGCTCGTTCCAGAAGTAGCAAAGGTCTTGGAAGAGAAAATTTCGTGGTGGCCGCGCCGCAAAAAACCCTGAGGGATCAAATCCGCACCCAAGTTTGGGTCCGGAACAGAAACAGGATGTATCCTCGAACCTTCAACTCATTCATGTTCTCAGGGTCAATCCACATTTCACAATCATAAACCTTTCCGTTTTTGGGGTCGCAAATGGTGCCATCCTCCCATTCAAGCTTTTGCCCATCCTGCACCATGTTGCGCACGATTTCCATACCCAAAACCCGCTTGTCTTTGCGGTCGTCGTCGCACAAATCGCAATGTGGATCCTGGTCTTCATCGGGCAGACGGAACAACTCCACAACTGTTCCATAGAGTTGACCATCGCGTTCGGAAATCTCGACAATGCTCTTGACCCGACCCGTTTCATCATCAATGGTCTTCCATTGGCCGAGTACGGGGTTCTGGCCCGAAACGATGGTTGGGAGGGTGGCAAACAACAGGGCCACGAAGACCCAGTGAAAATGGCGGTGTGCGTTCATTTCGATTGAATTGTATTCTGATTTGCTTGTCCTGTTGCCCGGCGAATGGCTGCATTCAGCTCAAAACCCAACAACAAAATGGAACTGCTCGAATTTAACCAAACCAGAGTCACCAACAAGGTTCCCAAAGAACCAAACAACTTGTTGTAGGAAGAAAATTGCTCAATGAACCACGAAAAGCCCAAGGACAAAATGACAATCAACAAGGTGGTGGTGGTGGCCCCGATGCTGAACAACCGCCAGCCTTTCCAAGACCAGAGTCCCACGTTATAGAGGATGGAAACCGATGCGTAAATCAGCGCAATTGCCAATCCCCATTGGGCCAAATTCAACCAGGAAATGTCATTCGAGGTCAACCAACCTTTCGCCTCTGCCCAAACCAACACATCCCCAGCGAATCCCACCAGAAAAACCGACAAGCCCAACAAAACGCTCAAAACGAGCAACAAAATGACCGAGAGACTGCGGAACAAAAGCCAACCCGGTCTGCGGTCCCGCAAATGGACACTTTCACCAAAACCGACCAAGATGGCATTGACCGAATTAGACGCATAATAGAGCAACAAAATCACACCCACGGAGAGCAATGTGCCTTGACGTTGGGCCAAGAATTCCTCGATGGTGTCTTCCAACAGCATCACAGCTTCACGAGGAAACATCAACTCCAGCGCTGCGATGACCTCACCTGTCTCCAGTGGCGTGTAGGGGATCAAAGTCAACAACAGAATCATGGCCGGAAAAAAAGCCACAAACAAGTTGAAACTGATTGAAGCTGCTCGGATGGCCACCCCGCCATTTAGCAGGCCCACAGTGAAAAAACGAAGAACATCATACAAATCCACATCTACGGATGCCCAAGGATGCACCTGGCGCAAGGCCGCACGAGAGGCTTTGAATGCATTTCGATTCGCAAGCCACTTGAAAAAGGGACGATCCGGCAATTGCTCGTGGGGTTGGGGAGTAATCCGACTCACTGGATCATCACGAATTATGAAATGCCCCGAAATCCGAGCTCTTCAAGCTCAAATCCAAGCTGGGCACACTGTGGGTCAACCAACCCATTGAAACAAAATGCACCCCTGACTCGCCATATGCCCGAACATTTTGTGGGGTGATGCCACCGGATGCCTCGAGGGGAATCTGGTCACCAAAGCTCCTCACAGCTTCGGCGGCCTGTTCCGGTGTGTGATTGTCCAACAACAAACGATGCACCAAGGGCGTACCATCTCTGCGGGGATTCTCCTTCGACGCCAACAAAGCCTCTTGCGCTTCATTCCCATCCCGAACTTCCACCACCACAGGCAAGGCCAAGAGGTTGTTTTCCACCAAATATTCGGCAACCCCCTTGAGCGCTGCCGTCATCGAGCCCGCATAGTCCACATGGTTGTCTTTGATCAAAATCATGTCATCCAACCCCATGCGATGATTGACACCGCCTCCGATGCGCACAGCCCACTTTTCAAAAACACGCAGACCCGGTGTCGTTTTCCGGGTGTCCAACACCCGACATCCCGTACCTTCCAAGCATTTCACTACCTCTGCTGTTCGAGTCGCGATGCCGCTCATGCGCTGCAAAAAATTCAAAGCCAACCGCTCACCGATCAAAATGCTCCACGCTTTGCCTTTCACACGAAACACAACATCCCCAGGCACAATCGAATCCCCATCTTGTTTCTCGGGGATCACTTCCAGCTGCTCATCCACAGTTTGGAACACCTTCTGCGCCACCAAAACACCCGCTAAAATGCCAGCTTCTTTGGCCAAAACCACGCCTTCTCGAATCAATTTCTGGGGAACAGAAGAACGCGTGGTGTGATCGCCTGCCCCTAAATCCTCTGCGAGGGCTCGGTCCACAGCTTCCTGCATTTCCGGCCGCCACATATCACCTGATTTCGAGTGCTCACATGATTCCATGGCACGAAGATACTGACGCAGTAACTTGCGGGGATGCAATGGAGTTTGGTGGCCATCGGCAAGACGAAGGCAGAATGGATTCAAAAAGGCACATCTGAATATGTGGGCCGCCTTGCCCACTACGCGCGCTTCGATTATCTCGAATTGCAGGACCCCAAAAAACTCCATGCAAAAGCCACCGAAAGTCAAGTGAAACAAGCTGAGTGGGAGGTCTGGTCCAAGTGGCTTTTAGATACCGCCCAACGCGGAACAGCGGTAGATTGGTTGATTCTACTCGACGAGAAAGGGAAATCTTTCTCATCGATGCAATTTGCCCAATGGGTTCAGAAACTGAACAACCGTGGCATCAAACACTGTGCATTGTTGATCGGTGGGCCTTATGGTTTCGCTCCTGAGATGCGGGCGAAGGCCCAAGGCATGTTGTCACTGGGGCCCATGACATTCTCACATCAAATGATTCGGCCATTTGCTGCCGAGCAATTGTACCGGGCACACACCATCCTCAAAGGTGAGCCCTACCACCACGAATGAATCAGGCCGCGAGAACCGTGACTTTGTTCTGCAAAACCTCCACCGTGCCTCCTGACACTTCAAAAGACTCTTCTCCTGATTTTGTTCGAACCGTCACACGACCCGCTTGAAGCGTGGTGATGAGGGGAGCATGATTTTCCAAGATGCCCAAACTTCCATCCGCGCCGGGCAATCCAACATATGTGGCCTCGCCAGAGAACAAACTCGTGTCGGGGGTCAAAATTTCAACGGTCATGATTGAGCAATTTCAAATTCAGCAGACCATCAGGCCTCTGCGAGCATTTTCTCACCAGCCTCAATCACCTCTTCAATGCTGCCTTTGAGGTTGAACGCGGCCTCAGGCAAATGATCCAATTCACCACCCAAAATCATGTTGAATCCTTTGATGGTGTCTTCAATGGGAACCAAAACCCCTGGAATGCCCGTGAACTGTTCAGCAACATGGAATGGCTGTGACAAGAATCGGCTGATTCGACGTGCGCGATAAACCGTTTGCTTGTCCTCTTCGCTCAACTCGTCCATGCCCAGAATCGCAATGATGTCCTGCAATTCCTTGTAACGCTGCAAGGTCTCTTTGACATCCTCTGCACACTTGTAGTGCTCCTCGCCCACAATTTCGGGCGTCAAAATCCGAGACGTGGAATCCAAAGGATCTACTGCCGGATAGATGCCCAAAGAAGCAATCTTTCTCGACAAAACGGTGGTGGCATCCAAGTGCGCAAAAGTGGTCGCAGGGGCCGGGTCCGTCAAATCATCCGCAGGTACATATACCGCCTGCACTGAGGTGATAGAACCGCGCTTCGTTGACGTGATTCGTTCCTGCATCGCTCCCATTTCCGATGCCAATGTGGGCTGATACCCAACCGCGGATGGCATCCGGCCCAAAAGGGCAGACACTTCCGAACCCGCTTGGGTGAAACGGAAAATGTTGTCAATGAAAAACAAGATATCACGACCACCAGATTCTTCGTCACCATCGCGGAAATACTCAGCAATGGACAATCCCGAGAGGGCCACCCTTGCACGGGCTCCTGGAGGTTCGTTCATCTGACCAAACACCAAGGTGGCTTGAGAATTGGCCAATTCATTCTTGTCTACTGCCGTCAAGTCCCAACCGCCGGCTTCCATGCTCTCTTCGAACGCTTTGCCATACTTGATTACACCCGATTCAATCATTTCACGCAACAAATCATTTCCTTCACGGGTGCGCTCGCCAACACCTGCAAAAACAG
Organism: Flavobacteriales bacterium; assembly: GCA_049610385.1. Lineage (GTDB taxonomy): Bacteria > Bacteroidota > Bacteroidia > Flavobacteriales_D > Sanyastnellaceae > JBMYZL01. The sequence continues at coordinate 27,118 of JBMYZL010000003.1, forward strand.
AAATGCCCTCATACCCCTTCGCGATGTTGTTGATCAGTTCCATGATCAAAACCGTCTTGCCCACACCGGCTCCACCGAAAAGGCCAATCTTTCCACCCTTGGCATAAGGCTCAATCAAGTCAATCACCTTGATTCCTGTGAACAAGACCTCAGTAGCTGTGGACAATTCCTCAAACTTGGGTGCCTCCTGGTGGATGGCCCGACCGCCCTCGTTGGACACGTCGTCAATGCCATCAATTGCCTGACCCACAACATTGAACAATCGCCCCTTGATTTGATCGCCCACAGGCATCTTGATCGCCGAACCTGTTGCCTTGACAACCATCCCGCGAAACAGACCCTCTGTGGAGTCCATCGAAATCGCACGGACTGTGTCTTCGCCGATGTGCTTTTGGGTTTCGAGAATCAAATCTCCTCCTTCTCTTTCAATGATCAAAGCGTCCAAAATGTTGGGCAACGCCACGCCAGCGGGAAATGAAACATCCACGACTGGGCCAATCACTTGGGCAATGGTTCCTTGTTGTTGTGACATCCAAGAATGTGTTTTCGGTAACGAATTTTCGGCGCAAAAGTACGGGGAAAACTCCTTTTCTCAACACCTAACTTTGCAGAAGTGAAGGTTTACAACAACGCGCTTCAATTCCGCGACCATGTTCCGACGGAAACCCCTGTGGTTCTGACCATTGGAACCTTTGATGGTGTGCATGCAGGGCACCGTGCAGTGCTCCATTTGTTGAGCCAACGGGCTTCACGATTGGGTGCGGAAACCGTCTTGTTGACTTTTGATCCGCACCCCCGAATGGTGTTGCATCCGGAAAGCCATGGATTGGCCTTGTTGAATTCCCAACTTGAAAAACAAAATTTGCTCAGTCAGACGGGCCTCAACCATTTGGTCGTGCAGCCTTTCACCCCTGAATTGGCGCGCAAAAGCCCTTTGGAATATGTGCGGGAGTTGATCGGTGAGGGCATTCGACCTTCCGTTGTCGTCGTGGGATATGACCACCGTTTCGGGCGCAATCGGGAAGGAGATTTCACCATTCTGACAGAACTCGGCGAACTGTTCAACTTCGAAGTCGAAGAATTGCCCGCACAACACGTTGACGACACCCAAGTCAGCTCAACCAAGGTGCGCAGTGCATTGCAATCTGGGGACATTGACTTGGCCAATCAATGGCTACAATCCCCCTACCTCCTCACCGGACGCGTGGTCTCCGGTGACCAAATCGGGCGGACCTTGGGCTTCCCAACAGCCAACTTGGGACATCTCCCGCCGTTGAAGCTCATTCCAGGAAATGGTGTCTATTTTGGTTGGGGCCAATTGCCGGGGCACCCGAAACGACCTGCTCTGATCAACATCGGCCAGCGCCCAACCATTTCAGCGGAAGGGCCAGCTCGAATCGAAGCCCACTTGATTGGATTCGAGGGGGACTGTTATGGAATGGAATTGGGTGTGACCTTGGAAACACGCATTCGAGATGAAAGGAAGTTTGAAGACCGAACAGCCCTTTTGAATGCGATTGAATCAGATCTGGCCTGGGCCCAATTGCACCTTCAATCCATGCAACAGCCACCGCATCCATGACGTTCTGTTGTACAATGAGTGGAATGCCTTTCTTTTCTCGTCTTGGGATTTTGGGACTTTTGCTGTGGGGCCTTGCAACCGATTTTGCGGGGCAATCGGATGTCAGCAACAACCGATGGGTAACGGGTTGGGACGAGGTTGAAAAGTGCCAAATCAATGGCATACCCATTCACCGATTGTCACTCGAAAAGCAACGGTTTCGGACCCTTCCCATGGCTCTGTTCGAGCTCACTGAGCTCCGCGAATTGAAACTGGATAAGAACCGCCTGTCCACCATAGAGGGGCCATGGGAGAAGTTGCCGAATTTGGTCTCATTGTCGGCAAAAAACAACCGCATCGAGTCCATCCCAGAAGCCCTGCTGGAGCTGACAAACCTCGAAGTTCTGGACCTGGGGAACAACGAAATTGAAAGCATTCCCATGGACATCGACAACCTTGAAAAATTGAAGGAGCTGATTCTGTGGAGCAACCCCATCGACCAATATCCCGCTTCGCTGGGACACATGCCCAGCCTGACCCGACTCGACCTCATGCACAATGTGATGACGGCTGAGGAAATTGCAACGCTCAAGCTCTGGGTACGTCCAGAGGTCGAACTCACCTTGCCTGCACCATGTGGATGCGAAATCGATACAACCAATGGGAACTGAATCGCGGGCTTGGCACGTTTGGGGAGAACCACTGGCTGCAGGTTTGAACCTTCTGTACACAGTGGGTTACTTACAGGCCTGGCCTGGCAGTTTTGCAGCAGCAGCCGCGGGTTCTGTCTTGTTCATGGTGGTGTGTTTTCAGAACAAACTGAAAGCAGAGTCGGGATTGTGGCTTTTTTACGTCGGATTTGCCATTTGGGGTGGTTTTCATGCTTCGGATGTTTGGCCTGCACCGCAACAGGTTCCATGGTCACACCATTTGATTTCCATCGGACTCGGATTGTTGGCATGGGTCACAATCACATGGGTCTTGAAAAGACACACCGATGCCGACTGGCCTGGCTGGGATGCATTCACCACCGCTGGAAGTTTATTGGCCACTTACTGGATGGTGAGATTTGTCCATTCGAATTGGTTGTATTGGATCGTCATTGATGCCATCGCCGTTGGACTTTACTGGCGAAAGGGGCTTCATTGGGGGGCCGGGTTGATGACGATTTACACCCTTCTGGCTGTCGAAGGATATTGGGATTTTCTCGAATGGATTTGAACCGGGTATTTCACGTTGCTGTTTCTGGCCCAGAATCCAGCGGGAAGTCAACGCTGTGCGCACAACTTTCCAACCTCACAGGTTGGCCATGGGTGGCCGAAGCAGCTCGTTATCATCCGATTGCTCTAAAACAATCGGGACAAGGCTCCGTCGACGACATCGGGCAAATTTGGTCTCAACAAGTCTGCTGGACCCAAGCAGCAACACGATTCGCTTCGCGGCACAGTGCCCCGGGGGTTGTTATAGACACCTGGTCCCTGGTCCCCGAAGTTTGGACGCTTCATGCCCATGGTAAGGAACGCATCGACACCCGGAAATGGCACACAAAAGTGGATGCCTATGTGCTTTGTGCACCCACCCTGCCCTGGACGCCTGACCCCCTGAGAAGCATCCCTGATTCGGCCGAGCGTTGGAAGTTATTTTGGGAATATCACCGCCGGATGGAAGCCACCGGTGTTCCTTTTTTGGTTTACTCGGCTTCAGAACACGATGAACTGACGGCGTTGAATCCCGCCATCAAAAAAGGCACGCCTGAAGCGTGCCTTTCCACATTGTACAAGTGGATGGGGAATCTCCCCACATCCATCTGATTTCTCCTTTTCAGTTCATCAGCGAATGATGAACTTCACGGGGATGGTGTATTGCACACTCACCGCCTTGCCTCGCTGTTGACCCGGTTCAAAATCCGGCAGGGATTCCACCACGCGCACCGCCTCTTTGTCCAATCGTGCATCGACTTCACGGAGCACCCGGACGTCCCGCACTTTGCCATCCTTTCCCACGACAAAATAAACGAAGACTGTTCCTTGGATACCTGCATCCTTGGCAATCGGTGGATACTTCGTGTTGGACGAGACATACTTGATGATCTCCATCTGGGTGCATGTGTGCCGCTCGTCTCCTCGCATTTTTTTACAATCACCCAGCGCTGGCATGTTTTCCACAATCATGAAGGGGATGTCTTCCTCCACTTCTTCGACCTCTTCGATGATTTCGATTTCTGTGTCTTCGTCGAGTTCGATGTCCTCAATTTCCAACTCCTCCTCAATTTCCTCTTCATCATCCACAACTTCAATCACAGTGGTCTGCTGTGGGGGTGGGGGTGGGGGGGGTGGCTGAACCACGTTAACTGGAATCTCTTCATCTTCGAGGAGATCGGCCTCAAAATCGATTTTCTGCACAATGGCCACATCGTAGGATGTCCAAGCCAGTGCCGAAAGCAACAAGGAGAGCGATGCCACAAAACCAAGTGCACGCCACGCGAGTCGCTTGTTTTCGAGGTTTGCTTCTGGGGTTTTTCTACTCAGCATGAGCCTTCTGTGAATTGCGCCCCGAAAATAGGGATTCCTCCCGACTTTCAGAGCAAGTGAAACGAAGTGGTCCGCAGGTCGCCCGGGACATCATAATTTGAGTAGACAAATGCCGTGCCAAATTTGGCCAAAATCAATTCCAACACCCATAGATCATCCGAAACACGGCCCATCCCAGTCCAGTGCCTGCGAGGTCCGCCAACACATCCCACAAGTCCGCAGATCGATCGGGAAAGTAAGCTCCTTGGCCTGCCTCCAACAACACCGCATACAACAAGCAGCCCCACCCCACCCAGATGCGTCCCTTCCGAACCATGCCCATCTTGCCAAAGGCAATCAACCAGGAACAGCTCAAACTGGCAAACATCCCCAAATGAATCCACTTGTCCAGGTGCAACAGCATCATCCAATCATCGCTGGGCAAATCACTGCCCGGTATGGCATGAAGTCCCAGCACCAGCAGGGTCAACAATAGGGGGCCAACCAAAAGTCGGGGTTTCCATCGCTTTTTGGGTCCGGAAGCGTTGAGGTCCATGGCTGTCAACTGTGGAATGCCGATGCCCGAGCGTGAATCAGCCGATCAACTCCGTGTAGGCCTCGGCCGTCATCAAGGTCTGAACAGACTCAGGGTCTGATACTTTGACCTTGACAATCCACCCATTCCCATAAGGCTCTTGGTTGACCACCTCGGGATCATCCTCAATGGATTCATTGAATTCCAAAATCTCGCCTGCAACGGGCAAATACATGTCGCTGACCGTCTTTACGGCTTCAATGGTCCCGAAAACCTCATCGGCATCCAAAGTTTCACCGACTGTCTCCACCTCCACGAATACGATATCACCCAACTCTCCTTGGGCAAAATCCGTGATGCCGACTGTGGCCACATCACCATCGAGCCGAACCCATTCGTGCTCCTTGGTATAACGCAAATCTTGAGGTACGTTCATTGGAATCAGAATCTATTGATTGAGGTTGAATCGCAACGCCACACCGCTGTTGATATTGGATGTGGCAAAGGAAGTCGAAATGTAAGGATCTGTGATTTGGTGATCATAGAATGCACGCAGGGTCAATTGGTTGCTTACCTTCAAATCCGCTGAGAACTTGATGGACACCAAGCGCTGGCCTGCGGTCACTTGGTTTTGGCGCTCCTGCATCTTCCGGATGATCGTCGAATTGTCCCTGATGTTCACGTCACAACGCAGAATCAAATCCGTCTCATTCAGCATTTTCACAGGGAGTTTGCCATACGTCTTGATGAAGGGATTGGGAACATTCACAAACTTGTAACCCAAACCGAGCACCAATGCCTTGCTCTTGGTCTCTGTGATTTGGTAATTGGTCAGACCAAATGCGATGTTCCGGTCTCGACGAACCTCCAATCGGAACTGGGGTTCACTTTCATTTTCGGCATTGAGGGTCATGTCCACCCCGATCAATGGCGACAATTGTTCTGATATGCTGACCGTATTGAATTGCCTTTGGGAGATAAAATTGCCAAATTCACTTTGGTCATAGGCCACAGGAAATCCCGTTTCCGGATCTGCCTCGTATGACAAGTTGGTCACATAATTCGTGGTCAAGGTCGACCGGTAGCTGTGGTTCAGGCTGAATCGCTTGAAATACTGCTTGAAAAACGGATTCTTCGTCAATCCATCATATGTGATGCGCCAATTCGGTGCAACTGGCGTGTCAAAGACATCCAACGGAGCCTTCTCCGGATCTGTGCCCGTGTAAGCAGCGATGAATGCCGGAATGGTCACATCTTGTGACGTGGGTCCCCATCCCAGATAATACCCATTGACCTCTGGCTCATCGAGGTTGTAACTCTGCGCATTGAGCCGCCTGGAAATGTCCAATCGGCCCAACAAAAAATCATCCCACAACTCGGAATTGAATTCCTCGTCATCATTCACAAAGGCCGTTGGCCAGGTCAAAATGGTCGCTGAGAATTGTCCGGTTTCATTGGGCGACTCATTGACAAATTCCCCTAGGTTGTCATCGAAGCGGAAGAAGCTCGTGTAATTTCGGGAGGCATTCCGGTTCGCCGTCAATTCAATTTTCAAATTCCGGGCCGGTTCAAGGTTCAGTCGCGCATTGAAGGTCTCCTGGAAAGTCTCAGTAAACTGTTGGTTCTGCGTGCTCAACTCGCGCAACCAGCCATTTTCCGCAGCCATCACAGCGAAATTGTCCACCCGTTCTCCCGCCAAATTGGTGTTTTGGTGACCCAACAAAAACCAAGGCCCTGGGGCATTCAAGTCGTCATCAAAACCTGCCCACCGAGCACGCTGGGCGTAACCCGGAATCAACATGCCCTCGTTGCGAGAAAAACTTCCAGAAAAATTCCTGACCGCCATCAACGTCCTCAAAATGGCCTGGACCGGGTTGATTTCCAGTTTGACCTTCTCCTCTTCCTCATTGCCAAATCCATCGCGATCTGATGTGTCTGATCGACGTCGGTTGTCGCGTTTGGGTGGGGACGCGTTCAAAGCTTCTTGCAAAAACGGAACCTTATTGTATAAGGTGGTCATGTTGGCCGAGAGGTTCAAACTGATGTCTCGGGAGTTTTGGATGGTGTTGCCCAATGAATCCTGGCTGAAAGGCGCTCGATCCCAGCGATAAGTTCCTTGATATCGCACATCCGAGTTGATGAAATTCACGATGGGCAACTTGGAAAATGGCAATGTATAGGTGCCCGTGACATTGTGGTTGTAGGTCGTCACCTCACCTGCATTTCTCAAGTTTTGCATGACTGAATCACGGTAGGCTTGGTAACCGATTTCGTCCGATGTGTCGATGACACCCGCCGGCTCTCCCACCAGTGCCTGAGCAGATGCATTGAAGTCGAATTTCAATGCTTGCGTAAGGTCATATTTTAACGCGTAGTTGCGATTCCACTGCCAGGTCTTGACCACTTGGGTGTTGATAAGCAAGTTGGTTTCCACCCCCAACAAGGCCTCTGTATTGTTCCGTACACGACTGCTTTCATATTGCCGATCCATGGTCGTAGAAGCCGTGAACTGCTTGATGCCGAGGTAGAAATTGAATTCGGTCAACCACTTCATGAAAGTCAACTCCTGCAAGAAACCAATGTTCCCAAAGGGTTTGAATTGATGGGGCGAGTGGCTGAAGTTATACGTCAGTCCCCCGCGGTGCTCTCGGCGCATTTGGAACTCCGTGTTGACGTCGCGACGGAAGGTTTCATTGAAGCTGTAGTTCGCGGTGAAGTTTCCGGGATCGAGCATCTTCAAAATGCCCCAGCCACCTCCTGAACCTCCGCGTGCACTGCCACCTCCGCGAGCGCTGCCACCCCCTCGAGCACCCCCTCGGCCGCCACCGGCTTCCTTGTCTCCGTCCTTTCCGCCGCCCATGTTGCCCGGACTCATCAATCCACCTCCACGGCCACCACGACCGCCAGCACCGGCATCTCCACGACCACCACCTCCGCCACCAAACTGTGGATCAATTTTGATTCCAGAAAAATTGATGGACCGCAATGTGTTCTCAGATTTGGCATTCTCCTGTCGCTCAACAGACAGTCCTTCTTGTGAAGCAATCTCAATGTCCGGAGACAACGGGTCAAACTGCGGTGTCGAAATCTCCGTCGAATACCCAACATATACCGGAAGGGTGATGCCCAATTTTTTGGGCAAAATCTTGCCCAACTGAACCGTTCCCGAGGCATCAATTCCTTGCAGTGTTTCTCGTTGTCGCTCCTGAACGCGCTGTTCCAAACCGCCCCATCCTGGCACAGACATGTTGGCCGCCACAGAGAAATTGGCCAAGTCCGCGAGTTTTGCATTCATCTGAGCTGTCGCGGCCCACCCGCCTTCTTCATTGAATTCGCTCAATCGCAATTCATTCACCCAAACAATGGCACACTTGGCCAATCCATCATCGTCATAACCAAAGACAGGGGTATCCTTGTCTGTGTTCCGGACACCCACCATGACTGTGGCCACATTCGCCAGATTCGGGTTTCCTTTCACAGCCAAACGCGCCTTGCCATCCAATGTGGCAAATTCTTGAAACAATGGGAACCCAGGGGGGCGCTCGATTTTCAAGTTTTGAAACTTGCGAAATTCGATGTCCACATTGTTCGCCTCTGGCCAAATTTCGTTGTCATCTCCCGTGTACCAAGGGGTCATTTGGAGCGGGATTTCATATTCATAATAGTTGGCTTCAAAATCACTTCCCAAACGGACAAAAGCCGTCAGGTCGCCATCTTCCAACAAGGTGCCATCAGGCCCCGCCTCGGCATGCACAAACATCTTGAGCCGTTTGTACATCCGCATATCGAAATTGATGTTCCGATAGGCAGCACGTGCATCCCCATCTTCGAGTCCACAAATCGCCAGTTCCAAGGACTGCTCGTTCAATCGACGTTGATTGGCCGTTCCCACATCCACCTCACGCAAAATGCCTGGCGGAGTCACATAAGGAACCGGTTCGCGGTTGCCATTTTCCTCGATGTTGACCGCGGAAATGTTGAAGGTCGTCGAAGATGGATCATCGGGCTCAATCTCCTGAGGCCCTGCGAGAGATTCCATGTACCTGCGCCATTCACCACGAATCAGTTCCAACCGAGCAAACCGCAACGTAACCGGCTCGGCGAATCCCTTCAAGAACATGCGGATGAATCGAATCGAACGGAAGTCTGTGATGCCACCCACCTTTCGGTCATACTCCCGCACGGGGATTTTGAACTGATACCAGCGGACATTTCGAGATTCGCCGTTGGGGGTCTGCACCGTTTGAACAAAGGAATCGGTAATGTAATTCCGACCGATGTTCCCCTCCCCCAGATCCTGTGGGCGCATGGAAACCTCATACTGGTAATAACTTTCGATGGTCGACAGCGTGATGTCTTGGTTGATGTCCTCAGTATTCGGGATCGTGGTGGCTGTGATGGGATAACCGTTGGGCGCTGATGTATTCGAATTGCCTTCGTACCCATTGAAATCAGCATAACGCTCCAGAATTGTAGATTCTGCCGTTTGTGCCGCAGGACTTCTGAAGTACTTGAAATTATCTGCCGATGGATCGCCTTGGGCTTCGGCGTATGCATCTGGGTTGAGATACGTTGCCAAATCCTCCAGCCACTCCCCAAAAAACGATTGTTCCTGCGCATCTGGCATGCCATCCAGCCCCACGTCTTGGAGGACATAACTCCCGGTGCTGTTGTCAAACGCATTCACCACATTGAAAGTCGCTGGATCTGGATAGATGCCCCAAACGGATTCCAAGGTGGGGAGGTCAGGATCGTTCTCTGATGGCAACCCGTTTTCGTATCCCAATTGGCTGTCATTCAGTACATCCTCTGAAACATTGCCTAGGTTGAAGTACAATTTGCCACCAGAAATATTTTCAGAATCATCGTTGAAAGGATCCATCAACCAGAACTGGAGGTATTCAATATTTGCCGCTTCAAAATCAGTGGTCGTCAGCGCGCGTTGAACACCAGCCCAACGGGTTTCCGGTGCTGCCAAACGTCCTTCAGGCGTCAAACCCGCACTCAGTCCATCTGCACCTCCCGGCACTTCGTAATTGTATGGTCCCCGTTCATCAGGGTAAAATGACAAATCAAGTGTGGGGATGTTGGGTGGTGTCCCCGTGGGCAACTCCCGATTTGGGAACACCTCACCTTCCAAAACCTCCCTCGACCTGTGGTCACTCTTGACATCGCTCGACACTTGACCATCCTGCAGCCCACTGCCCCTGAAGAACTGAGGATCAATGGTATACCAAGCCAATGCTGCCCGGTTGTAGTTGTATAACAAGGTGTCCTCATAATCTCCTTCTGGGAACAAGGAAGCTTGCAACTTGGGGGTAGAAGCCAAAAACCAACGGGTCACATTCCGGATGTCGATAGCCGATTGGGAGCCCTCAAAGTCATCCACATACGCATTGCCGTCATCACCAATGGCTCGGCTGTGTCCCGGAATGAGGTACGCCCCCTCCGCGGAAATGTCGATCGACGATTTGGCGGTGGTCTCATAGAAAGGCAGTTTGTCCACAATGTCCGTCAACAACTGACTTTCCGTTTGCCAAGAAAAATCCGCACCTACGACGGTGTTGTTGACCGGTTCATTGCCAATGTTCACCTTTTGGGTCAACGGCCGTTCCCGTAGATTGAGGAAGGTCGCTCCAATTTTCGCCCGATCACTAAAAATGTAATCAAACCGGGTGCCAATCATGGTCTTCGTTTGAATCGAAAACAGTGAATTGCTCTCGAGCGACACTTTGATGTTGCGACCCGACTCCAACAGACCATCATTGATGATCCGAACGCGGCCCAAGTTGTAATCGACAGTATAATCTTGGTTTTCAATCAACCGCACACCCCCCGCTGTCACGGTCACAGACCCTTCCGGAACATTGAGGGCATTGAGGCTGATTTCGCTGCTCGTTTGGCTTTGAAATTCACCTTTGATTCGGAATCGATTCAGCGCTGGAATTTGCTGAGCTGCCGTTTTTGTAGAGTCATAAAGTGGCTGAAAAACAATGGTTTGAGTCAATGATTGTGCCAACTCTGGATCATCTACACGTTCTTCAATCGCCTCTTTCAAACTCGATCCGAAAGGTTCTGTGGAAGGGAAGAAAATCCGGCCATTCTGGCTGTTGATGGTTCCACCCTGCGTGGCTGCATTGTCCACATAATCAAAAACCCCATCCTGCTGAGACATGCCATTGATGTCCAACCGATCCATGCCCAACAACTGCAACAGCAGTGTACCATCAAGTGGCGCCCTTGGAATGTAATTCAAGTCCACCCCTGTCGAAGGATCGTTGTACCAGATGTCCAGCCGAAATTCCTCATTGCTCACCCCAAACGCCTGCATGGAGTAAACATTTTTCATCATGATTTTCCACAATGGCGCTGGATCGCCGTTGTCCAACAAGACTTGGGTAATGGACGATTTCAGCATCTTCAGTACCAATGCATCAGGCGCGGCATATCCGTCTTGAGAGAGCGTGCCCACTTGATAGGTCTCTCCATTGAGGGTATACTCGTAGGCCACCGCAAGCACTTCCGCATTGTTCAGGGATTGGCGCAAAGAAATGAAGCCCAAACGGGCATTGTACGTGTACTCCGTGGCCGCCAGTTTTCGCGCATTCCCGACCCGTTCATAGTGAATGCCTTGCTGCAATCCAATGCCCAAGTTGGCAATCGCGGCATTGGCCCCCGTGAAGCTCATAACATTGGGGTCCTCGACCATCAGGCTGAACAATTCATTGTTCAGGTTCGTTGGGTTCCGACCGGACGTGATTTCCAAGGTCGGATCATCCACCAAGGAAGGCGCATCGATGTTGCTCGAGAGGTAGTCGGGGTGCTCACCCAAATCCGTGAATCCCAGGACATTTCGAACGTCTTGGGTGTTCGCTTGGGTGTTCACCACCCAGACCTCAATCCGCGTGATGTTCACTCCTGAATTCGGAACGGGCAGGCTCTCCATAGCCTCGTCGTATTGGTCATGAAAAAACTGAGACAGGAAATAGTGACGATTCGCCTCGTAGTCATCGGCTCGAATGTCAAATTCCTGGGTCTGAGCCCCCCCCTCAACTTCGATTTCTCGGCGTTCTCCTTTCTGTTGAGAAAAGACCGTGGTGTTGTACAAGCGGCCAAACTGAGTCTCCAGTTTCACCCCGAACAAGCTCTGTGAACCGGTGATGAGTGTTCCCGGCAATGGCATTTGAATGTGCCCCGCCTCCACATTCTTCAGAATGTCATCTTCCTCACCCTGAAAACCGATGTTCATCTGGTTTTCGAAATCAAACAAGGCTTCGGTATTGTATTGGGTGCCCAGTTCAATTTTGTCTCCGATGCTTCCGCCGATGTTCAACTGAATTTGTTGATCAAAATCGAATGTGGTAATGCGGCGCTGTCTTTCAGGGATTTGTGGGTTTTCCGTCTTCGAAACATTGACCCCGAACGTCAATTCAGCGGATCCTTGTGGCTTGATTTCAATTTCATTCGTGCCAAACAGCGTCTCAAAAAGTTCATTGTCAATGGTGAGTTTCGGTGCGAATGCACGATCCGCATCATCCTCCTCTTGCTGCAGCTCATCCCAGTATTCCGAGAGGTTGCCTGCCATGTCAAAATTCAAGTATTCCTCCAGTGTGAAATAAGTCGACGGACGGAATTCTATGGTGTCTCCAATGGTTTGTGACAAGATGTACAATCCTGTCTCATCATCGTAGGTGGTTCCGTATTGAAAATTGTCTGGCCAATTGAAATCGAATCCTGCTGGACTTTCCGTGGGATTGAATGGATCTTCAGTGCCAAAAGGAAAAGGCAATTCAATCTCCGTTGTATCCGCCGCAGCCTCTTCCTCTGTCTGAGCAAATGACAAAAGGCACGAGAAGACCAGCAGGATCATCCAAACCCCTTTCAACCCCCGAACATCCCGGCCACATATGCTCCTCAATACACTCATTTACAACTTTTTCAACGCCATTTTGATGAGCGCCTCAACAGGTGGCGTTTCCGGGGATTCTTTGATCGTTTGGTCCAAAATTCGTTCACATCGCGCCTTGTCGAAGCCCAATGTCAACAAAGCCGTCAACGCTTCGACGCGCTCAATATTGCCTGTGTACGCATTTTTTGCTCCAGATGTTGTCTCCCGTCCATCCTTGAAGGCGTCTATCGTCCCCAGTTTGTCTTGCAGATCGATGATGATCCGCTGAGCCGTTTTGGCCCCAATTCCCTTCACACGCTTCATCGCATTTACATCCCCTGTCTGAATCGCCTCTTGCGCCGTCCGAGGATTCATGGCACTCAAAATCATCCTGGCTGTGCTCGCCCCAACCCCGCTGACCCCGAGCAAGGCCAAAAACAAAGTGCGCTCGGCCACCTCCGAGAATCCGTACAACACTTGAGCATCTTCCCGTACCACCAAATGGGTGTGCAGATGAATGCTTTCATCCGAGGGCAAACGCTCAAAGGTGGTCAACGAAATGTTCACGAAATAACCGACACCTCCACATTCAATGACGCAATGTGTAGGGGCTTTTTCGACCAATTTGCCGCGAAGGTGATGAATCATTCGTCTGCTTTTGAGATGGCATCCACCACGGACAATCGCACCATGTCCAAAATTTCACGAACTGACGAACCCATTTGCAACACATTGAATGATTTGCGCATGCCCAGCAAGACAGGACCTTGGGCTTGAATGCCTGCCATTTCCTGTAACAATTTATAGGCGATGTTGCCAGCAGAAAGATTGGGGAAAATCAAGGTGTTCACTTGTCGTTTGTGGAGGGTGCTAAAAGGGAATGATTCACTGAGCAATTCGTCATTCAAAGCAAAGTTCGCCTGAATTTCTCCATCCACAATCAAATCCGGGTGCCGATCTTTCAAAAGGGCAGCTGCACGCGCCATCTTGGACGCGCTAGCGCCACCTGAACTGCCAAAATTGGAGTAACTCAGCAACGCCATTCGGGGAACAATCCGCAACCTCCGAACGGCTTGTGCCGTCAATTCTGCAATGGCTACAATCTCCTCGGCAGACGGATCCATGTTTACCGTGGTGTCTGCAAAAAACATGGGGCCACGTTTGGTTTCCAAGATGTACATGCCCGCCACTTTTTCCACCCCTTTTGCCTTGCCAATGACATGCAAGGCTGGACGAATCACACTGGGATATGTCCGCGTCATGCCACTGATCAAGGCATCTGCCAAGCCATTGTTCACCATCATGGCCCCGAAATAATTGCGTTGGCGCATGTGCCGCTCCGCTTCACCCAAAGTCAGACCCTTCCGCTTGCGTTGCTCATAAAAAGCTTTTGCAAACTCTTGGCGGCGTTCCGATTCTTCGTCACTTCGGGGATTGATGATGGTCACCCCCGGAAGTTCCAATTTGTGTTCTTCGATCAAACCCTCAATCACTGATCTCCGACCCAACAAAATGGGCTCAGCAATCCCCTCATCCACTGCTTGCTCCGCGGCCTTGAGAACCTTGTAATGGTCTGCTTCCGCGAAGACCACACGCTTAGGGGATTTTCTCGCGCGATCCGCCAATGTCCTGAGGAAAGCATTGTCTTGACCCAATCGGGCCAACAAAGAAGATTTATAGGCCGACCAGTCCTCGATGTGGCTTTGCGCTACACCGGAGGCCATAGCTGCTTCCGCAACGGCCGGAGCGACGGTGGTAATCAACCGGGGATCCAAAGGTTTTGGAATGATCAACTGACGCCCGAAAACAAAGGATGTATTGCCATAAGCTTCAGCCACCTCATCAGGCACATTTTCTTTCGCCAACTCCGCGATGGCCCGCACGGCAGCCAATTTCATTTCATCGTTGATGACCGTCGCACGCACATCGAGTGCCCCGCGGAATATGTAGGGGAAACCCAAAACATTGTTCACCTGATTTGGGTGGTCTGAACGCCCTGTCGCCATGATCACATCAGGTCGAGCAGCCAAGGCTTCCGCATATGGGATCTCTGGTTCTGGATTGGCCAAAGCAAAAACAATGGGGTTGACCGCCATGCCTTGCACCATATCTGCCGAAACAAGCCCTCCCTTGCTCAATCCCAAGAATACATCAGCTCCTGACATGGCCTCCTGAAGACTTGCAAATGCCATATCCGTCGCGTACCTGCTTTTTCGCTCATCCAAGCCATCCCGTCCCGCGTGAATATGCCCTCGACTGTCGAACATGGCCACATGTTCTCGCTTCAAACCGAGCTGTTCATAGATATCAACACAACTCATCGCCGCAGCGCCAGCGCCACTGACCACCACGCGCACGTCTTCAATTTTCTTTTCAGCCAATTCCAAAGCATTCAAGAGCGCAGCTGCAGAGATGATGGCCGTTCCATGCTGGTCGTCATGCATAACAGGAATCGACAACTCTTGCTTCAATCGGCGCTCAATTTCAAACGCTTCAGGGGCTTTGATGTCCTCCAGGTTGATGCCTCCAAAAGTGGGGGCGATGGCTTTGACTGTAGCGACAAAAGCATCCGGATCTGATGCATCCACCTCAATGTCGAACACATCGATGTCTGCGAACACTTTGAACAAAACCCCCTTGCCCTCCATCACCGGCTTGGAGGACTCTGGTCCAATATCACCCAAGCCCAAGACGGCGGTGCCATTGGAAATCACAGCCACCAAATTGCCCTTGGCAGTGTATTTGTAGACGTCCTCGCGTCGATCGGCGATGGCCAAACACGGCGCAGCCACCCCGGGACTGTATGCCAACGACAAATCCCGTTGGGAGCTGTATGGCTTCGTGGGAACGACCTCGATTTTGCCATTCCTGCCCCGCTCGTGATATTCGAGTGCCTCCTTTTCGTTGGATGGGTTCATGAGCGCGCAAAAGTCGGCAAAAGGAAATGGAGACGCAACTGCTCCGAATCAATGCGACACCACCAATTTGGATGTCATGATTTGGCCTTCCTGCTGCATCGAACCCAAGTAGATTCCATTGGACAAGCCGCCCGTGTCCAACCAAATCAAACCCTGTCCCCCACGAAGGGAAGTGCTTTGCACCCGAGTGCCCGAAAGATCAAACAACTCAAATGTGGCTTCAACCCCTGGAAACAGGGTATAACTCACAGCCATCAATTCATCAGCGGGGTTTTCAGATGCGAAAGACCATCCCCATTCGGGTCCCAAATCCAAATCCGCTGTAGACAAGGCACATGTCTCAGCATCCACACAAAGCAAGGTGGTATGACAGGCCGATAACTCTTCCTGTCCTGGGGGATAAAAGCAATATTCGAACGCGCTCACACCCGCCACCCCATTGGGGTAATAATCCCCTACGAAGGTGGTATCTGTTGCTCCAGGCAACAAGGTCACCAGCAATCCATCCGATGTATTGGAATGCATGCTGCCCATGGGATAGCAGATGGGTCCCCAACAAAAGCGCTCATGTGCTCCCTCTGCATCCTCGACGTATGGCAAGTTGAAGGGCTGCACAATCTGAACGATATACCGAGAGGCCATCAAGACCAAAGTGTCCTGTGTCTCATTTGTCACATCCCAGTGAAACGCCATGACGTCATCTTCCGGATTTGAGAGGGAACCCTCAACGACATCCACAGCGCCAGACAAAGTGGGTTGACTCCAGGCCACAGTTCCAAATCCGATGGCAACGGCCATGAAAATCCAAATCTTGTGCAGTTTCATCATGTGCGAAAATAAGCAGATAGGCTGTACCTTGCACAGCCATGAACATCTGCAAGATAGGCATGAAATCGGTAGCCTTGGGCTTGTTGGCTTGCTTTTTGGCCCCCGTGATTCGTGCGCAACAATTGCCGACCGTCGCCCTCAAAGACCTCGACGGAAAGGCCATCAATACTGGAGATCTCGTTCGACCCGGAGAGCCGACCTTGTTCTGCTTTTGGGCCACGTGGTGCAGCCCATGCAAAAGGGAACTCAACACATACGCCGAACTGTATCCAGACTGGCAGGAGGAAACGGGGGTGGAAATCGTGGCGGTCAGCATCGACGACCAGCGCAGCGTGCGGCGTGTCGCACCTTACGTGAACAGCGTGATGTGGGACTACACTGTTTTACTCGACCCGAACAAAGACTTTGCCCGTGCCATGCAAGTCATCAATGTACCGCATACCTTTTTGGTGGACGGCGAAGGCAATGTGGTCTGGCAGCACAACAACTATGCGCCTGGTGATGAAGAAGAGGTCTACGAGCAACTGTTGAAATTGGCGGAATGATAAGCATTCATCCAAGGCATGTAGCGGGGCTGGCTGGAATCTTCTGGATGTTGATTGGCGTCGCTTGGGGCCAAACCGAAGAGGAGGGCCGCATTTCTGGAAACGTGCAAATGCTTTGGCAGTCTTATCAAGCTGACAGCCTGATTGGAGCCGTTGTCCCTCCATCCAAGACAGGCTACAATGCATATGGCAACCTCATCTATACCCGTGGAGGTTTCAGCGCAGGAATGCGATATGAATCATACTTGAA
The DNA here is from genome assembly GCA_049610385.1 of Flavobacteriales bacterium. Classification (GTDB taxonomy): domain Bacteria; phylum Bacteroidota; class Bacteroidia; order Flavobacteriales_D; family Sanyastnellaceae; genus JBMYZL01. The sequence goes on from JBMYZL010000003.1 coordinate 44,153, forward strand.
TGCCGTGCTTGGCTTTCCCGGACGTTTCAAGGGAACAGGCATCGGATATCGCTATGCCCGCTATTCAGACATGGACCTTGGGGTGGATGTGACGATTGGAAATTTTTATGAACAGTTCGGCAGTGGCATGGTGCTCCGTTCTTATGAAGAGCGAGCATTGGGCATCGACAATGTCCTCGATGGATTCCGGCTGATTTTGAATCCCACACCGGGCCTAGAATTGAAAGCGCTATACGGCAAACAGCGCCTTGATTTCGACAGCCGTCTCATCAATGGGCCAGGCATCATTCGCGCTTTGGATGCAACCGTAGAATTAAATGATGTTCGTGAAGCGTGGTATGACAAAGAAATGCGCTGGCGTTTGGGCGCCAGTTTTGTGAGCAAATTTCAGGCCGGAAGCACCATCCAAAAAGACACCTTGGTGCTGGAAATCCCACAAAATGTTGGCACTTGGTCCTACCGACTGGATGTGCAGCGTGGAAAATGGAACGGCGGGTTGGAATACACCCGCAAAATCAATGACCCGAGTGCAGACAATGGTTACACCTATCGAGATGGGGAGGCATTGCTCGCCAATTTGGGATATTCGCAGAGGGGATTGGGCATCTCGCTCAGTGCGAAAACAGTGGACAACATGAGTTTTCGTTCCGATCGGGACGTGCTTCTCTTCGACTTGCCCATCAATTTCATCCCTGCCATCACGAAGCAGCACACCTACAATTTGGCCGCCACCTTGTATCCTTATGCCACAGTGATTTCCGGAGAATCCAGCGCGTCCGCCGAAGTCTTTTACATGCTCCCACGTGGTTCCAGATTTGGCGGCAAATATGGAACCCGCATCGCTTTGAACGTAGCCGCAGCAAACAGCTTGGACACCACAAGGCTCTCAGGCGTCAAGGGCTTAGTGGATGGCTACAAGAGAAACTCCTGGGGATTTGGAGATGAAAAATTCGTTCGGGATGTAAACCTGTCCATAGAGCGAAAAATATCCAAAACGCTGAAGATGAAGTATGCCTACTTCTACTTCGAATTCAACACCCTCGCAACGCCAGTCACCACGGACTTCAAGGGCCTGGTATACGCGGACATTCATGTGTTGGAAACCCAAATCCAAACTGCCAAGCGACAATCATTGCGAACCGAAATCCAAACGTTATTCACTGACCAAGACAAAGGGGATTGGGGGACTGTACTGGCCGAGTACACCTGGAGTCCTCATTGGTTTGTGAGCGTGCTGGATCAATACAATTTTGGGAATCCCAATCCCGAAGCTCGTGTCCATTATCTGTACGGAACGGCAGGGTGGATCAACGGGGCACATCGGTTGTCCATTGGATATGGAAAGCGCCGAGAAGGAATCTTTTGCATCGGCGGGGTATGTCGAGCAGTTCCCGCGTCCAATGGATTTGAAGTAAATTTCACAACAAGTTTTTGACTTTTGCCATAATTTAGGCCTTCTGTTAGGAACAAAACCACACAAATCGCTCAAATGAAACACATTTACGCTCTTTTCGCTGCGTTGTTGATCAGCTCAGCTTCTCTCGCTCAATTGCCCGGTGGTGCAGCTGCACCAGATTGGACAGCCACAGACCTGGATGGGGTTGAGCACAACCTTTACAGTCTTTTGGATTCTGGTTATACCGTTGTCATTGACTTCTCAGCCACTTGGTGTGGCCCCTGCTGGAACTACCACAACACAGGCGCTCTCGAGACCCTTTGGGAAGAGCATGGTCCTGACGGAGACAACACTGTTCGTGTTTTCTTTATTGAAGGTGATGACTCCACAACCCAAGCAGACCTCGAAGGAACGGGTTCTGCCACGACAGGTGACTGGATCACAGGGACAGGATACCCCATCATCGACAATGGTGGAAACATCTTCAGTGATTACTTCTGTAGCTATTACCCAACAGTTTACACCATTTGTCCAAACCGTTTGGTGACTGAAAGCGGTCAGTCAACGGCTGCGGAGCATGCGAGCATTGTCGAGTCCTTCTGCAGCGAGACAGTTCCCGCTCCATTCCCCGCCACAGCGTATACAGGAGAATTGGTCGCTTGTGGCTCAGGAGATTGGGCAGCAACTGCATACTTCCTCAACTTCGGAGTGCCTACCATCACAGAAATGACCGTCGCTGTCACTTTTGACGGTGCCGCTCAACCTGATGTAGTCTACACAGGTGAGTTGAACTCTTATGATGACATTGATTTGGACCTGGGCATGTACGCTGGAGGCGGAACATTATCCTATGAAGTGACCAGTGTCAACGGTGAAGCATTCACTGCAGATGAGTATTCCTCGAATACCGTTGAAGTCACAAATGCAACCGGCGCAACAAGCCTCATCGAGGTGGCCATCACCACAGACAACTGGGGCGTGGAAACAGGATGGAACATCTACGACGAGTCAGGAAACGTCATTGAATCTGTCGCAACGGGTTCTTTGGACAGCGACACCGAATACACGTGGTTTGTCAGCGTACCTTCGACGGGCTGTTACTCATTTGAATTGGTCGACACATATGGTGATGGCTTGTACGCTTCTCAGTGGGGACCCTACGAAGACGGAACTTGCGTAGTTAGTTCTTATGACGACAACATTGCCTACTTCTCAACCATCTATAACTACGATGGATCCTATGGATTTGCATCTGAGTCTCGCGGCATGGAAGTGCTCACCATGAACGTTGGTGTGGAAGAAATCAGTGTGGCCGAGTCACTTGCCATCTTCCCGAATCCAACCCACGGAACAACCCAATTGAGCTTCAACTTGCCGGAAGCGAGCGAAGTGACAGCCGTTGTTTACAATTTGGTGGGTGAAGTTGTGATGAACCGCAGCTTTGGAACCCTGTCTGCTGGAGAACAACAAGAAATTATCGATTTCAATGGTTTCCAAGCAGGTGTATATCTTGTTTCTGTTCAGGCAGGGGACGAGATTTCTACGCTGCGCGTGACCGTTCAGTAATTTCATTGTGGCAGGGCTTGAGGCCCATTGCTACAATCAGAAACCGCACTTGCTGATTCAAGCAGGTGCGGTTTTTCTTTGATGTAAATTTGGCAACATGAAAGGATTGAAACGAAGGTGGAGCTTTGCCATCCTGACCAGCGTCATGGCCATGGGATGTGATCAAATCGAAGACCCCATCGTACCGGTCACCACGAATTACCAATCGGATTTGTATGGACCGGCGCCGACATTTGATGCCGTTGAAGCACATCAACATGTGCTCATTGAGGATTTCACTGCTCATCAGTGTGGCAATTGCCCCGCTGCGGCAATCATCGCCGAAAACTTGGCTGCCTTGCATCCCGAAAATGTAGCCGTCATGGCGATTCACGCAGGCAGTCTAGCTGGCACAGATGAAGGATACTTTGACACCGATTGGACCACAGAAGAAGGCGATGTCTTTTGGAATCAACTCAACTTCCAAGCCAATCCCCTTGGCCGCATCAACCGCACAGGGGGCGTGGGGAATTACTTGGCTCCTGCCCAGTGGGAAGATCAAGTTGAGTCATTGCTCAATGCTGATGATCCTGCGCTTGGCCTTGAGGTGGTAACCGCTTGGGAACCCAACGCGAACCACTTGAATATCCATGTTCATGGCTCATTTGTGAAGGAAACTGCAGGACCCATTTCCTTAGCAGTTTTGATCTTGGAATCTGGCATTTTAGATTATCAACTCGATTATGCCAGTGATCCTGAGGTGGTTGCCGATTACGAATTCAATCACATCTTGCGTGGATCAGTCACCGGTGCTTTGGGGTTGGGTTTTGGCGATGCCGGGGCAGGAGCTGATGTGGGCACAGAGGTCATTTCGTCATACACTTACACCTGGCCCGTGGCATGGAACGTAGAATCTGCTACCATTCTCGCAATTGTTTCTGGACCAGATGGTCAAATTCTCAACGTGGCTGAAGCCCAGGCCACCGAATAAATTGTTTCCGAATGTGGCCTCAACACTCATGGATGCATTGGGTCAGCGGATGCTGGTTGGTGGGTCTTGTACAGCTTGGCTTTGGACAAGGTGAAGAGCCTCTCCATTTTCAAGGACAATTGATGGGAGGCGTTTGTGCCTCTCAAATCCACGGAGACGGGATTTCTGGATTCAACAAATTTGGATTGAGCGGCGGGGTTGGGCTTCGGGTTTGGCGGAAAGAAGAACGCCGTCAAATCTCAGCAACCATTGCATTCACCCAGAAAGGGAGTCGACGGGTGCCCAACCCCAAACAAAACGACTATGTTACCTGGCGCTACCGATTCACCTACATCGATGTCCCCATCCTGAGGCAATGGCACAACCCATCGGGATGGTGGGTGGGATTGGGGCTTCAACCTTCAGTGCTCATTGGGGCTGAGGAAGATTTCAACGCCACTGGTTACAGCGAACTGACTTATGTCGAGTTGTATCCTTGGGACCTCGGGGGGGTGGCATCCGCAGGCGTAAATTGGTTCGACAATTTGTGCCTGGAAATGCGGCTCTCTCAATCCCTGTTGCCCATCAGTCCCAGGCCAGAAACCCCGATCATTCAGTTCGACAACTTCATGATGAACATGGCCATTCAAATCATGGTTTCCCTTCAAATTGGCCAATAGTCGCCCCGGAAACATCCAACCTCAAGGCTGGCCCAATGACTCAAATATCCGCTGAGGGGATGCGTCCACCTCAGCGACCAAGGTGAGCCATTCCTTCCACAATCCCTGCAGCGTATTGTCCAACTGTGTCACCAAAGCGTCTACTTTTTCGCGCGCAATCTCCATGGCCCTGCCGGCGTTTTCGCCAGGTCCAGTATGCCAATCATTGCGACTGAAGGCCGTCCAGATATCGTCTTCAATGCGACGCGTGACACTGTCGTAACCTTCAGCATTCGATGGCGTCAAATACATGGCCTGAATCTCCTGCAAAGCGGTCTTCAAGGAATCGGTCATGTCAACCAGATTTTCTTTCGGATCGTCATCGGGCAAGTGCTGAATTTGGTCCTCCACAATCCCGATGGTGGTCAACGCCTTCGCCAATGATTGCAGAGACGAATCTGCGAGAGCCACAACCTTTCTCACTTGCGCATCATGTGCTACAGCCCGAGCGTAAGATTCCGGGTCCCAGTCTCTGCGCGGGTCGTGACGAACCTCGACCTCATACTCAGCCTGATGCGACCCCAAGGTCAACAAAACCACATACTCACCTTCCGGAACCACAGGACCACCCCCGGACGGGAGATCATCCGAACTCACCTCACGCACTTCACGCGTGGGCCATGGATTGCCGTCTGTGTCCATGCCCCAACGCACGAATTGAAGACCGCCTTCTGCCTCCAAACCGGCAGTCCGCAACCAGTCGGTATATGTCGTATCCCAACCTGCTTGAGTCGATGCTGAACGAGGAGCCACCCGCAATCTCAAATCCTCGTCACCCTCATGAGCCTCAGCCGTATCCGGATGAATGTACAAAGGCAAAGAAATTCCGCTTCTTCGGTTCTCGCCATTCCATTGCATGTCCGCGCCAAACCGCGAGCCTGCTGCACGAGAGCGCGACACTTTCCATCCCGGCCGCACCACATCAAAGGACATCATCGGCGACTCAAACACCCCATTTCCCAATGATGCCAAAGCCCTTAGGGGACTGATGTCGTCGATTATATAAGCTCCCCGACCAAACGTACCCAAAATCAAATCCCCATCCCTAGGGTGAATGACCATATCCCGAACGGGAACAGTTGGAATGTCGTGCGACCAGTCGTGCCAGTTCACCCCATGGTCAAAGCTAATGTACAGGCCTTCTTCGGTGCCCAAAAACAACAAGGCAGGCGCCACAGGGTCCTGAACCACAGATAGCGCATGTCCACTCACCTCCCCGCCATCCAACACCAGACGAACCCATGTCTCGCCTGCATCCGTAGTCTGATACAAATACGGCTGCCAGTCATTTCTCCGATAATTGTTGACCACAACAAAAACTTCATCCGGGTTATGCGGAGACACATGAATGAATGGAATCCATGATCCTTCGGGAAATCTCTTGATCTCCCCAGCATGATCCACCCAAGTGAGCCCGCCATCTTTCGTATGCTGTAATCGCCCATCATCCGTTCCCACCCAAATTTCCCCAAGTCGATGCGGACTGGGAGCAATGGCCAGAATGGTGCAGTGGTTTTCCGCTTGGGTAGCATCGATGGTCAGGCCACCCGATTCAGCCTGCCGCAACTTGGTGCTGTCGTTGGTGGTCAAATCCGGACTGATCTGTGCCCAAGATTTTCCACGATCTGCCGAATGGTGGACATACTGCGAGCCGAAATACAATCCTTCCGGATTGAACGGATCGGCACTCACCGCGGCATTCCAAGCGAAGCGAAGAGGCACACTGTCCAGACGAACGGGTTGAATGCTAGTGGATCCGCCGGTCTTCAAATCGACCCTGCCCAAGGCCCCTCCTTGATACATCGCGTAAGCCGTTTCCAAATCTCCAGGCACTGGAACCACATCAAACCCGTCTCCAAACATAATTTCTTGCCAATCCCCATTCCCGATGCCCCCGCTGTGCCAAACTTCGCTTGGCGCTTTCCAAGAACCATTGTCTTGCATACCACCATAAATGTTGTAGGGAACATCCATGTCCGCCGAAATGTGATAGAATTGGCCGACCGGTAAGTTGTTGACAAAAGTCCAGTTCCGACCACCATCGCGGCTGATGTTCAATCCGCCATCATTGCCATCAATGATGTACTGCGGATCATCTGGATGAATATAAAATGCGTGATGATCTGGATGCACTCCGCTGTAAGGCAAAATGGTCTTGAATGTCCGACCACCGTCCTCACTCAAATCCACCATGCTGTACAAATTGAACAACCGATTCGGATTTGCAGGATCGACATAAATGTCTGCATAATAGAATGGGCGGTTGCCCACTTGATCCCCTTGGATGAAGCGCCAATTCTGACCGCCATCTTCGCTTCTGTACAGCCCTGTAGATTCACTTTCAATGATGGCGTACACAATGTCAGGATTGGCTGGACTGCATGCCAAACCCATTCGCCCCAATTCCCCGGATGGCAACCCTTCATCTTCAGTCAATTTGACCCAAGCTTTTCCTCCGTCATGCGTAACGTACAGACCACTGCCTTCACCTCCTGATGTGAAAAACCAGGGCTCTCTCCGATGGGACCACATGGCCACAAACAGCTTGTCGGGATTTGACGGATCCAGAATCATGTCAGCCACACCCGTACGTTCATCGATGTAAAGAACGTGAGACCATGTTTCGCCCCCATCCACCGTTTTGTAGACCCCACGGTGTTCGCTGTCCCCCCAGGCTGTGCCTGTTGCACCCACCCAAACGGTGTTGTGGTCTTGGGGATGCACAATCACCCGGTGGATGTTTCGGGTGCCTTCCAATCCCATTCGCATCCAATTCTCTCCACCGTCAATGCTTCGAAACACTCCTGCACCACTTGTGTGACTGTTCCTCGGATTGCCTTCACCCGTTCCCACCCAGAGGACATCGGGATTGGATGGAGCAATGGCCACAGCACCGATGGACTGGGTAGGTTGTTCATCAAACAAAGGCTCCCATATCACCCCCGCAGATTCGCTTCGCCACAGGCCCCCGCTGGCCGTACCCACGTAAATCACATGGGGACGATCCCGCTGGACGTCAATGGAAGTGACCCGACCGCTCATGGCACCTGGGCCGATGTGCCGCACATTCATGCCTTCAATGAAACCGTCGACATTTTGCGCCATCCCTGATGTCATTCCCATCCACCCGACTGCGCAGATGATTGCTGCATATTTCCTCATCAAATTCATTGTCATCATGCTCACAATTGTTATTTCCATTCTGGAATTTCTGCCTGAATGCATCTAAGTTTTGTTGTTCTGCGAATGCAATCTACACTTTCTGCTCGCATCCATTTGGGGTTGGTTTCCAGCTCCACCACGAATCCAATTGTTCACCCTCAATGTTGTCGGCACATGAGCCAATCTTTTGTCCTTGTCGCCTCCAAAGGAACATGAAGCTTGGGGTGGATAGATTCGATTGGAGACCCATTCAATGCCCTGCATTCTTGGATTCATGAATCTCCTTGACCCGGCTCTTCATCCTCCTTCGCACGGCTTGAAACAATGCCGTGGCAACACGATTCGGAATGCTGTAGATGGGAATCTGAGTTGACATCCAGTTCAATGCAATTGGAGTGTATCCGTATAGTTCAACAAAATTTCGTGTTCAAACAACCATCGTTTTCCAGTCACTGTTCCCGTTGCATGAACAATGTTTGCAGGGGCTTCTCCTCCCTTCAAAAGACTTCCGAAAAGGTTCTTGAAACCCGCTTCCAAAACTGTACCAAGGACATTTTCGGCAGATTCCAGTCGAAGGGCAACATCTGCAGAGGCATCAGCAGGCACGCGCACCGGAGCTCCCAATGTGCAATGGCCGATGAGCACTTCATCCATGAACAAATCAACCTGAGAATCTGTGGCGGACAAAGCATACCAGTTGGGGTTGTACACCCGCACCTCAAGCAATCCTGTGAGCTTTCCTTCCCGCCATTGAATGTCCGTAAATCCCGAAATTTCAGTCACTTCAACGGGCTCATAAAACCCACAACCCATCCAGAGTGTTATTGCGAAAAAGCCCCAGGTCCATTCAGATGCTTTCATCCATTCTGGCTCTGTGATTCAGCAAAATGTTTGTAGAAGTGCGGAATCGTTTCAATGCCTTTGAAATAATTGAAAACACCGTAGTGCTCGTCGGGTGAATGGATGGCGTCGCTGTCTAAACCAAAACCCATCAACACAGTTTTCAAGCCGAGAATCTGTTCGAAACTTGCCACGATGGGGATCGAACCACCACCTCGAAAAGGAACAGGCTTTCGCCCAAATGTGGCCTCCATCGCTTGGGAGGCCGCGAGGTATGCTGGGTGATCAGTCGGGGTCAAAGCCGGCTGACCTCCGTGCATTTCCGTGACCTTAACCCGAACTGATGGAGGTGCAATTCGCTTGAAGTGGGCACTGAACAGTCGCGTGATGTTCTCCGGGTCTTGGCCTGGAACGAGGCGCATGCTGATTTTGGCATAAGCCTTACTCGCAATGACTGTTTTTGCCCCATCACCCGTATAGCCTCCCCAAATGCCATTCACATCCAGCGTCGGGCGAATGCTCATTCTTTCTGGCGCCGTATAACCGTGTTCCCCTTCAACAGCATCAATGTCGATGGAGCGCTTGTATTCATCCTCACTGAATGGAGCCTCCGCCATGGCCTCTCGTTCCTCTGCACTCAACTCGATCACTCCGTCATAAAAGCCTTCCACTGTGATGCGTTGTTGATCATCTTTGAGAGAAGCAATCATTTCGCACAAAATGTTAATCGGATTCGGTGCAGCGCCACCATATAACCCGCTGTGCAAATCACGGTTGGGCCCTGTGACCTCCACTTCCACATAACTCAAACCACGCAAGCCCACCGTGATCGAGGGAATGTCGTTCGCAATGATTCCGGTATCGCTCACCAGCACGATATCCGCCGCCAACTTTTCTTTGTGTGCCTCCAAGAAGGGTTCAAGATGTGCACTGCCTACCTCTTCTTCACCCTCAATCATGAATTTGACATTGCAGGCCAAGGTGCCCGATGCCACCATGGCTTCGAACGCTTTGACGTGCATGAAAAATTGCCCTTTGTCATCACAAGCCCCTCGAGCGAATATGGCCCCTTCTGGATGCAGTTCTGTCTTGCGGATCACCGGTTCGAAAGCTGGTGACGACCACAAATCAATCGGGTCTGCAGGCTGAACATCGTAGTGACCATAGACCAAAACAGTGGGGACGTCATCCCGCACAAATCGTTCTCCATAAACCACTGGATAACCTTCCGTCTCAATCAGCTCCACATCGGTTGCTCCCGCCTGCCGAAGTGAATCCGCCACGGCCTCCGCACACCTCCGCACGTCGCCTGCAAATGCTGGGTCTGCAGACACCGAAGGAATGCGAAGCAAATCAAACAGTTCGTCGAGAAACCGATCTCTATTAGATTGAATAAATTCGTTCGTCGTCATGCTTGCAATTTACTGCGGCAACCGCGAACCATCCGCCGTATTTTTAAACGCACGAACATGCCCATGAATCTGACGGTAAATGCCCCTTGGTTTGGACAATTTCTTTTGACTTCGGGTCCGAATGATTTGCCCTTCGATTTGCCCGAAAACTGGCAATCATTCACCTTGAGCAACCACACCTTGCGGGTTTGTCCCAGCGTTCCATGTGCGACAGGCCAAACCGACACCACGCAAATCGTCACTCTGGGTTGTTCTTTCTGTGGGGTCGAAAAAAAATCACCTGCAGAAAAAGCGGAGGAAATGGCCCGGGCAGATTGGTCAGCTCCTGATGCCCTTCCTGAATCTGTTCAGACGTTGGTGGGCCGATTCCTTCTTTTTGTTTTGCATGAGGGAAACCTCCGAATCTTACCAGATCCTACACTCTCGTTTCATGCGTTTGTAGGTCGTGGATCATCCGGTCAGCTGTATGCCTCTTCGGAAATCAAACTCCTTCGAGCGACAAAACAATTTGCTCCAAATGCCTCAGAATCCTGGTCATGGAGCCTGCGCCAACACAGATTTCAGAGGCAGTCGAGACATCCGCTGGACGAAACGGATTTGGCGGGTGTGCAAATGATTCCTGCAAACCACGTTTGGCACTTGGGCCATCAGGAAGGACCGATTCGGGTGTTTCCGTTCAGGAAAAAAGCCAAAACAGAAACCGAACCCGTGAGCTCATTGATGCTAAAAGCCATCACAACCGCCAGCTCCAATGCCCAGGAAGCGGGCTACAAAATTTGGTTTCCCATTACTGCAGGCCAAGACTCCAGATTCATTGCCTCAGCCGCAATGCACGGGCATACCCAAGCCATTTTGAGTCAACCGGTCCATCTTTATCATATCCAAAAGAAAGCGCTTTCTCCGATGAATCGCGTGGATTTGAACCACGCCCACCATTTGCAACAACAGGGCATCGACGTGGTCATTTTCACCGAAAAATCCAAAGCGGAGTTGACCCAACTTCAGTATCAGCCTTTGCGTTGGCATTCCGCAGTGGGGCATCAGACCTTTGGTTTGCCCTTGAACGACGGGAACCTGTTTCCGCGGAACGACCTCTTCGCCATGGGGCATACCGCAGAAATCCTCAAAAACATGCAGGACGGCCCCGACTGTACAACAGGTGTGGAAGCAGCCAAATCCTTGTCCTTTCCAAATCACCAGAAAGCCATTGCTGTCTTGGACGAATGGGTGAAATCAGTCCGAAAAGTGGCCTTTGCATTCGGATATCGCATTTCGGAATTCCTTTGGTGGGAAAGGCAACTTAGCCTGTTTTCAGGGACACAGATGCATTTGGCCAACTTGACGGCACCAACTTGGTCACCCTTCAACAGCTGGCAGATCATTGAAGCGAGTTTGGGGTTGCCGCTGAAGGAGCGGGATCATCACACGAGCCGATTTTTCGCCAAGAACATTGCCAAATGGGGCCCTGTGTTGGCCCAATTCCCCTACAATCCGGATCGTCGTACCCGCAGCATCACGATTCTGAAAAAATTGCGGGTCTACTGGCTCTATAGGCCCTTGGGTTTGTGGTGGCGATGGTACTGGAGTGGACGTGAACAAAAACGGGCGACAAGAAGCCGTTTGAACTAGATTCGCAGGGCGTTTTTCGCATTCCACTGTGACATGAAACCAGATTTTAACAACACCGAACAGGCATTTGCCCACTTGAGCAATCGAGAACTTCGGAATGCCCTGGTGCTGTTTCAAACTGTAGGAAACCCTTTTTGGGTGAGAATGGGCAAGGTGTTGATGAATGTAGCATTGCGGCTGGGCATTCCCGTGGGATGGGCCATTCGGCCAACAGTTTATGCCCACTTTTGCGGAGGAGAGTCCATCGAAAAATGTGAAGCCTCTGTCGCCAAACTCGCCGATTCTGGTGTCCGAACCATCCTCGATTACAGCGCGGAAGGCAAGGACAATGAAAGGGAACTCGATCGATCCTGTGAAGAAATTCTTCGCACGGTGGAAGCCGCAAAGGGGGATGACCGCATGGCTTTCAACGTCTTCAAGGTATCGGGAGTCGCCGCAAACCATCTCTTGGAACAAGTTTCTTCCGGCCATCCCCACGACATCGGGGCTTGGGCAAGGGTAGAAGCAAGGGTTGCCCGAATCTGCAAGGCCGTCGCAGATTCAAATGGGCGGGTTTTCATCGATGCCGAGGAATCCTGGCTGCAACCGGCCATTGACCAACTGGCCGAGTCCGAAATGCGCCGGCACAATGGAGAACGTGCCATTGTCTTCAACACCATTCAATTGTACAGGCATGATCGGTTGGCCTATTTGGAGAATTTGACAACTCAAGCACGTGCAGACGGCTGGCACCTTGGGGTGAAACTCGTACGAGGTGCATACATGGAAAAGGAGCGAAAACGCGCAGAAGAGCAGGGCCTTCTATCACCCATTCAACCGGACAAAGCCGCTTCTGATCGCGATTTCAATGCAGCGCTGAAATGGTGCATTCAAAACCTAGATGTTGTCGCTTTATGCAATGGCAGCCACAATGCTGAGAGCAATGGACTTTTGTGCCAAATGATGATGGACCATGGCCTTTCATCAGATGACAACCGTGTTTGGTTTGCCCAACTCCTGGGCATGAGCGATCCCATCAGCTTCAACCTGGCTGCCTGCGGCTACAATGTGGCAAAATACGTACCGTATGGCCCCATTCGCGAAGCCGTTCCCTACCTGATTCGACGGGCCGAGGAAAACACTTCCGTTGCGGGACAAACGTCGAGAGAACTGGAATTGTTGAGAAAAGAGAGGGCCAGAAGAAAACGGGATAAGGTCAGGGTTTAGGCTGACACAAGTGCCCCACGAACTACCGGGAACTCAACCCCCAAGTTCAGAAATCGAATTGCATCCCAAACCGGAATGCGCGTGGCATACCCGGACGCAAACCCGCAGGGCGGCGAGCCACAATGTATCGGGCATCCATCAAATTGTTGACCCCGACCGAGCAGGTGATGCCCCCCGCGGCAAACCACCGGAGACCAGCATCCACGATGGTTGCAGCATCTGTTGAATATCCGGGTAGCGGGTCTCCTTGGCCCGCAATCGTTCGCATGGCTGCCGTGTAACGGCATGAAACATCTGCAGCCCACATTGGGGTCTCCAAAGACGTCACCACCGCCAATTGGTGCGGAGCCAAATACGGCAGCGCATCACCCGCCACTACATCACCCCAGGCCTCGAATTCACTCGCAAAAGCTGTCGTAAAGCGGGAGTCGGTGTATGTGTATGCCAAGCGAACGGGCATCGCCACCCGATGACGAGGCGTCAAATCCACCACAGCCTCCACTTCCAAACCTTGTGTACGTGCTGAGCCTCCGTTGAACAAATCCCCTGTGCCATTCCCTCCAGCAGCCAAAAAATCCGCACCCAAGAGTCGATTGTAGGTGTTGTGAAAAGCGACCATTTGGGCGGATAAACGGGCGCCTGAGTAACGCAAACCCAACTCTGCGTTGATGCTTGTTTCCGGCTGCGTTTCCGGTGCTGAACCCGGTGGGATAAATCCACGGTGCAACCCTGCAAATGCACTGAGGAACTCACGCGTCGCCCAGTTCACTCCCACACCAGGCAACCAGACAGAAACGGCATTCAATCGAGATGTCCCATCGCTTTGTCTCTCCAAATCCTCAGCCCCATAGTCCACCCGATGAAAACGAATGGATTCTTGGCGAATGCCTGGCGTGAACGTGAATTCACCAAAACGCAGGGTCCATCGCATATAACTGGCGACGGCATTGGCTGTTTCTACACGATTTCCTGCAGTGCCCGGCACGCCTGCCTCGAGCAAGCCCATTCGGCCATCTGTCATTTGATATCCATCTACCCATTGAAACCGGTCCATTCCGTCTCGATGCAGGCGCAAACCATACACCAATTTGTGATTGCGCTTGCTGGGCACGCGCCAAATTCCCCGATGTTGAATCCCCTCGGCAAAATACAGCCGGTTGTTCGCCTTCACCTGCAGAGACGCCTCACCCGTGGTGTTCTCCCCTTTCAACAACCCCAGAATGCTTGGATAAGCCGACGTCAAGGCCTCTGCGATTCCCATCCGAAACCCTGTACTGTCCACCACCTTGTCCAGTTTGTACCAATTGCGTTCAAAGGTTGTCCGATAGGCCTCCGTTCGCAGCGTCAACTGTCCTTGGACAAGATGCATTTCATGCGTCAAAACCAATTGCTTCTGGGCAGAAGACATCAAGTCCTTTTGACTCGCTGCGTAACGCTGATCAGGGTTTGCATGAAAATCCGCCTCCGTCAAGCCAAGGTACGTCTCGTGGCTTTGTTCTTCCGTGGCTGTGATTTTCAATTGAAGGAATTGGTCCAAATCAGCAGTTTTCTTGGCCTGCCATTTGGCTTTCATGTGGACATCCCGCTTGTCGAATCCAGTGGGCAGACCCCCCGGAAGGGATTTGAACCCATCACTCGACAAATTCAAAAACTCTGCTAGAATCGAGATTTGTCCCACCTCGGACCCTGCACGCACATGGGTGAGCTGATTGCCGAAACCACCACCCTCAGCACGAACCATCACGGCAGCACCAGAATCCGGGACTTCAGGAGTGACCAAATTGATGGCTCCACCCGCTGTTTGGGGGCCGTGGGCGATTTGGCTCGACCCCTTCAATACCTCGACCGACGCCATCCTGGCAATGGAAGGAAAATAATAAGCCGCTGGAGCTGTGTAAGGAGCGGGTGCAATCAACACCCCATCCTCCATCAGCGTGATTCGTGCCGAACGCTCAACGCCCGAGCCCCGCATGCCGATGTTGGGGCGCAATCCAAAACCATCCTCTTCCTGCAAATTCACACCACTGACGGTCCGCAAGGTCCGCATCGGATCGCTGTATGCAAAGCGCTGCAACTCCTTCGTCGTGATCAAATGCAAAGCCCCAGGGACCTCCTCCAAACCAGATGCACCAGCGGCGAGTCCCACCGCCTCTACCGTTGCCTCAGGTATGCCATGCCATTGTTCGAGCATGGCATTGAACGTTGTAGAATCTGGAATTTGGGGACTTTGGCCCCGCATTGAGCTGGACACCAAAGCCAAGGCCAAAAGGCCAAAAAGAGAGGGCGTGAATCGATACATCTAGCCGCAAAATTGGCCCATTCAATGCGTCACAGTCAATCCCACAAAAGCGGTAATTTAGATTCGTTCAAAATAACAAAGATGAACCGTTCGCTTCTTGGGCCCAGGAGTCTTTTGTGCTTTCGATGAAGCGCTCAAACCTCATTCCACAAGCCTTCTAATCCATTGATTAGGATGGTCATAGGCAACCACAATGCGCCCTCGCCACATCGTCCGCATGAGCAACGGCCCCCGTATCTGTCAGCAAGAATGTCAATGCCAAAGGAAACTCCAAGTCAACTTGGAAGACGTAACGCTGCGGGGTTTCCCGGGGACCACTTGATCCGAGATCGAGTTCTCCCTCCAGAAGCCAATTTTCCACCGAAGAAGCTGATATGGGCTGAGCAAAGCACCCCAAAACACAGCGAAGGTCCTCCGCTGGGCGGATGCCCGCCATTTGAATGGAAGTTCGAATGCGTTGGGCCGGCAACCATTCTGTGCAGCCTCGACTGCCCAACATCCAAAAGCTCAACAAGGTTCCAATGCCCAACCCAATTGCAAACCGAATCAATCTTTGCTGAAATTTCACAAAACAAAGTTAGGGTGCGTTTGCTCGCGAAGCCGCATTTGTACCTTGCAGTCGACGATGATTCAGACAATAGACTTGACATTTCGCTATGGACCGGAAGCACCGGAAATGCGATTCCCGGACTTGGGTTGTGCCAAGGGAGATCGCATGTTGCTCTTGGGCACTTCCGGCGCCGGAAAAACAACCTTGCTGCATTTGCTCAGCGGCCTGCTTCGGCCGAGTGGTGGCGAAATTCATGTGGACGGGACAGACATTGGGCAACTTTCTGATCGGGCGTTGGACCGGTTCCGCGGGGAACGCATCGGGGTCGTCTTTCAGCGCGCCCATTTCGTCCAATCCCTAACAGTCATGGAAAATCTCGCTCTGCCGTCTTTTCTCACAGGCAAACGCCCGGATGTCGAGCGCGCGGAAGCGATGCTCAGAGATTTGGGGGTAGGACACAAAGCAACCTGTAGGCCAGGAGACTTGAGTATAGGCGAGCAACAAAGGGCGAGTATCGCCAGGGCGCTTGTCCATCGGCCATCCGTTTTGTTGGTGGACGAGCCCACAAGCGCCCTTGACGACCGGTCCACCGAAGCCGTTGTTTCGCTCCTCGAGCAACAAGCCGCAGAAGTCGGTGCCACCTTGCTCATTGTCACCCACGATTCTCGACTCAAGAATCGGTACGACCGCCGCGTTGAACTCCAATCCCTTTCCGCGTCATGAGCTGGTTGTTCATCGCCTGGCGCAATCTCGGTGCCAAAAAACTCCAGACGGCCTTGAGTTTGGTGCTGCTCGCCTTTGGCGTAGGCATGGTGAGTTTGCTGATGCTCAGCGAGAAACAGCTCAGTGAAGCATTCGACCGAAACATCAAGGACATTGACATGGTACTGGGTGCAAAAGGCAGTCCTTTGCAACTCATTCTGGCCAATGTCTACCACGTCGATGCCCCCACAGGCAACATTTCCTTGGAAGCTGCTCAACAGATAGCACGTCATCCTTACATCGAGAGTGCCATTCCGTTGGCGTATGGCGACAACTATGAAATGTTCCGTATCGTCGGGACGACAGCGGCCTATGTGGAACATTACGGAGCAACCGTCGCACACGGCAGACTGTGGGAAGCCCCATTTGAAGTGACCTTGGGTGCTCGAGTCGCGGAGGCCACCGGACTGGCCATCGGCGACACCTTTTTCAGTGCCCATGGACTCCAAGACGGGACGGATGTCCACAAGGATAAAACCTTTCGCGTGGTGGGCATTTTAAACGAGAGTCGTTCCGTGATTGACCAACTTATCTTGTGCAACATCGAATCCATCTGGGGTGTGCATGCCTCGGCAGAGGAGGACGAATCGGTGGAGGCTTCCCGTGAAATCACCTCCATGCTCCTGAAAAAACGGAATCCATTGGCCATTTTGACCCTGCCCAACCTTATTCGGTCATCCAACATGCAATTGGCCCTGCCCGCTATTGAAATCAACCGATTAACCAACAACTTTGGCATCGGCATGAACACCCTGCGCACCCTGGCCATCTTCATCATGATTTTGAGCTTTGCAAGCATTTTCATCAGTGTGTATGACAGTTTGCTCGCCCGTCGATACGAATTGGCCCTGATGCGAACGATGGGTGCAACACCCAGTGGCATCTATCGGTCCTTGCTGCTCGAAGGAGGCCTGCTCTCTGCAGGCGGTGCCATCATGGGCCTGGGTGTAAGTCGCATGGGACTTTTTGCATTGGCACAAGTCGTTGAGGACAAATTTCGGTATGACTTGGCGTCACTGGTGCTGTTGTCATCAGAAGTCTGGCTTGCTGTTGCAGCATTGTTGGTGGGGCTTCTCGCCGCGGCCATTCCTGGAATCTCCGTTTTGCGCATGGACATTTCCGAAACTTTGGCCGACCATTGATTTTCGGATGTGCACCTTATCCGTAACTTCGTTCAAGAAAACATGACAAGCTGACTTGTCTTACACGCAGAAGATGAACGGGTCTCACTTCAAATTCAATACTTCTTGGCTCTCCGTCATGATGGGACTCGTCGTGATCAGCGCGTTGGATTTGAGTTCTTACTGTCACCCATCCCCTGGCGCTGAGGCCACGAAAGTCGCTGTGCGCCGAACTGGGCAGATGCGTTTATCGACACCTCCGCCCAAGGATGTTGATGCCCGTGACGTCAGTGATTCGGAAGGTGCGTTGAGCCCCCAAGCCATCACCTGGCAACAACTTGAAGACGTCGAATTCAAAGATGTCTATGTCGAAGAATTGGACGCCTACTATTGGAAGCCCACATTCGGTTCACAAGTCGAAAATCTTCGAGGAAAAGAAGTGCACATCACAGGGTATATCATCCCGGTCGATGTAGATGAGGATTTCTATGTACTGAGCCGATTTCCGTTTGCCAATTGCTTTTTTTGCGGAGGAGCAGGCCCTGAAAGTGTGGTCGACTTGCGCTGGCCAGGCGATACACCACGGCCATATGCCACTGATGAGCGGCTGACTTTCAAAGGCACTTTTCGCCTGAATGCGGATGACATCTACCAGATGAACTACATCTTGGATGGGGCTGTTGAATACACCCCCTGAGACAAAGGCTTCACATCAAGGCAGTTGCCTTCCTGCGATTCAAAAGGGTCATGAATTTGGTCTTTTGTTTGAAGCCCCTATCGACCCTGATTTGCCCTTCAGTTGGGCAGCCGCAGCCTTTCCACGTTGCAATTGACCCCGGCGTCTGGCCTTGCTGAAAATTCGCTTGCTGTCCCTTTTGCCCTTGCGCAGGGCACGTTGCTCTTCTTCAGGCAAGTGAATGATGCGCTGACACTCCTCACTGCAAGTCTGCTCAAATTGCTTCGCACAGCTCGGGCATTGAATCAATAACTGATTGCAGCCAACGTTGGCACAATTTACATGGTCATCACAAGGGGTGCCGCACTGGTGACAATGGGCCACCACATGCTCACTGATGCGCTCCGCCAAGCGGGCATCAAACACAAAGTTCTTCCCAATGTAACGGTTCTCAAGTCCCTGCTCGCGAACTTGACGTGTGTACTCAATGATGCCACCATTGAGCTGATGGACGTGCTTGAATCCCTTGTGCTTGAGATATGCGGATGCCTTCTCACACCGAATTCCGCCAGTACAATACATGACAATGTTCTCCTCTTCCTTGCCTTCCAGTAAGTTTTCGACAACTTCAATCTCTTCCCGAAACGTGTTCACCTCAGGTGTAATGGCGCCTTTGAAATGCCCTACCTCACTCTCATAATGATTGCGCATGTCAATCAAAATCGTATCCGGCTTTGAGGTCAACGAATTGAACCCCTTGGCGTCCAGATGCACGCCACAATCGGTCACGTCAAAGCTCCCATCCACGAGGCCATCGGCGACAATTTTCGGGCGGACCTTGATGGTCAGTTTGAAGAAGGACTTGCCTTCATCAACCGTTTGATTGAGACGTATGCCCTCCAAAAAGGAGATGCTGTACAAATGGTCTCGAAACAACGGAACCTGACTTGTTGGAACTGAAATCTGAGCATTGATGCCCTCATGGGCCACATAGATCCGACCGAGCACCCCCATTTCTGACCAATGCGAAAACAAATAATCTCGGAAAAATACTGGGTTCAAAATGTGCGCATACTGGTAGAACGAAATCGTCGTACGCTCCTCTTGGCTTGATTCCATTTCAGCCATCAACACCTTGCGGTCCACCAAATTTCGCAATTGTTTCTTCGACATGGACCACAAAAATAAACCATCTATGAGGTTCGACTTCGCAAATCCGCTGATCCTGGGGGATTCATCGCTCAAATTCAAGCATCCATCAAATTCACATCATTTTGCTTTGGAAATGGAGAATTTTCTGCGACCTTGGTCGTTAGGAATATGCAATGCTCATAACCGAAATTAAACGATTCATGCTTGAATTTTGCAAAAGTGTACTGTCAAAAGTGAGTTTCGACCGACAGTTGTTTGCCAAGGAGTTGAAGAAAAGCGTACGCTGGCTGAAAGGAGAAGAGTTGAAAGCGCTACGTGATTGGTGTTTGGGTCGATACGGAAGCCGATATGGCGATTTGATTAACGATACATTTCAAGGAATGGCTCTCGCATGAGGGCCATTTTTTTGTCTTCAACCGTGATCTGGGGCCAACCCCAAGTTGCGACGAATCCCAGTCAACCCCGTTCGCTTGATGGGTGATTTTTTGAAAATGACATTGAACGTTTCCTCTGTTAGATCTGTCCAATCCGATTTGGACATGTCCATCAATCCTGGGCGCGGAGCAAGCCTCGGCTCACGATGCGGTCGCGCATGCCGATTCCAAGGACACACTTCCTGACATATATCACATCCAAAAACCCAATCCCCCAGCATCGCTGCCTGAGGTTCAGGAATGGCACCTTTCAATTCAATCGTGAAATAACTGATGCACTTTGAACCCTCGACCACTTCGGGCTGGATGATGGCTCCAGTCGGACAAGCATCAATGCATCGAGTGCAGGTTCCGCAGTGGTCTTGAACAGGGGCATCTGGCGAAAGATCCAAATCCACAAGCAGCTCCGCCAAAAAAAAGTAGCTGCCTTGACTTTTGTTGAGGAGAAGTGAATTTTTTCCGATCCAACCCAGTCCTGCGCGCTTGGCCCATGCGCGCTCGTGCAACGGAGCCGAATCCACAAATGCACGGCCTTGGATGTCACCCCATTTCTCTCGTGCTTGCTTGAGCAACTCTTTGAGTTTCCATTTCAAAACAAAGTGATAATCCTCACCATAAGCATACTGGGCCACACGTGGAGCATCTGAAGCCGTGGGTTGCTCAGGGTTGTGGTAATTGAACAGCAAGCTGATCACACTTCGGGTCCCAGGCATCAACAAACGGGGGTCCAAACGCATATCCACATTGCGCTCCAAGTAGCTCATTTCCCCGGCATATCCTCGACTCAACCACTCTTCCAATTGAATGGCCTCTTCCGATAGAAACGCAGCGCGTGCGATGCCAACCGCTTCAAACCCCAAATCGCGCGCTGCTTGACGAAACCACTTCGCGCGTTCGTCTGCCAAATGACGTGTGCGTGCCACAGTTTATCCAGCGTCAAATAAAGTTCCACTTTTTGAGCCTGGAGTGCGTCCAAGGTGCTGATAGGCGGCTTCCGTGGCCTGACGTCCACGTGGTGTCCTCACCAACAACCCCTCTTGAATCAAATAAGGCTCATAAACCTCTTCCAATGTGCCCGGATTCTCTCCAATAGCCGTAGCAATCGTAGATGCCCCAACCGGCCCCCCTTTGAATTTGTCAATCAAAGCCGTCAAAATGCGATTGTCCATCTCATCCAACCCCTTCCGATCCACATTCAAAGCATTTAACGCGAAGTCTGTGATGCGCGTATCAATGTGTCCATCCCCCTTGACCTCTGCAAAATCCCGAACCCTACGCAACAAAGAATTCGCAATTCTGGGCGTGCCACGGGACCTGGAAGCAATCTCAAACGCAGCTGCCTCATCAATCCCTACATGCAAGATTCCTGCACTGCGCATCACAATGTCCGTCAAGGTTTTGGCATCATAGTACTGCAACCTCAAATTGATACCGAAGCGCGCACGCAATGGAGCCGTCAACAACCCTGATCGAGTGGTCGCCCCGACCAAAGTGAATGGATGCAGATCTATGCCAACCGTTCGGGCATTCGGTCCCGCGTCAATGACCAAATCAATTCGATAATCCTCCATGGCACTGTAGAGGTATTCCTCCACCACAGGCGAAAGACGGTGAATTTCGTCAACGAACAGGACATCGTTGGGTTCCAAATTGGTCAAAAGTCCCGCCAAATCGCCTGGTTTGTCGAGCACCGGACCAGAGGTTGTTCGAATTTCAACTCCCATCTCATGGGCCACAATGTTGGCCAAAGTCGTCTTCCCCAGGCCCGGAGGTCCATGGAGCAACAAATGGTCCAAAGCCTCCCCACGATTCACCGCAGCCTTGACAAACACCTCCAGGTTGTCCATTGCGGCCTGCTGACCGGTGAAATCCTCGAACCGCTCGGGACGCAGAGCCTGATCGAAGTCTCGATCCGATGGCTTTTCGGCCTCATGCCTCAAATCAAAAACGTCTTCCATCCTGCATGCAATTTACAGCGACGACCAAACAAAAAAACCGCGACCTCAGGAATGAAGTCACGGTTCTCAAAAAAGTCAACCCCAACGAATCAATGAATCTCCTCTCCCGCCAAAGCCGGTGTGGTTTGCGGAACAAAATCATTTTCATGAGCTGGATTCGAATAGTCATATGCCCAGCGGTGCACTTCAGGCAATGCACCTGGCCAATTGCCATGCACGTGCTCCACAGGCGTGGTCCATTCCAAGGTGTTTGATTTCCAGGGATTGGTTGAGGCCACTTGCCCACGGAAAATCGAATAGAAGAAATTGAACAGGAAAAACAACTGGCCCGTGACACCTATGATTGCAAAGACGCTGATCACAGGCTGCAAATCCATCACGAAGTCTAGGTAATCAAACGCTGAGTATTCGTAATAACGACGCGGAGCACCCGCCAACCCCACAAAGTGCATCGGGAAAAACACGCCGTAACCGGCAATCAGTGTGACCCAGAAATGGGCATAACCCAACTTCGTGTTCATCATCCTGCCAAACATTTTAGGGAACCAGTGGTAAATACCCGCAAGCATCCCAAAAATTGCCGACATGCCCATGACGATGTGGAAGTGAGCCACGACAAAGTAAGTATCGTGCACATTCACGTCAAGCGCAGAGTCCGCCAAAATGATTCCTGTCAATCCGCCCGTCACAAACGTGCTGACCAAACCAATGGAGAACAGCATGGCCGGAGTGAAACGGATATTCCCTTTCCAAAGTGTTGTGATGTAATTGAATGCCTTCACTGCCGATGGAATGGCAATCAAAAGGGTGGTGAACACAAACACAGAGCCCAAGAATGGATTCATTCCTGTGACAAACATGTGGTGTCCCCAAACAATGAAACTCAAGAATCCAATGCCCAGAATCGAAGCGACCATCGCCTTGTAACCAAAAATGGGTTTGCGAGCATTTGTGGCAATCACCTCTGAACTGATGCCCAATGCAGGCAACAGAACGATGTACACTTCAGGGTGACCCAAGAACCAAAACAAATGCTGATACAGAATGGGGCTTCCGCCTGTCACGTCCAAGGCCTCGCCACCGATGAAGATGTCCGAGAGGTAAAAGGCCGTTCCCATGGTGCGATCCATCAACAACAAAACCACTGCAGAAACCAAAACTGGAAAGCTCAACACCCCCAAAATGGCTGTCACCATGAACGCCCATATCGTCAAAGGCAGTCGCGTCATGGACATGCCCTTGGTCCGGAGATTGATCACCGTGACGATGTAGTTCAATCCACCCAACAAGGAGGAAACCACGAACAACACCATGGAAATCAACCAGAGTGTCATCCCCATGCCTGAACCTGGCATGGCTTGGGGCAACGCACTCAAAGGCGGATAAATGGTCCAGCCTCCAGAAGCGGCACCACCCTCTACGAAAAGGGAGAACATCATGATGACGCTTGACGCAAAGAAGAACCAATAGCTCAGCATATTCAAAAATCCTGAAGCCATATCCCGCGCACCAATTTGCAGTGGAATCAACAGATTGGAAAACGTTCCTGACAACCCCCCGGTCAACACAAAAAACACCATCAGCGTTCCGTGAATGGTGACCAGTGCCAGGTAGGCATTGCGGTCGAGAACACCATCAGGCGCCCATTTGCCCAAGAATGTCTCCAGAATGGCGAAACTCTCGCCTGGCCAGCCGAGTTGCAAACGGAAAAAAACCGAAAGCATCGCTGCGACAACCCCAAGCACTACGGCAGTGATGAGGAATTGCTTCGAGATCATTTTGTGATCCTGCGAGAATACGTACTTCGAAATGAAGCTTTCTTCGTGGTGGTGTGCTTGTGCGCCCATGATCAAAGGGATGCGGTAATTGATTCAGTCTCTTTTTCACTTTGAGCAACGCCCTCGTCACTCTTTTCTTCATCCGTTTCCTCCTTCACAAGGAATTCATCTTGTTGCTCTAACCAAGCTTGATATTCCTCTTCGGATTCAACAACCAATTTCATCTGCATGTTGAAGTGAGCAGCCCCGCAAACTTTATTGCAAAGCAACACATAATTGAAATCAGGGTCATCCAGAATGACCCGCATGGAGTCCGTACTGATGGTCGGGGTCATCTTGAATCGGGTCGGAACCCCGGGGACCGTGTTCATCTGCGCGCGGAAGTGAGGCATATAAGCTGAATGCAATACATCGCGGCTGCGGAAAACAAACTCCACTTCACGTCCAATAGGCAAGTGAAATTCACCCTTGACGATTTTGTCATCCATGCCGGTTTCCCAGGCACTTAAGCCTTCATCAAAGTTGAAAAATTCAATTTCCGAAACGCGCTGACGATGACGTTGGAGCCGATACAGCTTGTCCTCCTTGGCTTCAAAGGCGGCATCGGTCAGAATGACCACCTCATCGGAAGACAACATTTCTTCTACCTCGGCCAAGCGATGCTCAATGGCATGCCGCAATTCATCTGACATGCCGTGGTGTCCCTCTCCGTGGTGATCATCATGGGCATGCCCATGGGCGTCGTGCAATTGGGCCTCCAACTCCGCCTTTTCAGCGAGCAAGTGGCCACGTTCATGAGCCAACTCTGATTCGATTTTGGCCATCTTCTCTTCCAACTCTTCCAATGCAGATTCAACCCCACCTTCCGTCACAATGCCCAATGGATTTGTGGGGGTAATGAGGTTGTAGTTGGCCAAGCCAAACTCCGCATCATTTCCAGGGTAGCGGGCCGTCCAATCGAATTGTTTGGAATAAATCTCTACACGAAGCGCATCCTCTGAGGCTTCGCCAGTCATGTCATTCCAAGTTTTCAACCCGTAGGCGATGATGACTGCCAACACAATGGATGGAATCACCGTCCACACCAGTTCTAAACGATTGTCATGTGCAAAGAACCGCGCTTTCCGATCTTTTCTGAAGTAGTATTTCGCTGAAAAGACAAACAAAAAGGTATTCACGAGGAAAAACACCAGGAAAATGATGGCCATGTTGAAGTTCATCAACTGATCGACGGCCTCGCCATGCAACGAAGCTGGAGGTGGCGCATAATCGCCATACCGAACCACGAGCCAAACCACAGAAGCGTAGAAGACCACCATAAAGGCCAGGAACAATCCCCCACTGAGTCGGTTGTCCGCCTCACTGATGTCTTCCTCTCGCTTGTTGCGCAAATTGGAGGTCAACTGATAGACCTTCGACAATTGCACCAGGGCCACAATGCCCAGGATGAAAACCAATAGAATCAACAATTTCATTTCAGTGCTGTCTCAGAAGTGGGCAAATCAATGGTGAAGTGCTTTGGATTCGTTCATCATCGGATGATTCTTGGATACCAATGGGGCTTTTGACAAGGCCGTGAGTACACGGTTCATGAAAAAGCCCAAGAAGCCCAAGAACAACCCGACTTCAAAAATGCCAAATTCGTTGTGATCAAACATGGTCCCGGGAATAACGAGCAGATAAACATCCACGAAATGTCCCAAAAAAATCAAAATTGCCACTGGAACGACGAATTTGACGTTGCGTTTGGCATCTCTAGCGAGCAATACGTAGAAAGGAATGGCGAAATTGACGAAGAACATCACCATAAATGGAACTTTATAATCCGTGAAGAAACGCTGGGTATAATACGTTACTTCTTCCGGGATGTTTGAGTACCAAATCAACAAGAACTGACTGACCCAGAGGTACGACCACAGCATGCTGATGGCAAACATCCATTTGGACACATCATGCATGTGACTCTCGTTCACCTCAGGCAGGTATTTCTTGCTTTTCAACCAGATTAAGGTCAGATTCAACAAAATCATGAAGCTCACCCACATACCTGAGAAGACATACCACCCGAACAAGGTCGAGAACCAATGCGTATCGATGGACATCAACCAGTCCCATGAAAGCGTGGAGCTAAAGACCGCGAAAAACACCAAGAACAAGGCGCTTCTCCGGAATTGCATAAAATGAAGGTCAAGCGATGGCGACTCATCTTCCTGCAACGACCACTTCCTGAACAATCGCGCAAAGAGCAAGAACGTCCCGATGTAAACCACAGTTCTCAACCAAAAAAACCAAGCGGAAAAATACGCCCCCTTTCCGGCGATGATGTGGTCGAAATTGGGATTGGCGACGGCTCCTGCCTCCTTCGTGTCTGCGTAGGTGATTTGGTCACCATCCTGAATCATGTATTCGTGATACAAGGATTCATCCTGCCAATGGTACAAGTGGTTCATGTGAAACTCCCCCGCCAACAGAATGACAACGATGATGGCAGCTCCGTATGGAAGGAAGTGCCAAAAAGCCTCGAATAAGCGCTTCAACACAGCCGACCATGCCGCTTCCACTGCGTAGTTGAGCGCATAGAAAAACAAGGCTGCCAATGAAATGGCGAACCAGAAAAAGCCATTGACCAGCAAGTTTGCCCACCACCGTTGGTGGTGGTCCGAATGGTCCGTGAGAAACCCTCCGACCAAGGCAATCAAGCCGATGGCCATCAAAATTTGGGTTGTGGTCTTTGCCCGACCCTCAAATTTGAACTCCATGATCAGTTATTCATTGCCATGCCTTCACCCTTGTCGGTGTCAGCGGATTCAACAACATTGCCATTCTCATCAAATTCAGGCATTTCTCCATCTTGCTGCAAGACTTTGATGTATTCAATCACCAGCCAACGGTCCTTTTGTGACAGTTGGGATGCATGCGACCCCATCAAACCTTTGCCGTAAGTCAGTGTGTGGTACATTTTCCCTTCTGGCAAATCTTTCAATTTGTCCTTGTAACTGGGGATGCCCATGATGTGACCATTCTTGCTCAAGGCACCATCACCGTATCCTTTTTCGCCATGACACTGGGTGCACATCAACGTGTAAATCTCCTTGCCTGATTCAATGTGGGTTTGGTTGGTGGTCAACGGAGAGCGCAAGTTGGCCCCAGCGGCTTCATACCCCTCAGGTGTACTTGGATAGGGATAGGGCATCACGAAATCCATGGCCTCTGGGGCGAAAGGAATCGTTCCAGGAACAGGCTTGCGTGCCGACTGCACCAATCGCTGCGAAGCCGCCGTTTCTTCACCCACTTGATAGGGGTCTTGTCCATAGTCTACATAGGCCTCAATGGCCGGCGAGCGATACATATCTGGCATGTACTCCAATCCCGGACTGTCTGGATTGGAAACACAACCCCAGAGCGCCATGGACGTTCCAGCCACAACTGGCAACATTGAATTCCAGCGGATCTTCATGACTCGTATTCTTTGATGCTGAGCTCAACCAGCTCGGTTTGCTTGATTGCAGATTCCAAATCGTCAGCACTCATGCCGTTGTCATCAGCAATGATTTCCATCACGAACATGTTGTCCGTGGTTCTTGGATCCGGATTGGACGCTGGCATGCCTGGCAGGGTGCCATTGCGCAGCAAATAGGTGATGGCCATTCCGTGCGCGCCGCAAAGGACCGAAAACTCGAAAGTGACAGGAATGAACGCCGGTAAGTTCTCGATCAAGGAGAAACTCGGTTTGCCACCAATGTTCATGGGCCAGTCCTGTATCATGAAATACCACATGCCCAATAAAGCAAGCGTCGTACCGGTTGAGGCGTACATGAATGCCGCAATGGCAAGTCGGGTCCTCTTGATTCCGATGATGGGATCAATGCCGTGGATTGGAAATGGGGAAAACACATCCTTGATGCGAATGCCCTGTTGAACGAGTTGGGACGCCGCCCCTTTCAGGGTGTCGTCATCGTCATACATCACGTGAAATACCTTGCTCATAATCAGGCCTTCGTGTGGAGTTTCTTATAATGCTCACCGCTGGACTTCAAAATGGTTTTGAGTTCATTGAGGGCCAAAACCGGGAAAAAGCGCGCGAAAGCGAGGAATAGCGTAAAGAAAATGCCCAACGTTCCGATGAATACACCGATGTCGATGGAGGTGGGATGGAATTCACCCCAACTTGAGGGATCATAATCCCGATGAATGGAGGTCACGATGATGACGTAACGTTCAAACCACATGCCGATGTTCACCACAATGGACAGAGCAAAAGTGGCCAACAGACTCCGGCGAATCTTTTTGAACCAGAAAAGCTGTGGGCTGATCACGTTGCAAGTCATCATGATCCAATAAGACCAGCTGTAAGGTCCGCTGAATCGATTGATGAATGCATAGCTTTCATAT
This sequence comes from Flavobacteriales bacterium, assembly GCA_049610385.1. Taxonomy (GTDB): domain Bacteria; phylum Bacteroidota; class Bacteroidia; order Flavobacteriales_D; family Sanyastnellaceae; genus JBMYZL01. The sequence goes on from JBMYZL010000003.1 coordinate 72,154, forward strand.
TCCACACCCGAGTACCAGGAGATGAACAACTCAGTAAGATAGGCCACACCCACAATCGATCCCGTCACGATGATGACGATGTTCATGTATTCCACATGCTTCACATGAATGTAGTTTTCCAACTTCATGCCCTTGCGCATGATCAGCAGCAAGGTTTGAACCATGGCGAAGCCTGAAAAGACTGCACCGGACACGAAATAGGGCGGGAAGATGGTTGTATGCCAGCCCGGAATGACAGACGTAGCAAAGTCCATGGATACAATGGAGTGAACTGAAAACACCAACGGGGTTGCGATGCCTGCCAGCACCAAGGACACTTCTTCAAATCGGGTCCAATGTTTCGCACGACCACTCCATCCAAAAGAGAGCACACCATAAATTTTCTTCGCCAAAGGCTTTTGCATTCGGTCACGGATGGTGGCAAAATCAGGAATCAGCCCGATGTACCAAAACACCAAGGAAACCGAGAAATATGTGGAAATGGCAAAAACATCCCACAACAGAGGTGAGTTGAAATTCACCCACAAGGAACCAAATTGGTTGGGCAACGGCAACACCCAGTAGCTCACCCAAATCCGACCCATGTGAATGCCTGGAAAAATCGCCGCCATGATCACTGCGAATATGGTCATCGCTTCTGCAGACCGGTTGATGGCCATTCTCCATTTTTGACGGAAAAGCAACAACACGGCAGAAATCAGTGTGCCCGCGTGTCCAATTCCCACCCACCAGACGAAGTTTGTGATGTCCCAAGACCATCCCACAGTCTTGTTCAGTCCCCAAACCCCGATGCCAGTTCCCAAAAGATACAGGATGCATCCCACTCCATAAACTGCAATGAGGCTAGCGATGGTGATCATGATTTTCCACCCAATCGGTGCAGGACCCTCAATGGGACCCACGACGTCATCGGTGATGTCTTTGTAAGACTTGTTCCCCAAAATCAGGGGCTCCCGAATGGCTGCTTCTTGTTGCATATCGATCGGTTAAGCTTGAGACGGTTCGGTATTTCGCACCTTGGTCATGTAGAAGATGTTGGGTTTCACACCAATTTCTTCCAATGCGTGATAAGCACGGTTGTTTTCAGAGATGCCGCGAACGCCGGAATTTTTGTCATTCAAATCACCAAACGAAATGGCATTCGTCGGGCAAGCCTCGGCACAAGCGGAAGTCACCGTGCCATCCATGACGGGCGTTCCGGCTTTCTTCGCTTCCAATTTGCCCGCTTGAATGCGCTGAACACACATGCTGCATTTCTCCATCACACCACGGCTTCTCACCGTGACATCAGGATTCAAAACCATGCGGGTCAAAGCATCTTGCGCTGGGTTGAAGTTGGCAAACTTCTTGTATCCAGGATAATTGAACCAATTGAATCGGCGCACCTTGTAAGGACAGTTGTTCGCACAATAGCGGGTTCCGATGCAACGGTTGTAAGTCATTTGGTTCAGCCCTTCGTTGCTGTGCGTTGTGGCGGCGACTGGACAAACCGTCTCACACGGAGCGTGGTTGCAGTGCTGACACATCATGGGCATGTGGGTGGTCTCCGGATTCAGAGAAGGATCCTCCATTTTCCGGTAGGAAGAAATGACGCCTTCACCTTCCTCTTCTCCACGCTCGAGGCTGTAGTCAGAAGAGAAAAACCGGTCAATTCGCATCCAATGCATGTCGCGGTGGCGCCGAACCTCATCTTTGCCCACCACGGGCACGTTGTTCTCGATGTGGCATGCCGTCACACAGGCGCTGCAGCCCGTGCAAGTGGTCAAATCAATGGTCATGCCCCAGCGATGACCCACCTCCTCTACAGCATGCTCATGCCACAAGTCAAATGCGCTTGTGGGTTTGCCGTCTTGGGCATTGATCACCCCATCTTCGTTGACATCTTCATGAACAGCCAACTTGATGAGCTTGTTCCAAGACGCATCGCCCTTTTTCGCTTTTCGCTCCTGGAAATAGCTTCCGAAATCCGTTTCCTTCACAATGGAATCACGTCCCATGTAGGTGTTTTGGATTTGGGTACAAGCCAAGGCATATTCACCCCCTGTTGCAGCCAAGGAAACGTCAAATTGCGTGGTGTCAAAGTGCCCACTTCGCTCGGCCATCCAGCCGAAAACGTTCTTTCCAACGGGAACTTTGTTTCCTTCCGCATCAGTGATGAACGTTCCATTCTCCCCGCTCTGGAAGGCGGCTTTCCCCACGTTTTCACCGTTCGCGCCGCGTCCATACCCCAGGGCCACACCGATGGTGCCGGGTGCCTGTCCAGGCATTGGAAATACGGGCAGGTCCATGGCCCGACCCTTCACCTCAACACGAACCATACTTGCTGGCTTCTCCTGCCCGATGAAGGTGTTCAAGCCCATGGCCTTCACGTCTGCAGGGGACATGGTCACGTAATTGTCCCAAGTGACCTTTGTCAATGGATCAGGTGTCTCTTGGAGCATGGGGTTGGCCGCATGCAGTCCTGCGCCCATGGTGGGTTTTTGATACAACGCCAATTCCCATTCCCCTCCTTTCCGTGCATTCAGTTCTCGAACAGATGCTGATACCGTATTGCCCCCCATATAAGACAAGCCTGCATCTGGAGCATCCTCTCGAACACCTGTGGCGATGAATCCATTGTGAAGGCTTTTGTTCCATGCTGCATCCGTGTACATCATGTCACCGATGTAGGCCGGATTGTGTGTGCGCCTCACATAGGTGTACCAGTCCGTGCTGTCCCCCGTCCACGCGAGCAAATTTTCACCGCTATGCCGTGTATTGAACAAGGGGGAGATGGTGGGCTGAGTCAAGTCGATTCGGCCTGGAACCCGAACGGCGTCACCCCAAGATTCCAACCAATGGTGGGCCGGCGCAATCGCAGAACACAAGGATGCCGTCTCATCCGCCACACCGGCAGTGGAAACGGAAAACTTAACCTTCGACAGGCCTGCCTTGAAAGCATCAGCGTCTGGCGCAAAGTAAGCTGGGTTGGAATCCACGATGGCCAATGCGGAAATCCGTCCAGCATTCATGTCGGCCACCAACTGGCCGAAGCTCGCATGGTTCCCAGAATTCAGGTTGTTTGTGGGGTAAGTCACCGTGTAACCAGGTGCCTGCAACGCTGCATTGATGGCATTGACCACACGTTGAATCGCGTAATCGTTGACACCGGCGATGACCAAGCCGGCACGTCCTGCTTTTTTCAAATCACTCGCAGCCTGCGCCACAGCTTTCGCCGTCTCCTCGTCCAGTTCTCCAGCAGTTCCTTGTCCGGTCAGGGCCTTCAGCAAGGCTGTGGCCACTTTGCCGTACTCCGATGGCTTGACCATGGTCCGGTGATCTGCATTCGAACCCGTTAGACTCATCGCCGATTCAAACATGTGCAAACGCGACATCTCACCGTCCTCTGGACGACGGGTCTTCGCCCAATCACCCGCTTGGCGAGTCACATCACCAAACGACCCCAAGAAATCTCCGGCAATGGACACCACAGCAGAAGCACGGTCCAAATGGAAAACTGGGAATACGTCCACAAAATCATCTTTAGAGGCACGTTTGATGGCACTCCAGTCCACAGGATCGACGCTGATGTGTTCAGCACCGGTTGAATTTCGAAAGGTGTCGATGGCCCTTTGCACCGAGGGACTGACCACGGAACCCGTCAACAACACTTTTCTCCCTTCTCCCTGGAATGCCGCCATTGCCGCTTTGTCAAGCGTCGCCCAATCGGTGGATTCGCCATTCATCTGTGGCCCCTCCAATCGCGCGCCATCGTAAAGGCTCATGATTGCACCGTTCACGCGGGCATTCACACCACCCAGGCCAGTTTCCCGATTGGGTTTGATGAAAATGGGACGGCCCTCTCTCGTCTTGACCAAGACATTCGCATAATCCTGCCCATCGTAGTAGGTAGACGCGTAATGGTTGGCCACACCTGGGGTGACCTCCTCGGGCTTATTCGTGTATGGGATGGATTTGATTACGGGTGTCTCGCAAGCAGCAAGCGTCGCCGCAGTCAAGCTGAATCCCATGAATTTCAAGAAATCCCGGCGACCCGTATGGGTTGATTCCAACCGCTCATCAGACAAGAATTCATCGACCGTCTGCGCTGCCGGGAATTCACTCTCCTGAATCTCTTTGAACTCGTCCGTCTGATGAAGTTCATCCAGTCCGGACCAATAACGTTTTTGATTCGCCATGTGGCTGCGATATGGTATTCTTAGTAGTGGCACTTGGCGCATTCCCAGCCGCCGAGCTCCTTGACAGTAATCGATTCGTCTTTCAAGTAGCGTCGCAGCTCTTCATTTCCGCGTACACTTCCTTTGAGGCGATTGTGAATTTCTTCGTAATACCCACTTTTGGCCAAACTGACCTCAGCTTTGTTGTGGCACTCGATGCACCAACCCATCGTCAAGGTGGGCTTCGACAACTGAATCAACCCGGGGTAATCATTCACCAATTTGTTGATGTCTTCGACTTGGGCGACCCGTCCCACTGAATAAGTCCCGACATCTCCGTGGCAATTTTGGCAAGCCAACCCGCCCACTACAACGTGCTGCTGGTGACTAAAGAAGACGTGATCTGGGAGGTTGTGCACCTTGTTCCATTTGAGTGGCTCACCGTCATAGTTGTCCTGCGGCAAGGTGTAGCCGTTTTGGCCTGAGCCATCGATGTATGTGCTGGTCTCAGGGTCAAATCCGATGGCCGCATAAATCTTCGAAATTTCCGTTTCCCCGTATCTACTGCCCTTTTTCACCGCCTTGTGGCAGTTCATGCAAACATTGGCCGATGGGATGCCAGCATGCTTGGACTCATAAGCGCTGTGGTGGCAGTACTTGCAATCAACCTCATTTTCACAGACGTGCACGCTGTGGATGAACTTCACGGGTTGGTCAGGCATGTATCCTGCCACAACACCGATGCCCATGAGGGTTTGGTAACCAATCACAACACCATAAGCCACGCAAAACAAACCCACCAGAGAAGCGGCCACACGGTTGTTCCACAACCACAACTTCAACCGCTCTGCATAGGTGGCGTCTTCCAGTGGTTTCAGACCACGCTCCTCGCGCAGAGCACTCGTCAATGTCCGACCTACACCGGCAGCACTCAATGAAATGATGAGGAAGAGAATCAGGAGAATCAGAAACCAAATTCCCGTATCAGCGCTTTCTTCTTCAAGCGGGATTTCATCGACATTCGGACAATCAGAACCTGCGTCAGCTGTGGTCGATGCCACGTCAGGCGGATTTTGGACATAGGCCATGATGTCCTTGATTTCGTCAGCGCTAACCGCTTGAGCGCTCATCCAGCCATAGGTGGGCACGTAGCGCTCGACCAGAGACTTGATGTAGGGATCACCTGATTCGGCCGCTCCCTGCGGGTTTTGTATCCATTGGATCAACAGTTCTTCACTCGCTCCCCAACGCTCGGCAATTCCTGCCAAACCCGGAGCCGCGACCACTTCATCCGTGACCTTGTGGCATGAGGCACAGTTTGCATTGAACAGGGCTTGGCCATTTTCAATATTGCCCTCGTCCCAGACGCCCGCTGACGCTTGCATCGCCGGCAAGAGAACAAACAACCCCAAAGCCATGTTCTTAACCCATCGGCGCACCCCTTGAGCTGCGTTATTCGCTAATCGCATGTTTACAATCTCTGATTCGGGCGCAAAAGTAATCAGAGACGGCTCAATTCGTCCGATTTTAGCCAATAAATGCAAGAAGATTTTGCTATCTATATTCATTCTGAATAGAACTTTCAAAATCACCAATTCGCCCTTTTTCAACAAGTTGAGCGGATCTTGAGTACGAATCGCGGAAACATCCGATTTTTCGGCTTTTTTCCGAAATCTCATTTCAATCCGAACTTAGCTTTGTCCAAGCACCTCATTTGATCACCGATGAACTTGAATTGCATTTCCGCCAGCATCTGTGTTCTCACAGCCCTCGGCACCTTGTTTTCGGTTCCTGCTTTGGGACAGACTGAGCCCTGGTGGAAGGGGATTTTCAAACCCAAATCTGAAAGTGTCAATGTCTATTCTCCAGCTGTGCCTGCTGACACCATTTCCGTGGCACCTGAAACCGACCAAATGACAAATGGCGAGCCGTTTGATGAGGGGGTTTCAACAAAAGATGAAAATTTTCTCGAAACCATCCGAAGAGCCGTCGAATCTCCGTCCAATGATGCTGAAACGACCGCAGAAGAACCCAGTGTTTTTTCACAAGAACCCTTGCCTCCCGGCCATTTTCGACTGGATCAACCGGCACGATTGGACACGTTGGACTCCCTTTGGCGATTGTCACCTGCGCCCATCGAGGGCTACCGGGTCCAAGTTTTTCTAGGCGATTTGCAGGCGGCACGCATGGAGCGCGCCAAATTGCGCCGCATCACAGAAAAGCCCATTTATTTGCAAGCCATGCCCCCAAGTTATGGCTTGATGGTCGGTGATTTTCGGGACAAATGGGCTGCGGAACGGCTTCGGACGTCTTGGGCGCGGATTTATCCAAACGCACTAACCCTTCCTTGTGCCATCGAACCCGTGCAATTGCCTGCACGTCAACTGAACTTGGATTGAATTGAAATCAATCCTCAAGGGTCTGTTTCACCTCAACTTCTTCAAAGGCCTCTACGACATCTCCCACTTTGATGTCATTGAATCGTTCGACATTCAAGCCACACTCGAATCCGCGTTTGACTTCTTTGACATCATCTTTGAAACGCTTCAAAGAGCCCAGGACCCCTGTATAAACTACGACGCCCTCTCGAATGACACGCACCTTACTCGATCGCTTGATTTCGCCTTCAGTGACAAAACAACCCGCGATGGTGCCCACCTTCGAAATTTTGAAGGTTTCACGTATTTCTGCGGAGCCCGTGATGTTTTCCTCAATTTTGGCCGATAGCAGACCCTCCATGGCGTCTTTCATCTCTTCGATCGCCTTGTAGATCACCGAATAGAGTCGAATCTGGACTTCTTCCTTTTCCGCCAACCTTCTTGCCGCACCTGATGGACGCACCTGGAAACCAATGATGATTGCGTCAGAGGCACTGGCCAGCAGGATGTCCGACTCGGATATCTGACCCACCGCTTTGTGAATGATGTTCACTTGGACCTTTTCCGTTGACAACTTCTGCAAAGAATCACTCAAGGCCTCGATGGAACCATCCACATCGCCTTTGACAATCAAGTTCAATTCCTTGAATTCCCCAACCGCAATGCGTCGGCCGAGCTCTTCCAAGGTCACCGTCTTCTGCGCCCGAACACCTTGCTCACGCTGCAATTGCTGACGCTTTGTCGCAATGGATCTGGCTTCCTTTTCGTCCTCAAAACCATGGAACTTGTCTCCTGCTGTAGGGGCACCATCCAATCCCAAAACAGAGACGGGAATGGCAGGTCCAGCTTCTTTAACCCGGGCACCACGCTCGTTGAACATCGCCTTCACTTTTCCCGAGAACTGACCAGCCAAAATGGCGTCACCCACATGAAGCGTTCCACCCTCGACCAGCAAATTCGTCACGTAACCCCGGCCTTTGTCCAATGAGGATTCAATAACGGTTCCCAATGCGCGCTTTTTGGCATTCGCCCGCAAATCCAACATCTCCGCCTCCAACAACACCTTTTCCAACAATTCCTCAATGTTCATGCCCGTTTTGGCTGAAATTTCTTGGCTTTGGAATTTGCCCCCCCATTCCTCAACGAGAATGTTCATTTCCGCCAATTCCTGACGAATTTTGTCAGGGTTTGCTTCCGGACGATCGACTTTGTTGATGGCAAAAATCATGGGAATGCCCGCCGCTTGCGCGTGGTTGATTGCCTCCTTCGTCTGTGGCATCACCGCATCATCTGCAGCCACAACAATGATAGCGAGGTCGGTCACCTGAGCACCGCGCGCACGCATCGCTGTAAACGCCTCGTGACCGGGTGTATCGAGAAAGGTCATCTTGCCCCCTTTCGGCAATTCCACACTGTATGCACCTATGTGCTGGGTGATGCCGCCTGCCTCACCAGCAATTACATTGGCTTTGCGGATGAAATCGAGCAAGGAGGTCTTGCCGTGATCTACGTGTCCCATCACCGTCACAATCGGCTGACGCACCTCAAGATCTTTGTCGCTGTCCTCCTCAATCTCAATGGCCTCTTGAACTTCCGCCGAAACAAAATCCGCTTCATAGCCGAATTCTTCGACGATAATGGTGATGGTTTCAGAGTCCAATCGTTGGTTGATGGACACCATGATGCCCAACGTCATGCAAGCGGAAATCACTTCGTTGACATTGGTGTTCATCATGTTAGCCAATTCCGCCACGGTCACAAATTCCGTCAATTGCAAGGTGCTGGCAGCGGCTTGCTGTTGAGCCAATTCCTTTTCTTGGCGTTCCTGAATGGCACTGCGTTTGGCACGACGCAACTTGGAAGAACCGGACTTCTTACCGCCACTGAGGCGAGCAAGTGTATCCTTGATTTCTTTTTGAATATCGGCTTGGCTGACTTCGCGCTTGGGTTCACTCCGTTTTCCTCGTCCTTTCTTGTCGTTGGACCCCCCACGATTGCCCGCAGTTTTCACCGACTTGTCTACATCCACCTTCGTGATGCGCTTCCGCTTCCGCTTGCCATCCTCCTTCGACGCAGGGGTCCGCTTCTTTTCAACGGGCAAATCGATTTTGCCCACCACCGTGGGGCCTGAAAGCTTTTCAACCTTGGCACGAACCACTTCCGGTTTCTCTTCTTCCCGCTTCCGCGCCGCAGCTTCCCGTTCGGCCAATTCGGCAGCCTCTTTGGCTTCCTGCTCCGCCTTGGCCTTGTCTTTTTTCGCTTGAGCAGCCGTCTTGGCTGTGATGGCTTTTGACTTGGCTTGCAGCTCAGCCCGTGCGGCTTCCTTTTCTGCTTTTGTTTTGGTCTTGCGTTTTTTCGTGACTGATTCCAAATCCAGTTTTCCCACGACTTTCAAGGGCGAATTCGCATCGTCTTTCTCTGCTTCAACATCGTCTGGCGCTTCTGCAACAGATGCTTTCTCCTCCTTCTCGGGCTCCTCCTTCTCGGGCTCCTCCTTCACCGCTTTCACTTCTTCCACCTCGGGCGACGGTTCCGGTTCGGGCTCAGTCGGATCAACCGGTTCGGGCTCTACACGCTCCACAACGGGTGGCTTATCACTTTTCTGGAACACCGAAAGGTCGATTTCGATTTCTTCCTCTTCTGACGGGTGGTCTTCCTTTTTGGTAGAAGCGAGTGTAACGCTCTTGCGTTCAGTCACCGATCGGGACGTATTCTGCGCCTTCTCCTTCGCTGCCTTTTCATCCTGAAAATTTGCCCGTACCAAGGCAACTGCCTCCGCATCCACCTTGGCAGTGGGCTTGGCTTCGACTTCAATTCCTTTGCTATCCAGAAAGTCCACAATGGTTTGGAGCCCCAGATTGAATTCTCGGGTGAGTTTGTTGAGTCGTACGGGTTTGTTTGCGTCTGCCATTGGCGAAAGGCGGGATCTAAGGGTTTTCAGTCGAAAGGTAAGGTTTGTTGCCGGAGTCCGAAATCATGCAGTGGATTCCATCAGGCCATCTCGTCTTTGAGGATTTTCAAAACTTCACGGATGGTTTCAACTTCCAAGTCCGTTCGTTGAGCCAAATCTGACTCTTCCAAGTCAAGCACAGAACGGGCTGTGTCCAATCCGATTTTGATGAATTCATTCAAGATCCACTCATCGATTTCATCTGCGAATTCCTTCAATTCCACATCATCGATGGCTTCCTCATCCTCCCGGTATACGTCAATTTCATATCCAGTCAATTGACCCGCAAGGCGAATGTTGTTGCCGCCTCTGCCAATGGCCAAGCTCACCTGGTCTCCTTTCAAGAACACCTTGGCACGTCCGGTGGCGGCGTCGAGTTCAATGGACGTGATTTTCGCAGGGGACAAAGCTCGCTGAACCAGCAACTGCTCGTTGTCCGTGTAATTGATTACGTCTATGTTTTCGTTCTTCAACTCCCGGACAATGCTGTGAATTCGAGACCCCTTCATGCCCACGCAAGCCCCAACCGGATCCACGCGTTCGTCATAGGACTCCACGGCCACTTTGGCACGCTCTCCGGGAGCGCGAACCACTTTTTTGATGGTGATCAAGCCGTCGTAAATCTCAGGAACCTCCTGCTCAAACAATCGCTCCAAGAACTCTGGCGCCGTCCGCGACAAGATGATCTTCGGGTTGTTGTTGCGCATCTCCACAGCTTCCACGACCGCCCGAATGGTGTCTCCCTTTTTGAAAAAGTCCCCTGGAATTTGACGATCACGGGGCATCACCACCTCATTGTCCTCGTCGTCCACAAGCAGGATTTCCCGCTTCCAAATTTGGTACACTTCAGCGCTGATGACCTCGCCTACCCGCTCTTTGTACTTCTGGAAAATGACATCTTTCTCCAAATCCAGAATGCGCCCTGCCAAATTCTGTCGCAAAGACAACACATTACGTCGGCCAAAGGACTCAAAAGAAATTTCTTCAGAAACCTCCTCCCCGACTTCAAAGTCATCTTCGATTTTCAAAGCATCGCCGAGGGCAATCTGGGTGGCTTCATCCTCAACCTCTCCATCTTCCACGATTTCCCGGTTTTGCCAAATCTCCAAATCACCTTTGTCCGGGTTGATAATGATATCGAAGTTGGCGTCGTCACCATACTTCTTTTGAATCATCGCCCGGAACACATCTTCCAAGATGCCCATCATGACCTCCCGGTCGATGTTCTTGAACTCCTTGAATTCCTTGAAGGAATCCACCAAATTGAGCTGCGCCATTTTGCTTGCTTCTTATTTGAATGAGATAGTCACTTTTGTCCAGTCCAAATCTTGAATCCTCCACCGCATTTTCTCCTCCACCCATTCCTTCGCCTTCCGCCCCTCAATCCGACGCTTCTCGCGAATCGTCAGTTCGATTTCATCCGCCTCAACCGCCGTCAACTTGCCTTCCACTTTTCCCGCACCTGTAGGCTTCACCTCAACCACACGGCCGATGTTCTTCCGGTATTGTCGGTCGAACCGCAGGGGCTGATCGAGACCCGGCGACGAAACATCCAAAGAAAAGTCTTCATCGTCCCGGTCCAACAAGGATTCCAAATGACGACTGAGGGACATGCAATCTTCGATGCTGGTCGACTCGTCGTTGTCCAGCAACACTTTGATCATGTTGCCCTCTGACACCTGGACATCCACCAAAAATCCCGAAGTGCCATCCAGAAAAGGCTCCGCGAGGTCTTTGATTTGTTGTGCTGTAATCATGGTGTCTTGTGTGATTCAATCCGCCAACCAGGACCGCTTGCGCGTCCCCAGTTGCAAACCCGGCAGTCGCAGACAAAAAAGAGGGGTTGATTCCCCTCTTTGCTGTCACTCCTGAAAAGTTCGGGGCAAAAGTAATCAATTTCAGGTAGATTGCACACATGTCCTATGTGTTGCAAATGATTGCTGAAGGGGAGCATCAGCACCAGGATTTCAAAATGCGTGTGGACGACGCGCGAAAAATTGCCAAAACCATGGTCGCTTACGCCAACACCAGCGGTGGACGTATGCTGATTGGTGTTCGGGACAATGGCGCTGTTTGTGGATGTCGAGCCGAGGAAGAGTACCACATGATTGAAGCCGCGGCTGAATTGCACAGCCGCCCTTCCATCCCGTTTGAAGTTCAAGTCTGGAAAGCAGAAGGCCGAACCATTCTCGAAGTTCAGGTCCCCCGATCAGCCGCTCGGCCTCATTTTTGCGAGGACAAACAAGGCAAATGGTTGTCCTTTTTGCGAAAAGGGGACAAGAACATCAAGGCAAACCCTGTTCTGATCAAGGTTTGGCAATACGAAATGCGAAAGGATCGCAGTGAGTTTCGTTATGACCAATATGTGGGCAAGCTATTTGCAGCTTGGCGAAGCGGAAGAACTCTCCAATTCCGGCATGTTGCGCGCATCGCAAGATTGCCTTACTCAGATGCCGAAGATCTGCTCTGCTTGCTCATTGTCTGGGGCATCGTGCGAATCGAACCCGGGCCCAGAGGATTTACATACAGCTTGGGAGATGTCGAGGCCTTGGAGAAACTCGAAACCCATGGACCGGAGACATTTCGATGGCAAGCGGAGCGGTTCTGGGACTGATCCATCGTTCATCACGACCCATTCCGCAAACAAGGCAATAAATGCGAACTTTGCGGCGTCTGATGAAGCGAATGCACAATCACATTGAAATGGAAAAGTGCCCGGTGCGATGGATCACGTGGGTCATGGGGTTAACTTGGACATGGACAGCCTTTGCCCAAGTCCCCTCCAGTGGTGAATCCACAGATTTGTCCTTCCCCGTGGGCTCCTGGCGCGATGGGTTCCCGTGGCAACAAGTCGAGCAGGTGCTTTGGTGCCCGAGCGATGCTTCGGGTTGGGGCTTGGAAGACAGCGATGAATTTTGGAGCGTGGGACCAGGGGAACCCCAATTCGCATGGGGTCAGTCAGGGGTCATTGCTGCGAGAACACAGAAAGCGGTGTTTACGTATGACCTGAAGGATGGAGAGTTGAACCGCTGGTCCACAGTGAATGCGTTGAGCCATGTGGGGCCCACCGCTTTGGCGTTTGATTTGGACAACCAAACCCTCATTGTGGCCTATGAAAACGGCCTGATAGATTTTGTGCACCTCAATGGAACAAGGCTTTTCACCCTGACAGACATCCGAGACAGCAACCTCATCGGGAGCAAGGCCATCCACAGCCTGACCTTCATTCACCGTCCGGATGGCGATGTGCGGTTGTTGGCGGCTTGTGCATTCGGGATCGTGGAATTGCACCCCCGAACCTTCGATGTGCGAAACACATGGTATCTCCAAGGCCAACAAGAACTGCTCAATGTCTGGGGGGTGAGGGCCACTGAAGAGGTCTACATTGCTTGGACAGAGCATGGCATCTTCGAGGCAGACGTGAATCATCCGTTTTTGAATGCCGCCACCGCTTGGTCTGTTTGGGACGATATGCCGCTGGAGACCGCAGACTGCCGCCATTTATTGTCCGGTGCGAACGGCGAACCCATTTTGGTGTTGCGGAATGATCCTGAAAGCGAAGGCCCCAGAGATGATGTGTGGGTTTTGCTGGACGGCTTGTGGCAGCCTTTGCCAGGCTGGAACGGAGCTCGAGTAGATTGCGCGGCCACCTCTGGCCATGTGGGGGAATTGCCTTGGCAACTGGCCTTGGGCGATTTCAATAGCATTCAGCTTTTTCCTGCTGACCTGTCCGTTCCAGAACCCGACCAAACCTACCTCACTGCAGCCAATCAACCATTCAGGCCCAATGACATCGTTTTTCATGTCGCCGAATCTGAGGAGTCTTGGGGTCATTGTTGGGTAGGCAACGACCTCGGTGGCCTATTATTTCGAGACATTGGAGCCGGTGTCGGAGGCCGTTCCATCGCACCGAGTGGCCCACCACTGGACTTGGTGCATGATTTGGAAACTTGGAACGATGTCCTGTGGGTGGCGGCTGGTGGCGTCGATGAGACTTGGACTGGGCGTTTTGTGACCCAACCCCTTTTTGGCTTGCAAAATGGGGATTGGAGGTCCGCGGCGCTGGACAGCAGCTGGAACAATTTGGCCCAAATCAAAGACGTCCTCAGCGTGGCCATCGACCCCCTGGATGACGAACACGCCTTTCTCGGCTCTTGGGAAGAAGGGGTTGTGGAAGTGAAAAAGGGTGAATGGATTCAAACCTACAATGAAAACAACAGCACCCTAACTCCCTCCGGGACAGGTATGGATGCTGTCCTTCGGATCGCCGGTGTCGATTTTGATCCAGATGGGAACCTTTGGGTCACGAGCGCGTTTGACCCGAACCCCTTGCACGTTCGTTTGACCGATGGAACATGGAAAGCCATGCCGCTCAACAATGCCTTGGAAGATGATGAGTTTTTGACGGATGTACTCGCCACCCGCCAAGGATTTGTCGTGGCTGTGGTCTCGCGGGGCAACGGGGTTTTGGTGTATGATACGCAAGGCACTCCCGAAATCACTTCAGATGACGATTGGGTGCGGCTCAGCAGTGGCGATGTCGACGGACTGCCTTCAGCGGATGTTTTTGCTTTGGAAGAAGATTTGGATGGTGAAATATGGTTCGGGACCGCCGCAGGTCCGGGGGTCTTGTATGTCCCTTCTTCACTTTTCGGCGGGACACCACCGGAACCCGCCGTGTCCAGCATTTTGATTGAGCAAGACGGCAACTTTCAACTTTTGTTGGAAACGGAGAGTGTCCGCTGCATCACCATCGATGGCGGCAACCGAAAGTGGATTGGAACTGCCGGCTCCGGAGCATATTTGGTCAGCCCCGATGGCACCCAGACACTGGCCCATTTCACCGCCGCTAACAGCCCATTGCCCAGCAACAACATCACAGACGTGGCCATCAACCACAGAACGGGTGAAGTGTTCATTGGAACCGAAAATGGGTTGATGCGTTATACGAACGATGCGACGAATTTTGTCAAATCCATCGATGCACTCACCGTGTACCCCAATCCCGTTTTGCCGGAACACAGCGGCCCAGTGACAATCGACGGATGTGCATACAATTCCACGGTTTCCATCACCAATGCAACCGGCCGGTTGGTGGCTTCGATGACCTCCGAAGGGGGGCGGGCCATTTGGGATGGCTTGGACATGGATGGACAGCCGGCCCCTTTCGGGATGTACTATGCATTTGCTGTCGACCGCGATGGTGAATCCGCAGGGGTTCAAGCTTTTGCCATTATTCGGTGAAGACGAACGCATTTACCTTTAGCTGCAGATGAATATACCTTTCAACTTGCCAGCTTCGAAGTTGCCTCGTGTGGGAACCACCATCTTCACAGAAATGTCGGCCTTGGCCAAAGCCAATGGAGCCTTGAATGTGAGCCAAGGATTTCCAGATTTCGCGCCACCAGTTCCCTTGGTGGAAGCGGTGGCACGAGAAATGTGCTCAGGGCCTGCAGCCAATCAATACGCACCCATGGCAGGTCACCTCGCACTGCGAGAATGGATTGCGTGGGATTTGGAGCAGCGTTTTAACGCCCAATACCATCCTGAATCTGAAGTCACCATCGGCGCTGGGGCATCATCCTTAATCTTTGCTGCCATCCAAGCTTTTGTCGGCGAAAACGACGAGGTCATCTTGATGGAACCTGCCTATGATTTGTACGCTCCAGCGGTTCAATTGGCTGGTGGAAATATTCGGCGCGTAGAACGTCGAGATGAAGATGATGGGTTGAATTTTGACGCCTTGCGGGCCGTTCTCGATCGGCGAACCCGCATGGTCATTGTAAATTCTCCGCACAACCCCACAGGGGCTTGTCTGCGACCCGAAGACCTTGAAACACTCCACCAAATCCTGGACGGCAGCCATGCCATCCTGCTCAGTGATGAAGTCTATGGGCCCATTGTTCATGACGGACGGCCGGTGATCTCAGTGGCCAGTCATCCAGGTTTGGCTCAACGCGCCCTGATCGCACAGTCCTTTGGTAAATTGCTCCACGCCACAGGTTGGAAAGTAGGTAGTTTGGTGGGACCTGCCGAGTTCATGGCCGAAGTGAGAAAAGTGCACCAGTATGATGTGTTTTCCACGGCAGGACCCATTCAGTTGGGCATCGCTTCGTTCTTGCGCACACCAAATGGCATCGCGCATTTGGCCGAGTTGGCGGCCTTTTACGAAACCAAACGGAATCGATTGTTGCATGGATTGCGAGATACAGCTTGGGTGTTCCAACCTGCGCAAGGGGGGTACTTCCAAATTTTGTCTTACGAGTCCTTTCTCGATGCGCCAGATGGTGCTGTTGCGCGAAGTTGGACCCGATCGCATGACATTGGATTGGCCACCATTCCAGTCTCCTCATTTTACAATCCACGACATGTCATGCAACAGGATTCACGCCGTTTGCGGGTTTGTTTTGCAAAAGGAGATGAAACCTTGGACAAAGCCATTGAAAAATTGCGATGGATTGCAGAACATCCTGAAGACGCTGCTGCTGCCGTGTTGAACCAGACACATTCCCATTCGGAATGAAAGTTCTTGGGTTGGAAATGAACATGATGTGGTCTGATCCGATGGGCAATCTGGCCACCGTCGAAGCCTTGCTTCCGGAGATTATATCTCGAAAACCAGATCTGGTGGTCCTTCCTGAAATGTGGTCCACCGGATTCACCATGTCCCCCGAAAAAATTCAACTGAACGCGTTGGGCCAAGCCCAAGCGGCAGTGGCCCGTTGGAGCCATGAAACGCAAGCCGCTTGGTATGGCAGTACAATTGCATTGGAGGCCAATGGAAAATTCAAAAACCGCGGATTTTTTGTGACCCCTGATGGTTCAAATGTCCATTACGACAAAAGGCATTTGTTCACATTCGGGAAAGAGCCCGACCATTATGCCCCTGGAAACAACAAGGTCATTGTGAAATATCAAGGTTGGCGCATCCTCCTTCAAATCTGTTACGACTTGCGGTTCCCTGTTTTCAGCCGGAATGCAGGAAACGAACCCTGGGATCTGGCATTGTATGTCGCAAATTGGCCTGCTGTTCGATCCAAGGCCTGGTCCATCTTGTTGCAAGCCCGAGCCATTGAAAACTGCGCTTACGTTGTAGGCATCAACCGTTGGGGTGAAGACGGAAATGGCGTGAAACACACGGGTGACAGTGCTGTTATGGGGCCACGAGGTGAACGAGAATTCATTGCAGGAACGAATGTTCAAATGCCTTGTCGTTTTCTCGAGTCCAGATTGGATTGGGCAGAACTTCAGTCCTATCGCAGCAAGTTTCCCGCATTGAATGACGCGGACCCATTCACTTTGGATTTGTGAAATGAAGTCTTTCTGATCGTCAGAAACGCCCCCGTCCTCGGAACCACCTTTGAATGCGGCTGGGTTGGTATTTGGCTTTGCGGAAACGCCTCTGCGACGCGCGCTTGGTCTTGTTGTAATTTCGATTCCGATTTGATGGGGCGCGGCCATCAATGCTTTTGGTCAATTTGACTTGCAAAGTCCCAAAACCATCCTTTTTGTCAGGATTGCCTCTGGGGGACCCCCCAGTCGGGTTGTGTTGGAAATGAATCAGCATGGATTCATCCCAATCCCCACCAGCCGCGTCCAAAGAAAATGCATCCGCCTGAGAACTCAATTGAGCCCCCAATTCAGTCATGTTGCCGGGATCACCATATCGGTCACTGATATCGTCCAAATAATCAGTGGAGGTCCAACGCCAACTCGCTTCCCAACCCAACATCCATCCAGGCGCAATGTCCCAGCGCATGCCCAGCCCCGTTGGAAAACTCAAAGCCAACAGTGAGTAAGGTGAAGCTTGGCCCTCTGTCCGCAAGTCCCTCAAATCGTGCCAGATACTTGCATTGTCTGAGGCGGATCTCAATCGGGTTTGCGGATTGTGATGGAAAAACCCAGCCCCTGCAAACAAATACAAGGAAGGATAAGATTTTGCCGAAATTTGGCGGTTAGGTCCACTCCAAACTTCCCAAGTCAGTCGCCCCGAAAGTTCCAACACGGTATTTCGAAAATGGAGGTTGCGCGCACGCCGTGGGCCTCCATTTGTGAATGCATCATCATCGTAAAGCTTGACCACAGAAACCTGACCCTCTGCCCACAAATTGGACCGCAAGCCCCGAGCATATCCCCCTGTGAATGAAACCCTTGTGGCCTGAAGATGCAAATCAGACAAGAATCCTCGGCTGCCCTCGTCCACCCCGCCGATATCCCCCAGATAATTCCCAGTTCCTGCAGCCATGTACAGGTGATTTGTCCTGCGCTGGCCCTGCGCCTGCTCATTGAGCAACAACAAGCCCAAACAAAGACACAACCAAATTTGCCCAGTTCTTGCCATCTGCCCCATTCAACCAAATATAATCAATACCGTCAAATTGACATGCCACCGAATTTTTCAAACAACAAGAAGGGTTCCGTCAAACAAATGCATTCAAACCCGTCACATCCAAACCTGTGATCAGCAGATGAATGTCATGCGTGCCTTCATAAGTCACGACGGATTCTAAATTCATCATGTGGCGCATGATCGGATATTCGCCTGTGATGCCCATGCCGCCCAACATTTGCCGGGCATCTCTGGCCACTGTCAAGGCCATATCCACATTGTTTCGCTTGGCCATGGAAATCTGCGCCGATGTGGCCTTACCAGCATCCCGCAATTGACCCAAACGCAGGGTCAACAACTGGGCCTTGGTGATTTCCGTAATCATCTCCGCCAGTTTCTTTTGTTGCAGTTGAAACTGGCCTATGGGTCTGTCAAACTGAATCCGCTCCTTGGCATAGCGCAAGGCGGTGTCGTAACAGTCGAGCGCCGCTCCAATGGCTCCCCAGGCAATGCCGTAACGGGCACTGTCCAAGCAACTCAGGGGTGCGCCCAAACCATCACGTCCGGGCAGAATATTGGACTTGGGCACCCGAACATTGTCAAAAATCAACTCCCCAGTATCCGAGGCACGCAGACTCCATTTTCCGTGCATTGTAGGCGTCGAGAATCCATCCATCCCACGTTCCACAACAATTCCTTGAATCCGGCCCGCTTCATTTTTGGCCCAAACCACCGCGATGTCCGCAAACGGAGCATTGGAAATCCACATCTTCGCCCCATTCAAGATGACATCATCACCATCTTCTTTGAAGTGGGTGGTCATGCCCCCTGGATTCGAGCCATGGTCCGGCTCTGTCAGGCCAAAACAGCCCATCATTTCACCTGTTGCGAGCTTGGGCAAAAATTTCTGCTTCTGCTCCTCAGTTCCATAACGCCAAATCGGGTACATCACCAAGGAGGACTGAACCGATGCTGTTGACCGGAGGCCACTGTCACAGCGCTCGAGTTCCTGCATAATCAAACCGTAGGATATCTGATCCAAACCGGGTCCACCGTATGCCTCGGGGATGTAGGGGCCAAACGCACCTATTTCTCCGAGTCCTGCGAGCAAGTGTCTGGGGAATTCGCACTTCTCAGCCGCCGCCTCAATGATGGGACTCACTTCCTTTTTCACCCACGCCCTGGCGGTTTCCCGAATCAACTTGTGTTCCTCCGTGAGGAGGTCATCCATGTTGTAATAATCATGTCCCGTATATAGATCCGTCCGCATGTCCGAAGAGTTGTCGTATTGGTTTCACTGGCAAAGATACGAAGGCACGAAAGGTTCCCTTTGCCGGACAGCAGGGTTCAGGCCTCGGTGGCCTCGTAAGCGGTGTCGATGTGGAGTGGACCGGTTTGGTATGCCAAAACCGCCAATTCGTCTGCCCGTTCATTAAGCGGGTTTCCAGCATGGCCCTTGACCCAGTGAAATTTGACACTGTGCTTTCGGTAAATCCGCAAAAATCGTTGCCAGAGATCCGGATTCTTTTTGTCCTTATAGCCCTTCTTCTCCCAATTGAATACCCAGCGTTTTTCAACAGCATCTACCACGTATTTGGAGTCGGAATAAATGGCCACTTCGTGCCCTGCACCCTTCAATGCCTCCAGGGCCGTAATGACCGCCAACAATTCCATCCGGTTGTTCGTTGTGCGGCGAAACCCTTGGTTCATTTCCTTGCGATGTGGGCCTGACATCAAAATCACGCCATACCCACCGGGACCTGGATTTCCACTGGCTCCGCCATCGGTGTAGACTTGAATTGTAGCCATGCCTCAGAGCAGATGCGTCACATTGGAAGTGAACAATTTCACAGCCATGGCCAAGAGGATGATGCCAAACACCTTTTGCAAAACGGCTATGCCCCCATCTCCCAGCAATTTCTCAATGCGACCTGTCGAACGCAACACCAAAAATACCAGAAGCATATTCAGCAAAATGGCAATGGCGATGTTGACTTGGCCAAATTCAGCGCGCAACGATACAATGGAAGTCATCGAACCCGCGCCTGCAATGAGTGGAAATGCCACGGGAACAATGGTCGCAGCTTTCATGGAATTGGGGTCTTGTTTGAACAATTGAATCCCCAAGATCATCTCAAGAGACATGAAAAAAATGATGAATGAGCCCGCCACCGCGAAGCTATTCACATCAATTCCCAAAAAATTGATGATGCCCTCCCCCAAAATCAAAAAAGCCAACATCAATCCTGTTGCCACCAAAGTCGCTCTTCCAGGATGGATGTCTCCAGCCTTCTTTTTGATGTCCAAAATCACAGGGATGCTGCCTACAATGTCAATGACCGCAAACATCACCATGGTGCTCTTCAAGATTTCATTCCAATCCAACATGTGCTAAAAACCTAAGGATTTCTGAATCGGTTCATCGCGAATCAAATGTTCCGCCACTTTCGGGTAGTAATCGTGTTCGAGCGAAAGCACTTTTGCGGCAATTTGGCTGGGATCATCGAACCGCGGATCGATGGCCACCGCAGCTTGAAACAACACTTCACCTTCGTCATAATTCTCATTAACACGGTGAATCGTCATGCCCGTGGTTCGAAAATTCTCATCCGCTTCGGCTGCTGCCCAAACCGCCTCATGAACATGATGGCCCCACATCCCCTGTCCCCCGAAATTCGGCAGCAGCGAAGGATGGATGTTCACAATTTGACGGGGCCAACCTGCGATGAAATCCCGCGGGATGTGCATCAAAAAGCCCGCCAAAAATATCCAATCCACCTTGCGCGCTTCCAACAACTTGCGCAGATCTCCGCTTTCCAAATCCTTGCGCGAAAACCGTTCAGCCATGCGCCCATCCGCCTGAGCCCGCGCATAAATTTCAGCTCGATCTGGGCCACGGTTGCATCCGATGAACACCACCTCAGCGAGGTCCTTTTCACCCAAGTGCCGCCACAACCCTTGGGCATTGGATCCTGATCCACTGGCCAATATGGCAACCTTCTGGCTCATCCGTTTTGAATGCCACTCAAGTCAAAAAGAAAACCGACCCAAATCCACCATCTCCACATTTTTGGTTTCAATCTGGGCATTCAAGGAATCGAGCTGGACCTTCAACGATTCCAAAATTGGACTCTCAGGCACATAAAACTCAGTGATCCTCATGAGTCGATCCGCAACCTGCATGGCCAGATCCCTTTCACCCGCGACCGCAGCATAGAAACTGGGTTCAAGGGACAAGAAGTATTCGACTTCACTCGCCTGTTGGTTCATCAAGTCCAAGGTCACGGCCTCAAAGCGCTCCACTGCGCGAGCCCGCAATTCTTTTGTGAATTCTGGCCCCAGATTGCTCTTCAAGGTGTCTGACGTCGCCAGCAAAGCCAGATTTTCCTGAATGGGCAACATCACGCGTGTGTACGGAACATTCTGTTCTGGCGTCACTTCCAAAACTTTTTCCAGCACCTCCAGTGCTTGAACACCTCTATTTTCAAGGATCATCGCTTCGGCCAAATTCGCCATTTGCAATCGAATGTTTGTGACCATCCGCCGGTTGTTCTCATCCATGTAAATGCCATCCTCAACATTGTCCATGCCTCCCCAACCCCATTTCTCCATGATGTTGCTGTACATCAAGTCTGTTGCCACTCCACCAATGGAATTGGGATTGCTGGCCTTGGGGAATTTCATGGGGACCAATCGATAGGCCAAACCTTCCAAACGGAAGTAATCCTGCAGGCCCAAGTAGCTATCTGGCCCTGTGGTCACAGCAAAATAAATGGGGCGTTCCCAATTGTTATGGGCCAAAAGATTGAGCACCGCAAAGTGGTTTTTCAAGATGTAATTCTTCGGGTTATCCCGGTCATCCACTATGGTCCATTTGACAAATGGAACAATTTGATCGGCATCCTCCGGAGCGACAATGCCCAAATCCACAACACGTGCCGAATCCACTGGGATCTTGAAACTGTTGGATGGCAAAAAGTCGTAGGATTTTCCACCACCATAATCTTTGACTTGGTCATCGTCCAAGGCCACATCCATGGCCTCCATCAAATCCGCATAAGGCCTTTTTCGATCCGCGGGGCGATTCAGCAAAACAATGTCCCGTGTTCCTTGGCGGTATTTTTCTTCGTCCATCAGAATCGGAAGTGGTGCGCTTTCATAAGCTCTTCTTTTCATCTGGTCGATGTACCAATCCGTATTGAGCAGGCTGAGGTTGCAAATTCGGACATCCGTTCGGTGTCCTTCCACTTCTTGAGCGTACCATAGTGGGAACGTATCGTTGTCTCCGTTGGTGAACAAGATGGCATTGGGCGCCAGGCTATTCAAATAATTTTTGGCGAAATCAACTCCAGTTCGCCTCTTGGCCCTGCTGTGGTCATCCCAGCCTTCAGCCCCCATCCAAGCTGGAACGGCCAAACCCAAGAGCACAAAGGCCATTGAACGCACAGATTCAGACGGCTTCAACGTTCGCAACAAATACGCAAAACCAAACAAGGCCGACGTCAACAGAGCCAGAAACAAGACACTATAACCGAGGGCATGACTTCCACCCGAAACGGACTCAACACCCCATAGAACCACACCAGCAACTGTGGTCGAACCGACGATGGTACCCAATTGCTTGGCTGTCATGTTCACCGCAGCATCAAACAGCGCATAGATGCCCAAGCCGATCCAAATGGCAAATGCATAAAAAGAACCCACGTAGGCATAATCACGTTCTCGGGGCTGCAACGGATATTGGTTCAAGTAAACAACAATCGCCAGGCCTGTCATCAAAAACAGCAAACCCACGACCGCAAATTGACGCGGATCTCGAACCAACTGGAACACCGCCCCAATCAAACCCAAAAGCAAAGGCAGGTAAAAAAACTTGTTCAGCCCCCGGTTGGACTGAAGGTTTTGGGAAAGCTGTTCTCGATTGCCCAAACGCTCCTCATCGATGAAGTCCAAACCGGACAACCAGTTGCCTGACAAGAAGTCCCCATGTCCTTGTTCATCACTCTGACGCCCAGCGAAATTCCAGAGGAAATACCGGAAATACATCCAACCCACTTGATAATCCGTAAAGAACCGGAGATTCTCCCCTTGTGAAGGCTGCAATTCCTCGAGCGTTTGGTCCAAAGCCCCCTGCAATTGACGAACAACCCGCACATCTTCCGCCGAACCTGACCGGTTGGCTTGTTGCGTAGCTTGGCGAATTTGCGCTTCCAGTTGTCCCTTATCATCCTCCAGTCGATTGATAAATGCCTTGCCACGACTCAAACCAGATTCCAGCACTGAGACGATGAATGGCGCCAAATTCTCAACCATTGTGGGGTCATTCAATGGCGCTAGGTTCATTTGTCCAGTTTCGGGGTTGCGCACCAACAACTGGTCCTTTGCTTGAACATCAAAATCTTGATTGAACCGCACCCCAAATCCACTGAATAGCTGGGTCAAGGTTCGCTTCAGATCATTCGCTGACATTCCGGCCGCGAGGATGTCATCGGTCAAGTGTTTTTCAAACTGCCTCTTGGTCAACATCCCTTCCACCAAAGGACTCGTGTAACCGACGGGTTCGTTGAAGCCTTTGTAGTTGCTCCATGTTTTGTATTCCTTGACGTGTGAACCCGTGGAACTGTACATCCGAGGCAAAAACATGGTGAATCGCTCGTCGTAGTTCGGCTTTGTCCCTTTTTTCTCGCCGCTGTCCACATACTCCTGCTCAATGGACAAACGGCTGGCATTTTCAGCACTTTCAACAAAGCGTTCAGCTGCTGCAAGAGATCGGAAAGACTTCTTGCGGGATCGCAAAGGGCCTCGTGTTTCATAAACGCTGAAACTTTTGACCCAAGTGGGCTTGCCATTTGAATACGGATTGTTCAAATCCGTGGGGGTTCCCCAATACTGTCCGGTGAGCAGAGGACGATCGCCGTATTGCTCACGATTCAAGTAAGCGAGCAGCGCGAAGAGATTCTCAGGGTTGTTCTCATCCATCGGCGGATTGGCCGCACTGCGGATGACAATCACAGCAAACGTGGAATACCCAATCAAAACCATCGCAACCCCCAGTACAAATGTGTGCGTGATGGCCCATTCCTTCATGCGGGTCCAATACAAAGCTGCGGCAATCAAGCCCGACAAAATCAGCGCGTACAAAATGGCCCCAGTACTGAACGGCATTCCCATGGAATTCACGGCAGCAAGCTCAAATGCCCCTGCCAATTGTACCACCCCTTTGATTACCCCTTCTTGCACAAAGCCCAACAGCGCAATGGCAACCACGCCGGTGGTCAACAACCCTTTCCAGCTGAATGGGAATTTCCGGAAATAGTACACCAAAGCAATCGCCGGTATGGCCAACAAATTCAAAAGGTGAACTCCAATCGAGAGCCCCATGAGATAGGCAATCAAAATCAACCAACGGGCATTTCCAGGTTCATCCGCCTCATTTTCCCATTTCAATATGGCCCAAAACACGAGGGCAGTGAACAAGCTCGAGAGCGCATAAACTTCTCCTTCCACCGCAGAAAACCAAAAACTGTCTGAAAACGTGTACGCCAGCGCCCCAACAGCCCCGGACCCCAAAATCGCCCAAGTCTGTCCGTGTGAAGGAGCCTCCCCTTGTGCCACTGTAAACCGTTTGGTCAGGTGGGTGATGCTCCAAAAAAGAAACAGGATGGTGAATGAACTGCTGAGAGCTGAAAGGGCATTGGCCGCAACAGCCGCTGTTTCTGGCGTAGTAAAAATCATCAAGAAACGAGCCAAGAGCATGAAAAAGGGTGCCCCAGGAGGATGTCCCACCTCCAATTTGTATGCCGAAGCAATGAACTCACCGCAATCCCAAAAGGACGCTGTAGGTTCAATGGTGAGCAAATAAACAAGGGTTGCGGCCAACCAAACAGCCCAACCTGTGATGACATTCAGACGTGCGTATTGCATGCGGATCGCAGAATAAGAGGAAACCAAAAAATCCTGGCCAACCTCGAGTGCAACTGCGAAGTTAGCGCATCGCAATCAGGCGGAGCAAAACGGCGGCAAAGTCTTCACCACTCACTTGTAAAAAATAAGTCCCTGGCGCCAATTGTGCCGTTTCTACATGTGTCTAGAGGTCGCATCCCACGGGCGGACCCGTGGGGCTGTTCAAGCGTCAAAAATCTGGACCTCCAACGGATTGGGCGATTTGGATGGGGGTGTTGATGCCGTTTTTCCCGTCGCCGTTATGGCCAAGAGACAAGGCATCGCAGCCGAAAGTACAAACGCATCATGTTCCTGCTGTATGCATTCGCACGACTTCGATTGAAGAGAAAAAGATGCGTAGAATCAACCTTGAACGACTCAATCCACAAACCTGTGATCGGTTTCCATCACATGGCCACACGATTTACAAGTTCGAAGCGCCTCACTGCCATAGAATTCCCGAAAGCGGGGCAAGAAATCCTTTTCAATATTCTTCAATTCAAAGTAGGTGTCATGCAGCTTGGCATTGCATTTGTCACAAAACCAAAGCAAACCATCCTGTGCAGCCGTGCCCTCGCGTTTGCGTTCAATCACCAATCCCAGGGAACCCGCCTCACGCATCGGGCTGTGCGGTACACGCGCTGGATGCAAATACATGTCACCCGGTCCAAGCCTCATATCCACCGCTTTTCCATCCTCTTGAATGCGAACAGTGATGTGGCCTTCTAGCTGGTAAAACAGTTCCTCCGTCTCGTTGTAGTGATAATCCTTCCGGGCATTGGGACCCGCAACAATCATCACAATGTAATCGCCGCTATCGACATATAGGTTTTTGTTGCCCACCGGCGGTTTCAACAGCTCGCGATTCTCTTCAATCCAAGCCGTGAGATTGAATGGTTTGGGTATGGCCATGCTTCAAATGTAATCGAGGATTTTTTTTCAAATCATTGCACGCTTGAAATGTGTCGCAATCCCAGATCAACATTTGATCAGATGATCAACGGTGCATGGGATTGATTCATGGATCCCCCGGCTTACCCCGAGCAGGCAGACTCACCAGCGCAACACCGGTGAAAATCGATGCTGCACACAATGCAGTCATTGGCGTCAAGTCAGCCGTGTAATTGGGCCCACCCTTTGCGCTCAACCACCAACTGAACCCGGTGGCAAGTAGCGGTTGCAAGTAAATGTAGATGCTCACCACTGTCGGCTGCACATGCTGCATAGCGTATATGTTCAACAGATAAACGGCAAAAGTCGTTCCGAGAATCACAAACGCCAGCCCCCGCCAATGCACTTCCTCAAAATGTGCCCAATCAATCGACAAAGCCTGCGAAAAGCCAACGGGTAACACAAACAACGCCCCAAACAAAAACACCCAAGCAATGACGGTCAAGGGGCGGTAATTGGCCATCAAAGGCTTCACTGCAACCAAATACAACCCGTAACTCGTGGCATTCACCAAAACCATGAGATCACCCTGCCATGATGCATGCAAACTTTCCCTGGAAGCCCCCATGACAAGTAGGGCTACAGCACCGGCCATTCCGAGGGCTATGCCCAAAATTTTGCGCGTTGTGATTGCCGTACCGAGCAACACTGAGGATGCCAAAAGCACCAAGATGGGGTTCACCGTCATGATCAGACTGGCGTTGACGGGGCTCGTCAAGTTGAGACCGTTGAAAAACAGCAGTTGATTCGCCGCCACGCCGGTCAAACCACACAGGGCCAGCCTTCCAAAATCCGCGGAAGACACGCGCTCCCAACGTCCAGTCGCTCGCAAAATTGCACGCAACACCCAGAACAATCCGCCACCCCCCAAGACCCGCAGCACAATGAAACCACTTGGCCCAATGCGGTCCGGCATGAGCCCTTTGGCCACCAAGTAATTCGCGCCATAAACCAGAGCCACCACCAACAAAGCCATGTGGGCGAGCAGCCTGTGCATGTTCAAAGCAATTTGCGAGCCGCTTCCACAGCCACCTTGGCTGAACCGGCTGCGACTGCGTCATCAAACAGAAATACAGGGCGCTTCAAAAACGTATATTCTTCCAGAATCAACCGGCGGTAATCCGATTCTGTCAAATTTTGATCAGCTAGCCCCATGCTTCTGAACTTCATCGCCCGGCGACTGAACAAGGCCTCATATGAACCGGTGAGCTCTGCCATGCGGTCGAGATCTTTCGCCGAAATGCCTTCCGTCTTGATGTCAACCACTTCGCAGCCATTTTCAGCTGGTTTCAAGTCTTCAAAAATCCGTTGGCACGTCTTGCACGTAGGCAGCGTAAATGCTTTTTTCATGAGTGGAATGTTTCCATTTGTTTGATCAAGGCGCTCAAGCCTTCTTGCCAATGGTGGTGATTGTCCACCACGACATGGGCTTTTTCCCTCCAAGGTTCGATGTAGGCCAAATCCGCTGGCCGAACATGTTCCCGCCATTGGTATCGGACTTCATCCTCCGAGTACCCGCGTTCTGATCCATCCCGCTGAATCCTGCGCTGCAGACGAATCGATTCCGGGGCATCGATGTAGGCCACCACATCCACCAACCGCTCCATCTCGGGATAGGCCATCACAAACAAACCCTCTACAACAAGCCATTCCGCGGGGGCAATGGTGATCTGCTCTGAGGTCATCACATCGCGGTTGTAGGTATACGTATCCAATGAGATGGGCTCGCCACGTTGCAGCCGCTGGATGTCTCGGACCAAAGCCACTTCATCAATGACTTCAGGAAGGTCAAAATTGGTGGCCCCATTTTCGTCCACCGGCAATTCCGACTTGGGTCGGTAATAATCATCCAGGCTGAGCACGGAAACACGGTCGTCAAAATGATTGCGCAAACCACGCAAAACCGTGGACTTACCGGAACCCGAACCACCAATCAATGCCGCAATTTTCATAAGAGTGGGTTCAATGCTTCTGCAAATTTACGGTCGTTGGCGAGACGCGGCGGTTTGTTTTGTCCTCCCAATCGACCCAAGGAATCCATCGCGGCGTTGAACGACCCGCTAGCCACGGGAGTGATCACCGCAGATTGCAATACTGCTCCTGCAATCAAGTCCTGGTAGTAGGGATTGCGTTTCTGCAAGGCTGAGTCAGCGATTTGAGCAAAGAGAGCCAAATCATCAGGAACCTCGCCAAACTCGACAAACCACTCATGATGGGGCAATCCATTGACCGGATTCACCTGAGGAGCCACATGGAATTCAATCGCACTGCCTCCGGCTGCGGCCAAGGCCTCCGACAAGGCCCCTTCCACTTCTTCTGCAATGACATGTTCACCAAAAGCACTTGTGAAATGCTTGATGCGTCCCGTCACCAAAATTCTGGGGGGATCGAGAGAAACGAATTTCACGGTATCTCCAATGTCATAGGCCCACAAGCCTGCATTTGTCGAAAGCACCACTGCATATTGCACCCCCAATTCCACTTCATCCAACCCCAATCGTGGGCGATCGCTTTGGAAATATGCATCGGCTGGGATGAACTCGAACCAAATTCCATCGGCCACATTCAACAACAAGCCCTCCTCATCTTGTGTATCCTGCCAAGCCAAAAATCCTTCACTTGCGGGATACAATTCCACTGTGGGCACATCGGCTCCAATGAGCCTTCGAAACCGCTCGCGATAAGGTTCAAATGCAACCCCACCATAGACAAACAAGCTGAAATTGGGAAACACCTCCATCACGTTTGCCGCTCCTGTCTGTGCGAGCAGGCGCTCAAAATACATTTGGACCCAGGATGGAATGCCACTGATCAACCGCAAATCCTCACCTTTCGTTTCTCGGACAATCGCATCAACTTTTTCTTCCCAATCTGAAATGCAATTGGTCTCCCAGCTCGGCAAACGATTGCGTTGCAAATACGACGGAACGTGATGCGCCACGATGCCGCTTAAACGGCCCAAAGGCACGCCGCCAGGTGTCTGATCCAACGCCGGCGAGCCTTGCAAGAAAATCATTTTGCCATCCACAAAATCCGCACGTCCTGATGCCGCGATATAGGCCAGCAATGCGTTGCGCGCAGAACCGATGTGATTCGGCATGGAATCCCGGGTCAATGGAATGTATTTGGCTCCAGATGTGGTGCCAGATGTTTTGCAGAAATAAAGCGGACTGCCTGGCCATACAACATCCATTTCCCCTTGAACTGCCCGCTCCATCCAAGGCCTGAGTCCCTCATAATCTCGAACTGGGACTTGCTTTCGAAATGCCTCCACAGTCATGCCCTTTCGGAAACCATGTTCCCGTCCAAACGCCGTTTGAGCACCCGCTTGCACCAGCATTCTGAACTGCGCCTCCTGCGCGCCTGTGCCATCGGCAGTGTCGCGCCGAACCCGACGCATAACCCAATGGGCGAGGGGCAGACTGAGTTTGGCCTTGAATCCCATGTTGCAAAGATACTCCGCCCCATTGGAGGCCGTTCACCTCCATCCGTTATCTTCGTTTGTCTTGAAGGATGCCGCAAAACCCAAGTCTTGGATGGCCGCCACGGTCGTTCCCATCCGACGCTTGACATCAGATTCCACTGAGGTGCGCTTGGAATTGCCTCGACCACTTGGGGCAGCAGCAGGGCAGTTTGTTGTTTTGGAGAAGCTCTTGCCGTCAGGTGAAGTTCGACGAAGCGCTTTTTCCATTGTCCGAACAGAAGGCCTCGCAGTCATTCTTGGCGTCAAGAAAGCCCGTTCTGGCGGCATTTCCGAATGGCTGTCGTCACTGAACCTGCCAGATGAATTGCATGTTTGCGGACCCTTTGGTGATTTCGGTGTGGACAGCAGCCGAGAACGGCATATTCTTGTTGCAGGAGGAAGTGGAATCACACCGATTTGGTCCATTGCTCAGGCGTTAATGGCAGCGGGGCAAAGGCCCCTCTTGATTTTGGGCAACAAATCGCCTCAAGATGCCATGTATTTGAATGATATTCAGTCTTTTGCAGACGATGGCCAAATCGATTTCATCCCCTTCTACGACCGTCAATGCACACCACGAATCCCCGTTGACCCTGCTGCCGCCTATCTCCTTTGCGGTCCTCCGGGCATGATGGCTGAAGTGGTCAAATGGTTGAAAAAATTGGGCATTTCAACCGATGCCATCCAGACAGAATCCTATGGTTTTCAAGCCCTGGAACTCGCATCCAAAGCCTTGCCAGGTCAACTCATCATCAAGGGAAAATGGAGTGCCAAAGAACACTTTGTGACCGACCTTTTATCGGGCAAGTCCCTGCTTCAAGGTGCTCTGGACGCAGGCTTTCCCATGGAATACACCTGTGGAAACGGCGTTTGTGGCACCTGCATCTGGAAACTGGAAAGTGGAGATGTGTGTGAGGGCAACCGCAAGGCACTGCCAGGGGAAAACTTGAAGACGTGCATCAGCTACAACCAGGGAGATGAACCCGTCATTTTGCGGCCTGCCAAAGGAGTAACGCGAAATGGACTCAGTTTCGCCGCTGTGCTTGTGGCGGCCATTTCCGTTGCCATTTGGGCCTTTCCCCCCGGGATGGGTTTTCGCGCAGCAGGCCCCCTCAACACGGGACACGAATCCCTGAGTTGCCAAGACTGCCACCACCCTGCTCCTGGAAGTGTTCGGCAGCAACTGGGGCACAATGCCCGCACCCTCTTGGGTCTTCATCCACATGATTGGGTTGCAGTGGGCTATGGTGAAGTCAATCATAATGCTTGCTTGAATTGTCACGACCGACCGAATGACCGTCATCCTGTGAGCCGTTTCCTGGAACTCAGATTCGCCAAGCAACGAGCAACATTGGGGCCACACGAATGCAACAACTGCCACGGTGAACACCATGGCGCACGCGTGGCAGCGGTCGAGCCCGGATTCTGTGTCCATTGCCACCAGGACCTCACCTTAGACAATGATCCCATAGACGTGCCACATCGAGATTTGGTCCAACAAAAAAACTGGAACACTTGCCTGAATTGCCATGATTTCCATGGCAACCACATCCGAGAAACCCCGATCCGCATGACTGATCGGCTTCATGACGACCAAATTCGTGCCTATTTTGATGGCGAAGCAGACCCTTACGGCCCGACCAAACGACACCAAGCGTTAACTTCCGACCCATGATCTTTTTACGGATTTCTATGATTTCACTTGGGTTGTTGTGCCTCGACACCTTGCTCGGCCAAAGCAATGAGATGCCATCCACAACCGATTCTACATTGACCCTGGAAATGCAGGTGCGACCTCGGTCAGAATGGCGAGATGGATACCGCGTGGTGCAAGGTGATGATGCCAATGGCACCCTTTATACCACGCAGCGTACCCGATTGGGTTTGATGGGGCAAATCGGTGCATTTTCCGCCAAAGCTGGTTTTCAAGATGTTCGGGAATGGCACGATGGTGGACTTCAAGGCCAAATCATGTTGTACGAAAGCTGGGTTCGCTGGCAGCGCAACGAACAAACGACCATCACAGCAGGTCGACAGCGGATTTCATTGGATAGTCAACGGATCATAGGCGGATTGGATTGGTCACAATATGGCCGTTTTTACGATGGGATAACCGCGATGCGCAAGGGATCATTGGGAACCACATTGGCCGCTCTGACCACAGATATCCATGCCGGTCTTCACCGCGGAATCTTCTACCACTCGTGGTCCAGTGAGCGGTATCAATGGTCGGGTTTGGCCTTCCAACAATGGGCGCCCAATGACCTGGACGCGCGCGTATTCACCGGAGGAGGAACGTTCAAGCGCACAGGCTCCGCAGGATGGGATTGGGAAATGGAAGGCTATGTCCAAAAATATGAAGATTCAAAAGCCTGGGGATGGTATTGGACCGGTGGCGTGGTGAAGCACTGGACGGCCAAGAACCAAACCCGAATCGCACTCGATAACCTCAGTGGGTCCATCCATGGAGCTGCCTTTGCTCCATTTCTGGGGACGAATCACAAGCATTATGGTTGGATTGACCATTTTTATGTTGGCACCATGTCCGATGGACTCTGGGATGCCCAATGGCAACAAGATGGAAGCCTTGGATCTGCCAATTGGACTCTGCGCTACCACCATTTCCGCACCCCGGATGGCGGTCAGTTGTTGGCAAACGAGCTGGATGCTGGATTGACCTTCCAACCTGACCCCCATGTGATTTTTCAACTGGGGGGAGCTATCATGGCCGCCGCTGAGGCTCAATATGAACGGCAATTGCAAAATCCTTCAACCACCAACCGTTGGCAGACATGGGCTTGGGTGAGCTTGTCCGTGGCACCTTCCATTGAATTTCGTTCCCGACAATGACCGCAATCAAATGTCCAACAACAAAAGCATCATTGGATTCTGGTTGGTTCTCCTTTGTCTGACGGCAATTTTGTTGACTTACCTCTTCGCCACGGCACCTGAACCACTGGTTCAGCAAGAAGCCAAGGTGCACGTCATGTCCACCGAAGAGGCCTTGACGCTGCTCGCACATGAGAATGACGTCACGCGGACCTTGTTCACCAAAGCCATTGTGGGAGCAGGAAAGCCCCGAGGACTCGCGTTCAGCGAACATTGGACCGACCCCGATGTCATTGCTGGCCCACTTCCTGCTCTGTTTCTGCGAGGAGTCGCTTCCCATTTGGCAGTGAGTGAGGTGCCCTTGGGGTTGTATTTGGGTTCGGATTTTCCCATTGAATCCTCGAATCTCTTCTGCGGTCAACAAGCAGATGAATTCGCGGCCATGCGGAAAAACCCGAAACCTCGTCATTTCCGCACGAACCAAAGCGGCGAAATCATCGGCATGTATCCCGACTGGGCGACCGATGGTGCATGTGTATCGTGCCACAACGAACACGAAAGAACATCAAAAACCGACTGGCAATTGGGAGACCTGATGGGGGCCACCACTTGGTCCTACCCCAAAGATTCTGTTTCGACCGATGAATTTTTGGCGATGTTGTTCGCCTATCGTGCCGGTGTAGCAAAAGTATGGCAAAGCTATCTGCGCGAATTCGACGGACTCCCATTGGAAAGCCAGCCCACGATTGGACGGGATTGGCCATCGGCTGGCCATTTGAGCTTGCCAGACCTCAAAACATGGCAAGACAGCATTCTCTCCCTTTCAGCACCCACTGTACTCGTTGAATTGATGCAAAAATCCCGATGAGAACTTCGACCCGCGTCTTCATCGTGATGGGCATTGCCCTATTGACCTTGGGTACATTTTACGGCCCATTGGAATCTGAGTTCCCGCTTGCCCAGAAACCCATCTGGAAATTCACCACGGGTTTCGCCGCCGCTGGCATCA
Organism: Flavobacteriales bacterium; assembly: GCA_049610385.1. Lineage (GTDB taxonomy): Bacteria > Bacteroidota > Bacteroidia > Flavobacteriales_D > Sanyastnellaceae > JBMYZL01. The sequence continues at coordinate 105,162 of JBMYZL010000003.1, forward strand.
TAGGTGCCCAATGGGCTTTGACTTTGGTGCGCATGGTGTTTCAAGCACACGGTGTTCAATGGGACCGGTGGGTCCGGGTCCATCGCTCACTCGGACTGGTCTTGCCTTTGGCCGTGATGGCACACGCCCAAAGTTTGGGATACGGTTTGCTCGCCATCCTTCCTCTGGCTTTGTTCGCTGCAGCTTGGACAGGTACTCAATTGCGAAAGACTGTTTCGGCAGTCGATGGGGTCATTCGATGGCATATTTTCCTCTCTGCCATCACCTTGGGGTCCCTGATCACGCATCTCTATATGGTGACATTCTACCGTTGATCACGCAGGACGTGAGGTTGAAACAAAAAAAAACGGCTCCCCATTGGGAGCCGTTTTCCATTTCAAGCCTTTCGTTTTTTAGCGAACAATGAATTTCTTGGTCATCCGCATGCCATCAGCAACCAGGGAATATGTATAAACCCCTGCATTCAAATTTGTGACGTCATATTGAATTTGATGCTCGCCCGCTGGCAATGTCCCTCGGTCCATGACATCCACTGTACGTCCTTGGAGATCGCGAATTTCAAAAATCACACGACGCGCTTGCAACATCTCGAAACGGAACATGGTGGTTCCATTCGCCGGGTTGGGCACATTTTGGAACAACTGAATGCCGTTTGCATTTGCAATTGCATCAACACCAACCCACTCTGCCAAAATCAAACGAACCGCAGGTGTAGCTGTCTGGGACGTGAACCAAACAAAATCACCTGAACCCGTCTGGCTGTAGCTGCCTGTTGAATTGTCCGTATCGCTGTTGGCATTGCCCAAAACGGTCAACTCAGATTCACTTTCAAATTCACTGATTACCCCTGCAAAGTAAAAGCCCTCATTGTCCAATTCAATCGGATCTTCAAATGGCAAATACACGTAATCCGAAGACTCCGCGTCTGGCGGCGTCCATGCATCGTCATACTCCCAGTAAGTCGACTCGAACGGAGAATCCGTCAGGCCCGCTTCTGGATCATAGTCATACAACCGAGATTCGAACTCAAGCAAACCCCCACCGGAACTGGGGCCGAAGCGCACCGTGATTCCGTAAGCTGTGGAGCCTGTGTTGTGCATGTGGAAAAAGTTGCCGTAACCACAAGGGTCAAAAAGGCCTGCGATGTCCGAATCAGCTGGGCGGAATTCCGTATCGATGTTGCCTTCATCATCATGGCCATATTCATCATCTGTGTAGAAGAATGCTTGCGTCATGACATTGTCATCAGGATTGTCATCCTCATTGGCAGAAGCCAATGTGACTTGCAAAACGTACTCCCCTGTGCTTCCAGGTTCCCATCCAGTGCTGATATAGGTGGTGTCCTGTGCATTTGCCGGACAGTTGGCTGCGTTGGCAAAGCTGGAAAGGGTTCCCAATTCTTCCGTGACAGTGGCCAATACCGCGCCCTGGTCATCCAAAATGTCAATGGTAACAACTGATTCGTCTTGATCGGCATTTCCGCTGTTGCGGTACAAAACGCCTGCAACCAATCCCCCATCAGCTGCGGGAATGGCTTGCTCCAAGGGTGTATGGCGATATTCATACAGGTTGTAAATGTCACCGTTTGTGATTTGAACCAAACTCAAGTCATTCGCCACTGGATTTTCGGATATGACCACATCATCCAGGCCCCAGAAGTAGTGGCTATACCCATCGCCTGTTTCATCTGGCTGGAGGTACGAGAACCGAATTTGCACTTCATTGTATCCCGCGGCAACGCAAGAAACGTCCACCGAAGTGGTCAAAGCATTGGCCGAGGCAGAATTTGCTGATTGAATAAATGAGCCATGACCATCAAATGTGGTCCACGTGGCACCGGCGTCATTCGTCACCTGCAAGAAAACAGGCGCATAAGGATAGCAGCAATAGCGGAAATATTGCTCCCAAGTCACGACCACCGATCCATTCGCAGAAAAGTCCAATACCGGACTGGTGATCCAACCTTCGGTGTTTTCATAGCCCTCAGAAATGGGGGTGTTCCAATGATCACAATCGAAAATCATCCATCCATTGTCTCCAGTCGAAGAAGCCAATGGGTTGATGTTTGTCGAGAATTCCCCGGCAGGAGGCTGTACTCCTGACGCCGAACCATCCGCATAATATCCAGCTCCTCCGACGTCAACCCACTGCCAAATGGTTCCACCTCCTGTGTCTTCAGCAGACCATGCACCGACCCCGCCATTGTTGCCTTCAAATCCGTTGGCGAAATCCTCTGAAAACAGAACCACCCCGCCTCCACGTGTGGCCAGTTCCATCGAAGATGGCGTCGCAGGATCGCGTTCTTCCTGTACAATTTCTGTTGCAGACAAGGGTGCGGGCATCGCCGCAAAATTGTGCTGCTCGACCAAGCGTTGTGCCTGCGTCGTCATCACTGCGGCCAAAGCGCAGCAAGCAATAGTCAAATGCTTCATCAATGAATCGATTTATCGTGTCGGAAAATTAGAACAATTTTCATCTTCTCAAAAAAAAAGGGAACGCTCTTATGAGCATTCCCTTCTTAATTGTTTCATCGTGGTCCGCAAAAGACCTCGTGATGTTTATTGCACAATCATCCGCTGCGTCGCCCGTGCACCGTCCACATTCAAAATGAACGTGTAAACACCTGCTTCCCATGCGCTGACATCCAAAGTCAAGCTGTGGTAACCCGCAGACAATGTTCCGCGGTCTTCTGCAACCACCAATTTGCCCATCATGTCACGAACCTCAATGGCTATTTCTGAGGCCTGATCCAGACGGTATTGAACCCTGGTGGATTCGATGGCCGGATTGGGCACAGCAGTAAACAATTCGAAATTCTGCGTAACAATGTTCCCCACGTTTACCGTGTTCGTCGCATTGGGATTCAAGTTCAAACGCACCATCGGTACTTCGTTCGTGTAGTACCAGTCATATGCATCCCCTGCACCGAACGGCCCGTAAACAAAGGACGTTGAGTTGTACGTGTACTTGGATTCCCAAATCTGAACATTGGAGCCACCATAGTGCTCAAAACCAGCGGCGATGAAGTCACCGGCAGCAGCCTCATAAGGCTCATTGAGCACCAAGGTGTACCAAACGATGTCCTCTTCATTTCCCGAGTTGGAGTATGAAGCAGCCAAGTCCAATTCATCCGAGCTGACCAAAAGACCTCCATACTGATCCGTGATAAAAGTATCATCCGTACCATCGAACAAATGGGCAATCACCGGCGTTCCCTCGTCAGAATCATCCGCAATCGCAACATCGATGGCATAGATGGTGACATCATTGTAAACGTCAAATGGGTTCAAAGCAATGAAATCGTCAGAACCATCGAAAGGGAAAACACCCGTGAAGGAACCATCGTCACGACCCCAAGAGTAATCCGTCACTTCGAAAGACTGGCTCAATGTATTGTTGCCTGGATTCTCATCCTCGCTGTCCATGGTCATGGTATAAACCACTTCGTATTCACCCAATCCAGAAGTCAACTCCCATCCATTGGCACGCATGGTGTCCAAAGCCTGGTAGGGCAAGTCAATGGCATCAGAAGAACCAGCGTCTTCACCATTGACAGTCACGTTCATCAAAACACCAGACTGATCGTTGTAGCCCGCATTGTAGCAAGTTGCGGCGAAGTTAAATGGCGCCAACTGGCTCTCAGGCCAAGCACCATACTCATACGCGAAAGTGGTCTCGTAATCCGAGTAAGAGACGTAAGTGTCCGTCCGAATGTCATTCGCGGGGGTTTCGAACACCTCCACGTCATCGATCATCCACGCATATCCCCACGTGCCCTTCCAACGAAAGCGCAACCAAATCTGAGACTGATTTCCTGCAATCGCCGAAATATCAAACGTGATGATTGTGGGGTTGGATACGGGGTCTTGCGTGGCCATGTTCGGCCACACTTCCCAACGCGCCTGCACCTCGCCGTCGCCATCTCCAAAGTCGACAAATCCTTCTGCCACCTCGTAAGTGGTGATGTCCGGCCAAGTGACCCCATCACGCGACACCTCCACCAAGCAGTATTCATTGCCATCAGAAGATCCGCCGTCCCACATGCGATAGAAGGTCTCGAACATGACACTGACATAAGGGTAGTTGGAACAATCGATGGGGTTGACAGACTGGAACCAATTGTTCTCGATTCCCGTTCCACCCTCCTCGCCGCCGAACAAATCCGAGTCTACCATCATAAAGCCATTGCCCGCAGTGGTCGAGTTCAAAGCCGCGATGGGAGCAAAGCCTGTAGGCTCCAATCCGATTCCACATTCGAAATTCAACCCTTCAACGTATTCCGTATATCCGTTGCTGAAAGCGTCATCGATGGACCAATCATCACAGTTTGAAAAGTCGTTTGTCCAAATGGTCTCACGCTCAGCTGGCGCTTGCGCATTGGTGTTTGCAGCCTCGACTCTACGGAGTTGGGCTTCTTTGGTTTTCATTGCAGGCAAAAGTCCTTGCGCACCCACAGTGGATCCGATCAAGACTGCCAACAAAGTCACGTAAATATGCTTCATGTATAAGCTGGTGTTTAATTGTGAATTTTCGTCGCAAATATATGTTTTCCCGTTTTCACGCCAATTCGCCTTCAAACGCCGAAAGTGGCGGGCAACTGCAAACCAAATTTCGGTCTCCGTATGCGTTATCTACACGCGCGACTGGAGGCCAAAACTTATTCGTCCGAAGTTCACGCACGGGATAACAGGCTTTTTCGCGGGTATAGGGGTGTGTCCAATCATCGGCAATGACCTCCTCTGCCGTATGTGGAGCCATTTTCAAGACGTTATCCTCTTGATCTGCCTCACCCGCCTCAATGGCCCGAATTTCCTCGCGAATGGACAACATCGCCTCTACAAAACGATCCAACTCCTCCAAGGATTCACTTTCAGTGGGTTCCACCATCAAAGTTCCCGCCACAGGCCATGAAACCGTGGGTGCATGGAAACCATAGTCAATGAGTCGCTTCGCGATGTCCATCACTTCAATGCCAGCCGTGGCCTTGAAACCTCGACAATCCAAAATCATTTCGTGGGCCACCGTCCCATTCTCCCCGGTGTATAGGATGTGATAGGCCCCCTCCAATTTGGCCCGCAAGTAATTCGCGTTCAAAATCGCCACCTCAGTCGATTGGGTCAACCCCCGCTCGCCCAACATTTTGATGTAAGCGTATGGAATGATGTCAATGAGTGCGCTGCCAAAAGGAGCGCCGCTGATGGCATCAATGGCTTGATCTCCCTTCTCCAAATCCACCACGCTATGCGCGGGAAGGAATGGCACCAAATGCTCTGCCACACCAATCGGACCCACACCCGGTCCTCCGCCCCCATGGGGAATGGCAAAGGTTTTGTGCAAATTCAAGTGACAAACGTCCGCACCGATCAATCCTGGACTCGTCAGGCCCACTTGGGCATTCATGTTCGCCCCATCCATATAGACTTGCCCTCCATGGGAATGAATCATCGTGGTGATGTCCAAAATGGATTCTTCGAACACCCCGTGTGTCGAAGGGTATGTCACCATCAACGCCCCCAATTGAGCACTGTGAGCCTCGGTTTTGGCCCGAAGGTCATCCATGTCAATGTTCCCGTCGTCATCACAAGCCACAACGACCACCTTCATGCCCGCCATGACCGCGCTGGCGGGGTTGGTGCCGTGGGCACTCGAAGGAATCAAGCAGACATCGCGGTCATGGTCTCCACGGCTTTCGTGATAGGCGCGAATGACCATCAAGCCCGCAAATTCTCCTTGGGCCCCCGAATTGGGTTGAAGAGAAACGCCTGCAAAACCCGTCGCTTCCGACAGATCCACCTCGAGCTCCTCAAGCAATCCACGGGTGCCTGCGGCTTGTTCTGCCGGACAAAAAGGATGCAATTCTGCAAAGGCCGACCAAGTGATGGGAATCAGCTCCGTGGCCGCATTCAATTTCATGGTGCACGAACCCAATGGAATCATGGCATGCATCAGCGATAGGTCCTTGTTTTCCAACCGCTTGATGTATCGCATCATCTCCGTTTCGGAATGGTACCGATTAAAAACAGGGTGATGCAAGTAATCCACCTCTCGCCACAATTCACCCAAGAAAGGCCGCTCCACGCCCATGCCGGAAATCGGGCTGATTCCGAACACCGTGCACAGGGAGGCAAAATCGGACTGGGTCACGCGCTCGTGGAAAGACACCCCCACGTGCAACCCATCTGGGTCATAACGCAAATTCAGTTGGTGCGATTCTGCGCGGGCCTTCAGGCTGCGCATGGCATCCTCACCCCCTGAAACTTGAATGGTCAAGGTGTCGAAATAACATGCATTGGTTTGGGAGTAAACCTCCGAGTTTTTCAAGGCGGTGTCAAATGCCCTGGCCAACATGTGAATCCGCTCTGCAATGCTTCGAATGCCTTTGGGTCCATGGTAAACAGCATACATGGAAGCCATCACGGCCAACAGCGCTTGGGCAGTGCAAATGTTTGACGTGGCCTTGTCCCGGCGAATGTGCTGTTCCCGGGTTTGCAAGGCCATTCGCAAGCCGTTTTTCCCCATGCGGTCCTTGGAAACGCCTATGATTCTTCCCGGGAAGTGTCGCTTGTAAGATTCGCGAGCGGCGAAGAAAGCCGCATGGGGACCTCCGTAGCCCATGGGCACCCCAAATCGCTGGCTGCTCCCCACCACCACATCTGCATTCATCATGCCTGGATGCTTCAACAAAGCCAACGCCATGGGATCTGTTGCCACCACCGCTTGGGCCTCTGCCTCGTGAGCAGCATCAATGATGGAGGTCATGTCTTCTGCCATCCCCTTGACATCGGGGTATTGAAGCAACACCCCGAAGATCATGGGGTCAAAAATCATTTCACCTCGGGGAACCACCTCAAGTTCAATGCCCAAATATTTGGAGCGTGTTTTCAACAACGCCAGTGTCTGAGGAAACACGGCAGCGTCGACGAGAAAGCGGTTGGCACCAGATTTGGCTTTTGCCCGAGACATCGCCGCTTGCACCATGGCCATGGCTTCAGCAGCGGCTGTGGATTCATCCAACAAGGATGCATTGGCCAATGGCATACCCGTCAAGTCACAGACCATCGTCTGGAAATTCAGAAGTGCTTCGAGTCGACCCTGAGCAATCTCCGCCTGGTAAGGTGTGTATGCGGTATACCATCCCGGATTCTCAAGTACATTTCGTCGGATAACACTGGGCACTTCCGTGGGATTGTAACCCATGCCGATGTAGTTGCGATACAAAGTGTTCCGACGTGAAATCTCATCGATGTGTTCCAGGAATTCCGGTTCAGTCATGGCCGCATCTATGTTCATGCGTTCACGCAAACGGATGGCCCCTGGGATGGTGTCGTTGAGCAAGTCCTCGATGGTCGGTGCGCCAATCGTGCGAAGCATCGCCTGGATGTCCTCCTCACGGGGACCAATGTGGCGATGAGTGAAAGAACCAAACTGCATCAGATTCAAGCAATCAGGAGTGAATGTTCAGAAAGATGCGACAAAATTACAGCACAACTTTCCAATCCGGATGGTGCTCACGGCCCATTCAACGAACTTTGTGGTCGGATGTCACGAGATTTGGAAATTGCACATTTGGTTATCGCTGCCGGTGCCGCATCATGCGCAGCAGCAACATTGGCCGCAGCCGGACTCAAAGACATAGCGATTTGGCGACATCCCATGGTGTTTTGGGTGGGAAGTCTCGCCGGTTGGACCTACACGGTTCAACGTTGGTGGAAATGGCGAAGTCGGCCCGAAGAATTGCCCGAAAACCGAAGGATTGCCTTCGAAAAAAGCCCTTGGTCGGGGTTGCTCGTTTGGACGGTTGTGGCCCTCGCCGCAACGTTCACCTTGCTGGCCCATCGGCCACCTGCTTGGACGACGTTTCTGCCTTGGGCGTGTGGAGCAGGCCTGTTGTCTGTGGGATACGCCATTTGGCCAGCTGTTGAAGGTGGTTTGCGCTCCTTTCCAGGCATGAAATTGCCTTTGATTGCAATCACCTGGGCATGGGCCACTGTGCTGTTGCCGCTTTCAGCCGAAGGACTGGACTTGAATCTTTGGGCCTTTGCAGGCCAAATGCTTTTCATCGCCGGCATCACCATTCCCTTCGATGTCCGGGACATGAATCAAGACGCTGACGCTCTGGGTACATTGCCTCAACGGATTGGGGCACATCGGGCCATTCGTCTCGCCCTTTTGCTGCTGGCCATTTCTGCTGGGATTTTTGTCGTGGCGCCGCAAATAGAGTGGGTACGCATGGGCACCGCCGTGGGCGCCATGCCCATTGTAGCGTGGGGTGTGGTGCCACGCAACGAAGCCTATTACACTTTTGCCTTGGATGGAATGCTGGTGGTTCAGGCGGTGGCGATTTGGCTTTGAGCCATGCGTCCTGCCTGCCAAACTGCGCATCCCCACCCACCCAGAAAATCACCGCATCCAGCACGCAAACCCCAATGGCAGAGGACTCTTACCCGATGTAATCCGCAGGCGGAATGACCAAGAATACCGAGAAACCCACAACCCGGCCAACACCTGCCCTCTTTCTCACCGTTGGGTCTGAAAAGCCCCGAACCCAGTCGAAAAACAGGCTGCAATCAAGAAACACACCATCAACCTACGAAGCCTGTTCGATTTCATCGAACAATCCCAATGCAAGATGGTCCACGGCTTGCCCGCCATTCCAAATCCACTAAAACAGGTATTGCGCCATCCAATTCAGCAGTCGATTTTTGCGCTGTGAATCCCGTCCACTCTCACCCTGCAACTTTGCGCATTGCCCTCATCGGGAACCCCAACTGTGGGAAAACCACCTTGTTCAATCGGTTGACTGGCAGCCGTGGGAAAGTTGGGAACATGCCTGGCGTCACCGTGTCTGCAGCGACAGCGCCGATGCAGGCCGAACCGAATTGGACCTTGGTTGATTTGCCAGGTACCTACAGTTTGTTTGCTGATAGCCCGGATGAACGAGTGACCCAGACTGAATTGCTCGGGGGGCAAGTGGACGCGGTTTGGTTGGTTTTGGACTCCGGGGCTTTGAGAAGCAGCCTCTTCCTGCTTTTGCAAGTCATGGAATTGGGATTCCCTGTGGCGGTCATTGTCAATGTCACCGACAACACCACCGTTCAAGTGGAAGCCATGCAAAATGAACTGGGCGTTGATGTCGTGGAATTCGATGCCGTGCGAACGCCTCAGGAGGACTTGGATGGCCGCATTCGCTCGTTGCAGGTTCGCAGCGGTGCCCCGGATGGCCTTTGCCAACGACTCTCGAATTGGGATGAACTGAAGTCATTGTTGCGTCCCGCTTTTGGTGACATGAGTGATGCCTGGTTGAATCACTTGGTGCGTCGAAATGACGTGGCGAAATGGCTGGATGATCGGAAGCAGCAGGCCCTCGCATTTGCCCGCGAACATGTGGCCCCAACCCCTGCAGCCCTGCAACTGGAAGACGCTGGCTGGCGAATGGAAACCGTTCGAAAACTGAGCGCAAGTTTTCTGCCCGAACCCACCCCAGAAGACAAAAGGGCCTTGGCAGAATCTGCCCAGAAAACCACCCGTGCCGATGCCATCCTCACACATCCTCTTTGGGGCCATGTAATTTTGGGTGTCGTGTTTTTCTGGATCTTCCAGGCGGTCTACGCTTGGGCATCATGGCCGATGGATCAAGTGGATGCTGCGTTTGGATGGCTCATTGCGACCCTCGAGAACATGGCGCCGGACACTTGGTGGAGAAGCATGCTGCTCGATGGATTGCTCTCCGGCATTGCAGGGATTGTGGTTTTTGTCCCGCAGATCATGATTTTGTTTGGCTTGACCGCGGCATTGGACCAAACCGGGTACATGGCCCGTGTCGGTTTCCTCGGTGACCGTTTTTTGGCACGTATTGGACTGAATGGGCGCTCCATTGTCCCCCTCGTGGGGGGGATGGCTTGTGCGGTTCCCGCCGTGATGGCTGCCAGATCAATCCCCGGCAAACGTGAACGTTTGTTGACCATTTTGGTCACACCGTTGATGACTTGCAGTGCACGTCTTCCTGTCTATGCGTTCCTCATTGCTTTCATTGTTCCTGATCAGCAGGTTCTTGGTGCGTGGTTCAACCTGCAGGGGTTGTTCCTCTTCGGAATTTATGTGCTGAGCACTTTGGCTGCGCTGGCGGTCGCTTTTGTGCTCCACCGGGGTCTACCTCAACGTTCTGAAGGCTCATTCACCATTGAATGGCCTGCTTATCGGTGGCCGCGACTGGCCGATATCGGCAGCGAAATGGCGAGCAAGGGATGGACCTTTGTCTCCAGCGCGGGCCAAATCATTTTGATTGTATCCATGGGGTTGTGGGGACTCGCACAATTTGGCCCTGGCGATGGAATGGATCAAGTGAATGCCCGGTATGCAAACTTGCCGGTAACAGCTGAGAATGAACTCGCTCGACAAGGAGAGCTCATGGAGGCATCATGGATCGGGCAAGTGGGGCACTTCATCGAGCCCCTTGTCGCGCCACTCGGGTGTGACGGGAAGATGGGCATTGCCATTCTCACCTCATTTGCGGCACGTGAAGTTTTTGTGGGTACCATGAGCACGCTTTATCCCACTGCAGCTTCAGAAGATGGCAGCATCCGTGCACTCCAAAAGCGGCTGTCTTCGGAAATTCACCCCAACACAGGGAAACCCCTGCTGAATCCAGCATCAGCTGCGTCATTGATCCTCTTCTACATGTTTGCCATGCAATGCATGAGCACGGTAGCCATTGTACAACGTGAATTGAAATCTTGGACTTGGGCACTGGGTCAAGCGGTTGTTTTCACCGCGTTGGCCTATGGTTTGGCTTCCCTGGCTTACCAAATCATGTCTTGACACCGCCCCCTCAGCTCAATTGCCCATGCCCTTGGACCTTTGATTTTGTCCCAACTTCTGCCCCTGCAGGTGTCTCCATGCGCACCCACAAATGCTCAGCAGCCTGACGTCTCAATGCCAGTTTTCGACCGCAGGAGTGAATGGCCATGGGACCGCGACCGGGCGCAACATGGGCCACTGTTACGGATTCTCCCGGACAGCAACCCATCTCAATCAATGCCATCACCGCTTCGGGATTTTCGACATGATCAATTACCCCCACTTCCAAAGGGGACAACTCGGAAAGTCGCTTCATGCGCATCAAGCAAAGGTAGCGGGGCATCCTCCCATTTGCCATCCCGCGAAAGCGGTATTTGGAACCGGTCCAAATAAGTGCCTTACATTTTGCCCATGCAACAGTTTTTGATTTTCACCATGATTCTCATCGGTGTGAACACCCTCCATGCCCAAGCACCGGTCATCACTTGGAACACGGCCCCCATCGAAGTCGCTGAAAATGACTTTGGCCATCTTTCCCCACGGATGGTGCTCGATGGCGACGGTTGGCCTGTCATCACATTTGGCAAAAATGGCTCCTACCATTGTGCCACTTGGAACACAGAAGAATCCGCATTCAATCCCCCGGTCGTTCTGGTTGAATCCGGGGTGTTCTTATCGGACAGTGAAGGACCAAGAATGGCTGCCCATGGAGACTCCATCTTGGTGACTTACATGGTCTCCGGTCAGTGGGCCACAGGCGCTCGTGGTTTGTTTTCCGGGAATGGAGGCCAAACTTGGTCCGAACCCTTCCCTCTCGTTTCACCCGACGTCACCGAAGACCACTTCATGCCTGTGCCCGCATTCGATCAGGATGGGGTCCCTTTTGTGGCCATCAAATTGGGCAATCCCCCCAATGTTTCAGAAGGGTTGTTGCGACCTGCAGATGAAATCACAGGGCTGTGGCTGGATGCCATTTCCACCAGTGAAAACGCCGCAGGAGAGGCCATCTGCGAGTGTTGCCCGTCCAACCCGTTCTTCCACAACAGCCGATACTGGAATGTAGTCCGCAACAACAACGACAACATCCGGGACATGTGGCTTTTGGGCTCTTCCGAAGACAACCCGACAGATTGGCCCTTGGCCATGGATTTGGACAACACGGACTGGTGGATCAGCGGTTGCCCTGCCACAGGGGCCCAAACCGCCGGCCCAACTTCAAGCGGCGAACATTGGTCCGTCTTTATGAGTGCAGGTGGGGACAGCGGAATGTCTCTTGTGTACCTCACCCGCATGACGCTGGATGAAGAGGCTTCAACATCTGTCATTTCAGAACCACTGACCCCCAATCAATTCTCCAATTCCCCCCAAAACCACCCCAGCATCAGTGTGTCTTCCAACTGGGCTGCTGTAGCATGGGAACAAAACACAGCTGGCTATGACATCCAATTGGTTCTCAGCAATCATGAAGGTGCCAGTCTGTGGGACAATGCCATCAACCTCACGGAAGCCCAAGGAGGCCAACATCGTCAGCCCACGGTCATTCTCGATGGAGATGCACTGCATTTGGCCTGGAAAAATTCCATGACGGGATCGGTGCAATATATGTGTGGATTCGTCAACGCAGGAACCACAGGCATTGGCGATTCCGCGAACGACTCACCGTGCATTTTGCATGCCGACGGCACAAGTTTGCATTTGGGCATCCCCAACCATTGGGATCAGCCCATTCGTTATGTAATCAATGACATCGGCGGACGCGCCATGCGGTCTGGTCATTTGCGAATGGACGGCACCATTTCCTTGGAGTCCACACCCAACGGTCCAACCATCCTTCAACTTTTTGATGGAAAAGGAAAAACGGCAACGCTCAAATGGGCGCATTGATTATGGGCATGAGTCACCGAAGACGCCCAACAGTTCCAACAGGTCAACCACAGTCACCAACCCATCGCCCGTCAAATCACCCGGACACACCGTTTGATCATAAACACAAGACCCATCATCCATGGTCGAGTTTGGGTTGAAATTTGATGCGGCCGGGTAAGTGCATCCCGGTATGTCATCCGTGTCACAGATGCCATTGTTGTTCGTATCGCTCGGGCAATCATTTGTAGGAATGCAGGCGTCACAGGCATTGAAACAAACCACCGGAAGTTCGGCGGCTCCACTTGAAGGCACCACAAAATAACGGTTCGTGAATTCGCCTGTGGTCAGGGTGCAGGCGCCATCCTCCGTTGGGTCCAACGCCTCTCCAGCACTCCAATCGCCATTGACAAACTTGTATTCAATGGCCCCCGGTGGCAAATTCAAGGTGATGGAATACACGCCATCCCCATCCAAGTCGGACATCAGGTTGCAGGTGCCACACCACGCATCAATCGAACCTCCTGTCAAATAAACCGCACCGTTCAACAGGGTTTCATTGTTCATGTCCACATGAAAGGTGACACCCGAACCACCGCCGGTCCCAGAACCCGGATTGATGGCTTCTGCACCCGGGCGCGTCGCAATCCAATACAAGGTGTTTGTCAGGGTGTTTCCATCATCATGGCCATTGAGCGTGTTCACTTCATCCCAAGCGGCCACAGGATCAATCACAGCGTGGGTACTGTAAATAAATCCCTTCCAACCATCACCGATGTCCGGGCTGTTCAGGGCTTGGGACATCACAGGATAGGCCTCTCCCACCCATACAGGTTCCAGCAATTCTTCTGTGATGGGGGTAAATGGCAACATCTGAATGCCATGGATGAATTCAAGGTTGGCTCCGAAAAATGTCCCATGATCCACCTTTGTGCTCCACAATACGCCCACCACTTTACGAGAAGCATAGGGCTCGGGATAAATGCCATCCCCCGAATCCACCTGCCAATATTTGTGGGTGCTTCGAATTTCGGTCGCGAGAAGGAAGCGTCCGAGATCGGCAAGGTCGGTTCGGCCTGTGGCCAATCCCCATAGATAAACACCATACCAAGCATTCACCGCCTCTGAACTGCTCTCTTGATTCCGACCATCACCAAACGCAAAAAGCCCTGAAGCCCAACTGTGACCGACAAACCAATCCTTGTTGCGCGCTTGCGTATAATGGGGGTCACTGCTTGACGGATTGGCCAAATTTCGGACCAAATGATCCACCTCGTCGCCCCATTGTGCCGCCCAAGCCGCATCTTCCTTAGCCAACGCAGCGGCGGCGTACAAGAAATAACCATAGTGGAAATGGTGATCGTTGTAGACGCCCTGATCAAATGATCCTCCGCTGGTCGTGATTACACCTCCCCAATCGGAATCATACCGGAGGGGATCGCTGTTGGTTCCAGACAACCAAGGCGTGAGGGCTGCCGACAGATTGCTGCGGATGGCCGTTGCATGGCCTGTCTCCCCCAACTCATCAGCAATCAAGGCCAAGCGACCCAATGCAGCCAACTGCTTGCCTCCGAAATACGTGTCACCCGCCGTAACTGGAAAATTCACATCTTCACCCAATGCCTCAACAATGGAAGGAACCAGGGCTTCTGGAATGGGGTTGGTGGACTCAAAACCTATTGGAGTCAAGGACTCGGTCATGTTCCATTCGTTTGAGGTCACGCCCAACATGGATCCTTTGATGGTGGTCAAGGAACAATTGGGCGTTGTGGGCTCCGCCAATATGTCTTGTTGATGCGGAAGTGCGAACATCAATGGGGCCGTCGGGGTGTGGTTAGACATCGTTTCCGTCAACCAACTGAAAACGATCGACCCTTCATTTCCATTGGCCTCCAAATCAACTGTTCCACCTACAGAAAAAGTGCCCACATGCGCATCCACAACATCGGCATCCATGTTCACCAATCCATCCCCTGAGGAGAGGACTGTCAAACGAATCTGCCCCGTCCATGGTGACTCCATTTGCAACCCATTTGAAACCACGGAGAAGGTAACCTCCTCACTCGTGTGCACAACCCATGTGGATCCATTGTTCAAATTGCATTCAAATCGATTTCCAGTGTGCACACCTGGTGCATTGCCATTGACTGACAACAGCGCATGTATGGTGCTGATTCGCGGTGTCAAGGCCTCGTATTTCATCGTCAAACCCGACATGCCCCGTACCACAGGCGCTTGCATCGCTCCCGATCCGGCAGACCAGCTCAATGTCACCGACAAGTCATCAAAGGCAGACACTTCATGTGGCTCGGTTGCCAATTCCATTGCACCCAGAGTCCAATTGGCTACGAATGTAGACAACACGAAGTCTGCCGTCACGACCTGACCTGGCATCGAAGCCTTCAATCCCTCTGGATGGGCTTGAACCAAGTACGGCAATGCATTGCATGTGTTGTCGCCTGAACCCAAAACAAAGTTTTGCCACCAACGGTTGGTAGGGACCGGCTGACTCAGCAGGTTGTCAGACCAAAATCCGCTCGGCGGCTGACTGCTTGAAATGGCAGGAAAAGGTGGCGCCTCTGAACCCAAAACAGAAACATCCCAGAGAGACTGACCGACAACATTCCCAGCCCCCACAAAACTTGAAATCAACACGCAGCAACAAATGGCAAAACTTCTCATGTTATAAACATACGAAAAATGGTCGAGCTCGATTAAATCAGATTAGACCTGTCAATCATTTGATGTGTCGATAATTATCCGCTGATGTCACCACTGATTCTGGGCATTTCTGCCCGCATCCGCAATCATCGCTGTCCCCAAACCTGGGTCAATCACATCAAGCGAACACCCACGCCGCCATTCAAGAACCCTTTGTTTCTGTCTTCACGTCGGTCAGTCACCTGCAGATCAACTAGGGAACTTGCCTCAGAACTGAAACTGACACCACTGAACCAAAAACCCTGAACATCATCAACCTATTCAAATCATTCATGATAATGTAACCTCATCTGCTCATCATGAATCGACACATATCCCATCAAAATTCATCATTTGCTTGAAAACAGCATCTGCAATTGCGCAATGAATTGAATCCATCAAAAGACTGCTTGAATCGACCATCCAAAATCAACCGGCTAAACCATAGAGATTCATTGAAATTTAGGCCCTAAAAAAAACCCCTGCTCGCAAAATGCAAACAGGGGCCTCGAAAGTGGGCAATACTGGATTCGAACCAGTGACCTCTACCATGTCAAGGTAGCGCTCTAACCAACTGAGCTAAATGCCCAAATCAGCTGAATGGCAAAGATACTGATTTCAACTCCTTCGCTCAACAGATTGGACAAAATTGAGCCAAGATTAATGCCGCTGATCCAAAGACCAGCGACCCGCTCCTGTGAGGACGAGAACCAAAAAGGGAAGCAGGAACAAAAGCGCGTGCTCTCGATCCCCGTATGAATCTCCAGCATGTGCCACAAATGCGGCAACAAACATGGTGAACGCGGCGACTGAGGCGAACCATTTTGTCTTCCATCCGACGATAATGGCAATGGGCGCAACAAATTCCCCAACCACACACAAGGACAGGGAAACAAAAGGCCCCATACCCATGAAATCCATGAAATTTACCGCCGAGGGCTCTGCGAGTCCTGCAATCCACTTGATCAACTTGGGCCAACCATGCGTGAGCATCATGGCTGAAATGCCAACCCGAAGTACAAAAATTCCCGTATCTGACAAAGTTTTCATCAACGCTGGATCATCAATTCAACAAGGATTCACCATGCTGGCTCTTGTCTAAACCGCGTTCTTCTTGATCCAAATTCACACGCATTGGAATCAGAAGGTTCACCAAAATAAACAAGACATAGGCACCGGCAAACGCAAATATCGTAACGCCAATCAATGCCACAACATGAATCCCGAATGCCGACCATCCACCGCCATGCACCAAACCCACCTCTCCTGCAAACAATGCGGTCATGATCATGCCCACCATGCCCCCAATGCCATGACTCGGAAATACATCCAATGTGTCATCAATAGAAGAACGATGTGCAATGCCAATCGCCGCATTGCAGATCAAAGCCGCAATGAATCCGATGAGGGCGCTTTCACCCAAGGTCACAAATCCAGCCGCTGGTGTGATTGAAACAAGCCCCACAATGGCGCCGATGCACGCACCAACTGCTGACATCTTTCGATCCATAAACCGTTCATAAAACATCCAGGTGATCATCGCAGTCGCTGAGGCAATGTTGGTGTTGGCAAATGCCACAACCGCGTCACCATTCGCACCGAAAGCACTTCCTGCATTGAAACCAAACCAACCAAACCAGAGCATTCCCGTTCCCAGGATGACAAACGGTATGTTTGCCGGTTCATCAGACGTATTTTTCTGGCGTTTGCCGAGAAAAAGTGCGCCCGCTAGAGCCGCCAAACCCGCCGACATGTGCACCACTGTTCCCCCTGCAAAATCCAAAATCCCTGCCTGACGCAGCAACCCCTCAGGGTGCCATGTCATGTGGGCAAGTGGTGGATAAATGACCAGGCTGAACAACACCATGTACAAGATGTAGCTCCGAAACCGCACCCGGCCTGCCAAACTCCCGGTGATCAGAGCAGGTGTGATGATGGCAAATTTCATTTGAAACAAAGCAAAAAGCAGGAATGGAATCGTCTCTGCGAAAGCACCATTGGGCTCAATGCCCACGCCACGAAAAGCAAGAAAGGTCATCGGGTTTCCGATCATACCACCACAACTCTCCCCAAAACACAAGCTAAATCCAACCAAGACCCAAACCACTGAAACGACACCGAGCGCAACAAAACTTTGCAACATGGTCGAAATGATGTGCTTGCGATTGACCATACCGCCGTAAAAAAAAGCCAACCCAGGTGTCATCAGCAAGACAAAAGCACTCGACACAACCATCCATGCCATATCTCCAGTATCCAAATTGGACATCGCATCAAGGTCCAGCGGTTCACTGCCTCCACCAAACAACCAAATCAACAAAACAAACAGCCCTAGAAACAAAAAATTCAGGTGACGACCCATGAGAGACAAATTGATTTTGAAAACCTTAATGGCTTCGGATCATTGCCGAGTGGCCGCTAAATTATCGGCGAATTGCATCAAATGAAAATGATGTCCAAAGCACACGAAACTAGCGCAACGCAAGGCCATTTTATCGATTCGGATTCACCATCAACATCCACGACGAAATTGACATCCGTGGCATCTTCGAGCCATTCCAGCTCATCCTCATTCACACAGAACAGGCATGGATGGTGTTCAATCCGCTCACGACAAAATGGCATGAATGCGTTTGTATCTGATGTCAAAACGAGACGTCCATAACTCGAACTTGGGCTTCTCCTCTGATGCAAATCCCCACATCTATCGGGTCCTCACCGCGGCTTGCATAGGAAAAATTTTGGCTTAACTTGAACCATCGTACACGCCAAACCCACTCTCGTGATGCCTTTCCTCTCTTCTTTGCCCCGCCTTGTTGGCGCAACATGTGCTTGCTTTCTGTTCTCCATTTCTTGGGGCCAAAACGCCCTCCCCATCGGATGGACAAACATCGCTTCGGATGAATGGCCCCAGACATCCCGGTCCATCAACACGAAGCAAGCTGAGGTGTTCCGATTGGATGAGATCTGGATGAAGAACACCCTGGACAATGCCAGAACCGTTGCCGAATCCAGCCTCCTTACTTTGCCCTTGGATGACCGCAAAACGCTCACATTTCAAGTCGAAGAGCACCAAACATTCGAGGCTGAACTGCAAGCCCAATTCCCAAACATCCGCACATACATCGGTCGGGCCCACGACGGTTCTGGAGCCGTGGCTTATTTGGATTTCACTGAACAGGGGTTTCATGCGATGATTTTGCGCCCTGGTCAAACCACTGTTTTCATCGATCCTTGGAACCACCGAGAGCGAACAGGGGTTTATTTGGTCTACAATCGAAACCAATTTGTCTCCGCAAAAACCTTACAATGCGCGGTGCACAGTGCTGAGGATCCCGTCAACCTCCGACCAGGTCGAACCGCAATTCCGCTTCATCAAAATCCAAAATCCATTGTTGAACCAGATTTCCAGCACGGCTTGTCTCCCATGCCGGGTGAACAACTGAGAACCTATCGACTCGCTTTGGCATGCACGGGAGAATACACCACTTTCCACGGTGGGACTGTGGCGGGGGCATTGAGTGCGATGGCCACCACCATGAACCGGGTGAATGGCGTTTATGAGCGCGATGTGGCCATCCACATGAACATCATCGGCAACAACAATTTGATCATCTATACCAACGGTGCCACAGACCCTTACACCAACAGCAGTGGCTCCACCATGCTCAATGAGAATCAGATCAATTGCGATGCAGTCATCGGTTCAGCCAATTATGACATCGGGCACGTGTTTTCCACAGGTGGTGGGGGCATCGCCCAACTCCAAAGTCCCTGTGGCAGTGGAAAAGCCCGGGGGGTGACTGGGCAAGGAGCGCCTGTTGGGGACCCCTTTGATATCGATTATGTCTCTCATGAGATCGGTCACCAATTTGGCGGAAATCACACCCAAAACAACCCCTGCAACCGGGCGTCATCCGCTGCATATGAGCCCGGAAGCGCGAGCACAATCATGGGTTATGCGGGCATCTGTTCTCCCAATCTTCAGAGCAATTCCGATGACCATTTCCACAACCATTCCATCAATGAGATGATCAACTTTTCCGTGAATGGAAATGGAAACACATGTGCCGTCATTACAGCCACAGGAAACACCGCACCCACCGTTGAAGCCGGATCGAACGGCCTCACCATTCCTGCGAATACCCCCTTCGAATTGACCGCAACAGGCTTCGATGCCGATGGGGATGCATTGACCTACAATTGGGAAGAATATGACTTGGGGCCTGCCACAGCTTCTGGTGACAACAACCTGACCAATCCAAGCGGGACCCAACCCATTTTCCGCTCATGGCCCTCAACAGAAAGCCCCACGCGGGTGTTCCCCCGAATTTCAGACTTGGTAATGGGCACAAGCACCATCGGGGAATTGTTGCCTACATACAGCCGTGCCATGAATTTCAAGTGCACTGTGAAAGACAATGTCGCAGGTGGGGGGGGATTGGGACAAGACTTGTTGTCCTTTAGCGTGGATGGAAATTCTGGACCTTTTGTAGTCACCGCTCCCAATGGAAGCAGCACCATCGCACCTGGCATTCCCCAGGTGGTGAGCTGGTCTGTTGCAGGAACAAATCAGCCTCCCGTTTCTTGCACCGCAGTGGACATCTGGCTGTCAACGGATGGCGGTTACACCTTTGATACCATACTCGCAACAGGAACGGACAATGACGGTTCCGAGGCTGTGATCTTTCCCAGCATTGCAACTTCAAATGCCCGCGTGAAAATCAAGGCCTCAGGTAACCATTTCTTTGACATCAGTGACCAAAATTTCTCCATCGATCCGTCGCTCAATCCGGTGGATGACGACCTGGGTCTGTCCGGCATTTCCGGGGTGCCAACTGGTGGATGTGGTGCTGAATTTACCCCGCATGCGACAGTCACCAACTTTGGCGTCAACACCCAAACAGAATTTGAAGTCCGTTTCATTGCCAATGTCAATGGCGGGGATTCAGACACCGTCCATGTGGCATGGACCGGTGAACTCGGAATTGGTGAAAGCGTCGATGTGGACGCCTGTGAGGCCACTTGTTTTGACTTGCCTGAGGGAGCCTCGGGCACCTTGCACGTCATGCTGTTTCCCCCTGTAGAGGATGAAAATCCGAACAACCACAGTCTCAGTCAAGCCTTCGAATTGGGTGCAGGCCAACCCGCTTTGCTGACGCTGACCACAGATTGTTGGGGCGGTGAAGTGGGTTGGACATTGAGTGAAGAATCTGGAGCCGTTATCGAATCGGTCTCAGCAGGTTCACTGGCGAGCAGCACAACCCACACCACGGAGTTTTGCCTCACAGACGGATGTTATCTTTTCGAGATCACCGACTCCTACGGAGATGGCATGTCAGGAAGCTCTTATTCAGAATGTGGTGTTGATGGCGATTATGAAATGACCGATGGCAATGGAGAAATTCTCTTCGCCATGGGGCCCGCCAATTACGGCGATGGCACCGACCATTCATTTTGTTTGGAATCAGGCATCGATTGCTTGGGCGATTTGGATGGCAATGGCACCGTGGACGTCAATGATCTGTTGTTGATTTTAGCCAATTTCGGATGTGTCGCGAATTGCACAGCCGACGTCGACAATGATGGACAAGTCGGGGTCACGGATGTTCTCGCCTTGCTCAGTGAATTTGCAGCGAGTTGCAATTGAGCAATCTGCCGCCAAATCGAAGACGCAAATCCCAAAGGGAGATTGTATCTTCGTCGTCATGCAGTTGCCTACAGTCCGGTTCAGCCGAGATACCTCTGGGTTTTCGAAAACCCTTCGTGCCCGCGTTGAAGAACACTTCCATGCCGCCGGCAAATCCCGTTTTGCCGATTACCGCATGATTCTCAAGACCGTGCTCATGCTGCTCTTGTATTTCATTCCACTTGTGTTCATTACTGGTGGATGGACCGGAGCAGGATGGGGGTTTTGGGCGGCTGCCGTGGTCATGGGATTCGGGCTCGCAGGCATTGGTTTGAACGTCATGCACGACGCCAACCATGGCGCTTACAGCCAACATGCTTGGGTCAATGACATGATGGGGCGTATGCTGGATGTCGTGGGCGGAAACGCCGCTTTGTGGAAGATTCAACACAATGTGCTGCACCACACCTTCACAAACATTGAAGGCTTAGACGAAGACATTGACACCCCTGGTGTTTTGCGGTTTTCACCTGATCGACCCAGAAAGCCCATTCACCGATTTCAGCACATCTATGCTTGGTTTTTCTATTCCATCATGTCGTTGTTCTGGATCACCGCCAAGGATTGGATTGCTGCGGCGAGATATCACAAAATTGGGCTGTTGCAAAAGTCCGGTTCAACCATTGGAAAAACCCTCGGCTATCTCAGCTGGACAAAAGGACTGCATTTCGCCTACATCCTCGGTCTCCCCATGTGGCTGAGTGGCCTCCCTTGGTGGCAGATTGTTTTGGGATGGGTGGTGATGCACTTGGTCGCCGGTTTGATTTTAGCCTCCATATTCCAACCTGCGCACGTGATGGAAAATCACTTGTTCGAGGCTGCAGAAAAGGGCTCGATCATGTCTGACGATCCCCTCGCGCACCAATTGAAAACCACAGCCAATTTCGGCACCCGGTCGCGGTTGTTGACCTGGTTGAGTGGGGGTCTCAATCACCAAGTAGAGCACCATTTGTTCCCCAACATCTGCCACATTCACTTTCCCGATTTGGCCCCCATTGTCAAAAAAACGGCAGAAGAATTTGGCTTGCCTTACCACAGCCAAACCAGTTTTTTGGAAGCCTTGCGGTTGCACACCCGCATGCTCAAATCACTCGGTCAACCCGCTTGAATCAGACAAAATAGAGTTATTGCCCGCTGAGTTGTAAATTCATCGGGTTGAATAGGTTCGCCGAAAAATCAATTCGTGGTGGTTCAGCTTGGGTGTCCTCGAAGCTGATGTGGGTGGGAGTGCTGATGTGGGGAGGCGCTGGCTGGGCACAAACTCCGATTGTGATTTCCCAGTTCGATGCATTTCCTGCAGACGAAATCGCGGTGGTAGATGTGGTTTGGGAGGAAGCCGGTGAAGGACATCGATTGTCCTTTCAATTGTCCCATGACCGCAGCATGTCGAAAGCGCTTATGGAGGATTGGCCTCAAATCAGGTCTTGGATTGGGCATCCCCAATTAGCGAACGCATTCCATTCCGAATGGACACTTCACGCCGTTCAACATGGCGACCAGTGGAATGGCGTTCTTGTGCGTCCAGGGCTGCCCCCCCTCTCCACGGATTCCCATCCAGATAAGTCCAAGACCACCGCCAGTTCCTGCGAAAGCACTGGAGTTCTTTTTTCCATGCCCCCACCACAACCTGTGAGTTCTTCCCTAGTATGGGATGACCCCGCGCCCCTGAGGACACGAACCTTTCGGCTGGCCCTCGCTTGTACAGGTGAGTATGCCCAATTTCATGGCGGCACAACGGATTCTGTCCTCGCTGCCATGGCAACAGCCGTCAACCGGGCCAATGGCATTTTTGGCCCTGAACTCGGGGTTCAATTCGAACTCATTCCAAGCAATGCAGATTTGGTTTTCCTGAATCCCACAACCGACCCATACAGCAACGTCAACGCAGCCCAAATGATGATGGAAAATGAAGCGGTTTTGAACGAAATCATAGGTGAAGATGCTTATGATCTCGGGCATGTGTTCGGGACTGGACTCGCAAGCATTGCTGCCGCCTCTTCCGCATGTGGCCCCTTGAAAGCCCGGGGTGTAAGCCGATCCAACACACCCGTAGGAGATGCGTTCGTCGTGGGTCAATTCTGCCACGAATTGGGACATCAACTGGGCGCCACCCACACCCACTCAAATGCTTGCAATGCCCATTTAGAAACCGCCTTTGAACCCGCCTCAGGCAGCACCATCATGAGTTATGCGGGTCTCTGTGCTCCGAATTTACAGGTCTTGTGTGATGACGAATTCCACGGCCACAGCCTTTCGCAAATGCGCGGATTTTTGCAAAGTGACGCCGGCGCGAATTGTCCTTCTCCTGAAGGATCCATCAATCACCCGCCAGCCATCCTGCTCCCCAACACCATAGAACCTGTTCCTCCACAAACACCATTTACACTGAGTGCCTTGCACGTTGTCGATCCAGATTTCGATGCCCTGACTTGCAGTTGGGAATCCCTGGATACCGACGAAGCCCTGTTCAGGAGCTGGCCAGCAGTCCCAGAAATGCAAAGGGATTTGCCCGCCAATGCCGGGGCTGGAGGCTTGGGGGATGGTTTGGGCGAAACGCTACCCAATGGCGGACATGACATGACCTTTCTTTTCACAGCTCGCGACAACCGGATGACCAATGGTGGCTGGGCCAGTGACACCCTCTTCGTATTCACACCCTCAGAAAGCACTCCTTTCATGTTCACCTCTTCAGCTTGGGTGGATGCGGCCATGGGGTTGAGCCTGGGATGGCAAGTGGCAGGAACGGACGAAGCACCCTACGATGATTCTTGGCTTGAAGCTTGGTTGTCTTGGGATGGAGGGCTGTCCTACCCCTTTCCACTCGCAGACAGCATCGCAAACACCGGAAACGCGCTTTTGCCCTGGCCCATCAGCATTCACGGAAGCGACCTTCTCCTGAAACTGAAACCCAAAGACGGCCTTTACTTCGCCGTAACGGCCCTGCCCACCATTCCCGAACAGTCCGCCCCAGAGGCCGATTTGGCTGTGATTTCCATCGTGGGGTTGACAGAAAACACTTGCGGTCATGCCATTGCACCGCGAGCCCGAGTCATGAATTTGGGCAATGCTTCTTTTGAAGGGTTTGTGGTAACCTTTGAATTGGAAGGCACATCGCATGTGCAATCATTTGCGTGCAATGAAGTGCTTGCACCGGGTCAGATCATCGAATGGGGCTTCGAAGCCCAGCCCCCAGATTGGTGGGCCGTGGGCTATGGCGATTGGAATTTGGCTGTCCATGTCGAGCCCTTGGGTTCTCTCATGGACATGCTGCCTGACAATGATGCATTGGCCTTCGCGTTTTCCACGCATTGTGGAGCGGAATGTCCTGGATGTGGCTGCACCAGTCCCCTGGCTTGCAACTATGAAAGTCATGCCCTTTATCCCGATGGTTCTTGTGTATTTGCGCCTGCAAATGGTTCCTGTGCCTGCCAAATTCAGTTCAATGTCTCCTCAGAATTGGGAGGTGGAGAATTTCAAACTTGGACTTTACCTGATTTGACTGGAATCCCCGATTCTCTGTACATCTCCACAATCATGGACAACACATCCTCGGCGGGAAGTTGGGCCGCAGATCTGGCTGTCAACCTTTGCGATCCATCAGGAAATTGCGTCACGCTGGGTGGTTACAACAATGTCCTTCCTGGAACCCCTGTGGGCTCATGGCCTCTTTCTTGGCAAATGCCGCTGGCCGGAACCTACACTGCAGCTTTGGGATGGCCAGAAGGCTTGCTCTCAGGACAGGGAGAATGGACAATCAGCTTGATGAACGGATGGAATGCCGCTGGAAATGTGTTCTATGACGTGACCTGGGGTGTAGAAGGTCTCTGCACAACGCAGGTGGCGAATTTGGGATGTGCAGGAAATTTCAACAGCGATGACATCATCAACATCACCGATTTGCTCATCTTGTTGAGTCTCTTGGAATGTGGCTGGGATTGCCCAGATGGCGACATCACCGGAGATGGACAGGTGAATGTGGCAGACTTGCTGGCGTTCTTGGGTGTCTTTGGCGAAAGTTGCTGACGCCAATCTCACAAGGTCAATTCAATGGCCGAGCAACTGCCCTCATTGAACGCCACAATGCCCTCCCACAAAATGTCACCAAAATTGTCCTCCACACGGTAGGTGGCCGTTGCCGCTTCCCCAGCTGCCAAGGACTTCTCCACAGTCACAGAAGCGGACTCACCGCAACCCGGGGCATTCAACCAGTAGTCTGCAGCCGACCACTCCACGTTCAGTTCATTGTCAATGAAAAGACGCAAAACCTCAGATTTGTAGAAGAGAAGTTCCGAAGACACATCTGAGGAATACCAAAAGACAGCCTGACCTACATAAACACATGAACCGTCATCCTCCGTGGCGGAAACTTCGAAATTCAAAGCTGCAGCGTCCGTACAACCCGGAACCACCACCTCCCAATCACAACCCACCCAAACCATGAGCATAAGCCCCATCACAAAAAACCAAACAAACCGGGAAAAACAAGCCACTGATGTCCTATTCATGCACCGAAAATCGGTTTTGATGGTGACAAAAAAAAACGGAACTCATTTGAATTCCGTTTTCTGGTAGAGTGAGTCTGGCAAAATCATCAGGGATACACCAGGAAACGGTAGGTTCCTCCACATTCCGTATTGATGGTTTCACTGCGATCATCACAAGCTGAGATGAGGGCCATTTTTGCCTCCACCTCATAGGCTCCAGCATCTGCTTCGTAACTGATGGAATCCAACGCAGGGATGTCTGCTTGCACCAAATCTCCATTGATTTCGATGTCTGGGGTGCACACCGTATTGTTTACAATCCAAATGGTGGCCTTGTCATCACACAATTCTACATCCTCCTTGCAACCCATCAAGGCTGCGAAAGCCAAGACCATACCGAGCACAGTGTTTCTCAATTTCATGTCTCTAGTTTTTTCCGGGCGCCGAAGGTAATTAAAAAATTCGTAAATTATAATATGCTTCAAAAGTTCAATGCCCATTGGTTGACAGACGGTGTCTTGGATGCCGAGTACAAACAGTACTTGATGTTGGCGTGGCTCCAAAAAGTGAAGAAGGAATTCCGAAAAACTCGGCTTTACCCTTCCTTGGGAGAGTTGGTCGAAGCCCATCGCGGTTTGATGTCATTCAAAGAGGAACACGACAAATGGGGAGAACTGATGCAAGGGGAGCTCAAAGGTTTGGATCTGAAGAAAATGCGTTGGGTCTACAACCAAATCGATGCCCATCCGGAATTGGAGTCCTACTTGGAGGAATTGCTTCAATTTGCCATTCCCAAATTGAAACAGGCCATCGAAGAGGGAGCGGAATTGTACAACATCATCGAAGACCACTTGGAATTGTGTCCCGTGGGGATCACACCTCTGTATTGCGACGAGGGATACTTGCTGGTATATGACGAGCCCGAGTCGGAAATTTATGGATACCGATACAAGCGTTCAAAAATACACTTGGACAATGAACCTTATCTGCAGCTCGCTTTGACACCCGTCGAACAAAGAAAAAGGAATACCGCCGAGACGTTTGAGTCCATCAAACTGCAATTTGCACGCAAATTCGCCGACTTGCCCAACCCGGCAACTTTCCTCGCACGTTGTTCCTTTTCCTTTCCGCTCGAATCCTCGGTCTTGCCCGTCGTTCGGAGAAGTCTACTCCGGCGGCTTCAAACCGCAGCTTGACCCAATCTTTGAATCAGCGCATCCGGATTTTGTCTTCCCCCGTTGTCCTTGATTGATTCTGGGTCAATCCGCCTGATAAACCCGAACATAGTCCACTGCCATAAAGGCTGGGAACAAGGTGGTTTCATCTGGATATCCAGGCCAGATTCCACCCACTGCCACGTTCAAGATGAAAAAGAATGACTGGTTGAATGGCCAGTTTTGTGGCGCCACACTCCCTGGAGCCAAACTGAAGTACTCTTGGTCGTCCATGAACCATCGAATTTCATCCTCCTGCCACTCGATAGAGAACACATGAAACTCCTCGTCAAAAGTGGAACCACTGGGCAAGGCAATCGAACTTCCCAAGTATTGGTGTGCACTTGGATCGTTGCCCCAATGCGCCGTACCATGTACCCGATTCGGCTGATTTCCAATCAATTCCATGATGTCGATTTCACCGCAATCCGGCCATCCGATTTCGGAATAATTCGCACCTAGCATCCAAATGGCAGGCCAAATGCCTTGTCCCACCGGAAGCACAGCCCGAACATCCACCCTTCCATATTCAAACTCCTGCAAATCAATGCTCTTGAGCCTTGCGGATGTGTAATTGTCCGAACCACTGCTCACCGCCTTAATGATCAACTTGCCATCTTGGACATAAGCATTGTCCTCGCTGGCGACATAGTTCTGAAGCTCTTGGTTGCCCCAGCCATTGGCCCCAAGGTCATAAGTCCAGTTGGAATTGTTAATCTCGTTGCCATCAAACTCATCCGACCAAACCAACTGCATGCCATCGTAAGAATTTGCGGCCTCATAGCCAGCATCCCCGATGCCCACCGCAGAATCGTCGTTCCGAATGGTGCCCGTCGCCACCTGTTCATAATTGCGCAGGTAGCCATTGATCGGGTTGGACAAAATCACCTGAAATTGCTCATCTCCTTCGAGGTATTCATCCACCACAATCGGGACGGAAATGGTCTTGGTGGTCTCTCCAGCTTCAAACGTCAAAGTTCCACTCACAGATTCAAAATCTTCCCCTGCTGTCGCAGACAAACCGATGGTTTCATAATCGACGCTTGCCGGTTCGCTCGCAGCCTCTGGCAAACGCACCTCGAAATCAAAACTGGCATTCATCGCAGATTCGAATGCCGTAATGTCATTGGGAAAGTAGAATTCCGCAGGCACCGGTTCGGGAATCGGTTCCTTGCAGCCTTCACAGCCCAAAACTACCGCAACTGTTAACAGCGCGGCCCATTTCATAAAACGCATCATGGGGCCACAAAAGTGAGTGTGAAGAACCCAGTTCCTTCCGTACAATCCCCATTTTGAATGGCCGCATGAAGAACCAAGCGATTTTCAGTGATTTCCACGATGTCATATGCCGGCCCGCTGTCCCAAACCCCCATGAACCAACACGGTGGAATGATGATTTGGTCCTCGCCAGAAGTCCCCGTTCCTTCAGAGAAGAAATAGGTCAAGGTAGGAACCTCGAGCGGACTCACAACATATCCTTCGAAAGGATTCACTGTGCCTCCATTGTTCGAGTAAAGGTAATCTCCTTCAAAAGTGAATTGGTAGGTGTCGTCGTACTGCTCGTCGACCAAACCCGATGCAGGAGAGGAATACCATTCTGTGGCGTAGGGAACGGGGCCTACGGAGATGGCCCCAGCTTCTTGAGACCAAAACCATGTTTTCTGCTCATCACATCCTGTCAACAAAGCCAGCTTGCCTTCACAAGGCAATTCCAACGTGCTTTCAATGTTCACTGAAACTGCTGCTTCCGCAGAACCTCCAGCATTGTAAACATTGTATACGATTTCATAAGTTCCCTCTTGCGGGTAATATGCCGTGTCAACAGGAAGTGTTGACGTCATGCCGTTCCCAAAGTCCCAAAAATGCAAGAACCCATCGGGGGCGGTGCTTTTCAAAGCCACACGATTGGAATCCAGTGAGCCGTCTGGTTTCACCACAAAACCGTGTTCAAATGAAGCTGAAGGACCTCCTGGCAGTTCGATGCCATCTTCCTCATAAGGGTTGCAGGCCAAGAGCAATAGTGCGCAGGACGCTGCCATGTATATCAAGTTGCGGAACATATCAGTATCCTGGGTTTTGCGTGATTAAATTGTCGGACAAGGTGATTTCCGCCTCAGGGATCGGGAACAATTCGTGTTTCCCGGCCTGAAAACCCAAGGAGGAAAGGACATCGGCGGCCCGTCCTTGGCGCACCAAGTCAAAGAAGCGGTGCCCTTCCAAGCCCAGTTCCACCCGACGCTCGTGGTAAATGGCATCCAGCAAAAACGGACCGGACGCATCCACATTGTGGTTGCTATCGCCGAAAGCCCGCTGGCGAACCTCGTTCAAGGACGAACGTGCTGCCTCTTCGTCGCCCACATGGTATGCAGCCTCGGCATGCATCAACAGCAAATCGGCATATCGCAAGACGCGATCATTGGAAGGTCCATTGGGGTTGGGGTCACCAAAGGGAGCTTCATCCGCTTGGTTGATGAAGTATTTCTTCGGGTAATAGAGGTGTGGCATGCCGGTGGCATCGGTGTCAAATATGCCACGATCACCCATCACATCACCTACTTGGAAAACCGTGGCTGACAATCGGGGATCATCACCCTCGAACTCATTGATAAAATCCGCTGTGGGGATGTTGAACCCATAACCACCGAATTGACCTCGAGCACGTTGAAACACGTTGGTAAACGTTCCTTCCAAGGAGTTCCCCCAATTGCCCCCTGAAGCATTCATGAATTGAATTTCGAACATCGAACCCGGTCCATTCTCACCAGACAATTTGAAAATGTTGCCATAATCCGGATCCAAGTCGTATTCACCGGAACCCACTACTTCTTCAGCAAGGTCTTTAGCCGGGGCCCATTCACCCTGGTAAATGTGAGCCCGAACCAACATGCCTGTCGCAGCGCCCCAAGTCGCACGGCCCAAGTCGCCCGTGGACAATTGGGTCCGAAATGGCAAATCGCCTCGGGCCTGGCTGAGGTCCTGCTCAATTTGGGTCCAGATTTCACCAGCAGTATTGCGGGCTTGTTGGTATTGGCTTGGCGCCAAAGGCTCGAGAACCAACGGAACCCCGCCAAACATCGTCACGAGATTCATGTACCAATATGCGCGGATGAATTTGGCCTCAGCCAAATACCGAGCCTTCAAATCCTCATCCATTTCGATTCCAGGAATCCGGGCCAGCGCCAAATTGCAATAAGCAATGCCCTTGTAAGCGGCTTGCCACTCGCCCAGCACCAGTTTGCTGCTCCCATTGCCCTGAAAGTTCTCAAACAGGAACAGTTGCGGTTCATCGCCATCACCCGATCCCCCCTTGTGGGAGTCGTCGGAAACGATGTCCCCAAAATACCAACGGAAATGGGGCGCCAATTCACTGGAGCCTTGGATGTTTGTCACTTCTTGCTGCAAGGGATTGTAACAAGCAATGACCGCAGCCTGTGCGTCTTCTGGGGTTTGGTAAAAGTTCGCCTCTGTCGAGCCCACCAACGGGTTGATGTCCAAAAATTCCTTCTTGCACGCAGGCAAGCTCAAAATCAGGAAGCCCATCAACGCCAAGGCACCCAAGTTTTTGTGATTCAAGTGTGTCATTTTTGCTTCCATTAAAAGTTGAGATTCAAGCCCACCATGTACATCCTTGGAGATGGATAGAACCCACGATCAATTCCGATTTCCAATGTCCCTCGGGAACCGATTTCTGGATCCAGTCCACTGTAAGACGTGAAAGTGTACAAATTCGTTGCAGCCACATAGACCCGTGCCGAACGGATGCCCAACCGATCCATGACCTCATCGGGAAGTGTGTAGCCCAATTGGACGTTCTTGATTCGCAAGTAAGAACCATCCTCGACAAACAAATCTGAAGCCCGGAAATTTCGGTTGGGATCGCTGTGGGATACACGTGGCAACACATTGGAACTGCCCTCTCCGGTCCACCGCTCCAGCCATTTCACCGGCAAGTTCGTGGTGTTCAAGTCATAACGGAAAATCCCATTGTAGATGTCATTCCCCTTGGAACCCTGAACGAAGACATTCAAATCAAATTGTTTGTATTTCAGTTCACCCGTCACTCCGTACGTGAAGTCTGGGTGAGGATTGCCAATGATGGTTTTGTCTTGGGCATCAATGGCTCCGTCACCGTTTTGGTCGACGAAAATGACATCTCCTGCCTGTGCATCCGGCTGGGCCGTATTGGCGGCAGCTTCTTCGTCAGTTTGGAAGATCCCCGCCGTTTCCATGCCGTAGAAATAGGCCATGGGCATGCCAATCTCTGTGAACGCCACAAATTCGCCCGAGCCGAACACATTGCCTGTGGAAATCGGCTGTCCACCATCTCCGAGGTCTGTCACCTCGTTCCGAATGAAGGCGATGTTGCCCCCGATGTTGTAAGTCAAGTCACCTTTTTCCCCGCGGTAATTCGCCATGAATTCGACGCCAGAATTTTTGGCCGAAGCCACATTGGTAGCTGATGGATTAAGCCCCACCACCCCAGGCAGAGGGACAACAGCCAACATATCATTGGTGTTTTTCACAAAATAGTCGAGAACGAAATTCACCCGTCCTTGGTACAAGTCCAAGTCCAAACCAATGTTGGTCTGCTGCACCGTCTCCCATTTCAAATCCGGATTGGATGTGGTGACCGGACCTGCTCCATTGACCTGCTGCTGATCCAGGCCAAAGGTGTAATTCAAACCGTTATAAACGACTGAAGTGAAGTCAAAGTTGCCGATTCCATCCGCATTTCCATTTCGGCCCCATGAAGCCCGGAGTTTGGCAAAATCAATCCAATCCTTTTCATCAAACCAAGGTCGTGACTTCAAGTTCCACGCCGCAGAGAACGATGGAAACAAACCATATCGGTTGTTTTCACCGAAGCGCGAAGATCCATCACGCCGGACGGTGCCAGAGAAACTCCAGGCCTCGCCCAAGCTGTAATTCACCCGCAGAAAATTGGAAACAAAAGCGCTTTCACTGATGCCCCCGCTCGAAGTGGGTGCCTGTTCTGCGGCGTTCAAGCTGTTATTCAGATAGGCTTGCATCGGATCGTTCGAGGCCAAACTGTCCCGAACGCCGACTAAATCTGTGTATTGGTTGTACAGCGCAGAATATCCCGCAGTGATTTGCAATTCATCTCCACGCTCAAAGCTCTTGTTGTAATTCGCGACGTTTTCCCATTGCCAGTTCGACCATTTGTTTTCAGCGCGAATCAGCGAGTTGATTTCCCGCCACTCATAAGCCGGTCGGTCCGGGTCGTTCTCCCCAATCCCCAAATCATATGCTGGATTGAAAATGGTGTGCGAACCCAAACTCAAGTCCACCGACATCGTCGAACGGAAAGACAAGTTCTGCAGGATGTCGTATTCAGCGAAAGCTGAACCCACAAATCGATTGGTGGTCCAATTGTCATTGGTAATGGCAATTTGATTGACTGGATTTGCGATGTCCGAATCGATGTAGCTTGAATACGCATATTCCCCATCCGGACGCACCACCTCGGTCACGGGGTCCATGTTCAAGGCCCGAACCACAGGTGTCGTGAATTCGTTGTTTTCCGCCAACGCCGAACGTTGGATGTAGGTGTAATTCAAGTTTTGCCCGGTACGGAAACGATCACTGCCCTCCTGTCTCGTGTTGACACGGAATGTGGTCCGTTCGAAACGGCCTTTTTCCCCGCCGATGATTCCATCTTGTGCAAAGTGACTCGCGCCAATTGAAGTGGACGAGCGGCCCGTTCCCTGCGTGAAGCTCACACTGTGGTTGAAAATGGGGGCTGTGGTCTCAAAAATCGCATCTTGCCAATCTGTGCCCTCACCCAAGAAGGATGGACTGGACAAGCCGGGTTCAGGAAGCAATCCCGCAGATGCCCGGCTTTCATTCATCAAAACGGCATACTCCTCAGCATTCAATAGCGCCATGTACTTCCAAGGCTGCTGAGATCCGTAATACGTCTCATAAGTGATCTGAGGCTTTTGGTTCATTGAACCTTTTTTTGTCGTGATCAAAACCACGCCATTTCCACCCCTCGCCCCATAAATGGCCGCGGAGGCCGCGTCTTTCAAAACACTGATGGATTCAATGTCTGAAGGGTTCAGGTAATCAATGCCAAAACTCGGGATGCCATCCACCACATAAAGCGGTTCGGCATTGTTCAGAGAGCCCGTTCCACGAATCCGAATCGACTGTGTAGAACCTGGCTGTCCTGAATTCTGCGAGACTTGCACCCCAGCAGCCCGACCTTGGAGCGCTTGTTCTGTTCGCAAAACGGGAACAGAAGTGATTTCCTTGCTGCCAATTTTCCCAACAGCACCAGAGATTTGACTCCGCTTTTGATTTCCATACCCGATCACGATGGCTTCTTCTAGACCGGCAACGTCCGGAGCCAAGGTCACATCAACCGAGGTTCTGCCCTCGAGAGCAACGTCTTGCGTCAGATACCCGATGTAGCTGATTTCAAGCACCGCATTGGCGGAAGAAACAGAGAGCACAAACGCGCCATCCAAATCCGTCACTGTCCCGTTGTAGGTTCCCTTTTCTCTCACGTTCACGCTGGGCAATCCCATTTCGCCCATATCCGTGGCTCTCACCACGCCCGTTGCTGTGAACGGAGTGGAATCGGTTTGGGCCACAACCTCCATAGAGGTCATGGACACCAAACCAATTGCCAACATCAATGCAAATGCAATGCTTTTCATCTATTCAATATCAGTGCGTCAAGGCCATTTTTTGAACTGTCCGCTGGCCCAAACGCGTCAAGGACAGCAAGTAGATGCCGTTGGATTCAACGCCCGGTGTTGCGGTGAATGTGGAAGCTCCTTGGGGAATGTTCCATTCCCCAACCAACGCTCCTGTCAAGCTGGTGATGCGCAAAACACCGGCAGCGGCGATAGATTCCATTTGAATGGCAATTTCCCCTCCTGCAGTGAAGCGTGCTTCGAATGCCGCTGCATCCACTTCCGCAACAAAAATTGACGTGCAGGCCGTGCATGCGTTGAAACAAACAGCGTCCAAATCGACTGGGTCAGTTCCAGCAAACTCCAAGTAACGGTTGGTGAACTCGCCCGTAGTTAACGTGCAATCCGCGTCTTCCTCAGGGTCCAACGACTCCGAATCATCCCAGCTTGCATTGTTGAACTTGTACTCGTGGGCACCTGGTTCCAATTCAACCGTGACTTCATAGATGCCATCGCCATCATCGTCCATCATTTCAACACACGTTCCGCACCAACCATCAATGGTGTTGCCTGAAACGTAAATCGGTCCCAAAATCTCCTGTTCATTCATGTCCACACGGAATGTCACGGCAGCCACATCAGATGTTCCTCCTCCACAGGCCTCGCAGCTGTTGTAGCAAACCTCGGGGATCGTGGCATCTCCTGTCACAGTCACCGTTCTGTTTGTGAATCCATCGATGGTGGAAGTGCAAGCATCCCCTTCTGTGAATTCTTCCTGCGCGACCCAGCCGTCCAAAGTGAACTTGTACTCGTATACACCTGCCGGCAAGCTGTCAACAGTCAGCGTGTAAACCCCATCACCATCATCGTCAGTCATGACAGCGCATTCACCACACCAACCATTGAAACTGGAATTGAGGTTCACCATCGCATAGGTCCCTGTGTATTCCGCCATATCCACTTGGAAGGTGACCGAGTAGGCATCGCCTCCAGCGCCTTCGCATGCGTCACAACTGTTGTAACAAAAAGCATCGGTGATGATGGCTCCACCCCCTTCTGGCACCTCCAAAACTCGGTTGGTGAAATCACCGCTGGTCAGTGTGCAGGCTACATAGGTAGAATCAAATGCCTCATTGTTTCCCGATCCATTTTGAAATAGATATTGGTAAACGCCCGATTCCAATGTCGCTGTGTGCTCATAAATTTGGTCTCCATTGTCATCTGTCATAGCAATGGCTCCCCAGCCATCAAATGCGGCATGGAGGTAGACCCCATCTCCGACGACCTGCTCAGACATGTCAACCCGGAATGTCACCTCGGATGAGCTTACAGAATTGCATGTTCCGTCTGATGTGCACTGGGCAAAGCATGTTGAATAGGTGGCTCCACCTTCCATGACCTCAGGCAAGAATCGGTCAGCCCACTGGCCGTAAGCACAGTCTTGGCCAACAATGTTTTCCTTGCAAGACCAGTTCTCACAAGCGCCATTTGCAAAGGTGTACGCACCTGAATATCCGATCGGCATATCCAAGGTGATTGTCCAAACACCATCGCCATCGTCATCGGACATGGCATTGGTACCGGGAACGCCAAAGTAATCTCCACCGGCGAGGTAAACGCCTTCAGATGAGACCTCTTCGTTGGCCATGTTGACCTCCCAAGTCACAGGAGCAGTTTGCGCCCCCACAAACGCGGTCATTGCAACAAATGCAAGCGTAAAAAATTGTTTCATACTAGATTGAGTTTGGTGTTTATTTTCTTTCTAAGACTTCAAAATCCACATGATGATCGGAAACTCGGAAGGCAAAATTTCCTGCTTCCACTGCATATTGATTTTCTCGGTTGATGAATCCCAAATCTGAAACCGCCACGTCAAAAGCCAGCTCCAAACTTTCACCAGCACCCACAACCACCCTTTGGTAATCTTCGAGTCGATCCGCTGGTGGCGTCACACTGGCCACTTTGTCTTGACTGAACAGGTGAATCACATCCGCAACACTTCGGTCTCCTTGGTTTTCTATCGTCACTTGAACCCGAATGGTGTCTCGCATTCGATACGTTTCTTGGTCGGTAGTCAGCGTTTGAACTACCACATCCCCGTACGAAAGTCCATGCCCAAAGGCGTACATGGGATTGAAACCACTGTTTCCAAAAGAAACATCCGGCCTTTCGGTGTGCTTGTGATCGTATGTTGTGTGCGTTGATGGGTGCCGAGGCCAAGTGAATGGCAAATGTCCAGAGGGATTGAACGCACCACTCAGCACACGCGCAATGGCCTGTCCGCCGAAATCTCCGGGCAAATAGGCCATGACTGCCGCGTCCAACATGGGCTCAATGTCATTGAACGTCCGCGGGCGACCCTCGATGAACACGGCAACAACAGGGGTGCCGGTTCCATGAATCGCCTCCACCAAGTCCTGCTGGTTGTCCGCCAAATCCAAATCATCTATGTTTCCTACGAATTCCGTGTAAGGCATTTCACCGAGGAAGACCACTGCTACATCCGGACGGTTGCCCTTGATTTTGCGCACCACACGAGCGATATCTTCTGCGCCGAAATTCATCTCCAACTCACTGGCCACAATTCGGTCACGGCCAAACTCCACTTCCATCGCTTGCAATGCGGTCGGTGCATCGGGCGTGTTCAAGCTTGAATCTGTTCCTTGCCAAGTCCAGGTCCAGCCTCCATTCAGTGCATTCAAGCTATTCGCGGTGGGGCCAGTCACCAAGATTTTTCCCATTCCAGAAAGGGGCAAAAGGGGACGATCTATATATAGGGCCGACGTCCCTTCATTCTTCAGCAAGGTGATGGATTGCAACGCAGCAAGGGCCGCCGGACCTGCCATGCCCTCTCGTTCAAAGCTTTTGTCAGGCAGTGGTGGCATCGCACCTCCAGGCTCAAACAGCCCAAGGTCGTATTTCATCGCCAACAGGCGGCGAACACTTTGGTCCAAGCGCGATTCCGGAATTGTCCCTTCTTTGACCAGTTCAATTAGCAATTCAGTGAACTCATAATCTGTAGGCACCATGGCCAAATCGATGCCCGCCTCTATCGCCATCCGAACAGATTCTTTGTAGCTGCCTGAAATCATGTGTCGTGAATGCAAGTAGCCAATGTCTTCCCAGTCCGTAACTACCACCCCGTCAAACCCCATCTCCTCCCGCAACAAATCTTGGAGAATCCACGGGTTGGAGTGGACAGGAATGCCATTCATTTCTCCACTGTTGACCATCACACTCATGGCGCCAGCATCGATGGCTGCCTGAAAAGATGGCATCACAATTTCCCGGAGTTGGCGTTCAGGCACATAAGCGGGTTGCCGGTCTTTTCCAGATGCAGCCAAACCGTAACCCATGAAATGTTTGAGCGTGGCTGCCATTTGGGCTGGCCCGTCCTGATAACCTTTGACCATGGCCTGGCCCATCCGACCGGCCAAGTGCGGATCCTCGCCAAACGTTTCCCAAAACCGGGGCCAACGGGGATCTCGCCCCAGATCCATCACAGGTGAAAAATTCCATGGAATCCCTGAATTCCGGACCTCCTTAGCCACGTTCTCAGCGACTTTCTTTACAAGCTCCTCATTCCAAGTCGCCGCCAAACCAATTTGCTGTGG
Organism: Flavobacteriales bacterium; assembly: GCA_049610385.1. Classification (GTDB taxonomy): domain Bacteria; phylum Bacteroidota; class Bacteroidia; order Flavobacteriales_D; family Sanyastnellaceae; genus JBMYZL01. The sequence continues at coordinate 142,185 of JBMYZL010000003.1, forward strand.
CGACAAAATTGAACCTTGTGTGTAGTTGGCGCCGTGAATGGCGTCAATGCCATACAAAACAGGAATACCAGAGGGCTTGACCTCTTTTGCCAACCCTTGAATTTCACCAATGAATCGATGCCATTCCTCTACCGTATGCGCCCGGCCGCCACAATTCAAAATGCTTCCCACACGATGTTCAACAATGGCCTCCCACAGGTGAGCAGAATCCAGACGTTGGGGCTCTACAGGTTCATAGGGGTCGTCACCCACCTCCAACATACCCAAAGTGAGTTGCGTCATCTCGCCAGCCTTGTCTTCGAGGGATAGCGTTGACAAAAGCGAATCGACGAATTGATTCCGTCTGTTCTTTTCCTCAGATGAAGTGCTGGCATGCTCGGCACAACCCATCGCGCTGACCCAAGTCAACAACAGGAGGTGCCATGGCGTTTTGAAGCAATTCATCAGGTCTTGATATAAAACGTGTGCAAAGTACATCGGGGAAAAGGATGTCCCCGTTAAAAGGCGCTACAAACTATTGCACAATCCATGCACAAATGCATGCGCAATTCCATACAATAGTATCGCAATCGTTCCTGAAGGATTGTTCAACTGCAATATTTTTCTCGCTTTCTTTTGAAATCAGAACTCTTCATCTACCTTCACAAAGTGTCAATTTTACATCACAATGCATTGCACATCTTCTTCGGGCTTCTGCTTTGGATGCCTGCACCATTGTTGGGTCAAAAAGGACACGCCTTTATCCATCACTTTGATCGCAAGGAGGTTGCAGGAGAATTGACGTCTTGGAACATCGTCGCTGTGAGCAACGATCGCGTGGCCGCGGCAAATGGTGACGGCTTGCTGATTCACAATGGCAGCCAATGGAAATTACACGAATTGCCCAACCTCGCAGCCGCACGTTCTCTGGCAGTCATGCCCGATGGTCGTTGGCTCATTGGCGGTCAGGGTTACGTAGGTCTAGCTTCAGTAGAAGGTTTGGAAGCTTGTCAGTTTGACAATCTGACCCCGAACATTGTCGAAGCCGCAGGTGGGTTCGAAGACGTCTGGCGAATCTTTCCGCTTTCGGGACCTGCATCGGGTCAAAACCCCCATTTTTTTCTAGCGACGTCAAATTTCACTGGCATCTTGGATGCATCCGGAGCTTTTCAACTCCTTCGCAAGGGCAACATTGTCAATGGTTTTTTGTGGGGCAAAAACGACGTCGGTTGGCAAGTGGGGGATTCCATTTGGCAATGGGCAAACGGACGACCAACAGGCATGGCGATTCCATCGGATTTGCGGGTAGAGGCCGTTCACGTGGGCCCAAATGGTGACCTCAAACTGTTGACGCACAACAACGGGATTGTGTCGGCCCGCGATGCGAAAAATCCCGAATGGACCTATTCCGAATCTCCACTGTCCTTGTATCTCCGTGAAAACCGAACCAATTGCATGTTGCAATCCAAACCACAACAATGGTGGATTGGTACCTCAAGAGGAGGATTGGTGGAGTCTTTGGATTTGGAGAACATTCAATTGATTCATGACAAATCCACGGGTCTAGCCAACAATGCTGTGATTTCCATTTCTATGGATAACCAGAAAAACTTGTGGGCCGCCACAGAAGGTGGCATCGATTTGCTGCGTTTGTCTTGGCCTGTGAAAAAAGCGGAGCCCCACATCATCGCAGACCAACCTGGATTCGCTTCTTACCACGACTGGGCAGACCAACTGATTTATTGGGGAACTTCTCAAGGTGTCTACGTCGAGAGCATGACTTCAGGCGAAGTCAATCGTTTGACTGAAATTCCAGGACCCACATGGGCCATCCAAGAGGTAGGCAACCGGCTTTGGATTAGCCACATCAATGGATGTGGTTTTTTGGACGACCATTTAAATTACGAAGCCGTCATCAGTGATGTGGGGGTTTGGGGCATTTGGCCCGCGCCAGACGGCCTACTCTACGCCGGAACTTTTCAAGGTGTGCAGCCCATCGAAAACAACCCGAGCGGCACGCCACAAGCCAAATCAAGACTGATCGGTTTCTCAGAATCGTCTAGGTTCATGCATTTCGATCACCCCGATACCTTGTGGGTGAGTCATCCGTACAAGGGTGCCTATCGGCTGGCCATTGATTTGGCATCCAACACCGCGCAAATAGTCAACGCCTTTGCGAGTGACAAAGGTTTCCCAGAGCCCATGGATGTTTATCTGCGAGATGTGGATGGAGAACTGATGTTCGCCACTTCCAAAGGAATCTATGAATGGAACCGCCAAACAGATCGCATGCAATTGGCATCAGGAAACTGGGTGGAGTGGCTCGATCCCGATGCTGGATTCAACCTCATTGAGGCTGATGACTGGGGAAATTTGTGGGCCTTCTCAGGTCCTGTTTTGATTCGTTTTTCCGCCAAACGAGAACAACTGAATGCAGCCGTAGAGGTCACCCGTGCACCCTTTACTGATGCTCCCCCCATTGATGGATTCGAACGAGTGGAATTTCTCCCGGATGGTCGCGTATGTGCGCCCACAGAAACTGGGTTTGTTTACATCGATCCAACGGCCATGTTGGAAGAGATTGATGCGCCGGTTGTTCAAATTGACCAGGTCACGCACCTCAACCACCCCAATGGACCGAAAGCCTTGCCCATCCAAAATTTGGATTTGCAAGCTGGATCCCACGCCCTCCAAATCGACCTCACATCTGTGGACAGTCGATGGACTGGGCGTCTGAAATACCAATGGCGAATTTCGGATGTCTCGGAGGAATGGTCGGCCCCGCAATTCGGGCACACCATAGCCGTCAACGGCCTTCAGCCCGGAACCCACAATGTCGAATTTCGGGCGCTCATCAATCCCGCATTGACAGGGCCTTCCAAAAGCCTCACCATCGTCATTCAAAAACCATGGTACCAATGGTGGATCGTTCGATCGGCTTTTTTCCTGTTCACCTTGGTGATCTTTGGGTTTTGGCTCGAACGCAACAAGACACGCCTCGAGAGAACTCACCAATTGGCCACCGAAAAACAACTGGCGGAGATTCAAGAAGTGGAGAATAAATTGGCGGAAGAGCGTCTGCAATTTGCCCAGTCCCAGGTGCAAGTCAAGGATGCGGAATTGGCGAGCATGACCATGAATTTGGTCCAAAAATCGCAACTTGTCCAGACCGTCCAAACCAACCTCCGGAAAATCAAAGGCGAACTGAACCCGCTGCAACAAAAAGAAATTGATCAGTTGTTGAAGCTGATTCAAGAAAGCGGCAAATTGGATGATGCATGGGAACAATTCACCCAGCAATTCGACCAAGTTCACATCGATTTCCACCAGCGCTTGATTGAGCGCTTCCCAGATTTGACCAAGAATGATGTCAAACTCTGCAGCTACCTCCGAATGGGTCTTTCCACGAAAGAAATCGCCTCTCTGATGTTCGTCACTGTGCGGGCTGTTGAAGTCAGTCGCTCCAGATTGCGCAAGCGGTTGCAACTCCCGAAAGACGTCAAACTGACAATCTTCATTCAAAATCTTTAAAATGAATTGGTTGCGATTAGTCGGTGTTTCAGCCGCTGCCGCCCTCGGGGGGTTGTTGTTCGGATTTGATACCGGTGTCATCAATGGAGCTCAGTTCTATTTCACCGAATACTTCGAACTCGATGCTGTAGAGAAGGGGTTTGTGGTGAGTTCTGCTTTGCTCGGTTGCTTGGCCGGGGCCCTGATCGCCGGACCGCTGAGCAGTCGGTTTGGGCGACGGTGGTCTCTGCGGTGGGCCAGTGTTTTGTTTTTGGTCAGTGCATACGGGTCTGGTTTGCCCGAATGGATACCTGAATCTGTGAGCTTGCTCGTGTTTTTCCGGTTGATCGGTGGACTCGCAATCGGAATCGCTTCGATGAATGCTCCCTTGTACATTGCAGAACTCGCACCTGCAAAAAACCGGGGGGTGTTGGTGACCCTATATCAGCTCGCCATTGTCATCGGGTTTTTCATTGTTTTCTTGACCACCTATATCATCGGCAATGGTTTAACTGAGGCCGAAAACATCACCTTTGGTTGGCGTTGGATGTTTTGGAGTGAGATGCTTCCTGCTGGCGCCTTTCTTGTTCTGATGTTTATGGTGCCTCGAAGTCCGCGCTGGCTTGTCCTGCGAGGCCAAACCGATGAGGCCATCACCACCTTGCAACAACTCCATGGGCTTGAAAACCAGCCTCAGATGCTCGTCGAAATCCAAAAATCCATTGCCTCAGATCAAAACGCATCAACCTCCTCACCCTGGGATCGATCATGGCGTTGGGTTTTGATTGTGGGCGTGGCATTGAGCGTACTCCAGCAGACCACTGGCATCAACGCAGTGCTCTATTACGGTGCAGACATTTTTGAGCAAGCCTTGGGGTATGGAAAAGATGAAATCTTGAAGCAGCAACTTCTCCTTGCTGGTGTCAATCTCCTGTTCACCTTTTTGGCCATGTACACAGTCGACCGAATGGGTCGCAAGCCGCTGATTATGTGGGGGTCAGTCGGCATGTTGTCGGGTTTTGGCCTGCTGGCCATCACACTGATGACCCAACAAGTCGGTCTCCTGTCGTTGCTCGGTGTTTTGATTTTTATCGGATCCTTCGCCATGTCCATGGGCCCTGTCACATGGGTACTGCTCAGTGAAATGTTCCCCAATCGCATTCGGTCTGGGGCCATGAGCATCGCCGTTGCTGCTCAATGGGCCGCTAACTTCGCCGTCTCCCAAGCTTTTCCTGTTATCGCCGAAAGTCCATCAAACCAAACGAATCCGTGGCACGGGGCTCTGCCATATTGGTTGTTCATGGGATTCATTGCCTTTCTGATGTACTTCACCTGGCGTTACATCCCAGAAACCAAAGGAAAATCTCTGGAAGAGTTGGAATCTACTTTTGTTTCTTCGGATTGAAGGAATTGCCCTAAATTCCAGCGTTTAAAGCGCTTCAATTCATGCGATTGATTTCCATTTGCTTGCTTTTGTGCTTCACTTGGCCAAAAGCTTCAACGGCGCAATGCAACGATTGCACGCCTGCCCCGGATTGCACCTCAGCAGATGGTTTCCCCACCATTTGCCCCGAACAACTTCCCGCCGGCGAAACCGACGTTCTGTACGAAGAGGTCATTACGTTTTTTCTCCCTGCTGAAGTCACTGACCCCAGTTCAGGCGCAGTGGCTGACCTCCAATCTGTGACCATCACTGGAATCCAAGGTGTTCCCCAAGGACTGACCGTTGTGTTGGATGATCCGGATGGAGTGTATGCACCCGCTTCGGGCCAAACTTCAGGTTGCGCCAGCATTTGCGGCACCCCCATTTGGCCAGGAGACTTCGTCATCACCATTTCCATTTCCGCAATCGCCTCTGTTTTTGGTTTTGAACAAACGGTCACCGATAGCTTCACTTATGATTTGCAGATCAATCCGGGGCCAGGCGGGACCAGCACATTCACGGCATCTCAAACCTCAGGGTGCGACAGCATCTCGGTGGACTTTGCAGCCACAGCGACAGGCACCACGCAACAAAGCACGAGTTACGCTTGGGATTTCGGAAATGGCAGCACTTCTGAAGCCGATTCTGTCACTGCGTTCTTTGGGGCGCCTGGTGATTACAATGTGGTACTGACCACGACCATCGAAGAGCCTGTCTTGGTCAGCATCTCCATCAACTCCAGCGGCGGCGGTGGCTGGGATGATTTTTTTACCCCCCCGGATTTGTACTTTGTCTTGACTGACGGCTCAGGCAATGCTGTTTACAATTCTAGTGTGGTGACCGACAACAACAATCCCTCTTGGCTCGGTTTGTCCATCCCTGTGAACAACCCGCCATATACCATTCAATTCTGGGATGAGGATGTCATCAACAGCGATGACAACATGGGCAACGGAACCCTCATCACCAACGTAACCGGAATCAACAGCTTTGCGGCCAATCCCACCTTTGGCGTTTCAGATATCGAATGGAACCCCGTCATCACTTTGACTGACACCATGTTGATCTCGGTCGCGGGCCCGCCCACATTGCCGAATCCTTGGGTGGCCGATGAAGGGTGGATGTACGCTCCCGTGGACAGCATGCTACAATTTACCTGGCTCACGGGCGATTCTGCTCTGGCCAATGGCCCTGACAGCACTTTCATCCCGGAATCCAACGGCTGGTATCACTACCAAGCCATCAGCACATTCGGGTGCACAGGCACCAGTGATTCCACCTTGTTCTGCGGACTGACACCTGCTGTGAATTTGAGTTTGGATATCAATGAATTCACCAATGAGCCATTGGCCTTGTCCTGCAATTTGGATTTGAATGAATATCTCTGGTGGAACGCAGACAGCGCAGAACCGACCGACACCACGGATACCCCCATGCTCTTTCCCGCGACCAGCGGATGGTACCAAGCCGCCGGTTGGGATGTCTATGGTTGTGCAGCAACCCCTGAGTCCTTGCTCGTGTGTTGGCCTTTGCCCGTGCTTGAAATCGCTCAGGTGGCCAACGGCGATTTGATTACCTGGGAGGGGTTGGATTTTTACACTTGGTATCAAGATGGCGAGCCCATGATGGTCAATGATTGGGTATTGCCTTCACCAGGGACTGGTTTTTATGTGGTGGAGGGGACTGATCATCCAGATTGCCCGGTCACTGCGAGTGAGGGGTGGACTTATGTGGGTCTCTCGCCTAACATGAATTCGGTTTCCTTCAAGGTGTATCCGAATCCCTTTGCCGACCAAATCCACATCACGCCACCTCCTGAACACCACCGATGGTCTGCAGAACTTTGGACTTCCAGCGGTTCCATTTTGGCAAAAAGCGGATGCCGTCAAGGAATGGATTCTTGGGCTCCCCATCTGCCGAACACAGCTTCAGGACACTTTATTTTGATCATTCGCAATGAACCACACGGGGACATCTTGGTGACCCAACCCTTGATTCGCACCCCTTGACGCCCCGAATCTCCATCGGATTATTGGGTGCACTCTTCGGATGGATCTCGGTCAGCAGTAGCTGTTTCCCAGGCAGCCACAATGCCCCTCAAAAGATCATGCTCCATGAAAATTGGACGCTGCGCGCGGGCAACGGCACCTTAGAAAGTGCCATCCCCGCTCAAGTGCCTGGACACGTGCAATTGGACTTGGAACGTGCGGGCAAGGCCCCCGAAGCATATTTGGGTACGAATGAACCCAAAGTGCAATGGGTAGAAGAAACGCCGTGGGTTTATTCGTGCTCATTTCAGCGACCTGCCGAATGGCGCGAATCGGACAGCACCACCATACGATTCTCAGGACTTGACACTTACGCAGAGGTGTGGTTGGATGGGATACTTGTCTTGACGGCGGACAATGCCCACATTCCTTGGGTCCTGCCCAACTTTTTGGCCGGGGATGCTGAACACCACCTTGAGTTGCATTTTGCCCCGGTCGCACAAGTCGGCCAACAGAGACTCGAAGCATCACCTCATGTTCTGCCATGCAGCAATGAACCGAGGCCCATCGGGCGGCAAACCAGTCCATACACTCGAAAGGCCCTTTACCAATTTGGATGGGACTGGGGTCCGCGATTGGCAAGCCCCGGCATTCCCGGTGCCGTGGAGTGGCTGAATTTGAGCATGGGCGAACCATCCGCTCCACTTTTTTCCCCCAGTTGTGAAGTCTTGGACACATTGGGTCGGGTTCTTGTTCACAACATGCAAGGGTGGTCCTTGAACCAAGTCCATCCAGGTGCATGGTCCATGATCGGTGATACATTGTGCATCGAAAACCCTCAATTGTGGTGGCCAAATGGGATGGGCCAACAGCCCCAATATCATTTGAATTGGCGGCACAACGCGTCTGGACACGAGGTGGAATCCTCGCTTGGTTTGCGCACCATCGAATGGGCAAAGGAGCCGGACGCCTATGGGCCCCAATTTTCACTGCATGTCAATGGCGTTCCAGTGCACGCACGTGGCGCCAACATCATTCCTGGAGATTTCTTCATCAGCCGCGCTGATTCCCTGTGGCCCCAACTGGTTGGCGAAGCGGCCCGAGCTCACATGAACATGCTGCGGGTCTGGGGCGGTGGGGTCTATCCACCTGAGGCCTTTTTCAATGCTTGCGATTCTGCGGGAATCTTGGTTTGGCAGGATTTCATGTTCGCTTGTGCCATGGTTCCGGGAGATGACCCCTTTCGAGACCAAATTTCAACCGAGGCCACACACCACATCCAACGCTTGAGAAACCACCCATCTTTGGCCCTTTGGTGCGGAAACAATGAAGTGGAGAGAGCTTGGAAAACTTGGGGATGGCAAGATTTGTATGACCTGCATGGGCCGGATTCGGCATCCGTCTGGCGAGATTATTCAGCGTGGTTTGAAAGTGAACTTCCAGGATTGGTGGCTCAGTATGGTCACAGCGATTATTGGCCCTCCTCACCTCATCGGACTTCAGATGGGGGGGATGAGCATGCATGGGGGGTTTGGTTTGGTTTGGAGGACTTCAGTTATTTCAGCGAGCATCCCGGCAGGTTTGTCAGTGAATATGGACTTCAAAGCCTGCCCAACCTGCACACCCTCCAAGCCGCTGGAATCACTTCTTTCCAAGACTCAGCCCTGCAGTATCGTCAACGCAGCCGCATGGACTGGCTCAAACCTGGATTTGACGGATGGGACATGATGGAACATTTCATGTCCAAAACAACGGGGCCGCCCAAACAAGGAGATTTGGAAGACTGGATCTTCAAGACCCAAGTCACTCAGGCCGAAGGTTTGCGACAGGCACTCGAGCGACACCGCACAAGCAATGGGCGATATGCAGGGTCCTTGTTCTGGTCCTTGAATGATGTCTGGCCAGCCGTGTCTTGGTCCACCATCGATTACGCTGGACGTTGGAAACTGGGGCACTATGCCGCGAGGCGTGCCAACCAGCCTCAAACGGTCATCTGGAAACGAACACGTCAAGACTCCATGGTATTTCAAGTTTTCAATGACAGAGAGTCCACATGGACCGGGGAGGTCACTCTGGAATTGAGAGATTTTCAAGGCAGGGTGAAAAAGAGTCAACAAGCTCATTTCAATTTACCAAAACACACGAGTCAATTGCTGAATCTTGGCCCGAGATGGGCCTGGGATACGCATCCAAAAGAATCTGCGCTGGCCTGGACTTGGACCCCAGTTGATTCTTCGCAACAACCTGTACATTCTGCAGCGCTGTGGGTTCCACCTGTGGAAGCCAAACTGCCTTCAAAATTTGAGGTTCAAATCAACCCTTGTCCTGGTGGATTGATTCTGAAAGTGGAAGGATACAGTCCTGCTGTTCAGCTGACGGCATCTGTTCCGGGCCATTTCAGTGAAAATGGATTTGCCGTTTGGCCTGGTGACAGCTTGTTTGTCGGTTTTGAGGCTGAAAATCCATCCGTTGAAAGCAAGGACGTGCGGTACGCCGTGAAGGGCTTGGCATCACCTTGAAGCGTCAAAAACAGCATTCAAAACCCAGCCAATTGAACGACACGCGAGTGTAAAAATTACAAATTTCATATCCTGGGGGTGAGCCTTTTTGAATCTACCCATGTCCCCTTCATCTCCTATGGAGACCGAAACCGGCCGCATTGCCATTTTTCATGGGGCATATTTCAATCGGAGGGGTTAAATTCGCTGCGCTGTTAATGCACAGCCGTTATGCCGTGGCCGCAGGATTGGGGGTGCTGAAAGAGGCTAACAACCACATCATTACGTACTACCACGTCGAAACAAGCGAGATTGTGAACCGCAAACCTATATATCTCGGGCATCAGCCCTTACAAGTGTCCAACACACCCTCATTGGGTGAAGAGGTCACACTCGATGGTGAAACCTATTACAAGATTCAAGCCGTTGACCAAATGCGGCCGTTTTTCATGAGCATCGTCAGCCATTCAGACCACTGGATGTTTTTGTCGAGCAACGGCGGCTTGACAGCTGGAAGAGTCAACAGCGATTTTGCTCTTTTTCCCTATTACACCGATGACAAAATCATCGAATCTGCTGAACACACTGGCAGCAAAACCATCATCCTGGTAGAGTCAGGAGATCGGCAGGTGCTTTGGCAGCCCTTTTCTGAACAAAACCGAGGGGTCTACAACATCGAACGCAACCTGTACAAAAACGCCTACGGCAACAAGGTAATTTTCGAGGAAAAGAACCACGACCTCGACTTGGTTTTCAGTTATCTGTGGGGTACAAGCGAACGCTTCGGTTTTGTGCGTCAAGTTCAGCTTCAATCATCTTCTTCCAAAACCACAAAAGTCAGTGTTCTGGACGGCGTCCAAAATGTGCTGCCATATGGCGTTCCTGAAGGGCTGCAAAGGGGCAGCAGCAACTTGGTCGACGCCTACAAAAAATGCGAGTTGGAGTCGGGAAATCTCGGCCTCTATGCACTCAGCGCCATCATTTCAGACAAAGCTGAACCCAGTGAGTCTTTGAAGGCCAACGTGGTTTGGTCACTGGGGTTTGAGTCTCCGACCGTGCTGCTCTCTTCACAACAATTGAATGCATTCAAAATGGGTGAAGACCTCATCACCGAGGTTGACGTCAAGGCAGAACGTGGTGCCTACTTCATTCAAGATGCCTTTGATTTGGCTCCTGACGAGCGCAAAGACTGGATGATTGTGGCCAATTTGGCCCAGTCCATCAGAGGCGTCGTGCAACTGAAACACGACCTCGAAACTCCTGCACAACTGAAAGAAAAAGTGCTTGCAGACATGGATGCTGGCACCAACCGTCTCATTGAACTTGTGGCCGCAAGTGACGGGTTGCAGCTCACCGCTGATCGCCGCCGCAACATCCGCCATTTCGCCAATACGATGTTCAACATCATGCGCGGCGGGATTTTTGATGAGAACTACTCCATTGAACGAGAAGACTTCATGGGGTACATCGATCGTGCAAACCACAAGGTGTTTTTCAAAAAGTCTGACACCATGGCTGGTTGGCCCGAAGAGTTTGACCTGTTCTTCCTTCAAGAGCAGGCAAAACAAGACGACGACCTGAACTTCAAGCGGCTTTGCGCAGAGTATCTGCCCCTGAAATTCAGTCGGCGACATGGCGACCCCAGCCGACCATGGAACCGTTTCTCCATCAACCTTCGCAATGAAGATGATGGGTCAAAGATTCTGGATTACCAGGGGAACTGGCGCGACATTTTCCAGAATTGGGAGGCCTTGGTTCATGCTTACCCCGAATTCATCGAGGGCATGATTTTCAAGTTCCTCAATGCCACCACTTTTGATGGATACAATCCTTACCGGGTGTTCAAAGACGGGTTTGAATGGGAAACCATCGAACCAGACAATCCATGGTCTTACATCGGATACTGGGGCGATCACCAAATCATCTACCTCCTGAAGTTTTTGGAGTTTTTGCGGAACTACTACCCTGAAAAACTGGATGGATATTTCCAAAACGACACCTTTGTATATGCCAATGTTCCATACCGGATTAAGCCATACGAAGCGTTGCTCGAGGATCCAAAAAACACCATTGACTTCGATCACGAACGAGAAGAGCGAATCGAGTTCAAAAAACAGGAAATTGGTGGCAATGGCGCACTTCTGAGAGAAGCCCATGTCTTCATCTACAAGGTGAATTTCGTTGAGAAAATCATGGCCACAATGCTCGCCAAGGTGGCCAATTTCATCCCAGAAGGTGGCATTTGGATGAACACTCAGCGACCCGAATGGAATGATGCCAACAACGCCCTTGTGGGCAATGGGGTATCCATGGTGACACTGTATTACTTGCGTCGGTTTTTGGTCTACTTCAAAGAGGTGCTCGCACAAACCCAACACAGCGAAGTCCAAATTTCTGCAGAATTGTTGGACTGCTTCAACCGCATCAATGCCACACTTGCAGCGACGCAAGATTTAACCACAGGCCCCATTTCAAATGCCCAGCGCCGCACCATCCTGGATGGATTGGGCCGTGCTTCCAGCGACTATCGACAAAAAATTTATGACGAGAATTTCTCCGGACACAAAGCCACGTTGAACTTGTCAGACCTCGCGGCATTTGTCGATGTGACACTGGATCATCTGGAACATTCCATCCATGCAAATCGGCGCAAAGACGGGTTGTACCATGCCTACAACCTGATGACGGTTGAAACAGATGGTGGCATCCGCATCACAGCGTTGCCAGAAATGCTCGAAGGCCAAGTGGCAGCGCTCAGTTCTGGTTTGCTCGACTCGAAACAAAGCCTACATGTGCTCGATGCCCTGAAAGTGAGCGCCCTCTTTCGGGAGGACCAATACAGCTATGTCTTATACCCCAACAAGGAATTGCCCCGGTTTCTGGCGAAGAACAACCTGGATCCGAGCGCAATTGTTGAATCCGAACTGCTCTCAACTTTGGTGGAGGATGGGAATGCTGACATTGTGACGCAAGACTGCATGGGCGGTTTCCATTTCAATGGAAACTTCAATAACGGCAACGCCTTGAAAGCCGCACTGCAAGAACTTCCCCCCAAATATCAACCCTTGGTCACCTCGGACGGCGGCCGTGTCGAAGCCCTCTACGAAAGCATTTTCAACCACAAGGCGTTCACGGGAAGATCTGGGACCTTCTTCGGGTACGAAGGATTGGGATCCATCTACTGGCACATGGTGTCCAAACTGAGACTCGCCGTTTTCGAAGTCACCAAGAACGCCTTGGAGTGCGGCGAACCCAAAGAAATTGTAGGGCGACTCTTTGATCACTACTTCGAAATCAATGCAGGCATCGGTGCGCACAAGTCACCGGAACTTTACGGAGCCTTTCCGACCGATCCCTACTCCCACACTCCCGGTGGAAAAGGCGCCCAACAACCGGGCATGACCGGGCAAGTGAAGGAAGACTTGCTTTGCCGTTTTGGCGAGCTTGGGGTTCGAGTGTCTGAAGGCCAACTTCATTTTGACAGGGCCCTCTTGCATCAAGGTGAATTTTTGACTGAAGCGTCAACTTTCAACTATGTGGACGTCAGACAACAACACCAAACCATCGAATTGACTGCCGCGAGTTTGGCCTACACCGTGTGCCAGGTCCCGGTGATTCATGTTCGGGGTGAATCGGCCCAAATCGAGGTGAAGATGACCGACGACCGAATCGAATGCTTCCCCGGCAACACACTGAATCAGGAATGGAGCCGCAAAATTTTCCGCCGGACCCATGAGGTGGCTTCGATCACCGTAATGGCCTAAGTTCTGATTGAAATGCGGCACTTGTCAAAATACAACCTTGGTTTCGCAAAACTTGGCCCGGTCGTTTGTGGAGCGGCGCCTATCTTGTTCATTTTTCTCTTGGCTTCTTGCGGACAACCCAAAGCGCATCATACCATGCACAATCGACCGGCCTCCGAACTTCTTGGAAATCCGAAATACCCGGCAATATGCTTCGGAGGATACCGGGGCATGAGCCGTTCTGAGCAGCCCACCATCGCCCAATTGAAAGACGATTTGCGGATCCTGCATGCCCTTGGGATTCGCTTCATTCGCACATACAACGTCCAATTGCCTCATGCCGAGAATGTGGTAAGGGCCGTTCACGAAATGAAGCAAGAAAATCCAGGATTTGAGATGTACGTGATGCTCGGAGCTTGGATTGACTGTGCAGGCGCTTGGACAGATGCTCCGAACCATGCTGAAGAAGATTTCGAAGCCAACGAAGCCGAAATCGAGCGGGCAGTCGCGCTGGTCCAGAAGTATCCCGAAATCATCAAAGTCGTCGCAGTTGGCAATGAAGCCATGGTCCACTGGGCAGCATCCTACTTTGTGGCCCCTCAAGTCATCTTGCGTTGGGTCAATTACCTGCAGTCACTGAAAGAAACCGGGAACCTCCCGGCTGACCTTTGGATCACCAGCTCGGACAACTTTGCCTCTTGGGGAGGAGGAGAAGACGCCTACCACAATGATGATTTGAATGCATTGATTCGGGCTGTCGACTACGTTTCCATGCACACCTACCCATTCCACGACACACATTACAACCCTGGGTTTTGGAAGGCTTCAGATGGGGACATCGAACAAGCGATGGAGCGGGCTTTGGCATACAGCAAAAACCAATACGACCAGGTGGTCAAGTACGTTCATCAAGTAGATCCAGACAAACCTGTGCACATCGGAGAGACTGGCTGGGCCAGCATTTCGGATGGGTTTTACGGTCCAGAAGGCTCGCGCGCTGCTGACGAATACAAGCAGGCCTTGTTCTACAATGGAATGCGCGATTGGACGCAAAACATCGGCATCAGCTGCTTTTACTTTGAGGCCTTCGATGAACCCTGGAAAAGTGCTGGGAACCCCACCGATTCGGAAAATCACTTCGGGTTGTTCACCGTTAACGGCGAAGCAAAACATGCACTCTGGCCGCATGTCTTGGATGGTGTTTTTGAAGGCCTCTCCCGAGATGGTTCGGCCATCGTGAGCAGCTACGAGGGAAAGCGAGAATTGTTGAACCGACACGTGTTGCAACCGGCGCCGTGATGCCCATCTACCACCCATCATGCAACACCCAACGATTTCTTTCCTACAAATTGCCTGCATCTCGCTGATTTTCGGAGCAGTGGGATGCACAACAACTGCTCCGACAGGGGTTTGGACTTCTGGTGGACAACTCCACACACCAACAGGTCCATACCCGATTAAAGGTATTTGCTATCACCCCGTGGCCATCGGTGAAGAAACGCGCAGTTTTTCCAACTTGGAACAGGATTTAACCCTGATGCAGGAGTTGGGTGCGAACACGATTCGGGTTTACGAACCCATCGCTGACGAGGCCATCTTGGATGAAATCAGCCAAGCTGGTTTGCGCGTGATCATCGGATTTGGCTACAACCAACAAGGTATTTACGACTTGCAATCGGGGACTTATTTGGATTACATCAAGAAGTTCAAATCACACCCTGCCATCCTGTTTTGGGAACTGGGGAATGAATACAATTACCATCCTGAATGGTTCGGGGGCTCTGTGGAGGTATGGTATGAAACAGTCAGACAAGCGACGGCTGCGATTCACACCGAGGACCCCGACCATCCGGTGGCCACAGCCCACGGAGAAGTCCCGGATTTGGACGTTCTTGGCGCACTGGCGGATGTCGATCTCTGGGGCTTGAATGTCTACCGCTGGGACGAGTCGCACACGGCAGTGACTGACTTTACTCAGCGCAGTGACAAACCAGTTTACTTTTCTGAATTGGGCGCAGACAGCTACATGACGGAGGCCAAGTTGGGCTACAAACAGGGATATAACGAACGGGCTCAAGCAGATGCCACCCAGAAAATGCTCGAAAACATCCTGACTTCCCACACAACCGCCGCCGGAGTGGCTGTTTTTTCCTTCACAGATGGCTGGTGGAAGGCGGGAACCCCCGAGCAACAGGATGTAGGAGGATGGGCCCCTGGGAGCAGCGGCGTCCCCTACGATGGCACAGCAAACGAAGAATACTGGGGTCTTGTGGACATGCATCGCAACCCCAAAGCGGCCTTCGCCGTCGTGAAAACCATGTATGAAGGGTGGAGTTGGGCAGAGTGAACCATGGAGAACGCACACCCGCACATTGCCATCTTCGAAACGTCCAGAAAAGGAGGAAGATTTCATGCTGTTTCCCCATCGGGAATCTCGAAAATGAGCAGCATCCATCCTGACATGGAAGGATCAACGGTGCAGGTGAATCCCGAGATTCGGAAACAGCGCATCACTGGTTTCGGAGGTTCCTTCACCGATGCATCGGCGTTTTTGGTTCACCAAATGAGCGCTGCACAGCGCCAACGGATTCTCGAGGCATATTTTCATGAAAATGGTGCCCACTACTCCCTCACCCGAACACACATGAATTCATGCGACTTTTCCCGGTTCCATTACAGCTACGCTGCCGTGGAAGGGGACTTGGAATTGGCGCATTTCAACATCGATCCCGATCGGGAATTTCTCATCCCCATGATTCAGGCAGCACAGTCCATTTCGCAGGAAGGCTTCCAGCTGATTGCATCGCCGTGGACTGCACCACCGTGGATGAAAGACAACAAGTCTTGGGTTGGCGGGCGTTTGCTCCCTGAAATGCAGCCCACATGGGCCCAATTTTTTGTCAAATATGCCCAGGCATACGCCCAAGAAGGCATTCCAATTTGGGGCTTTACTGTTGAGAATGAACCTCATGGCAATGGGAACAATTGGGAAAGCATGCTTTTCTCGCCAGAGGCGATGACTGCCTTCGTTGAACGTCACTTGGGGCCTGCGTTGGAGGCAAATAACTTGGCCCATGTGAATGTTTTGGGTTATGACCAAAATCGAGAAGGTCTGGATGAATGGGTGCCCGTCATGTACCAAACGGACCATTTCGATGGCACTGCAGTGCACTGGTACGACAGCACAATCGATGGCTTTCCCGAAGCGCTGGAACGTGCATACCAAGCCGGTCCAGATAAATTTCTCATCCAAACCGAGGCTTGCTGCGATGCCCAAGTTCCAGTGTGGCAAGACGACGACTGGTACTGGCGTGCAGAAGCCACCGACTGGGGCTACACTTGGCGTGAACCCGCCAAAAGGCATTTGCACCCAAAATATGCCCCCGTTCACCGCTACGCCCGAGACATCATCTGCTGCCTCAACCATGGAGTGGATGGCTGGATCGACTGGAACATGGTGCTGAACCGACAAGGGGGACCCAATTGGTTTGAGAACTGGTGCATCGCGCCCGTCATCGTGGACCCAGAACAAGATGAAGTCTACTTCACTCCACTCTACGACGTGATGTGCCACTTCAGCAAATTTTTACGCCCCGGTTCAATTGTCTTGTCGAGCACTTGCGACGATTCAGAATTGATGTCGGTTGCCACTGAAACCAAAGATGGCACACATGTGGTCGTTTGCTTCAACCCAGGAAACACCGGCAAGACTTTGCGCATCCAAGGGCTCTCTGCCGAAGACATTCGTGTAGTCATTGACAGTCAGACCCTTCAAACCATCACAATCGCACCTTAACTCATGGAAAATTCGAGCTCCCTTCATCAGCAGCAAATCCCGATGGGCCAAAAAATCGCCTATGGCTTCGGTATGCTCGCAAATCAAATGTTCCCCGCTGCCTTGGGCGTCTTCATCATCGTGCTCGTTCAAGACCTGGGATTTGCCGCGCTTCTTTGGGGCATCATCCAGTTCCTGCCTCGGGTTTTTGATGCCATCACGGACCCCATCATGGGGTTTATTTCGGACAACACCCGCTCCAAATGGGGCCGCCGGAGACATTTCGTGTTCATCGGCGCAATTGTGATGGGAATCGCCTACATCGCCATGTGGCAATTGGACAAGGGTGACGGAGTGGTTTTCAATTTCATTTACTTCTTGAGCTGGTCTCTTGTGTTCTATCTCGGCTTGACCATCTTCGGCGTGCCATACGTGGCAATGGGCTATGAAATCAGCGAAGACTTTCACGAGCGCACCCAAATCATGGCCATTTCCCAATTCATCGGGCAATGGGCTTGGGTCATTGCACCTTGGTTTTGGGTGATTCTGTATGATCCGGAATGGTTTCCAGAAGGAGCGGACCAAGGGGTGCGAGATTTGTCCATCTGGGTGGCCATTCCCTGCACCCTGTTTGCGCTTGTCCCCGCGATTTTCATTCGAAGCAAGTCCACGCTCGACCGAACAGATTTCGTCCCCATCAGCACCAAACGCGTCATCCTCAGCGTCAAAGAAATCTTCGTTTCTGCGTTCGAAGCTTTCCGCATCAGACAATTTCGTCAAATCGCTGGAGCCACTTTCTTGATATTCAACTCCTTCAATGTCATTGCGGCTTACACATTCTTGATCATTGTCCACTATTTGTTCAACAGCGATCCTGCAAGTGCCGGCTATTGGCCCGCGTTGCATGGTTCGGTGGGTGCACTTGTAACCACTTTCATCGTCATTCCCACGGTGGCTCAGATGTCCAAGCGCCTTGGCAAAAAGCGCGCCTTTGTCATTTCTCAGCTCATCTCGATCTTCGGTTATGTATTGTTCTGGTTCCTTTTCGTGCCAGGCAAACCGCACCTGTTTCTCTATGCCTTGCCGTTCCATTCATTCGGAATCGGCAGCTTGTTCACCATCATGATGAGCATGACTGCCGATGTGTGCGATTTGGACGAATTGCAGACCGGCAAGAGGCGTGAAGGTGTGCTGGGAGCGGTGTATTGGTGGATGGTGAAACTCGGATTCGGAGTAGCTGCCCTTTTGGGTGGATTCATCCTCTCCATTGTGGGTTTTGATGCCGAAAACGTAACAGAATCTGCCGTTACAGGCATGCGTCTATTTTATTCAGGCCTACCCATTGCTGGTGTTCTGGGGGCCATCTGGATCATCAAAAATTATGACATCACAGAGGAAAAGGCGGAGCAAATCAAGGCCCAGTTGGCCGAACAACGAAAATCAAACAACGGATAATCCAGAATTCAACAAACCATGTCGTATCGGAAAGAAAAAGTCCTTTCACTGACAGGAACCGAAGTCAACGGGATGGATCGCAGCTCCTTGCAAGAGCAATCCGCACATTGCCTGAGCGAAAAAATGCATGGAATCTGCTTCAGCCCGTACGAGGGCGAGCAGGAGCCAGGGGACCCCATCACAGAAGAGCAGGTTCGTCGAAGACTATCGCTACTTGCACCGCATGCGAAGTGGATTCGCGTCTTCTCCTGCACAGAAGGAAACGACATCATTCCCGTTCTCGCGAGGGAGTATGGCTTCAAAACGCTTGTGGGCGCCTGGTTGGGCGATGACAAAGAAAAGAACGAAGAAGAAATCAAACGGCTCATCGAACTGGCAGATGATGGTTTCGTGGACATCGCAGCTGTGGGCAATGAGGTGATGTACAGAAAGGAAATGGACGAATCCGATCTCATCGCCTACATCGAACGTGTTCAGGAAGCACTGCCAGAAATTCCTGTGGGTTATGTAGATGCCTATTACGAGTTCACCAACCGTCCGAGCATCACAGAAGTTTGCGATGTGATTTTGGCGAATTGCTACCCCTTCTGGGAGGGATGCCACATTGATTATTCTCTGCTCTACATGAAGCAGATGTACTATCAAGCTAAACAAGCCGCACCCAACAAAAAGGTCATCATCACCGAAACCGGCTGGCCCAGCGAAGGCGATGCCTTGGGTGCTTCGGAGCCGGGCTATGAAAACGCCTTGAAGTACTTCATCAATGCTCAGAATTGGTCCCAAAAAGAGGATGTCGAAATGTTCTATTTCTCAGCCTTCGATGAGGGCTGGAAAGTGAATGCCGAGGGCAGCGTGGGGGCATTCTGGGGACTTTGGGACCACCTCGAGCGCCGGAAATTCTAAGCAAGACAAGGATTGACTCCAGATCCTGCTGTGAACACGGGCCATCCGCCAAAAGCTGCGTCAGGATCAATTCGCACATACGGACAAATGATTCGTTGTTCGAATCTCCGGGGCTTCAACATTCAAACTGAAATCACCAACATCTGATGCCCCCGCAGGCATCGACGACAATGAATGAGGTTTGGCCAGCCTCAAAAATGACCTCTTCCAGTCGAGAAGACAACCATTCATCAGACCCCCACCATTCCTGTCGAACAACAAGAACCTGTGGCATCGGTGAATCCCTCTTGACCTATTTCTGGAAAAAATAGAATTCTACCATTCGACTTCATTCAAGGAGTATTGCAATACAGACATGAAATAGTGAACGTCATACGTTGCCCATGCACAATCGCATTTGGCATAGGCTTGGAATTTCAACTGGGCCCCTTCGGGCAACCAATAACCTGCCAAATCGCTGTCATTACTGGACTCTGGAATGATCTGTAGATCATTCAAATCTACCTTTCCATCAACCCAACCTGCAGATTCCGGTGCGAGGATTAGCCTTTGGATGTGCCAAGCCTTCCCCTCTGGAACCTCAACCGTGGTGCCGTTTGATGAATACCCTTCAATCGCAGTGGTTGATTCTGTACCTTGAAAGTTCAACACTGAATCTAAATTCAGGTTCATTGAACCAACCGACCCCTCCGAATACTCGAGAAACGATACAGCGAACACAATCCCGTGGCTTGAATTTGATGAATTCTGTTTCGAGTACCCTTGAAAAGTGACTTGGGAACCCCCATCAATCAATAAACCCTCCAGCCCTTCAGGATTCTCAGAAGAGGACACCTCAAAATCATCAATTAGAATTCGACCATGCACCCAACCGTTTTCTGGCTTGATCAGAGATGCTTGAATTTGCCACACCTTCCCTGCTGGAACCATTGTGTCAAGAGGCACTGATTCTTCTCCCTGCAAGGCAATACAAGACAGTTCTTCCGAAATAACCAAGGCATTTGCCCCCAATTCCGAGTCATTGTTCTGAAGGTTAAGCTGCGAATGATGATGGGATAAGGCTGAATCCAATTTTGCGAGATTCAGTGAAATATGGACCGCATTGCCGTGCTGAACGGTATCAATCACTTGCGCCTTCCCAAACAAAAAAAACTGAATGACAAGAATGGTTAGAAATAACTGCTTCATGGGACTCATTGTTATTTCAACAAGTTACTCTGAATTTAACCCCGGAACCATTCACTATCACCGAGATGCCTACACCTTTTTTCGAAAAAACTCCATCTGCTGAATACATAAATCAACAAAGCCATCCACATTTCAGGTGAATTTGTTCTGCATTACGCACCTCTGAATAGCAAAATAAGGTTTGTTCAACAATTGTCCTTCAAGACTTTGAACCCCCAATCAGAACCGAACTCCGATCCAAAATTGAAGGGACCTTTATTCTGTCCATTGAACGACAAGGCCTCGTTGGTGAATGCCGTCGAATTGGCACTTCCCTCGACCGAAAAGATGAAATGCATTCGTAGTTTGGGGGCATGAAGATGCTCCTCACTGCTGAAAGGGTGGGTCTAGGGCTTGCGCTTGGCCTGTTTTCCTGTTCGCCGGCCAACCCGACCACGATTGCCTTTGCGCGCAACGCCGAAACCGTGGAACGTGTGTTCCGGGCATTTGAGGCGGAGGACGAGGAAACGTTTTGGGCAGAGTTTGCCGATTCAGCCGTGTGGCGGGGTACGGGCGTCAATGCACCCACCACCCTATC
The DNA here is from genome assembly GCA_049610385.1 of Flavobacteriales bacterium. Lineage (GTDB taxonomy): Bacteria > Bacteroidota > Bacteroidia > Flavobacteriales_D > Sanyastnellaceae > JBMYZL01. The sequence continues at coordinate 163,224 of JBMYZL010000003.1, forward strand.
GCGAGAGAAAATGCAGGGGGTGTACAACACGCTTTGGGATGAATTCGACTACGAGATTGTGGACGACCTGCACTTCCGGCCGGGTGTCAACCCGGAGACGCAATTGCCCAACGGCAGCGTAACCGGCATGTTCTTGTGGGAAGTTTCACGCATGGTGCCAGACAGCAGCGAGCGCCGGTCCGTGCAGCTTTGGATCTACGAGTCATTCGACTTCAATGAGGAAGGCCAAATCGTCTTCACCCAGGTCTTCTCCGACCTCGCCTCCGCCTACCGGAAGCTCCGAGAAAACACCACTGCGGAATGATTCTGCCAGACCCTTCGGTTCAACTCGAACCTGGCAACAAAGTGGTCGTTTTTGTGCACCACCTCAAGGCAGGACTGAGCGCGGAACAGCTGGCCGCATACCGCCGCATGGACGACGAAACGCTCGCTGTCGCGAAGACCATCGACGGCTACCTTGGCCACGAGTACGCGAAAAACGAGGAAGGCACGATTTTCATGAGTTATTGGCAGGATGACGAAGCCGTGGCAACATGGTCGAAACACCCGTTGCATCGCAAGGCCAAGTTGAAAGGGCAGGTGGAATGGTACGCCTCGTACCGAACAGCAATCTGCACAATCGATCGGCATCACGTTCAAACTTGAAGCGACAAGAGCCACCCAAAACCCGCAATTGGGTGAGGAGTCTCAATTCACCACATTTGTTCTGCAATCCGCAAATTTCGTCCCTTCGAAAAACAAAACAAGGGCCATTAAACCCTTGTCTGTCATAAGGTTGTAGCCCCGCCGAGAATCGAACTCGGCTCTAAAGTTTAGGAAACTTCTATGCTACTTGCGCCACTACATACGGCTTCAGTGTAGGCACAAAAAAAGCCGGATAAATGGAGGCAATTAGACCTTCAAACCATTAAATTGTCTCCATGAAAGCCACTTTTACTGCGCTCATTTGCTGCATTTCATCTATGTGTCTTGGTCAACTCAGTGTGGATTATCCGTACAATCCAGATGCCGACCAAGACAGCGCCGTCGGAGCAGTAGATTTATTGGAATTGTTAACTCTATTTGGAGCTGAATTCGAAATCAATGGAATTTACCTCGACAACCTATCTCTGGAAGATTTCCTCTCGCAAGTCAACGAATTGCTAATCTCTCAACAGCAACAAATCAGCGAGCTTCAGAATCAACTAAATGACTTACCTGCAGGTACAACCATTTATGAAACAAACAACTACTTTGAAGGAGGACTTTCACCAGAAGCTCTAGGCAGCCTTGTCGTGTCAAGCGCAGCTGCCGGAGCACCTTTTTGTATCGAAGACGCCAACCTAACTGAGTTAGGCCTGGTTGGAAAGAACTTAGCTGGCGCTTGCCTACCGGGTTGCTTTCTTCAGTGTGCTGATGACGATTGGCCCACAATATGTTGGGGGGAACAAGAAGATGAAGAGGGAAATTGGGACGGGTTTGATTTCTCTAATGGAAATTTTGAAGGTTCTTACTGGGGGACCAGCCCTCAGGAACCAGACTACGGGGATTTTTGTTGGAGTGTTGGTTCACTGGACTTGAATGGAAGCAATTGGCAAGGTGCAAACCTTAAAAACGCTGTGATTGGCTCAAATGGCACAAACTTCAGTGATGCAGATTTCAGCGGGGCTGATTTAAGAAACGCCCATTTCTATGGCCACGTTAATGGCAATTTTACCAACGCTAACATGAGGGGGGTGACACATGGATATGGCCAACCAAATTATAATGACAATTGGCATTGTAACAATTGCCAGTTTCATGGCGCAGATTTGTCTTACGCTGACTTAAGATATGCTGATCTATCTCAATCATACCTTGCTGGAGCTGATCTAACAGGGGCGCTTCTCTCTCCTTTATCCGGATGGAGCTGTCCATACACTGTTCCTGATGGATATGCTTGCATAGGAGGGCAAGGCAATGGACCCATCGAGATTTTCTTAATCGATAGCAGTGGAGTAGAGCCCCCCCCAGCTCCATGCGCAAATGTTCAATTTGATGGTTATGACTATTCAGTTATTCGTTTGGGAGAAGATTGTTGGTTTGAAGAAAATTTGAAAACAATTCAATTCCAGAATAGCGAGAATATTGATATTGCATCTAATCCAGCAGATTGGGTAGATGCCAATAGTCAAAGTGCTTCAGTTATTGCGGGCGATTATGCCACTGAAAATTCAGGCTACGACTGGATTACTGAATACGGAAGACTCTATAACCTAGCAGCGGTATTAGATGAACGAAATCTGTGCCCGTCAGGGTATCATGTCGCAAATAGAGAAGATTTGATGTCATTATTCGCAGAGGTTGCTGCCAGCTCTGGCGACGAAGATGATTTTGAAGACTATGGGGATGCGTGTAGCTATTCCCTGGATTGGTCATTGGGTCAGTTACTTCTATCCAATGATGATTGGCCCGACATCACGAATTGTTACTATATGAATTCTCCCTTAAATGGAAATGAGTTTGATGGCTTTAATTGTCTCCCGGCTGGACATGTTCAACCCAACGGTCTTGCCGTGAATATCGGCTACTCTTCATCAATCTGGATTAGGGATGGCGAAGGGGCACTTAGGTGGCAACTAAGTGAAAACGGTCATAGCTATTGCTCCTACAGTGAATTGGGAGCCGAGAATGGGCAATGGGGCTCAGGTGTTCGCTGTGTCCAAAATTGAAGTCACAAAAATCTTCATTTAGCTGGGCCTATCAACTCCATAGGGGGTGGATCCCCCTCCTCCTGGCGATGCCTTAAATCAACTTCAAATTCAGGGGTTCGACTCCCCCGTGCTCCAC
>JBMYZL010000004.1:0-148579 GCA_049610385.1 Flavobacteriales bacterium
CACAATCGTAACCCGCATCCGCATACGTACATGAGCCGTCGTCGTCGGTCGCAGCTTCGTCGAAGTTGCAAGCCGAAGAATCCGCACAACCTGGAACCTCGAACTCATCACAGACAAAGTCGCCGTCCGCATCGTTCAAGCAGTTGCCATCACAATCGTAACCCGAATCTGCATAGTCACAATCCCCTGCATCAGTCGCCGTATCGTCGTAATTGCAGGCCAATTGATCCTGGCAGCCAACAATTTCATCCGAATCACACACGCCATCCCCGTCCGCATCCAAAAGCGCCACGGAACCTTGGTCGCAAACTTCACAAGGATCATCTGCAAATTCACATGAACCATCATCATCTGTGACATTTTCATTGAAATTACAGGCCATCGTATCTGTGCATCCTGCAGTTTCATCTTCATCGCAGATTCCATCACCATCTTGGTCATTGGTCAAAACTCCTCCCATGTCATCACAGACTTGACAAGGACCATCCGCAAAAAGACAACTGCCGTCATCATCGGTCGCCTCCGCGTTGTAATTGCAAGCCATTTCATCTTGACAACCTGCGACTTCATCTCCATCACAGATGCCATCTGAATCTGCATCCAATGTCACAATCTCGCCCTCCGAATCACATGCCTCACACATCATGGCATCCGGCACCAAACAAGTTCCATCGTCTTCTGTTGCATCCACGTTATAATTGCATGCATCAGCATTCATACATCCAGGGACCTCTTCGGGCAAAGAAAGATTATAATACACACCAGGCCCCTCAAACACGAAACGCGGGCGTACATCATTGTCACCGTTTCCATTCACAAACAACTGGACATTGAACACGCCTGCAAGGGTGCCTGATGTTGTAATCTGAGCGCAAAGCACCCGTTGGTTTTCTGCATCTGGCAAACCATTCGGGGTGCCATTCAAAACATACCAAGCACCGCCGGTGACGTCATTCATCACGACGTCTTGACCCGACAACGGCGACGTGGCATCAAAACAGCCAATCCAGGGTTGCACAGCACTTTCAACAGCACTAATGGCCGTCTCCTCCCCGGCTGGCGCATTTTCAATTCCAATCGTGAACCACGAGTCGTAGGCCAAACCTGGAAAGAGCGCGTCAAAGGGCGGCAACAAAAAAGCAGGATTGATTCCCCCTGCAGAACCGCCTGTGGCAGCTGCATCATTGTAAAACCCTCCTGTCGTAGTCAATTCAAAGGGATCTTCTTCATTGCCATAGACCGAACTTAGAAAGTCATCTGGATTGAACATATCCACATAAATGCGATATGTTGTGGTGCCCGTAACCCCATCAACCGCATGTTCTTCAACGGTGAGGGTGTAATCGTCTTCGGTTTGAGCGATACAGTTCGCCGAGACCAGCAGGACCAAGAGCCCTGAAAGCATTGCTTTGCGCATGGATTTCGTCTGATTTGTGAATCTCTGCGAAAGCTACGAAACCTGCACTACACTTGAAACATGTCATCAATGAACGATATAAACTTGAGATGTTCGTAAATGCCCATTGAATTGAACTGTGACGAGGTAATTGCCTGAGGACCATTCACCCACATCCACGCGCAGTTGAGTGCTGCCCGGCAAGAAAAGTTCATCATGGATTCGCCTCCCACGAGAATCAAAAATGACAACTTGCCCGACTGTAGCCAGCGGCGATTCCCAGCTCAACATCAAGAAATCTCGTGCCGGGTTCGGCCAAACCGAGAAGAATTCAGTTGAGAATTCTTCAAGGCCAATGATGACATCGATTGTGATGGGTCCGGAGTCAATGGTACAACCGTTGGCATCTGTCACGACCACCTCATATTCACCGGCCACAAGGCCATCGACATCTTCATTGTCCGATGAAAAGATGCCTCCAAGTCCAGTCCAGTCAAATGTGTATTCCAAGGTTCCCCCTGTAGCTGTGATACCGATTGATCCGTTCTCCTCACCCTCGGTTTGGTCCACCACCTCATCCACAGTCAGGACCAAGGATTCAGGTTCCAAAATTTCAAATACCGCTGTATCACCGCAACCATTGCCATCAGACACCATAACTTCATATGTGCCCGATGCCAGATCGGCCCAAAGGCTGTCCAGACCAACCGGTCCCTCTGGCATGAATGTGTAAATGACACTGTCTGTTGAAGCACCCTCAACAAGTACTGTTGCAGATCCATCCGATAGACCATTGCACGATGCATCTTGTGTCTCCACTTCGGCAACAATCAATTCACAGAAAGCGCATGCTCCATCATCGTATTCAGCGGTTTCATCGTAGTTGTAGGCCGCATCATCAGTACACCCGCATGAATTGGTGACACCACCATTGTTCAACCATTCACTGCCTTCAAAGTCAAATGTAAATCTGAGGTCATTGGCCCCATCCCCTTCACCAAAAATCTGGGCATTGATCCGGCCTGAAATCTCGCCGTCAGTGGTCAATTGGGCAATCAAAACTTTCAAATCATCTCCCGCGACACCATTGGATGCCCCATTGAGAATGAACCAAGCACCACCCACGGGATCATCCACTTGAATGGAATTGCCCGCAGCAAAATCGACAAGCCATCCGCCTGTGGGGGGTCCCAATGTGTTCACCTCTTGCTCTCCAGCTGCCAAATCTGCTGGGCCTTCCAGGCCAATCGTCAACCAACTGTCAAAAGCCAAATCTGGGAACATATCATAAAGTGATGGATTGACGCCTTGTGCATAATCAGCCCCGAGGGCATCGTGATGCCAGCTGGTGGAGGTGGTCAACATCATGGTGTCCACATCACTGCCGTATATGCTCGAAACAAAATCCAATGGGGATTCAGTGGTCACATAGAAACGGTAGGTGGTCATCCCCATCAAATCTCCATCCTCATGCGTTTCAACGACCTCAATCTCCAGACCATAGTTTCCAAACAAACCATCTGCACAACTGCAAAAATCGCAGGTGCCATCATCGTCCGTCGCCTCTGGCATGTAATTGCAAGCATTCACCGCGGTACAACCCTCAATTTCAAAAGCATCACAGATGCCATCCAAGTCCTCGTCTTCCAAGCAATTTCCGTTGCAATCGTATGCCTCCTCAGGATATGAACAACTGTCATCATCCGCCGTTGCCAATGGATCAAAATTACAGGCATTCTCATCGGTACATCCGAAAGTGGCTTCATATATAAAGATGATTTGCACCCAATTCGATTCATTTCCGCACTGGTCATTCGCCGTGTATACACGCTCAATGATTGTCGTGTCATTTTCAACGGACTGAACATTGTCCACATAATTCCAATCAGCCATCAAGTCGCATGCATCTTCGACAACAACTTCTGCTGTGGGAATGGTCTCTCCCAAGCTTTCATCTACATAGACCGTGTCAGCTGGCGTCAAGATGAACAAGGGAGCCAGTGTATCCACCACTGAGATGAACTGAACGGTATCCGCTGAATTTCCCGCTGCATCCACTGCCGTAAAGGTTCGTGTACAGAAGTAATTGAATGGGGGGCAATCAAAGATGTATTCTATTGGGCCGTCAACGAAAGTGACCAAAACATCACCCGCGCAAGCATCGCTCGCCTCTGCCATCCCGATGGGCATCGGTTGATCGCATTGAATCGTTGAATCTGCAGGCACAAATGTGAAATATGGTGGCGTGACATCGGGGTTGCACGGATCAAATTCACATGTCCCGTCGTCCTCTGTTGCCTCAGGATTGTAGTTGCTCGCCGCATCATCGGTACAACCGAACACTTCAAATTCATCACAAATGCCATCACCATCAGCATCATTTAAACAATTCCCTTCGCAGTCATAGTTTGGTTCGGCGGAAGTGCAAGAGCCATCGTCGTCGGTGGCAGATCCATCGTAATTGCACGCCGAAACATCTGTACAACCCGAGATCTCAAACTCGTCACACACACCGTCGCCGTCCGCATCGTTCAGGCAGTTGCCATCACAATCATAACCCGCATCCGCATAAGTACATGAACCGTCGTCGTCGGTCGCAGCTTCATCGTAATTGCAAGCCGGAGCATCTGTACAACCGGGAACCTCGAACTCGTTACATACACCGTCGCCGTCCGCATCATTCAAGCAGTTGCCATCACAATCGTAACCCGCATCAGCATATGTACATGAGCCGTCGTCGTCGGTGGCTGCCCCATCGAAGTTGCAAGCCGATGCCTCCGTGCAACCGGGAACCTCAAATTCGTCACATACACCGTCGCCGTCTGAATCGTTCAAGCAATCGCCATCACAATCGTAACCCGCATCAGCATACGCACATGAACCGTCGTCGGTGGCAGCCCCGTCGTAGTTGCAAGCCGAAACATCTGTGCAACCTTGAACCTCGAACTCATCACATACACCGTCGCCATCCACATCGTTCAAGCAGTTGTCATCACAATCATATGATGTTTCTGGGTAGATACAATTGCCATCATTTTCTGTTGCATTTGCATCAAAATTGCAAGCTGCTGCATCGTTGCATCCTTCCACCTCAAATTCATCACAAACGCCATCTCCATCCGCATCTGACAAACAAACCCCGTTGCAGTCATACCCCAAATCGGCATAAGAACATTCGCCTGCATCTGTTGCCGTTGGATCAAAATTACAAGCCGCCTCGTCTTGACACCCCAAAACCTCGAATTCATCGCAGATGCCATCCATATCTGCATCATTGAGACAGAAACCTTGACAATCATATCCATCATTCGGGAATTCACAATCTCCTGCATCCGTCGCCATCGGTTCATAATTGCATGCTTCAACCTCTTGGCAACCCTGAACTTCAAATTCATCACAAACGCCATCCCCATCAGCATCATTCAAGCAATTTCCATCGCAGTCATATCCTGAATCTGCATAAGTACAACTGGCCGCATCGGTCGCTGATGAATCGTAATTACATGCATCCACATCTTGACAACCTGTCACCTCAAACTCGTCACACACACCATCTCCATCCGAATCAGTCAAGCAATTGCCTTCACAGTCATATCCCTCAGCCGGATAATTACACGTTCCATCGTTCTCGGTCGCCAAAGGATCAAAATTGCAAGCGGTTGAATCCGTGCAACCATTGACTTCATTGATATCACAAATGCCGTCATTGTCATAATCAATGATGCAGTTGCCATCGCAATCCAGACCAAAGTCCGGAAGCACACAAGAGCCATTGTCATCTGTAGCCTCTGGAAGGTAATTGCAAGCATTGGTGTCCGTACAGCCCAATATTTCCAGCTCATCGCAAACACCATCTCCATCTACATCGTTCAAGCAATTGCCATCACAATCAAGCCAAGTCATCGGATAGGTGCAATTTCCATCGTCATCAGTAGCGTCGGAATCGAAATTGCAAGCATTTTCGTCCTGGCAACCAGCAATTTCGAACACATCGCAGATTCCATCACCATCCGCATCATGAATACAGTTCCCATCGCAATCATATTCCTCGACAGCGAATTCACATCCTGCATCTGAAGGCAAGAAACAAGCCTCATGGATGTTGATGAACTTTTTGACAGCTGAATTGGGGCCATCGCCCTCTTGAAAAAATTGGACCAACAGGGATCCTGTCAACGTACCATTGGTTGTGATTTGGGCCAAAAGGACGCGCAAATCTGGCCCAGCCACTGCATTCGACGGATTGTCCAAAACAAACCACAATCCACCAATAGAGTCTTGTATGGCAAGGGTGCCTGTATTTTCAAAATTGGACACCCAAGGGTCAATTCCCTCCACGGACATAACACCAGACTCATCTCCAGAAGGCGAATGTTCCAAGCCAATGGTGACCCATGAATCATAGGCCAACTCGGGAATCAAAGGCAGCAAAATGGGATTGATATCTTGGGCAAATGCCGAGCCGAGCTCCGATTGATAAACCTCACCCGTGGAATGCAAAAAGGTGGGAAATTCGTCATCACCTGCTACAGAACTGACCACATCAGTAGAATCTTCGCACAAGGCATAAATCCGATAGGTGGTCATTCCTGTCAAATCAGCATTTCCGACCATGCCATTGTGGGTAGTTACCGCTTCGACTTGTAGGCAGTACGCCTCATAATCTGTTGAATTGCAGGCTGTTGCATCATGACATGCGTCCAAATATTCACATGAGTCATCCAAATCCGTCGCTATTGGGTCGAAGTTAGTCGCTGTGCTATCGGTACAACCCAATACCTCATATTCCTCACAAATGCCATCAAAATCCAAATCCGACAAACAATTGCCCGAACAATCGTAACCCAAGTCAGGATAGATGCATGACATGGAATCCGAATACAAGGCATCCTCATCAAAATTGCAAGCGGTCGCATCCATGCAACCCACACAAGACAAGAATTCACATGAACCATCACTTTCAGTCGCTTGACTGTTGTAGTTACAAGCCAGTGGATTCAGGCATCCAGGCACAGAATACTCGCAAGATCCATCGTCGTCTGTCGCGGCTGGATTGAAATTATCGGCGGTTTCATCCATACAGCCTGGAACTTCATTTGCATCGCACACGCCATCGGCATCTGAATCCGCCAAACATTCACCATTGCAATCATATCCCTCCGTTGCGAAAATGCACGTTGAAGCATCCGAAATGGACACCGTAGGGTCGAAATTACAGGCCTCCGAGTTGGTGCACCCTGCACATGATGTGTATTCACAACTGCCATCTGAAGCATTTGCATTCGGATCGAAATTGCAGGCGATCGGGTTCATGCAGCCTTCGAAGAGGCACGATCCATCGTCCAAGGTGGCCGTTGGGTCAAAATTCGAAGCGTTTTCATCCACACAACCTGCACAACTCTCGAATTCACAAGAACCGTCTTCTAGCAATGCCTCCGGATTGAAGTTACAAGCCACGGGATTGGTGCAACCGGCCGTATAACAGGAATAGTCACAGGTACCATCTTCAAAAACAGCCACAGGGTCGTAATTGCAAGCCAAAGGATCAGTGCAACCTAAAGACAGGCATGACAGGAAGTCACATGCTCCAAGCAACGTCGCATCGGAATCGTAGTTGCAGGCTGCAGGCTGGTTACAACCCAAAACTCCTGGCCCCACAGTCACCAATTCAGTCAATTCAAGCAAAACCACTCCACAAGCATTCGTGATGCGCAAACCGATTCCGTATTCACCCTCTGCTTCTGGATCAAACGGCATAAATGATTCTTCACCGATCAACAAATTGAAGAAGTCAGAGGCCGGATTCTGGTTGGACGCAAAACTCATTGTGGTTCCTGCCTCGGCTCCCAAAGATGCAGAAACTGACAAACTTGAAAATTCATTCACAAGGGTTCCAACGGCTGGATTCAAATCAAAAAGCAATTCAACACTCAAATCGGCAAATGAATATGTACCCAAATCCACAAAACCAATGGCATTCCAAGTCGCCTGATCGCTGAAATTGGGATTTGACGCAGATTGAGCTGAATAACCCGCCGGTACAGAATAACCAGCACCTTCAATCCATTCAGGAAAAGAACCTGGTGCGTTTCTCCTGATGATGCCAAAGAATCCTTCTACTTCTCCCGCATCAAAAACCGTAAGCAATGTATCCGGAATTCCAGTCCCCAATTCACCCGATTGCGGTTCAATGCTGTTGAGAAATTCCTCTCCTTCCACAAAGTCCACACCAGCTGAAACCACAAAGTTTGCGACATCACAATCCAAAACATCCGTCCCTTCCAATGTGCAATTGAATGCCATCGGATCATTACAACCCACGAGGTTTTCTACCGATGAGAACATTCCGTAGGAAGGCAAACCTACCATCCAAACCAAAAAGGAAAATATCGAAATCGGTTTGGCCATACAAGCGTGTTCCGCAACAGAAAGAGGCGTCCGCAAACGCAATTGTTGAATACGTGGCAAATTCATACCAGAGGTCTTTGTGAGGGTTTTGAACCGGGATAACATGACGAAATTATTCCTTGTTTCATCTCTTGTACGAGACCCGATTGGATATTGTTCACATTTTAAATTTCATGGATGCAAAAAGGCCCTCCATCTCTGGAGGGCCTTTTCCAATTGATCTAAAATGCGCAGGTTATCGCTGAATCAACAAGCGCAAAATGGCCTTATCCCGACTGTTGTTTGCCTGCAAGGTATAGGCTCCATTGGCCTGATCAGACAAATCGAGAACCAAAGATTGACCTTGGCCAATTCCATTCCATTGTCCGTTTTTGACGACCCGTCCCTGCATGTCAACCACTGACCATTCCCAACGTGTGGACGACTCAGAAATCCAATCAATGGTAAAGAGACCCGTACTTGGATTTGGGAAAGCAACAAAGGCTTCATCGCCCGTAAACTCTGCAATGCCCACGGCAACGCCAAACACTTCAGAAATCTCACATCCATTGGCATCCGTAACCGTCAATGTGTAGTCTCCTGCGGACAAGTATGCGATGTCTTCCTCTAAGGATGAGTAACCATCCGGACCAGACCAACTGAATTCATAACCACCATTGCCTCCAGCGACATCCACATCAATGGCACCATCTCCAGCACCATCTGACGTTTCATTGCTCGCCGTTCCAGTCAAGCTCAACGGATCCGGTTCAGTCAATGTGACCTGATCATTCGCAACGCAACCATTGGAATCCATGACGTAAACATTGTATACAGATGGATCGAGGTTGGTGAACTCTGGCGAAACGCCAAACACCACATTGTCCAAACTATATTCAAACACATCCGTGCCCCCAGTGGCATTGATGCTCAGTTCTCCATCGCCTTCACCGTTGCAAGAAACATTCGCGACCGAAATGTTCACCACCACAGGTGAAGCATCCCCAACCATCGCATCAGTACTCAATGAACAACCGTCAGAATCCAGCACGGTCACCACGTAATCACCAGGAGCCAATCCATCGAACATCATCATATCTGTGGTATCCCCTCCGAAGATGTATGAGAAACTTCCAGAACCACCAGTCGCATTCACATCTACCACTCCATTTTCATCTCCAGCACAGAGGATGGCCTGGGTCACAACATCCACCTCAATGACATCCGGTGCATCGATGGTCACCGTGTTGTTCGATTGACCAATGCATCCATTCACGTCCATCACATAAATCGTGTAAGTACCTCCCCCTACACTCAAAATGTTGCCCGAGCTGAAATTCTCACCATCAATACCGTAGGTCATGCTCGCTGCAGTGCCAGTCCCACCGATGGGCTGTACCACAATTTGACCATCCTCAGAATTGAAACAAGAGGCCGGTGAAGACGCGGTGACGCCGACACTCAAAGCCATTGGATTGTTCAAATTCATTGGGTTTGTAGCGGCTTGACATCCATTGTCATCCTGGGCATAAACTGTGTAAAGACCAGCGCCCAAACCATCAAACATCAAGTCCGACATTGGGTTGTCAAAATTCGATGAAAGACTGAAGGTGTAACCTCCAGTGCCACCCGTCGCCTCGCCTGAAATCACACCATCAGCTTCACCATTGCAACTGATCGGATCGGAGACTGAAGCTGAAACTTCAACCGGAGCGGGCTCTACCACTTCAAACATGATCTCCGCCTCACAACCTGCTCCATCCACGGCATAAACCGTATACTCCCCTGCAGACAAGTTGATATAAGAGGCATTTGCCAAGTATGGCGTTGTATCTAAAGTTGGGTGCGAATACAGTATACCCAACTGCGCCCCGGTCTGAGACAAGCTTACAGTTGCGTCATTGTCACCAAAGCAAGACGTACCTGCATTGCTCGTTACAACCACTTCTAATGCACAAGGGTATGTGCATGCTCCGCACTGATCTGTTGCCCCTTCAACGTAATTGGTGGCCGCAGGATCTGTACATCCAAAAATGGCAGAGCCGTCAGTACTGAAGCATGAAGCTTCGGTGATTTCTTCAGCTGATTGGTCCCCTCCGTTGAACGCCTGAATATTGAAGGATCCAGAAAAACCAGAGTCGGTGGTCAATTGTGCCACCAACACTTTGTTGTCATCTCCTGCAATTGCATTCGTGTTACCGAAAGTCACGAACCACGAACCTCCGTTGGGCGTATTCAATTCAAAATTGCCGCCTGCGTTGAACTCTCCAAGAGCGGCCGACATGCCCACCTGTGAGATGCCCGATTCCGCTTCGCTTGAATTTTCAGCGCCAATGGTCAACCAGCTGTCGTATTCCAAGTCCGGCAAAACACCAAAAAGACCTGCGTTGATTGACGTGGCGAAATCCCCTCCAGCAGGCGATTGCCAAAAGCCTGTTTCACTGGTCAGTGTCAAGGGGGTAGCAGCATCCCCGAAAAAAGCTGACACCACATCGTCAGGTGATGTGAAATCCGCATAGACTCGGTAGGTGGAGTGCCCTTCTAAACCAGCGATGCTGCCGTCGTGCTCCTGCACGAGTTCAACTGAGAATCCGGTGAATTGCGCTTGGGCCCCCAGCATGGCGAAAACCGCACCCGAAAGCAGTAAAAGTCTTTTCATGTTCAAAATGTTGTGATCAATATGGGCTCAAATATAGTGTACTGTCACACCGAGCTATTGGATATTTTTCACCACTATTTTGTTGACAACAAACACAAAAGAAAGAGGCAACCTCTGCAGGTTGCCTCCTCGTGACTTTTGAATATCGACCTTGAATCAGTTCTTCACTAGACGCAAAACCGAAGCTGATCCTGCCGCCTCCATTCGAAGCAGATAAATCCCTGAATCAAACGGTGACATGTCAATGATTTCAACGGCATGAGAGGCTCCAGAAATGGACTGACTGAATACCACACGCCCTGTCATGTCAACCAGCTCCAAGTTGGCCACGGAAGAAATGGCCGACATCAGCACAGTCAACTGTCCATTCGCAGGGTTCGGATAAGCCATCAACTCGCCCGCAGACCATTCTTCAACCGCCACGATGCACGTCGTGCACTTGTTGTAGCATACCGCCTCCAATGTTTCAGCCAATCCTGAGCGCGTGTGCAGACGATTGTAGGCTCCGAATCCATTGGGCAAACCGCAACCGTCAATTTCAAAATTGGTGATCTCTTCATCATTCTCATCCAATTGGATGCCAGACTCCTCAACATAATCTGTTCCATTCTCCCCGGAAGTCGGATTGCCATTGACAAACTTGTACAAAATGTCTGGGCTGCCTTCAACCAAGTAGGTGGTCTCATAGACGCCATCACCATCTGCATCTGTCATCTCCACGCCTCCGGCTTGCCATTGTGGAGTCGTGAAATTGCCGATAACGAATACCCCATTTGGATTCACCTCTTCCTCGGACATGTCCACACGGAAAGTGATGTCCGCCGGATCCGGGTTTTCTACACAAGTGACCTCACAGGAATTGTAACACACCAAATACTCGATGTCTGCATCGGCAATTTCCAAAAAGCGATTGTCATTTCCCGAAGCCGAACAATCACCTGTAATGGATTCATTATCAATATTGTTGTCACCATTTCCACCCCAATCGTTGCCGTTGATGAATTTGAACTCAATCGACCCGGGCGCAATGCCCAGCGTGACTTCCCAAATGCCATCTCCATCATCATCAGACAAAGGATTGGCTCCGGGTGACCATCCTTGGAAATTCCCAGCAATGTGAACGCCATTCGCTGAAACCTCTGCTTGAGTCGTCATGTCGACTTTGAATGTCACTTGGGTCGGTGCCACACAGGACCCGCAAGCGCCGAAGCAATAAGCCTGCCCCGTGGTTTCGTCGGCAGCCAACACGATGTTGTCTGATGTCAAGGCCAAAACCCGATTCCCGAACCCATCTCCACAATCATCCGGCACATATTCATTTGGATTATCCCATGCATTGCCATTGATGAATTTGAATCCAATTGTGCCATCCATTCCCGTGGTGTCGAATGAAGCTATCAATTCCCAGATTCCGTCGCCATTCGCGTCGCTCATTGGCGAACCATCAACTACCCAAGATTCCCCGACGGCTGTGCCTGATTGGAAATCCCCTGCTACATGAACCCCATTCGGTGAAATAGCGGCTTCCTGGGACATGTCAATTTGGAACCGTACAGTTGTCATCCCACAAGCGGCACAACTGGCAAAGCACACGTGAACCTCAGCCTCTGTCATGTCTTCAGTAATGTCCAAGAATCGGTTGTCATTTCCAGAAACCTCCACCTGACAAGCGCTCGGTACATCTTCCACAAAATCCCAAGCCGTGCCATTGATGAACTTGAACTCGTGATGCCCCGTATCCAACTCCAAAACAATTTCATATACATTGTCCATGTCACCGTCTGTCATGACGGAAGTCCCAGGGGTCCAACCTTGAAAACTTCCAGCCAGGCTTACAGTGTCTGATACTGTTTCGACATTTTGCATGTCGACTTTGAAAGTCACAGGAATCTGGGCCGTCGCGAAAGACGTGATTCCCAAAAGAACACAGAAAGTAAAAATCTGTCTCATGATCAATAAGGATTTGATGTTGGTGTATAATTTACACTTTCGCAAAAGTAGGAGTCCTCATGCGAAATTCACCAACTTCTCCGCCGAGTTTTCAACGAATGACATTCCGCACTGGTTCAAAAGTCGAGGGAATTCCACCGGTTCATTCGTCATAGGGCAAAGCAGGCCGTCCGATTCCGAGTTCTGTCATGGCTTCTGACCAAGCTAACGGGATGGCACAAGATTTGGCCGTTTTGTGATTGTAGGCCACCAAAGTGGTTGTGGCTTGAGCCGCGAGCACAGGCTGGCCATCTCGGCGCGACACCCAAACTTCATAGGCCATGTCCAAACTCTTTCCTCCGAGGCGCTGTGCCCAAGTGAAAATTTCTACTTTTTCCAAGTAACGAATCGGATTGCGATAAGAAATTTCGTGTCTTGCGACCACGACTCCAGCCGTGTTCCAATCCCATTGACTCCCGATCAGCCGAGAGAAGAAATGTACGCGGCTCTCTTCGAAGTATGTGAAAAAAGTGGCGTTGTTCACGATTCCCATGGCATCGATATCAGAGAAGCGAATTTCTGGACAGAAACGATGCAGCTCAAGAAGCGCGGGAGGATGGGTTGCATTCATGCGGCAAATCTAAACCAGACCTATGAGCATAGACATGTTGAGGAACCTCACGACCTTTGTGTCATGATTGATTTTTTACCGATGAGCCCAAAAAGAAAGGTTTTCACTGCACTTCAATCCACAGGCATGCTGATTTGCGTGTTGCTCTGGTGGCCGAATCCTTCAGATATCGCCTGGTTCACGGGCATCATTGCCATGGGAGTCGCCCTCGCAGCCAATGCAGCAGAATTGAAAAATGACACGGCCGGTGAGTGGGTTGGCCTTTTGGTCATCGTTTCTCACCTCATGTCTATAGCCGTTTCAGGTGCAGCTTTTGGCCTCGAAGGCACCTCCTCCCCCTTCGCCGTTCTGCCCGGATTGCTTGGGTTGTTGCTTTGGTGGCGCCGCCCGAGCCGATAAATCGGCCATAATTTGCGCGTTCTGGTTGCCATTATCAACAAATTAGCCACGTTTTTCCACATTTCCACTCAAATTCCGCGCCGCTTCAAGGTTTGCAAGAATTTCCGCCTATATATTTGGCCTCATTCGTTTCTAATCACAAACAACAAACCATGAACAAAGCGGAATTGGTAGATGCAATGGCAGAAGGCGCAGGCATCTCAAAAGCAGACGCGAAGCGCGCATTGGATGCATTCGTCAACGCAACAGCAGGAGCTCTCAGCAGCGGAGACCGGGTTTCACTCGTGGGCTTCGGCTCTTTCTCAGTTTCTGAGCGCGCAGCTCGCAAGGGACGCAACCCTCGTACGGGCGCAGAAATCACAATTGCAGCGAAGAAAGTCATCAAGTTCAAAGCAGGTGCTGACTTGAACGCGAAGATGTGATTCGCTTTCTGTTAGAATGATTGAAAGCTCCCCGATCGGGGAGCTTTTTTTGTTTCTGAATGGTCCATGAAATCCAACTATGACATCCTTTCGCCTTTTCTCTCAGAAGAGCGCAGAAATCGATTTGAATCGGTGTTGAAGCATCGCACACGACATCTATCGGTGGTCTTGGAAAATGTGTACCAATCCCGAAATGCGAGCGCAGTCATGAGGTCATGTGACGGATTTGGGATTCAAGATGTTCACTTGATTGAAGACATCAATCCATGGGTCTTCAACCGAGGCGTTTCCAAAGGCACGCCCACATGGCTCACCTTGCATCGTTACCGGGGAGCCCAAGATCCCACGACAGCCTGTTTGAAACGTCTCCGCGAAAAAGGATACCGCATTGTGGTGACCTCACCACATGTAGATGGATATGAAATTCAAGATTTGCCCGTGAATCAGCCTGTCGCCTTGGTGATGGGAACCGAATGGAAAGGTGCATCTGAGCGCATGCTCAATGCAGCCGACGACCACGTGCGCATTCCCATGCGTGGGTTTGCTGAATCCCTGAACATTTCAGTTGCAGCTGCCGTTGGGCTTCACAATTTGACAAATCGCATCCGAAGCGAATTGACACCAGAGATCTGGGGTCTTGACAAACATGAGAAAGCGGAACTGCGTGACGAGTGGGCTGCGAAAAGTGTCCGTGGAGCCGACGCCATTTTGCGAAGACATGGCGTCGAAGACCTCAAAAATTGATGGATTTTTGTGCTTGTGAACCGTAATAACCTTGTGGACCTGCCAACGGATTTTGGCAGTTTGCTCCGCGTCGCTATCCCCATCTCCATGGGCACCATGGTCCAATTCATTGTCGTGCTGACAGATAATTTTTTTCTGTCCAGAGCAGGTCAAGCGGCGATCAATGGTGCCGGCAATGCAGGCTTGGTCTACCTCACCCTTGAAATGGTCGCCATTGGCTCCGCAGCAGCTTTTCAAATCCTCATTGCTCGTCGACTGGGAGAGGGTCGCCACGATGAAGTCAACAAGACCTTCCGTTCAGGCTTGTTTTTCCATGCATTTCTCGGAATGGTCATTTTGCTGGTCACGGCTGGGTTGAACCAAGGGTTCTTAGGCTCATTGATTGCTGATGAACTCACACGCGCGATTTTTGAACCCTTCTTGTCCATTCGCATGTGGGGTTTCTTGCCACTTACCCTCGTGCTCATGCTCAATGCCTATTTCACAGGTTCAGCCAAAACCTGGCCTATTTTGGTGACCACAGGGTGCATGGCCGGGCTGAATGTTGTCTTAGATGCAGCTTGGGTTGAGGGGTGGTTCGGAGCCACCGCCCGAGGTCCATTGGGTGCAGCTCAAGCCTCTTTGGTCTCAGAATGGTTGGGATTGGGGATTGCATTGCTTCTGGCCTGGAGAATCGTACCTGAATTGCGGCATTCCCGACGCATCTGGAAAGCACCAGACTGGAAAAAGTGGTGGAAACTGGCTCGCCCATTGATGGGGCAATTGCTCTTGACCATTGCCACATGGACCACATTCTTTTTTTTAGTCGAAAAAGTCGGAAGCCTAGAACTCAAAGTATCTCACATCGCGCGGAACCTATTCATGCTCGCATTTGTCGTATCCCAGGGAATGAGTCAAACCACGCGCACTTATGTATCAGGTTTGCTAGGTGGTCAGCGTGATGCCGAACTACGAGGAACTTTGAAACGAATTGTAATTCTCAACGTATCTGGCATCTTGTTGTTGTGTCACGGCTTTGTCTTGTATCCAGAATTTCTCGCAGGCATCTTTTTCGATTCTGAAGTTGGATTGGAGGCCATGCGCAAAACCCTGTATGTGATTTTCAGTGCAGTTTGCCTCTATGCATTCACAGGCATAGCATTGGCGACATTACAAGGCGCAGGTGCCACCGTTCAAGCTTTCCGCGTGGAATTGTTGGCCGTAGGTGTTTATCTGTTGGTTGGCATTGCCTTGACCCTCGTCTGGCCTCAACCCGTCTGGATCATTTGGCGAGTAGAATGGGTGTATTTTTCCCTGATTGGATTGGGAAGCATCTGGTACCTGAAGCAAGGGACATGGCGACACGTCTTGGCATCAAATTCGAGTGAAATCAACCAAATCTAGAAATCATGAGTGCCCCTTTGCGCATCGCCTTCCTCGGAACCCCTCCTTTCGCTGCGGTCTGTCTCTCAGCCATTTTGGAATCAAGGCATCAAGTCATTGGGGTGGTCACAGCTCCAGATCGACCCGCGGGAAGAGGACACAGAATGACAGCTTCCGCCGTCAAAGAATGCGCCTTGAAACATCAAATTCCTGTTTTGCAGCCCGAAAAACTACGCGACCCTGTTTTCATCAACCAATGGGATGAATGGCGCATTGACCTCGCCGTGGTTGTGGCTTTCCGGATGTTGCCTGAGGTGCTTTGGAATCGCCCGGCCTTGGGCACTGTGAATTTACATGCCTCCCTCCTGCCTCAACTCCGCGGAGCCGCGCCGATACAACGCGCAATCATGGCCGGATTTGAAAGGACAGGGGTCACGACTTTTCGGCTGCAACATGAAATCGATACTGGAGACGTACTGGGGACCATTCCCGTATCAATCGGACCCAATGTGAATGCAGGAGAACTGCATGATTTGTTGCTTGAAGCTGGCAAGGAATTGCTGATTCAGACCTTGGACGGATTGTCTTTAGGCACAATCAAACCTTTGCCTCAAGACCAGCTTTTAGGCCATGATGTGAAGTTGATCACTGCACCGAAATTGTTTAAGAAGGACATGAAAGTTGATTGGAATCGCACCTCCAAGGAGGTCCACAACCATGTGCGTGGATTGAATCCTTTTCCTGGAGCCTGGGCGACTTATTCATGGAGTCAAAACGAAACCCAATCTCTCAAAATTCAATCCGGAGCACCCGCCCAGTGGCCTGGTGATATCACAGCGGTCGCTGGCACCTGCCTGCAGGATGATTCGGGTCGCTTGGTTGTCCGTTGCCGAGTGGACGCTTTCCAATTGCACAAGATCACGCCTCCCGGTAAGAAATCGATGGACAGCGCTGAATGGATCCGGGGCCTTCCAAATGAGATCAAGAACTTGAAAATGACCTCGTGAATCGTCAAAGATGCGCTTCCAGAAGGAGATCCATGACATCACCAGCAGACGATGAAATGGGAGTCCCTGGGCCGAAAATGCCCACGACACCTGATTCGTACAAAGCACTGTGATCATTCGGCGGAATGACGCCCCCAACCACAACCAAGATATCCGGTCGACCCATCTTGGCCAAGGCCTGTATCAAATCAGGAACGAGGGCCTTGTGGCCGGCTGCCAATGATGAAATGCCCACAACATGCACATCGTTTTCAATCGCTTGACGTGCCACTTCGTCAGGAGTCGAAAACAAGGGACCCAAATCGACATCAAAACCTGCATCGGCAAAGGATGATGCCACGACTTTTGCACCCCTATCGTGTCCATCTTGGCCCATCTTGGCAACCAAAATCCGAGGCTGACGCCCCACTTTTGACGCGAATTGCTCTGTTTTGGCAAGCAAATCTTGATAATCCCTTTCTCCAGACATCTCAGCAGCAAAAATACCACTGACTTTTTGACTTGCTGGTTGGTATCTCCCCCAGGCATTTTCCAAAGCCAAACTGATTTCACCCAAGGTTGCTCGCTCTTTCGCTGCAACAATGGTCAACGACAGCAAATTGGTCAATCCCTTTGGTTCTCGGGCAGCAACCTCCAAATCATGCAAGGCGGACTGAACTTGATGTTCATCGCGATTAGACTTCATCTCAGCCAATCTCCGAACTTGGTCTCTGCGGACCTCGTCTTGATTGATTTCCAGCAGTTCCAAATCTGCCTCTTCCTCCACTGGGAACAAATTCACACCGATAATCCGATCCTCCCCCCTGTCGATTCTGGCCTGTTTGCGTGTAGCGGCTTCCTCAATTCGACGCTTCGGCAGGCCAGCCTCTATGGCCTTGGACATGCCTCCCAAATCTTCCACCTCTGCCATCAAAGCTCGCGCCGCTGTCATCATTTCAGCCGTCAAATGTTCAATCAAGTGAGACCCGGCCCAGGGATCAACTGCCCGAGCCATTCCTGCCTCACTTTGCAGAAAAAGCTGTGTGTTTCTGGCCATGCGCGCAGACATTTCAGTGGGCAATGCAATCGCCTCATCCAATGAATTGGTATGCAAACTTTGGGTTCCACCGAATGCTGCGGACATCGCCTCAATCGTGGTACGAGCCACATTGTTCCACGGATCCTGGGCGGTCAGCGACCAACCACTGGTTTGCGTGTGTGTTCGAAGGGCCAATGATTTTTTGGATTTGGCACCCAAAGAACTCATCAATTCAGCCCAGAGGACACGTGCTGCGCGCATTTTGGCAATTTCCTTGAAATGCTCCATGCCATTCGCCCAGAAAAAGCTCAGTCGAGGTGCAAATGAATCGATGTCCAGGCCCGCCGCCATACCCGTTTTGACATATTCCAAGCCATCACACAACGTGTATGCCAACTCCAATTCCGGGGTCGCACCCGCCTCTTGCATGTGATAACCACTGATGCTGATGCTGTTGAATCGCGGCATGTGTCGCGATGTGAATTCAAAAATCTCAGAAATAATCCGCATGCTTGGCACCGGGGGGTAGATGTATGTATTCCGCACCATGAATTCCTTCAAGATGTCATTCTGAATGGTTCCACTGAGTTGGGACAGCTCTACTCCTTCTTCTTCTGCTGCAACTATGTAAAAGGCCAAAATGGGCAGCACTGCCCCATTCATGGTCATGCTCACAGACATCTTGTTCAATGGAATGCCAGAAAACAAGCGCTTCATGTCCTCCACAGAATCAATGGCCACCCCCGCCATGCCCACGTCCCCTTTGACTCGCGGGTGATCGCTATCATATCCCCGATGTGTGGCCAAATCAAAAGCCACACTGAGCCCTTTCTGACCCGCAGCCAAATTTTTTCGGTAAAATGCATTCGATGCCTCGGCGGAACTGAAACCGGCATATTGTCGGATGGTCCAAGGACGGGTGACGTACATGGTGGCGTATGGGCCGCCCAAATAAGGTGGGGTCCCTGGGCCATAGCCCTCGTGCGGAAGGCATTCAGTTTCAACGAAATGAGAGGGAATGGTTGGCGTCGACTTCATGCGGTTCCTGATTTGAGATGATCAACCAATCTCCAAGGCTCTGGACGACCAAGTGCGTCCCATCTGATTTCGTTCAAATCAGACGATCCTTTCATAGATGATGGAGCGTCTGTGGGGCGGAACATGCCTTCCTCCCTCCTGCGTTGACGGCCAGATTGGATTTCTGCCTCCAAGTTGGGCCTTCTTTGGTCCCCGCGCATGAAGTCCGAATTCACTCTCCATTTTTGAAAAAGTGACCAAGCTTCCTCCTCCAAGGCCCGCGTAGCGCTTTCTGCCCATCGGCTCCCATGCAAAGGGTCGAACGTCAAATGGAGCCGTGATTCTTCCACCAACAAATGCTGGACATTTCGAGCCCAACGCTTGCCTTCTGGCGATGAAGCCTCAAAAGCATCATGCGGCACGGTTTCAATCCCATCTGCTGCACCCAAAACAGCCGCATAAGTGCTGGCCGCATTCCGCAGCATGTTGTCTTCAGGGTTCCAAGATTCATGTCGAATCGCACTGGTTTTCGCGTCAATCCAAACGGGACAAAAATCCAAATCAACAAAGTCCAACCAACGCGACCACAAACGTCTCAAAGCCCGCAATTTGGCTGCTTCCCACATCACTTGTGTTCCTACAGACCAACGCAAAGAGACCCGTTGAACGGGAAGAACTTCCCCTTCGCCATCTGCTGTGGACCGCCGCCATTGGGCATCCAGCCCCACCAACATCCAAGCGAGCAAAGGAATCGCATCCATGCCTGCTTCGGTCCATGGATAGCCATCGGCACCCCAACTCCGGAAATTTGGCATCGCAGCTTCCCATGCACGTATGTGACGGGAAAATGCCAATTGGCCCTCCTCACCTTCAAGATTTGAACGCAACACGTCGTATACACAAGAACCACTGAGCGAAATTTCATTCCCCAATGCTCTTTCTCGCTCACGTTGAATTCGAATCAATGAACGCAAAGTGCCAGATGATTCAGGTCCATCGAAATGAATCGACACCATTTCAGGATACATCCCATCCAACAGCTTTTGCAAATCCGTTGATGCACAGACTGAATGAGGGATGCGAACCCCTTCAACACCTTGGGTGAGGCCTTGCGAAATTTCATCCGGTGTGGTCAATGTCTGCTGAATTTGCCAAGGCATGCCCTCCGAACGGGAGGCCATAGCCCGATCAGGAATGCCCGTAGTGCTTGGGACATCAGCCTGCCAAATCGCCAATTCAACTCCTTCGAATTCAAACGAATTAGACCCACTTAATTTACTATAATCAAGTGATTTAGCTGCATCTTCCTCCCATTCAGATTGGGATAAATGATTGAAACAGTTAGATCGCGGCTCCTCCATGATGGCGAAAATAAACGAACTTCCCTCTATGAGAAGCCCTGAATGCACGTTCGATCAATTTGCCGCGCTCGATTTGCGTGTGGCGAAGGTCCTGGAAGTCGAATCCTTCCCCGCAGCTCGCAAGCCCGCATATATCTTGCATTTGGATTGTGGAGCTGAATGGGGTGTCCTCAAGACTTCGGCACAAATCACCGAACGTTACGCACCTGAAGATCTGATCGGCAAGCTCATTGTGGCCATTGTCAACTTTCCTGACAAGCAAATCGGCCCCGTTCAGTCACAATGTTTGGTGTTGGGTGGTCTTGATGAAAACAATGGTGTGACCCTGCTGATCCCGGATCACGATTGTTCAGCTGGTACCCGAATTGCCTAAATACAACGCTGATTTCTTAGTTTCGCGACATGGGTCGTGCAGCCATTTTTCTGGATCGAGATGGAGTCATCAACCATGACCCTGGAGATTACACCAAATCTCTGGCTGAATTCACCTTGCTCCCCAACTTCCTCAAAGCACTCAAATCACTGAAAAACAAAGGGTATGAATTTGTTGTGATTACAAATCAGGGGGGCATTGCAAAAGGGCTTTACGACCACAAAGACGTGATTGAGATTCACAATCATTTGCAAGCGAAATGCACAGCCAATGGAACCCCCCTGTTGGACATCTTTTACTCTCCTCACCACCCCGACTATGGAAACAGCTTGAGTCGGAAACCCGGCAGCTTGATGATTGAGCGTGCGCTGGCCAAGCATCAACTGGCTGCGGAGAAATGTTGGATGATTGGCGACAAGTCCCGCGACATTGATGCGGGAAAAGGCGCAGACGTTCGCGGTCTTCAAATTCCTGTCAATGGCGATCTGCTCGCCGAAACCCGCCATTTGCATGTTTGAGACTTTGCAATTTGGACGGATTGATCGCGAACATTTCGTGGTCAATGGCTCAATGACCCAAGCGAGCATCTTGCCTCACACCATTCGAAACAGGGCGTTCAACTATGCAGACGGATTTTTTGAGACCATTCGGATTTCACATGGAAGGCTGCAAAATCTTGAACTGCATTACAGCCGCATCTCTGACAGCTTTGAGGGTCACAAAATGAATGTTCCTCAGAACTTCAACTCCATTTCTTTTGAGGCTAGCCTCACAGAGTTGATTCAGAAGAAAAACATTCAACAAGGTGGTCGTGTGCGAGTGACATTTTTCAGGGATGGTGGTGGGCGTTACACACCGACATCAAACGATGTTTGGTGGGTAGCAGAGGCTGAATCCATCGATGCCAATGAATTCCAATTGAATGAGGAAGGTTTGGTGGTGGACATTTATCCTGAAATGAAGAAAACAAGGACCCCACTTGCCAACTTCAAAAACCTCGCCGCTCAGATTTATGTCCATTCCGGCATCTGGGCCCGCGAACAAGAGTTGTCCGAGGCGCTGATTTCCAATGAACGCAACCACATCATTGAGTCCACCAAATCCAACCTTTTTCTGGTTTCGAACCGGGTGTTGTATACCCCTGGGCTTGATGGTGGCCCGGTAGGTGGCATCATGCGTGCCGCTGTCATCCAAGTCGCTTTGAGTCACGGCTACAAGGTGTACGAATGTGATTTGACACCGCAAGAACTGCTCAGAGCAGATGAAATGTTCTTGACCAATGCCATTCGCGGCATCCAATGGGTCACAGCTTACCGCACCAAACGATATTTTTCTTCAACGGCCAAGGAATTGGTCGAACTGTTGAATCAAGCGCTGGTCCGATAAATGGCCAACGGATGACTCATCGGAGGCGTGGATCCAACCTGGCATACACCCACTCCATGCCCAAATTGACCAAGACAAAAACTGTTGCCACCACGGCAACACAACCCATGACCATGGGCAAATCTCCAGATTCAAGTGAATTGAACATCAGCAAGCCCATTCCCTGCCAACCAAACACGAATTCAACAAAAACAGCTCCTGCGAGCAAGGTGGCCAACCACCCAGATGCAGAGGTCAAAACAGGATTCAGCGCATTGCGCAGGACGTGAGAACATGCCAGCTTCCAATTGGATAAACCCTTGGAACGAGCCGTTCGTATGTAGGATTGTGCCAAGACTTCCAAAGCTGCATTTCGCGTCAATTGAATCACCACGGACAAGGGGCGAATGCCCAATGTAAGCATAGGCAAAATGGCATTTTTCAGCGCAAGTCGAGGACCAAAAAAAGGATCGACCTCCTTCCATCCTCCCGTCATGGGGAGTCCAGTGTAGGCATGGAGCATGTGGCCAAAGAACCATGCCACCAATATCGCCATGACAAAAGAAGGCGCACTCATCCCCAAAGCCGCCAATCCAAGCACCCACCTCCCAATGGCATGATCTCCTGTGAACGCCAAAATCATCCCCACAGCGATGCCCAAAACGAGTGCCAGAATCATGGCCCCAACGGCCAAAACGAGGGTAGGTCCCATTGCTTGAACAATGGCCATTTCAACCGGGCGATCAGAAAGATATGAACGCCCCAGGCTTGGCCATTTCAGACCGGTCGTGCCCACAGGGCTTAAATCATACATGAATCGCATGTAACGCTTTCCCAGGGGCTGGTCCAAACCATGTTTGGCTCGGAAAGCTTCAACCACTTCCTCGCGCTCATTTTGTCCAGCGATTTGCCTTGCCGGATCTGGCACCATGGAAAATAAGAAGAACACCAGGGTGAGTGCCCCCCACAATACACCACAACCATGAAGGAATGGACGCCACATCAGCGCGCTTCGATGTCTTCAATGGATGTTGGGAAATCACGCCATGCCCATTTCTGCAGCACCACGCCTTCTTTGAGCAAAACCAAGCCCGGATTGGAACGAACGACTATTTTCAATTCCGTCTGATCACAAGTGTAAAATGGATAGGGCACAGCATGCATTTTTTTGTAATCACGCCCACCCTCTGCCGTGGCATTCGTCAACCCCATCATGGTCCACCCCGCCTCCTTTGCGGATTTGGACAAGGCATTCAATTCGGCTTGGGCTTTTCCAGCACTGGCTTCCAAATCTTTGGAAATGTGAAGCAACAAATATCCGGGTTGATTCAACATTTCCTGTGTCAAATCATTTCCATCTGCGTCAATGACCTGAAAATCCATGATCGGCGGCTCATAACCTTCAGAGACCTTCACCTCTGGCCCATCGAAAGACACCTTCTCATAAGTCGTTTTGAACCAATCTTCCTTGTAAATCCTCAGCCAATCTGAACTCAAGACAACTGTGTCTTGGCCTGTCTGCATGTTCCTGAAGGTATACTCTGTCGCAAACTTTGGGGGTTCCAATCCCAATTCTGTTGCACTTTTCATGTTTTCGGGTATCGATTTGCCCACGGCATATGGTCGATAATCCCGGCTGGGCAAATGGGTCAGTGTCCAATATTGAAATCCGCTTGCGACGAGAAGGACTCCGAGGGCCATCACCCACTCCTTTCCCGCTCCAGAATAGCGGGTCTTGATTCCCTCTGCCACTGCGAAAGACATGGCTGCAAACAATACTGGAAACAACCAGTCAACCATGATTTCGCTGAAGAGATAAATCAGAACAAGGCTCGAAGACAATAAAATCATTCCAGTTCGCTTGTCATTCAATTCAATGCGGTTGCTGAATGCACCAATGATCATGGGAATGGACAAGACAGACAACACCACATCTTTCATGAAACTCTCCCAGGGTGTCAAAGGGATGGCATTGCCAAAGCAACCACAAGCCAAGACACACTGATTGGGGATTTCCACCAAGGCACCAGTCGCATCTTCAATCATTTTAAAACCAAAGGGATCGCAAGTGGAAGTGTACCACGTCAACCAGGTGAAAAACGCCATGATCACGGCCGTCAAAGAAGCCGTTAGTTTGGGCAGGGCGCCCAAAAGCATCGCCACCCCCAACAAAATTTCTCCAATGCAAACAAAAATCCCGATTTCGAGGGCGAAATCTGTGAATGCGGTCAAATTCAGCGCTCCGGGTTCAAAATACTCTTCCAATTTGTACATGAATCCCACCGCATCATTGGCCTTGATCAAACCAGAAACGATGAACAATGAACCCACCAAGGTTCGAGAAATCCAAATCAAATAACGCATGCGTGAAAATTACGACAACACCCGCATTCAACAGATGTTCTCACCTCCTTCTCCCATCAGAATAAGTGCAAAAATGGCGTAGTTGGCCATGTCCATGTAATTCGCCTCAACCCCCTCTGACACCAGCGTTTGTCCCGCATTGTCCTCAATTTGTTTCACCCGCAATACCTTCATCAAAATCAGGTCATCCAAAGAAGACACCCGCATGTCGCGCCATGCCTCTCCGTAATCGTGATTTTTGCGCACCATCAAGTCACGAACTTCCTGCACGGCGTCATCATAAAGTCCCAAGGCCTCTTCCAGCCCCAGTTCCAACGGAGCTCCTGGCTCCAATCGACATTGAATGATGGCCATCAGGCTGTAATTGAGGATGCCGATGAATTCTGGCTCAATGCCTTCATCAACCTGCGGGCTTCCTGTTTCTTGAAGCGTGCGGATTCGATTCGCTTTGATGAAAATTTGATCTGTCAAAGACTGGGGCCTCAAAATCCGCCACGCCGTCCCATAATCCGCTGCTTTTTTGGCAAACAACGCTCTGCATTTGCGCACAACTTGATCATATTCGGCCAAGGTCATTTGCATTCCATCAAGTTCTGTCATCGCGTCTGCCATCGCTATCTTGTACCCGCAAAGTTAAGCCGCGATGCCGACTTCCTCTTCATTGTTGACCCTGCGCTTTGATGGCACATTGATGCCCTTGGATTCACCTCGAATCATGGGCATCGTCAATTGCACACCTGACTCATTTTATGATGGTGGCCGTCACGGAAGCGATTCAAGCCAAATTCAACATGCCTTGCGACTTCTGCAGCAAGGAGCAGATATCATCGACATCGGCGGGGCCTCCACCCGGCCTGGTGCAACACCGATTTCACCTGAAGAAGAGTGGTCCCGATTGAAACCGGTATTGCAAGGAATCCGCGCACGGGCGCCGCACGCCATCGTATCCATTGACACATTTCATGCACGAGTCGCCGAACAGGCACTGGCTGCCGGAGCACACATGATCAATGATGTCACAGGAGGTTCTGATCCTGAGATGTGGCCCGTGGTGGCCAGATTCAACGTTCCTTACGTCATCATGCACATCCAAGGCACCCCAGCAACCATGCAAAACGCTCCGTCATATCCTGATGGTGTGGTCTTCGAAGTTTATCGCTCACTTCTGCACAAAATCGAGAATGCCCGAGAAGCAGGTGTCGGGGATGTGGTTGCTGATGTTGGTTTTGGATTTGGCAAGACCTTGGAACAAAATTTCTCCCTCCTGCATGATTTACAAGCTTTTCACGAGTTGAAAGTGCCCTTGCTCGTCGGCGTGAGTCGCAAATCCATGGTTTACAAAGCCCTCAAGACCACGCCAGAGGATGCCCTCAATGGAACCACAGCTCTGCACGCCTGGGCTTTGGATCGCGGTGCACACATCTTGCGCGTTCACGATGTGAAAGAGGCGGCAGAAGCCATTGCTCTCCACCGTCTCTTAAACAACAACAATTGGGTTGAGGATCCAACTTCCCACTAGCGCTGAATCACCAGTCTTGCAGATTGTCCTGAGGATGTGGTGACGACATACACCCCAGGTTCCACATCCGAAACATCCACATTCAAGGCAGCACCACTTGGGATGGGCAGAGCATCCCAGCGCTTGGCTATCCGGCCCATGGCATCCCAAATGACCACACCCGAAACCCTTCCACTGCCCTCGAAACGCAATTGAATCTCTTCAGCCGCAGGGTTGGGCTGAATCAAAAGTTCACCCAAGGCCTGACCCGCGTCCACCGGAGACGATACAGAATTGGTTTCATTCAAGATTTCCTCATCCGGACGCACCATAAAGAAGTGGGTGAATGTGC
Organism: Flavobacteriales bacterium; assembly: GCA_049610385.1. Lineage (GTDB taxonomy): Bacteria > Bacteroidota > Bacteroidia > Flavobacteriales_D > Sanyastnellaceae > JBMYZL01. The sequence continues at coordinate 26,285 of JBMYZL010000004.1, forward strand.
TGATGGCCACATTTCCACTGGGAAAATATGGGTAATTGCTCCAAGTACCATCGAATACCGCGCCGTCGGATTCCGGGTTCGTATCGAAATAGCCAACTTCTTCCAATGTCCCTGACGCCGATTGATCCAAATTGAGAATTCTCAAGCCGCTGAGATAATTGGACTGGTACAAATGAGAACCCACCACATACATGTTGTGGTCAATTGCGGTGGTGGGAGATGTGAAATACCCCAACACCAAGGGGTTGTCCAAATCCGCTATATCCAAAATGTATGTGCGCGTGTTGTTCCCAAAATTCTCCTCATCCAATTCATCATTCAGAAAAGCAAAACGCTGATTCTCACTAAGCCAACCTTGATGGGTATAACCCAATTGGTCATATGTCAAATTCGAGATCAGTTGGATATCTGATTTGTCCTCGGCATTGACGATGGCAAACCCACTGTAACCATTGAAACAAAACACGATTTCCTTCCCAGCATAGTCGGCATCCGGTCCATTGTAAACCACCGCTTGGGCATCGTGGGTATAAGCGCCTTCATAGGACCCCACCAACTGGGGATTCAATGGATCTTGAATGTTCACTACGTGAAGCCCACCATTGAATGTATTCGTGCCCACTGCATAGGCATATCCGGTTTCTTCATTGATGACAATGTTGTGGGCATTGCCAAACTGACCATAAACCATAGCTGCTTCCACCGGACTCTGGGCATCGGTTGGCAAAGCTGCAACATCTAACAAATCCACTACCTGCATCCCATGACCCCCAGCTTCCGAAACAATGAAAGCATGGTTGTTATAAACCTTGACATCTCGCCACAGACTGGAGGTTGAAGCCGTCGGAAGTTCACCGAAATATTGAATGTTCGTGGCATCGGTGACGTCCAAGAACGCAGTTCCGTTCGACTTCGCAAAAATGGCAATTTCCCGACCTGTTCCCGGTTCAACCCACCCCCAACAATCATTTCCATTCGCCCCTCCTCCGAGGGCATTGAGGTCTTCAACATCCATCAATTCCACATGGTCACAGGGGTACCCTCCTGAATTGACTGTCGCTGGGGCCGGTCCGATGTTCCAATCGTAGAAAAAATAATAATAGGAAAACTCATTTTCCCCATTGATACTTGAACCTGTGATGCTCGCATAGTTTCCAATGGCATACGGATAGTTCAATGTGGCATTTAGGTCATCTCTCCACAATTGTGGATTCTGGGCCAAACAAGAGAGACCATAGCCTGAACCTGGACTCAATGTCCACCCAAGTTCAACAACACTTTCTCCATCAGGAATGGAAAAAACTTCTGCTTGCAAGATGTCTCCCTCAGGATTCAGCAGCGCAATTGCGCGTTGGTCCTCTCCATTGGCAAAGACCCGCACAGAATTCAGGACACACGGTTCGTACACCTCAAACTTCAGGTGATAATTGCTGTTATCATGGAATTGGCCCGATTGGGTGGCCGTGGGTCCGCCACTCGCGGGCGCACCGCCACCTCCTGAGAGTTCACAAGGGAATTGACCCCAGCCTTCGCCAAGCCAGAATACCAATGCGACCATAAGCCCGACGGTTGATTTCAATTTTTGCATGTTTACCAGGTTTCCGTTTGTTTCATTACCTGAGACCAGAGCCAAGTGTGACCATTGTCCACTCCTCGCAGGGCATTTATCCCTGGCCGCCGCAGGTCACTCTTCACAACGCGATGACCAATCAAATGGTTGTCTACCCATTTTGTTTCATCTTCCCTCAAGCAATCCAGTTTCTTTAGGTCTCTTTCCAAGTATTCAATTTGCAAACCCGCATAGATGCGAGAATGGACTGAATCCAAGCCCATTTTCCATCCTTGTCGGAATTCATCAATCCCACGACTCATTGTTCTCAGGGAGGTGACTGTGCTCCTCACTGTAATGCAACATTTGCGTTGAAAAATCATCGGGATAAGACAACTCAATGGAAGAGATGAGGCCATTCTCGTCTCGAACAGCAGTCATTTGCGGATTGATGAATCCGCCGTAGGGAGCGATGCCAAGCGCCTCAGACCGAGCCAACACTTCTGTATGGATTGCCTGGTCCACTTTCACCCCATAACCTTCCACCAATGCCTTTGCTGCTTCATAATCTCCCTGAGACTTGATGCGCTGAACTTCCCGCAACAATTCCCCAAACAACGTCCGCAAGGCTTCGTAATCCTTGATGTCCAAACGGGTTTTTCCGTCTCGATTGACCATTGAAATGACCCCTTCGGCCTGCCCCTTCTCAAATACCCAGTGACTGATCCAAGCCCGGTTGCGCATATGCGCTTCTTCAATGTTGGCGCCCAATTCCAATCGACGCAATTGCATCATCATGCCGTTTCGGATGTAACTGTCATACTCGGCCCGTCCAACTTCCAACGTTTTCATCAAGCCCAACTCCACCATTTTCGGATCGAGCAAAAAATAAAGAGCCACCAAGTCTGCACGCCCTTCTTCAATTGTTGAAGAATATTCCTTGAGGGTGGCTTTTGGCTCTGACACGCCTTCCTCCAAGCGGCCGGAAGCATGTCCGATCACTTCATGCATTGCGGTGTGGAGCTTGCCAGCCAGCGTGCCGTGCGATTCGGTCCGTGCGATTTCTTGATCGTCGTGGGCAAATTCATCCAACAAGCCTGACCCACCCGCTTGGTCGTAGGCATTGACAATGTTGCCCAAGCTGACCGATTTGGACCCATGAACCACCCGAATCCAATTTGAATTGGGCAAATTGACGCCTATCGGCGTGCTGGGTGATGCATCGCCCGCCTCACCCGCTACATTCACGACATTGTAAGTGATGCCCACCACTTCGTCTTTTTTGTGCGCGTCCATGAAGGGCATGTGATCCTCGAACCACTGTGCATTCTCCATCAGGGTCTTCATGCGTTCGCTGGCATCAAAGTCCTTGATCTGGACGATGGTCTCATAACTGCCTGTGTAGCCCAAGGGATCATTGTAAACTTCGACAAATCCGTTGATGTAATCGACATCACCTTCAGTGTCTTGTACCCAATTGATGTTGTAAAGCTGCCATTTCTCCAAATCACCTGTTTCGTAGTATGAGATGAGGTTGCGCAATGCTGCACTTTGTTTTTCATTTTCAGCATACTGTGTGGCCTCATTCAACCAAAACACCACCTGTTCCAAGGCTTCACCATACAATCCGCCGACACGATATGGTTCTTCAGCCACTTCGCCATTCGCATTTTTGACCAACCGTGAATTCAAGCTGTACTCCACCGGTGTGCGCGTGCTCTTGTCCTCAATGCTCGCATAGTAGGCTTGCGCCTCAGCCGTGCTGACATTGGGTGCATAGAAGTTCACAGCCGAACCTTCAACGAGTCCTTTCGTCGCGTCCTGCTCAACCTTTTTCGCTTCCAAAGCGGGGTCGAAAATGACATTTCGCAATTCCTCAGAACAAGTTTGTCCAGTCGCTGACAAAAGCAAGTCAAAGTATGCAGTCGAGAATTCGGGCATCAGTTTGGTATTCGAATAATGGTGATGAATTCCGTTGGAAAACCAGATGCGTTTCAAATACGTCTCGAAAGCGACCCAGCCAACGGTATTCTTGTCTCCATCAAATTGAGTGTAAATGGCCTCAAGCAATGCTCTGATTCGGAGGTTATAACGGTTGTTTTGGTCGTACATGATGTCTCGCCCACTGAGCCCCGCCATGTTTAAACAATAGACCAAGGCCTGTTGCTGAGGCGACAATTGCTCCCAACCCGGCACTTGGTATCGGATGATTTTCAAATCGGCAAACTGCTCCGTTTGCCAAACAAAACCATCCGCATCCGGCTCGCCCGCGGAAGGGGTCACCTCTACTGAAGTCAAATCACGATTCAATTCTTCTGATGGGTTTTCTAGGTCCTGATCGGCCCCTGTGCCGGCACCACAACCGGCGAGAATTACCGCAACTGTGGCGGTCACAATCCATTTGGCATTCATGTGGCCAAGTTAGGTATTTATCTTTGGGCTTTCGTGAGACGCACAGCTCAACTCATTCTGCGGTCTTTTCTGGCGCCATTTGCCGTGACCTTGCCTGTAGCCTTGTTCATTTTGGACATGCAATTCCTGTGGGTCTATGCCGACGATTTGATTGGCAAGGGCCTCTCCCCGATGGTTATTGCTGAGCTGATGATGTATGCCTCGGCCCGATTGGTCAATCTGGCCCTGCCATTGGCCATCCTTGTCGCCACCATCATGGGCATGGGTTCGCTTGCGGAACGCAACGAACTCACTGCCATGAAAAGCGCAGGCATGTCGCTGTTTCGGATTTTCCGGCCCTTGATGTTTGTGATGGTGGTCCTGTCCATCGGAGCCTTTGCCTTTTCGGACCAAATTTGGCCCAAAGCCAACCTCAAATTCCGCGCCCTGCTCTTTTCCGTTAGCAAGAAAAAACCGGGACTCAACCTGCTGCCAGGCGTCTTTTACAATGGCATTGAAGGTTTTAGTATTCGTGTGGCAGACCGCGCAGATGACGGAACCCTGACCGATGTGCTCATTCACGACCACCGCGAAGCCACGACAGGATCCAGCCGCATCATTCGAGCGGCACAAGGCCGCATGGATGTCAAGGGTGAGGCCTTGGTGATGGAACTTGTGAATGGAGTGAGTTACGAGGAGGACATGGAGATTCATGCGCGCAAAACAGAACGCAGGCAACCGCATGTATTGGGCACCTTTGATCGCCAAATTCTGCGCATCGACATGGCTTCACTCGATTTCAACAAGGTGGATGAGGGGCTGTTCAAACGGGTTCATGAAATGATGAACATCCGCCAACTCAATGAAGCCATGGATTCACTTGAATTGCTCGCGATCAAGCGAAAACAGGATGTTGTGGAGTATGGAATGCGATTGGTCAATCTTCAGGAATCGAGAACGGACATGGCCGCTTCGGATTCTTCAGATGCAAAATTGCATCGGGCATCCTTGGCGGCACCGTTGCTCCGTCCCTGGATGGATGACCTCACCCCAACTGAAAGGAGGATGGTTTTTGATGGCGCACGCGGCATGGCCCGCAATGCGATACAGGGCGTTGAAAATGCATTGGAAGATGCCGCCAAAAAACGGCGACTCCGGAATCGCAATGCTGTGGAATGGCATCGCAAGTTCTTCTTGGGCACCAGCTGTTTCCTTCTCTTTTTCATCGGTGCGCCGTTGGGGGCCATCATCCGGAAAGGGGGACTGGGTTTGCCAACCGTATTGGCCATCTTGATTTTTCTGGCCTACTACATCTTGAGCATTGTCGGTGAGCAAATGGTGCGTTCGGGGACACTCGAGCCTGCAATCGGCATGTGGCTCAGCACCTTCATCTTGGCCCCAGTGGCCGGGTTCCTCACCCGAATGGCCATGCGTGAACTGCACTTGCATCAAATCCCCCGCATCCCTTGGCCATGGCGAAATCCCTGAAATCCATGGAATCCCCCCTTCGGATCCTCCAATTGTGCCACAAACCGCCAAGACCTGCGAGGGACGGCGGATGCTTGGCCATAGATGCCTTGACGAGCGGCTTGATGGATTTGGGACATCCTGTCCAGATTCTCACAGCAAGCACACACAAACACCCTTTCAGTCGAGAAAGTTTGAAGGCGAAGTACCTCAAAGAAACGCAGATTCAAGCGGTTCACATCGACACGCGGATTCACATTTGGGGAGCTTTGCGCGGCCTGTTGACCGGGAAGAGTTACAACGTCAGTCGGTTTCATACGCCTTCCATGAATTCGGCATTGCGGAAACGGCTGGCGAATGATTCGTTCGATGTCATCTTGGTGGAATCTCTCTTCATGGCGCCATACCTCCAAGAAATTCGTGCGCAAAGTGATGCATTGGTCATTCTCCGGGCACACAATGTGGAGCACCAAATTTGGTCAGATCTCGCACAATCCGAAACCAATTGGATGCGTCGGACATACTTGTCCATTTTGACCAAGCAGCTCAAAGCATTCGAATCCCAATGCCTGTCATGGTTTGATGCGATCCTGACCATCACCGAAGCGGACTTGTCCGTCTTTCAAGAAATGGGATGTGATGTCCCCATGTTGGTGGCGCCATTTGGAATGGCTTTTGGTTCCACAACATCCCCGAAAAAGAATGCGTTTATGCATTCAGAAGTTTTTCATTTGGGCGCAATGGACTGGGCTCCTAACATTCAGGCTGTGGATTGGTTGGTGTCAGAAATCTGGCCCAAAGTTCAAGCTGCCGTCCCGGAGGCGCGACTCAAATTGGCCGGCAAGGCCTTCCCTCAGGATTTCCATGTACCTGATGAATTGAATATTGATGTTTTGGGTGAAATCAAAACGGCGGACACTTTGCTGAATCGACCGTCCATCATGGCCATTCCATTGCGCAGTGGGAGCGGGATGCGCATCAAGGCCATCGAAGGAGCAGCTGCCGGGTTGCCCATTGTCTCCACAACACTGGGCGCGGAAGGACTCTCACCAATCCCTCCTTTTGTGCTTTGCGATGATGCGGAAGCCTTTGCCGCCGCGCTCATCCACGATCTCAGACACCCAAAACAGGCCATAAAACGAGGTCTGGCAGGACAAAAATGGGCCCTGAAGCACCACGACAACGCGAACATTGTCGATCGTTTCATCGTGTTTTGTCGTCAACTTCAGCCCTCGTGAAACTTCTGTTCCTCGCTCCTCGCTTCCCATATCCCCTCGAAAAAGGGGACAAATTGCGTGTGTATCACTTGATTCGAGCTTTAAGCGTTCACCACGAGATCATTCTGTGTGCATTGACCGACCATGCCGTTTCCAAAGAACACAGACAAGAGTTGGAGGCATTTTGTACTGCCGTTTACGTGCTCAAACTCTCTTGGTGGAGGCGCCTTCTCCGCATGACTTGGTCTCCCTTGAGTAGCCGCCCGTTCCAAGTGCATTGGTTCTATCAATCAAACACCTCAAACCAAATTCGCAACTTGATCGCGAAAGAAATGCCGCAGCAAATTTTTTGCAACATGATTCGAACATCTGAGTATGTCAAGGACATGCATGAGATTCCGCGAACCCTTGACTACATGGATGCACTGAGCGCGGGCATGCGAAAACGGGCGCAATTGCACCGCGGTCCTGCCAAATGGATCTTCAACTGGGAAGGACAAAAGTTGGCGCGATATGAAGCAGCCGTATTGAATTATTTTGATCACCAAACAATCATTTCAAAGGCCGATCGCCATTTGATTTCTCACCCAGACCGCAAGGGCATTCACGTGGTGCCCAATGGGGTCGATTTGAAGCATTTCACGTCCATGGCATCACCCTGGCCTTTGCCCGCACAGGCAGCGGGAAAGACCATACTTCTTTTCACGGGAAACATGGCTTATGCCCCCAATGTTCGTGCGGCTATTCGCCTGAAAGAAAACATTCTGCCCTTGCTGCACCTGGGTAACTTTCATCTGGTGATTGCTGGTGCTTCGCCTGTTCCCGCGGTGCGCCAATTGGCCGGAGAGTCTGTCAGTGTGACCGGATGGTTAGATGACATTCGCAGCGCTTACGCGATTGGCGACATTTTTGTCGCCCCCTTGGACATTGGAACCGGATTGCAGAACAAAATTCTGGAAGCCATGGCTTCAGGATTGCCATGCATCACCACCCCCAATGTGGCAGCCGGATTGCCACAAACTTCTTTGGATTCGCCCCCCCCTGTCGTGGTCGCTGAGGGTGACAGGGACTGGGCTGAAACCATCCAACGCCTCTCAGGCGATGCAGAAGGTCGAACGATGTTGGCAAGAAATGGACAACAATATGTTGGCGAATCCGCATCCTGGTCTGCTGCCGCAGCGCGCTTGTCCACTACATTCGTTACATGAATCCTACAGACTTGCATTTTGAAGCCGGCATTCCTGCTTTGGACTTGAGAAATTTCACCTCAGGGGATGCACGAGCACGCAAACAATTTGTCGCTCAACTGGGGGCGGCATACGAAGGCATCGGATTTGCAGCCATCTCAGGACATGGCATTGCCGATAACTTGATTTCTGAATTGTACAACCAAGCGGAATCTTTCTTCCAACTCCCGATGGGGAGCAAATCAATTTACGCACGACCAGAATCGCGACATCAAAGGGGGTACGTGCGAATGGGTGTTGAACATGCCAAGGACAGTGCAGAAGCCGACCTCAAGGAGTTTTGGCAAGTCGGTCAGCCCAACCCTCCCCAGGGGGCCAGTGCTGAAGAGTTTCCTGAGAATGTCCAAGTGGGCGAATTGCCTCAATTCTCGGAAACCGCGATCCAAGCGTACCAGGCACTGGAAAATTTGGGCCAAACTATGCTGCAAGCCATTGCACTGCACTTGCAATTGGACTTGAACCATTTCGAGGATTGGGTCGCCGGAGGGACGAGTATTCTCAGGGCCATCCACTACCCTCCCATCAAATCAGAGCCCAATACCGCAGTCCGATCCGGCCAACACGAAGACATCAATCTCATCACCTTGTTGGTGGGTGCTTCTGCTGCAGGGCTTCAGGTTCTGGACCACGATGGAAATTGGGTGGACGTCACCGCCCTGCCAGAGCACATCGTGGTGAATGTGGGTGACATGCTTCAGCGATTGACCAACCACAAACTCAAATCCACAACCCATCGGGTGGTCAATCCGCCACGCGAAATGTGGGGAACTTCCCGCTACTCCATGCCGTTCTTTTGCCACCCGCGTCCGGACATGCCTTTGGATGCCCTTGCAAGTTGTGTTGAACCTGGTGAAGAACCCTTGGAATCCCCCATCACAGCGGGTGAATATTTGACTCAAAGGCTCATCGAAATCGGCTTGTTGGAATCGAATGATGAGACGTGACCCACGTCACACCAAAAGCCATGGCAGTCCCATAATCTTGCCTAAGGGACATCCGAACGAATAGCAACATGGAATGGCTTGAATGGTTGGGTTTTGCATCAGCGGTAATCGTAGGGCTGGTTTTGGGCTTGATTGGCGGCGGCGGATCGATTCTCACTGTTCCGGTCTTGGTTTATTTCATGGAAATCCCGCCCGCTCTGGCAACGGCTTACAGCTTGTTTGTGGTGGGCTTGTCCTCAGGGTTTGGCGCTTGGCGACATTTTCAAAGTGGATTGATTGACGTCAAAACAGGAACCATTTTTGCCGGCCCTTCGCTTCTAGCCGTCTATGCCACACGGAGGTGGTTGGTGCCTTCCATCCCTAAGACTTTCCATGTCTTGGGGTTGGGATTGACCAAGGATTTGTTCATCATGGTCCTGTTCGCAATCCTCATGATCGCGGCATCCTTGTCCATGATCAAAGGACGGAAAACAACTTCGGAAAATGGCGGTCGAGCCAAGTGGTGGCTTGTTCCCTTTGAAGGCATTGCCGTTGGCGTGTTGACGGGCATTGTGGGGGCTGGGGGTGGATTTTTGATTATCCCTGCACTTGTGGTCTTGGTCAAAATGCCCATGAAAACGGCCATTGGTACTTCCTTGATGATCATCGCCGCCAAATCCCTCATCGGATTTATTGGGGATCTGGGTTCAGGCCAAGACATCGAATGGGGATTGCTGTCCGTTTTCACGGCGCTGACTGTTTTCGGGATCATTTTGGGATTGAAATGGTCCAAAACACTGGATGGGGAGTCGTTGAAAAAAGGGTTTGGCTGGTTCGTTTTGATCATGGGCGCAGTTATCTTGTTGAAAGAGTTATTGGCCCATTGAAGCATTGGAAGTGAAAAACATACAATATCATGATGCACGTAGAGCAGATTTACACTGGATGTTTGGCTCAAGGGGCCTATTACATCGAGAGCAATGGGGTTGCGGCCATCATAGACCCTTTGCGGGAGACGTCTAGCTATGTGGAAAAGGCCGAAAGCCGAGGCGCCCAGATCAAGTACATTTTGGAAACCCACTTTCATGCCGATTTCGTGTCAGGCCACGTGGATTTGGCCAAAAAAACCGGAGCAACCATCGTTTACGGCCCCCACGCCCACCCCAACTTTGACTACCACTTGGCAACAGATGGAGAGGTTCTCGAATTGGGGGATGTAAAAATCAAAGTGATTCATACACCTGGGCACACGATGGAGTCCACATGCTATTTGTTGTTCGACGAATCGGACAAAGCGCACAGCATTTACACAGGAGACACCTTGTTCATCGGAGATGTCGGGCGACCGGATTTGGCGCAGAAAGCCGCCAACATGACCCAGGAAGACTTGGCTTCCATTCTTTACAAAAGTCTTCGAGACAAAATCATGTCCCTCCCCCATGATGTGATCGTTTACCCTGGTCATGGTGCAGGTTCAGCTTGTGGCAAAAATATGAGCAGCAAAACCTGGGACACCATCGGCGGACAATTGCATAGCAACTATGCGCTTCGAATCGATATGACAGAAGCAGATTTCGTCAAGGAAGTGACCGATGGTCTGTTGCCTCCGCCACAATATTTCCCGAAGAACGTGGCCATGAACAAATCCGCAATCATCAGCATCGATGATGTCTTGGAACGAGGAAAGGTGGCATTGGATCCCGAGACGTTTGATGGCATCGCCAACCATGAGGGCGCCATGGTTTTGGACACCCGAAGTCCCATCGAATTCGTCGAAGGTCACATCCCCAATTCCATTTTTATCGGCATCGACGGAAGTTTTGCCCCTTGGGTTGGTGCCCTGATTCCTGATTTGAATCAACCCTTGATTATCGTGGCTCCGCAAGGACGTGAGGAGGAAGTCGTCACCCGGTTGAGTCGTGTCGGTTTTGACAACACACTCGGGTATTTGCACGGAGGCATCAGCGCATGGGCAAAGTCTGGGAAGGAAGTGGCCTCGGTAGAACAGATTGGAGCCGAGGAATTCGCAAAACAATCCCGCACAGAATCCCTTCAATTGGTGGACGTTCGCAAGCCTGGAGAGTTTGAAGCGGAACACATTGACGGCGCTTGGAGTTTGCCCCTGGATTATGTGAACGAGAAGATGGAAGCGATTGAAGAGGGACGGACATTTTATGCGCACTGTGCCACTGGATATCGCTCTGTGATTTTCAACAGCATTTTGAAAGCCCGGGGCAAACACAACGTAATTGACATTGCCGGCGGATTTGCCGCGTTGTCTGAAACGGATTTGACCAAAACGGATTTTGTTTGCCCTACATCTTTGAAATAACCTTATATGGATTTCCTTTTTTCACCCTGGCCTTGGTACGTGTCTGGGCCTTTGATTGCAGTCTCCATGGCCATGTTGTTGTTTGCGGGAAAACGCTTTGGCGTCTCCAGCAACTTTCAAACCTTGTGCACCATCGGTGGGGCTGGTAAGTTTTCTGATTACTTCCAGTTGGATTGGAAAGAGCGGAAATGGAATCTCGCTTTTGTGCTGGGCAGCATGATGGGTGGGGCCATCAGCTCCTTTTGGATGCGCCCAGGGCAAGGCATAAACATGAACCAGGACACCATCGCACTCCTTTCTGATTGGGGCTTGCACAATCCCGGGACCACATTTGCACCACCTGAACTTTTTTCACCCGAGGTATGGGGACAGCCACATGCTTTGGGCCTGTTGCTGGTGGGCGGTGCGCTCATTGGATTTGGCACCCGTTACGCGGATGGTTGCACCTCTGGCCATGCCATTAGTGGTCTCAGCAGCTTCCAATTGCCCTCACTGATTGCGGTCATTGGATTTTTCATTGGCGGATTGACCGTGACTCATTTCGTTTTGCCTCACCTTTTTTAATTTGAGAAGACATGTGGAGATTCATTTTGATTGGGATTTTGTTCGGGGTTGCACTCACACAAGGAGAAATCATCAGTTGGTACCGCATTGCGGAAATGTTTCAATTTCAGTCCTTTCACATGTATGGCGTGATCGGATCTGCTGTCATTTTGGGGGCCATTTTCCTCCAACTGGCCAAAAAATTGGGTTGGCAATCTGTTGAGGGTCGGCCTTTTGATATTTTTGAGTACCCCAGAGGATGGAAACGTTACTTGATTGGGGGCACACTGTTCGGGATGGGCTGGGCCATCACAGGGGGGTGTCCTGGCCCTCTCTTCATTCTGGTCGGTGCCGGTTATACGCCCGTCTTGGTGGCCATTTTGGGCGGCATGTTGGGCACGATCCTCTATGGCGTGGTGAGAAAACACCTTCCTCATTGAAGACTGTTTTGGATTTCTTGGCAGCCCAACTGGATGAAATTTCGGTTGGGCTGCGTTGTTTTGAAGCAGATTCAACGGAATTCATTTGAACGATGAAAAGAACATTTTTTGTGTCCCTATTCACGGGTTTTGTAGGTGCCAGCGTCGCCCTCTTCATTTTCTCCGCATTCGAAAGCCCTTTGTGGCCCAAACCTCATCCTCCGAAAACCGAATCTGTTTCCATGATTCCAACGACAAGGACGATTCAGCCTCTGTTCACGCCCGAAGGTTTGGCCTTGGATTTCACCACTGCCGCAGCCAATAGTCTCGATGCCGTCGTCCATGTCAAAACAAGAGCGACACAAACAGTCCGCCTCAATCCTTGGCTTGAAATGTTTGGATATGGTGCTCCTGAATCCATAGCGCAAGGATCTGGAAGTGGTGTTATCATTGCGGACGATGGATTCATTGTGACGAACAACCATGTGATTGATCAAGCCGATGAAATCATGGTTTCGCTCAATGACAATACCATGCATAAAGCTCAGGTGGTGGGCACCGATCCAGCCACTGATTTGGCCCTGCTCAAAATCCAACCTGAGCGACCATTGCCCTCGATTGAGTTCGGCAATTCCGAAGATCTGCAAGTGGGCGAATGGGTCCTTGCGGTCGGGAATCCATTTGATTTGACATCTACGGTCACAGCGGGGATTGTCTCAGCCAAAGCACGAAACATCAACATCCTTCGTGGCGATGCCCAGCGAGAAATTTTCCCTGTTGAATCGTTTATCCAGACGGATGCAGCCGTCAACCCAGGCAACAGCGGAGGGGCCTTGGTGAATGCCTCTGGTCAATTGGTGGGGATCAACACCGCGATTGCATCCAAAACAGGCTCTTACAGTGGATACAGTTTCGCTGTTCCCGTTTCCATTGTGCGCAAGGTCAGCGAGGATTTGATGGCATACGGCCGGGTTCAGCGAGGCTTTTTGGGGGTGCGCATTGGAGAAATGAACCAAGAATTGGCTGAACAGGTGGGCATGCCCGCTGTTCGAGGGGTTTACGTGCATGAATTGACTCAAGAAGGAGGCGCTGGGGATGCTGGCATGCGTGTTGGGGATGTGATTTTGAAGATCAATGAAGTCCCAGTCAACAGTGTTCCTGAGCTGCAGGAACAGGTTTCAAAATTCAGACCTGGTGAGCGCACGAAAGTCTTGTGTTATCGGGCGTCCCAGTACCGCGAAATTGAAGTGGAATTGCGCGATGTCAATGGTTCAACAAGAATCATTGACCGGTCTCAAGCAGAATGGCACGACTTGCTCGGTGCCCAATTGGTCGCCACAACCCCGGAAGACAATCCAACAGCGGAAGCCCTGAATCAAGGGGTACGGGTCGTCCGTCTCCGCCAAGGGAATTTGCTCGAGGCTGGCATACGTGAAGGGTTTGTCATTACCCAACTTAATGGAGATCCTGTGGATTCACCAAAAGAAGTCATCGAAACCTTCATGGATGCGGATGGTGGAGTCCTCGTGGAAGGCATGTACCCCAACGGAAGAAAAGCATACTACGGAGTGGATGCGCAAAAGAAATGACGTTTTCCGTCGTGAGCAAAACACGGGCCATGCTTGTTTGTTATATGTAAATGCCACCTTTCGAACTGCCCTTGTTTCCACTTCAATTGCTCCCTTTGCCAGGGGAAAGGCATGGTTTGTACATCTTCGAAGAGCGATACAAGTTGTTGTTTAATCGGCTCGAGGACATGACACTGACCGAGTTTGGCATCCCTTTCATCAAAGGCAATCAAATTGCTGGAATTGGAGCCACCATGCGTTTGGTGGTGACAAATCAAACAGCAGATTCCGGAGAACGCAATGTGGTGGTACAAGCCACAGATTTGATTCAAATCCTTCGTTTCTCAGAACAGCCTACTTCTTCCGACAGAACCACCCCCATGTATCCATTGGGGCAAGTGACCCCTTGGTCAGGATGGCGAGAATGGAAAACTGGGAATCGTGCTCAAGCCGAATGGATGGAGCAATGGGTCATGTCCGAACCCAAAGACATGGCCATGAAGCCTCCTGGTGAGTTGATTCCTTTCTTGATTCAAGTAAACGCACCTCCCACCGTGAGAATGCAGGTGATTGCCCAACCAAACGAGGCCAAAAGGGACAAAATTTTGGGTGCATGGATGAAATCTCAACGATTGATGCGGATGCAAGAGCGACAGCGCGAGGGTGGAATCTTTCCCAATTGAGGAAGGGAGTTCGTACCTTCGCATTATGAAAAATGTGATTCATTTTCAGCTGATTTTCACTTGGGCCTGCGCCGCAGCCATCATCTTCACCTCGGGCTGCGCGGAAAACACCATGGGCCAAAAAGATGAGGGGATGGACTCGCGCAAAGCGAAGTCTGAGGTGAAATCCACACAAGAACCCAAACGATTTGAGTTGGATCCAGACGATCCTGAATGGGATGCTCAAGTGGAAGTCATCATCACTGAAAACGTTGCCTCTTCTGTGGGTGGAGACACATTGGCTCAAATCGCAGCGGACATGGCCGATTATTTTCAAAAAAGCAACAACATGGATTGGGGTGCCGCCATGGCGCACCATCCATTGCATCGCCAACCCGATACGGCATTTTTTCGCAAGGCGGTTGAGGTCATGGATCAGTTCAGTGATCGTGGTCTGAGAAACCGCACAGAAACAGTAGAAATCCTTTACGCGAGCAAAAGTGTTGACGACGAAGACCAAGAGGTGGTACTGATCAACATGGACCTGGTCCACTTTGTGGATTTTGACTCCAAGTATCAGGGAAATGTGGAAGGCATGCGGGGCATGATTGAATCGAGTTATGGAAAAGGAAATGGCACCTACAAAGAAGGAGCACCTTCTGAGGTAGATAGCCTTCCACCCTACCGTTATTGGGAAATCCGAGGACAATCCAGGATTTGGGCCTTGTCGGCCAAAGATTCAACTCATTGGTGTTTCCTTCCCGCCAATTTCAATGAAGGAGGCGGTGGAAATTACATGTCCGGTCAGGCCATGGTTGAAGCGCTTCGGCACCGACGCGAGTTCGATCCGAACTATGTTCAAAAATAAGCGCTGAAGGCCAAGCCATGTCCAAAGGAAAGGCGGAATCATTTTGGGTTGTTGATGAATGGTCAGCACTTCAGCGGGTCCTTGTAGGCATCGGACGAGGCATGGGAGCAGCGCCGGCCCTAGAAAGCACTTATGATCCCAAATCCCGTGAGCATGTCTTGGCTGGCACCTATCCCACTGAAGCATCAGTGAGGCAAGAATTGACTGAATTTCGGGGTTTGATTTCCAGTTTTGGCGTGGAAGTGTTGACGCCACCAGAACTGGGTTTGAATCAGGTTTTTACAAGGGACATTGGGTTTGTCATCGAAGACAAATTTGTCAAAACCTCCATGGTTTCTGACCGAAAAGACGAACAAGAAGCATTGGACGATTTGCTCCAGGAATACCCCGAAGAAAACCTGTTGATTCCCCCTCCCGATGTAAGAATCGAAGGTGGAGATGTGATGCCGATTGACAATCAAATTTGGGTCGGGTACTCAGAAGCGTCCGATTTTGCGAAATACACAACCTCCAGAACAAATGCCCGGGCTGTTGAATGGCTTGCAGAGGTTTTCCCCAATTGGCAAGTCAGGGGATTTCAGTTGAAGAAATCAGATACACAGCCTCGACAGAATGCCCTTCATTTGGATTGTGCCCTCGGCATCTTCGGTCAAGGACACGCCATCATGCATCCACAAGGATTTAAATTGGAAAGTGATGTTGCCTTTCTCAAGAAGCATTTCCATGAAAATCGATGCATGATTGTCAGTGCAGAAGAGATGTACCACATGAACTGCAACCTACTGAGCATCAACAAATCAAACGTGATTTCTGAACGTAATTTTGAGCGGGTCAATGCCCAACTCAGGGAGTGGGGTTACACCGTCCACGAAGTGAAATTTTCAGAGACTGCGAAGATGGAGGGACTGCTTCGCTGTGCCACCTTGCCCCTGCGTAGACAACCTTGATTTCTCATTTGTCCCGATCCCTGAATCCGATCTCAATGCCCCACCAATCGACAAACAACATCTTGATGATTCGTCCAGCCACATTCAGAATGAATGAGCAGACGGCCATCAACAACCACTACCAACAGACTGCCACAGGTTTGTCCCGGAGCGATGTTCTCTCTCAAGCCTTGGCTGAGTTTGATGGACTTGTTACAATCCTCAAAGAAAATGGAGTCCACGTGCACATCTTTGAAGCCGACGAGGAGCAAGACACCCCAGATGCGCTTTTTCCCAACAACTGGATTTCCTTCCACCAAGATGGCGTCGTGGGGTTGTACCCCATGTTCGCCGAAAACAGGAGGACGGAGAGAAGAGAAGACGTCATCGTCGATTTGGAACACCGATATGGCTTCAACATTCAAGAAGTCCTTGACTTCACCGAGTTTGAATCGCATCAAAAATTTTTGGAAGGGACTGGAAGCATAGTCCTTGATCGCCAGCATCAACGAGCTTATGCTGCGATCAGCCCACGAACAGATCGGCTCGCCTTCGAACATTTCTGCGAAGCCTTGAACTATGAGGGCATCGTCTTCACCGCTAGACAAACCACTTCTGAAGGGAGATCTCCCATTTACCACACCAATGTGATGATGTCCATTGGATCCACCTTTTCCGCCATTTGCCTATCCGCAATCGATGATGACGATGAGCGGAACATGGTCCAAGAATCATTGGCTGAAAACGGACTCGAAATCATTGATTTGAGTGAAAATCAAATCAATCATTTTGCCGGCAATATGCTCGAGGTTTTAAGTGATGCCGGGGAACGCTTGATTGTGATGAGTGCACAGGCAGAGCAATCCCTTACAACCGAAATCAAAAAGAGGCTGTCCGCACACGGTCGAATCATCTCAAGTCCACTTGAAACCATCGAGACTTGTGGAGGCGGCAGCGCCCGGTGCATGTTGGCAGAAATTCACTTGCCCATCAACCCCACATTTGCCATTATACCATGACGCCCGCTCAAGAAAATTGGATTCCTGAACAGGTGGTTCAAGCCTGCAAAACCCTTTTTGGATCCTCTCCAGATTTGAACCAAATCCAAATTCAAAAAACACGCAAGGAATTCCAAGGTGACCAAACTGTAGTGGTCTTCCCGTTGGTGAAAATTTCACGCAAAAGTCCAGCTGAAACCGCGGATCTTTTAGGTCAACAGCTAATCAAGGCCGATACAAGAATCACGCATTATGAGGTGGTCAAAGGATTTCTGAACCTGACCCTGTCTGCAGAGGTGTGGGTGGAACAATTGGCCAAGGCTTTGGACGAAAAGCAATTCGGCATTGCACCAGACAAATCCAAGCCGCAAGTCATGGTGGAGTACTCCTCCCCCAACACGAACAAACCATTGCACCTTGGGCATTTGAGAAACAACTTTCTCGGGTATTCAGTGGCCAACATCCTGCAGGCCGCGGGACATGATGTGGTGAAGGTTCAAATCATCAATGATCGCGGTATTCACATTTGCAAATCCATGGTGGCTTGGCAGCAATTCGGCGATGGAGAAACCCCAGAAAATTCAGGATTGAAGGGTGACAAGTTGGTGGGGAAATACTACGTAGCGTTCGACAAGGCGTACAAGCAACAGGTGACTGAGGCCGTGGCTGCGGGAGTTTCGGAAGAACGAGCCAAAAGCGAAGCACCTATTTTGATCGAAGCGCGCAAGACTCTGGGACTTTGGGAAGCTGGAGATCCAAACACCCGAGCACTTTGGGAAATGATGAATGGCTGGGTTTATGATGGATTTGATTCCACATATGCGGAAATGGGTGTCAGCTTTGACAAGTTGTACTATGAATCCGAAACTTATTTACTCGGCAAAGATGAAGTACAAAAAGGATTGAAAGCCAACGTATTTAGCCAACGAGAAGACGGAAGTGTTTGGGTGGACATGACCGATGCCGGTATGGATGAGAAGTTGCTCTTGCGCGGAGATGGGACAGCCGTTTACATGACACAGGACATCGGAACCGCATTGCAGCGTTATCGGGATTTCCCGGGTTTGGATCGTCAGATTTACACAGTGGGCAACGAACAAGAGTACCATTTCAAAGTCCTCTTTGGGGTGTTGGCCAAATTGGGCATTGAAGGTGCAGACCGCAACCACCACTTGAGTTACGGCATGGTCGAGCTCCCAGAAGGGAAAATGAAATCCAGGGAAGGTACAGTTGTGGATGCCGATGATTTGCTTGAAGAAATGGCAGAAACTGCCCGTTCAATGGGTGAGGAATTGGGCAAAACGGAAGATTTCACCGAGGCTGAGAAAAGAACGCTCTACAAGCAAGTGGGTTATGGTGCCCTGAAGTATTTCTTGCTCAAGGTGCAACCAAAAAAATCCATGATGTTCGACCCCAAAGCATCCATCGACTTCATCGGAAATACAGGGCCATTCATTCAATTCAACCATGTACGCTCCAGCAGTGTGCTCCGAAAAGCCGAGATGAACTCAACCATTTTGGTCGAAGCACTTCGCGGGCTTCAATCCTTGCCTGAGTTGGATGCCGAAGAAAGGAGTTTGGTCCACGACGCTTTGATGCTGCCAGAAGTCATTCAGAACGCCGCACAGACTTATGACCCCAGCCTTTTGGCCAACTTCAGCTATGACATCATGAAAGCATACAGCAGTTGGTATGCCAGTCACCCCATTCTCCAAGAGGGTGACCATGCCTTGCGGATTTTGCGTTTGTCTATCTGTGCGCTCACCTCCTCGGTCGTGGAAACCGCCATGGGTCTTTTGGGCATCGATATGCCCAAGCGCATGTGAGCAAACCGAGGCACTTCTCAAATTTGAATCCTTCGAATCACCTTTGATCGCGGTGCTTTGATATGCAATTCTAAAATGCTTCCCGTTTCTGAGTGAGGCAAAGACCAATCCCAATATTGCCTGCCACCTTTCGCTGGACCTGCATGGATGATCCAATGTTTTTTGGGATCGGTTCCTTCAACCGATATTTCGAGATGACTGACTCCATCTGAGGGCAATTCTGCCTCGATGTGCAAACAACCGTCAACAATTGACGCACCCGTACCTGAAAGCTCAACAACACCATCAATCACCTCTCCTTTTCTCATCGCGTAAGCCATTCGCTTCAACAGTACCCAAGCCAAGCCAAGAAGCAAGGATACAAGCAGCACATTTCGAACGGTTTCTAACCCCATCATGCTCAAAGGGACAAAATGTCCTTGATTTTTCCCGCTCGGGTATAACGATCGAATACCTCATCCGGACCTCCCAAGGTTTCGATGATGGTATACGACTGGTAATTCCCATTTTTGCTGGCCCGGACTTTGACGCTGGAGGCCGATGCGAAAATGGTCTTCAATTCCAATTCACGCTCCTCACTTCTTGGAAGAATGAATTTGAACGTAAATGCTGACGGCCAATTGTGAAAATGGTTGAGCTGATCGCGCAAACGTTCCAATCGACCTTCAGCATCTTGAGACTGGTTGGCATTCATATCGACAAATTTAAGCCAATCCACTGCGTTCAATTCAGGGTCCGCCAAACATCACCGGTGTTCAGAATACAAGAAGGGACCTCACCAAAGTGAGGCCCCCTCCCTAGGAATCGGTCTTGCCAGACTCGAATTCTATCCAATCGTTTTGCAGCCGAAACTGCTCAATATGTTTTATTCGCAAGTGGTTCCATACAACTGGAAGAACTCCAAGAGGTCACCAACATTGACGCTACCGTCCTCATTCAAGTCTCCAGGACATGGATCCGGATAGTCACAACCACCTGGGAATGTTGCATCTGGGTTGTAATCCAATCCGTCAGGATCCATGCAACCTACGATCCAACAGGAACCATCCTCAATTGAGTACAATGGATCATAGTTGGCCGCCGCCGGATCCGTACAACCTGCATATTCACAGCTTCCGTCGTCCAAAATGGCAGTTGGATCGTAGTTCGCTGCTTCAGCATAGGTACATCCACCGTAAAGATCTACGTTGATGTTTTGTGTAATGGTAGCGCTGTTACCACATGCATCGGTAACTGTGATGGTCCGCACCAAGCTATAACCATATCCAGTTACACTCGAGTACACATCAGTGGTCTCATGTGTCCAATCACTGCAGGCATCATCCACAGTCACCCCTTCGAAGTCAGGCAGTTCTTCACCATTGTAATAGGTCAAGTTCACAGTCTCCTCATAGGTAATTTCTGGGGCGGTGGTGTCAACCAATGTGATCATTTGGGTTGCTGTGGTCTCATTTCCACAACCATCCGTCACGATCCATGTACGTGTAATCATGTTATCGGGCAAGCATGAACCCTCGCTGGTACTTGCACTGTCCGAATAGTCCACATCCACGTCAGCTGCACAATCGTCAGAGACATTCGATGCATTCCCTGTCAATGACAAGTCGGTCAAGTCCGTGCTGCACTCCAGTGTGATGTCTGCAGGAGCAGTGAAACTTGGTGCAGTCTCATCATTGTATACGAATTCCGTGGTTGAACTTGTCTCATTGCCGCATGCATCAGTTGCCGTGTAAGTCCGGACGATGGACGCCATTCCGGTGCAGTTGACTGCGCCAGCAGCATCGCTGTAAGCTACATCAACTGAAGAGCAGGCATCTGTCGCAGCGGGCAGATCTGTTGGGAGCTCATCTCCACAAGCAATGATCACCATCTCGGGCACTTCATCCATTTCTGGTGCAACCTCATCGATGAATTGAATCAACTGGACAGCAGTGGTTGAGTTGCCACATCCATCCTCTGCAGTCCATGTACGCTCAATGACATCATCCGAGAAGCAACCTTCTGCAGATGTCAACACCTCATCTGTGTAGGACACGTCAATGGTCAAGCTACAAATGTCATCCACATCAGTGGGCTCACCTGTAACCGCAGGGCTGGCATCGCCCCCACAAGCCACTGTAGCATCTGCTGGAACAGTGAATGTCGGTGCGATGTCATCAACAACGGTCACCACCTGAACAGCAGTAGCGCTGTTGCCACAACCATCAGTTGCCGTGAAAGTCCGGATGATTGAAGCCAAACCAGTGCAGTTGGGGTCACCCATGGTTTCAGCAACTGTGACCTCAACCGAAGAGCATGCATCGCCAGCTGTTGCCATTTCGTCAGGAGTTGATTCACCACACTCAATGTTGGTGTCCGCAGGCACAAACGTGAAGTAAGGATTCACATCATCTGTCAAAGTGATGGTTTGCGTGAGTGTGGTCTCATTTCCACATTCATCAGTCGCTCTCCATGTACGAATGACAACATCTCCATCAAAGCATAGGCTTGTGCCTTCAGCATCGAAGTGCTCCACAAATACATCGCCACAATTGTCCATCGCGTCGGTGACGTCTCCTGTCAAAGACAAATCATCCAAGTTTGCCCCGCAGGCCAAGGATACGTCAGCAGGTGCTGTGAAGGTCGGTGCAGTCTCGTCAACCACTTCAATCACTTGAACAGCCGGAGCTGAATATCCACTGTTGTCTGTCACAGTCCATGTTCTGGTGATGGTGTAGTTGTTCGGGCAATCGCCTGCCATGATGACATCTGTAAAGGTGTAAGACAAATCCCCATCGCAATCATCAATGGCGATTGGCTCACGGATATCAGTGGCCACTTCATCACAAGAGGTTGTGTAATCCTCCACACTGTCAATGACAGGCGCAGAAGTATCGAACAAGCATGCGTCATCACAAGAACCGCCGTCAGCATAGAAACAGCTTCCATCATCTGTCAACGCTCCATCATAGTTGCACGCCATCTCGTCGGTGCAGCCACAACGGCTATCGCCGAAGGTCACCGCAACATATTCTGTATAATCTGCAGCCAATCCCTCAGGGAAGATTTGCAGATACAAACTTCCGTACAATGTTCCAGGTGTTGTCAGCTGGGCGAACAAGATGCGATTGTCTTCACCAGCGATTCCATAATCACCGCCAAAGTCCACATTCACATACCATCCAGAACCAATTTCATCGTCAATCACAATGCTGCTACCAGCTTCGAATTCAGCCAACCAAGCGGGTGCATCTCCATCTGTTGCCGCGGCATACTCGAGGTTATCCGCAGGCGTATCATCCCCGATGGTCACATAAGAATCCCACTCCAATTGTGGCGTTACACCGAAGAATAACGGATTGGTTGGGAAATGTGAGCCCACAGGGTCTTGGAAGAATTGAGAAGACGTCCCCAAAACAATGGGGTTGTTCTCATTGCCCAAAATGGCGTTCAAAACGTCCGTGCTGTTCGGTGTGGTCACATACAAGCGATATGTGGTCGCACCGGGCACTTCATCTGATGCATATTCCTCAATTTCAATGGAATAATCTGCATTGGATGTTTCGATGTTTGGACAGCTGCAGTAATCACAGAAGTCCACAGATGGCTGTTCAACTGAAGGCTCATAATTGCAAGCTGTAGGATCATCACAACCCTGCAATGCATCGCAGATCAAGTCACCATTGATGTCGAGGCAATTGCCATCGCAATCAAAACCTGCATCTGGATAAGAGCAAGAACCATCATCTTCAGCAGCATTCGCATTGAAGTTGCACGCCATGCTGTCCGTACAACCCACACAAACTTCGGGATAGTCACAAGAACCATCATCATCTGTTGCATCAGCATTGTAGTTACAAGCGTCTGCATCAGTGCAACCAGCGACCTCATCTTCATCACAGACGCCATCCGTGTCCGCATCGTTGAAACATACACCATCGCAATCCACGAATGCACTACCATAAGTGTCGCTTGGGTACGAACAAGTACCGTCATCATAAATCGAGGCTGAATCATAATTGCATGCAGCTTCATCCGTACATCCACAATCAGAACCTCCGAAGCTCAAATTGAGATAGGTGTCCTGGCTGGAATCTCCATCAGGGAAGACTTGAACAAAGAGCTGACCCGCAATCTCACCATCTGTGGTCAATTGTGCCACAAGAACGCGGTTGTCCTCACCTGCGATTCCATTGACATTCAAGTTTGTTGTAAACCAAGAGCCGCCGAAGAAACTGTCAATGACCAAGTCACCACCAGCTTCAAAATTCTCACCCCAATTGTCGCCTTCGGCTGCCGCCACCTGGACCGATGCCTCACCTGCATCGGTGTTGGCTGCTTGAGAAATTCCGATGGTCAACCAGCTATCATACTGAACAGACGGCAGAACTGAGAAGAACAAAGGATTGATTTCATGTGCAAACAGACCGCCAAACTGGCTTTGAAAAAAGTCCGTTGTGGTGCTCAAAATGGCCGGGTTGGTTTCGTCTCCTGCAATCGCAGAAATGAAGTCGTCTGGTCCTGGTGTAGTCACATAGACGCGGTATGTGTTCTGACCAGGAACGCCGTTTTCTGCATACAATTCCAATTCGAGTCCAAATCCATCAACTCCACCCAGACCACAAGAACAGTAATCACAGTTGCCATCATCATAAGTCGCAGCATCGTTGTAGTTACAAGCAATAGAATCTGTACAACCCAAAACTTCATTTACGGTAATGTGTTGCGTTGCCTCGGCACTGTTGCCGCACTCATCCATAGCCACGAAAGTGCGCGTGATCGATGTGCTGGTTCCGGCAGAAGCATCGGCCTCATCGTAGAAAGTAACGGTCACACTGCCGCAGTTGTCTGTGGCTTCTGCCATTGTCTCTGGCACATCAGTGCCTGCATCATACGTTGCATCCGAAGGAACAGAAGTAAACGTCGGAGCAGCATTGTCAATGACCTCAATTGTTTGCGTTGCTGTGGAGGTATTACCGCAGTCGTCGGAAGCGGAGAACGTACGCAAGATTGTGTATTCTGAGGCACAATCCCCCGCAACAGTTTCCTCGGTCATCGTCACATCTACGGCTCCCTCACAGTCGGTGGCTGTAGCCATTCCATAATCCGGAGCTTCTTCATCACAACTATACGTCATGTCTGCTGGCGCATCGATTGCAGGTCCTTGGGTATCCACGAATGTAATCAACTGAACTGCAGTCGAAGAATTGTCGCATGCATCACTAACAGTCCATGTCCGAATCACACCCTCATTGGCTAAACAAGTATTTTCATTTTCAGCAACGAGCGAAGCGGTTTCGCCTTCTGTGTAAACTGCGTTTCCAGACCACTCAATCACGAATCCATCCGCAGAAGTGGATGTGCTCAAAGCTGCACCCGGTGCGATGCCATTCGTCACGACAGTCAACGCAGAAACATCCGCATCAGAGTTTGATACGATAACACGACCGTAATCGTAAGCATAACTGTTCGTGTTGGACGTCAAGGCGCCCTCAAAGGTCAAGTTGACCAAACCGCCATCGATGTCCACGGTAATCGCGCCCCGGTGTCCTACTGGATTTTGAACTTCATCATCCAAGGTCAATTCAGGACCATCTCCAACAACCGCAGCCATGGCTTCGAGGACAAAGGGTTGTCCGAACAAACCAGGAATGTCCAAGCCCATCTCAACCCGAATGTCCATGGTTGAACCTGAAATGTCCGCAGTGCCAGCAGCAGGTGTATCCTCGTAATCGAAAGACAATTCTCCAGAGCAGTCGTCATAGGAATCGGTCGGGTATTCCGCCACTCCAGCACCTGGTGTGATGTCTGTTCCACACTCTACTGTCAAATCTTCTTGGGCGATAGCCACCGGTGCCTCTTCGTCAATCAAATAAAGCTCCTGTGTGGCGGTCGATTCATTGCCCCAACCATCAGTCGCTGTAAACGTACGGATGATGGTAGCGCCTTCGCCGCATGCATTGCCAGTCAATTCGTCGGCAAAACTCACAGTCACGTCGCCTCCGCAACCCGCAGCCGTCGCCTCCGCCATGTCAGTGGGCAAATCATCTGCGCAATTCAAAGTCACAGCGCTGGGGACAAAAATGAATTCTGGTCCCTGTTCAGGGTCAGCAGTCCCCCAACCAAACGGAAGGGATAGCTCCATGGCGTTCTGTTGATCACCATTCGGGAAAATTTGAACAAAAACTTCACCTTCAATGACGCCATGCGTAGTGAACTGACCAATCAAAACTTGATTGTCATCACCAGCGAGGCCATTGGAGTTGGCAATGGTGATGTACCAACCATCTCCATATTCGCTGTTCAAGTTGATGTCGCCTCCAGCGTTGAATTCGTCTACCCATGTGGGGTCAGAATCGTTGCTTTCGCCTGTCAAAGGCGCTTGAATGTCTTGTCCAGAACCTGGAGCTCCATCAAGTCCAATGGTTACCCAACTGTCATAAAGCAACTCAGGGAAGAAACTGTAGAAGAATTCGCTGTAGCTCGTCGGGAATGGATTGGTGTAGGCCATGTCTTGGTAAAACCCACGAGTAGAACCGATGAAGGATGGCAAAGTACTCGTTCCCGTAATGGCAGAGACAAAGTCACCGCTGTTGATGGTGTTCACATACATCCGGTAAACCGTGCCCTCAGGTGAAGTACCCGATTCTTCGATTGAAATGCTGTAACCCGCAATTTCATCACCTCCGTAGCAACAGTAATCGCAACTTCCATCTTCCTCTGTAGCAGCTGGGTTATAGGAGCAAGATGTTGCATCTGTGCACCCAGATACTTCGAACTCATCACAAGTCCCATCATCGTCCGTGTCCGTCAAGCAATTGCCCTCACAGTCGTATCCAGCGTCTGGATAAAGACACAAAGAATTGTCTGTGTCTGTGTTTGAATCCGAATTGTAATTACAAGCGGCTGCGTCAGTACAGTCTACAATTTCAAACTCATCACAGACGCCATCAACATCCGCATCATTCAAGCAATTGCCATCACAATCGTATCCGAATTCTGGGAAGACACAAGATTCCAGATCGGTAACCATGCTGGGATCCACATAGTTACAAGCATTCGGGTTCAAACACCCTGAAACCTCGTCCTCGTCGCAAACATAATCGCCGTCAGAATCATTCAAACAGTCGCCATTGCAGTCCACGTAGTCTGCTCCGAAGTAATCCTCAGGGTACAAACAGGTGCCATCATCATACATGGCATCCGCATCATAATTGCAGGCGGCTTCGTCCTGACATGCACAAGGCGGCGTAGAAAACGAAACCATGAACTGAATCTCTTCTGATTGAACACCCTCTGGGAAAAGTGATACCAACAATTCCCCTGACAGATCACCATCAGTTGTGAATTGACCAATCAAAACCTTTTTATCTGCACCTGCAATCGCATTGTCATAACCTGGCTCCACGAACCAGACACCACCATGGACACCTTCTAGAAGGATGTTGCCACCTTCCTCAAATGAGTCAATCCAAGGTGAGCTAGATGCTTCAACAAGCGTAATGGCCTTCTCTCCTTCCACCGGTGCAGACGTCAAACCGATGGTAACGTAAGAATCAAACTCAAGTTCTGGAATGAAAGGCAACGTAACCGGATTGATGTTGTTCGCCGTTGCGTCACCTTGGGGATGCTGATAGAAAGCTGTAGTTGTGCTGACGTTAGCAGGAGTGGATCCGTGACCTGCTACAGCGGACAACGCGTCTGCTTCAGAGTTGGTATGGATGTACACGCGGTAAGTAATCTGCTCGAGGATACCAGTGTACGAGAAAATCTCAACGTCAACGGAATAATCTGGATTCGAACTGCTTACCTGAGCACAGCAATATTCACATGAACCATCGTCCACATTTGCTGAGTCGTCGAAATTACAAGCCGTATTGTCGATGCAACCAGGGTATTCACAAGAACCATCATCCAAAGTGGCATCTGGATCAAAGTTGCTGGCCATCGAATCCATACATCCACAAGTCTCCGTTGTAAATGAGAATTGGTGTTGGAATGCAGCATCCCCTCCTCCATCAGCTGGGAAGACTTGGATATTCAGAGAACCCGAAAGGTTTCCGTCCGTCGTCAATTGGGCAAGCAATACTTTGTTGTCATCGCCTGCGAAGCCATTGCTTGCGGTGTTCAAAATGAACCAACCGCCACCGG
The DNA here is from genome assembly GCA_049610385.1 of Flavobacteriales bacterium. Lineage (GTDB taxonomy): Bacteria > Bacteroidota > Bacteroidia > Flavobacteriales_D > Sanyastnellaceae > JBMYZL01. Next base: position 53,351 of record JBMYZL010000004.1, read on the forward strand.
CCACAGAAACAGATGCATCAATGTCCAGATCGCCTCCGGAAAGGAATTGCGGACCCCATTCTGCTTCACCCAACAACATGATGTCTCCTTGTGCAGAGCCCACAGCCTCCTGATCCAATCCAATGGATACGAAACTGTCAAACTCCAAAGCTGGAAAGTAGGAGAACAACAAAGGGTTGATTTGGTTGGGGGTCAAACCACCAAACATGTTCTTGTAGAACGAACCTGTGGTATTCAGGTGAACCTCACCAGGTCCAGTCACCCCGTCCGCCATCACGGCTGACACAAAGTCATCCGCAGATGGTGTTTCGAGATAAACCCGGTAAGTGGTCATGCCAGCCAAAGCGGCAAGAGCGGGTTGTTCTTCGGAACCGTCAAATGTCATATGCTCCTCGACGGACAACTGATAACCGGCATTACCGGAGGGTTCAGAGCCGTAGCCAAAGCAAGCAGTTTGAGCGACCAATTTGCCCGAGAAGCTTGAGAATCCGACAAGCACAGCGAGCAGGAAGTAGAATTTCGTCTGCATTATTCCTAGGTTAAGCGTCCGAAATTTACGAAATGTCGCCCGAACGAACAAGCACATCGAAAGGAAATTTGAGTCAATCGAGAAAAAAAAGGGTTTGAACGAATACCGACTGGAGTCGAAAAACCCTCAGAATGAGTTGTAAATTCGCCGTTCTATACCCGATAGTCATGCTCGAAAATCTCCAAGAAAGATTTGACCGCGCTTTTCAAATTCTGAAAGGACATGGCCAAATCACTGAAATCAACGTCGGAGAAACACTCAAAGAAGTACGTAAAGCGCTGTTGGATGCCGACGTAGATTACAAGACAGCGAAACAGTTTACCCAGCAAGTCAAGGAAAAAGCCCTTGGTCAGAAGGTACTAACTGCAATCAAGCCGGGACAATTGTTGGTGAAAATCACGCATCAGGAATTGACTTCCTTGATGGGAGAGGCTACAGCACAACTCAATGTCCAAGGCCAACCCGCAGTCATCATGATGGCTGGTTTGCAGGGCGCAGGAAAGACCACCCACGTCGGGAAACTGGCGCAATGGATTCAATCCAAGCATGGACGCAAAACCCTCTTGGTGGCCTGTGACGTGCATCGACCTGCAGCCGTTGATCAATTGCAAGTAGTCGGTCAGACGGTGGGTGCTGAAGTGTTCTCCGAACCCGGGGTTCAAGATGCTGCTGGCATTGCCAAACGTGCCTTGGCACACGCAAAAGCCAATGGATTCGGAGCCGTTATCGTCGATACGGCTGGCCGCCTGGCCATCGACGAGGAGATGATGGATGAGATTGCAGCAGTCAAGGAAGCCATCAACCCCCAAGAAATTCTTTTCACTGTAGACGCCATGACGGGCCAGGATGCGGTTCGCACAGCCAAGGCATTCAACGACCGGCTGGATTTCACAGGTGTGATTCTCACCAAATTGGACGGAGACACAAGAGGAGGTGCCGCCCTCGCTGTCTACTCCGTAGTGGGGAAACCCATCAAGTTTGTAGGGGTAGGCGAAAAGATGGACGCACTGGAAGTCTTTCATCCCAATCGCATGGCCGATCGAATCTTGGGAATGGGAGACGTGGTGTCGCTTGTTGAAAGAGCACAAGAGGTCATTGATGAAAAAGAGGCTGCACGGCTTGAGTCGAAAATTCGAAAGAACAAATTCGACTTGGAAGATTTCCTTCAACAAATCCAGCAGTTGAAGAAAATGGGCAATGTCAAGGACCTGATGAGCATGATTCCCGGCATGGGGAAAGCCCTCAAAGGGGTGGATTTGGACGACTCTGCTTTCAAAAAAGTAGAGTCACTCATTCAGTCCATGACGCCTGAAGAAAGGAAAAACCCGGCCATCATTGATTCCAGCCGAAAAAAAAGAATCGCTTTGGGTTCAGGGAGTGACGTCAATGAAGTGAACCGATTACTGAAGCAATTTAACGAGATGCGAAAGATGATGCATCTCATGACCAAAGGTACAGGTGGAAAACGCAGCCGGATGGCGGGACTTTCTGCAATGCGCCGTTGAATCCAGCTCGAATTCCAAACAACCACAACCCCATGCACCTGATTGACGGAAAAGCAACTTCACTGGAAATTCAATCCGAAATCGCTGAACAAGTCCGGCGAAGAAAATCCGAAGGACATCGTGCCCCGCATTTGGCAGCCATTGTGGTTGGGGACAACCCAGCGAGTCAAGTGTACGTCGGACACAAGATCAAAGCTTGTGAACGTGTTGGTTTCAGCAGCACGCTGGTCCGGTTGGATGCCAACATCCGTCAGGAGCAATTGATTGACGAAATTGAAAACCTCAACGTCAACCCGGAGATCGATGGATTCATTGTCCAATTGCCCCTGCCCATGGGATTGGATGAACAAGCCATCATTCAAGCCATTGCTCCAGAAAAGGATGTAGATGGTTTTCATCCTGTGCATGCTGGAAGTCTAATGCTCGGTCTTACGGGATTTGCACCTGCCACACCCGCCGGGATTATGGAACTGTTGAAACGTCACAGAATCGAGACCCGTGGCAAACATGTGGTCGTTGTCGGAAGAAGCCACATCGTCGGGTCCCCAATCTCAGTGATGATGAGTCGTCCGGGCGTGGATGCGACCGTGACCTTGTGCCACAGCCGAACCCAAAACTTGGTCCAACATACACGGAACGCAGACATTTTGATAGCCGCAGTCGGCATCCCTCGATTCATCACAGGAGAGATGATCAAACCGGGCGCTGTCGTGATTGACGTGGGCATTAACAGCATAGACGACTCCACCCGAAAAAGCGGAAAACGCCTCGTAGGGGATGTCGATGCTGAAGGTGCGGCCGTGGTGGCCAGTGCACTGACACCTGTGCCTGGCGGGGTCGGGCCGATGACCATTGCCGCCTTGTTGCTCAACACCATTAAAGCGAGCGTGAACCAATTGTCAACTGCCATTGAATCCTGATCGCATGTGGATGCAACGGGCGCTGGATTTGGCGACCCGTGGTTGGAGAACTGTGGCGCCCAATCCCATGGTGGGGTGCGTCTTGGTCAACGCAGATGGCAAATTCCTTGCAGAAGGTTGGCACCAACGACCTGGGGGCCCACATGCCGAAATTGATGCGATTGATGCCATTCCCGAGGACCGACTCTCTGAACTTCAAGGCGCAACCTGCTATGTATCATTAGAGCCATGCTCACACCAAGGTCGGACCCCTCCATGTGCCAATCGCCTGGTGCAAGCAAGGGTGGCACGTGTCGTTATTGCCGCAAGAGATCCCAATCCACAGGTCAATGGCGCTGGGATTCAAATGCTTCGCAATGCTGGCATACAAGTCGAAGTAGGACTTTTGGGAGCCATTAGCCAAGAAATCAACGCAAGGTTTTACACCAATGTCTTAGAGCAAAGGCCGTGGATTCAATTGAAATGGGCACAATCAGCAGATGGCTACATGGATCCGAGACCGCCTGGACATTTGGACATTCAACCTGGCGGCATCGCCATCAGCGCACCCTGGTCTCAACTCTTGACCCATCAAATGCGTTCAAGCTTCCACAGCATCCTTGTGGGAAGACGAACAGCAGAATTGGACTTGCCCCAACTCACAAATCGCCATGCACCTGGAGAATCCCCTCAAAAATGGGTGATCGATTCAGATTGTCGAATGCCGACTGACCATCCATTTTTTCAGCAGGGCGGCCGACGCATGCCACTTGGGGGTTTGAATTCTCTCTGGACAAATCATCAAATGCACAGCCTGATGATTGAAGGCGGTCGTGAAACCTTGGAGCGATGGATGAAAGAAAAACCAGTAGATGAAATCATCATTTTTGAACATCCAGCGAAAAAATTGGGCAGTGGATTGCCTGCTCCTGCAATTCCAAAATCTTTTTCCCTAGAGCGGAAAATTCAGTTGCAAAACAACTTCGTAAAATGCATGCGAAATCCACACTCTTTTTACGGTAAATAGTGGATTAACAGCTTTATTGACTCTCGGATTTTAAACGGGTTTTTCCAAAACTTTCCCGAACCGCATTTTGACCCAACATTCTGGGCGTTCTCAAGCAGTCAACCATGGAATGAAGGAAGACAAGTCCACACCCCTTGAACCTTTCTCCTTTCGAAGGCATCCTCAATGCCCACATTTCCAATACGCCCTTGCGCAGCAAGACCCTTGATTTCTCTGCTTTCATGAGACAAACTCATCCAACCTTTTCAGCACATCACATTGCGGGATACTAAAAACGCAAAACATACCTTTGCCGCCGAATGAACGGCTTGATTCCCCTGATCCTTGCTTGGCTCTGCGGAGCTGGTATTTTCACTTGTTTCAGGTGGTTGGAACGACTGGGCGCCGATACCCTTCAAGTGATTGTTGTCAACTACTTTGTGGCAGGCGGTATCGGGTGGTACTTCGCCGGAGGGCCTGCTGCATTTTTGCAGGTGTGGCCAAATCCGTGGACGATTGCGGCATCTGTAGCTGGGGTTGCCTTTTTGTATCTGTTCAATTTGATGGCGAAAGCCTCACAGACGCTGGGTGTGACCGTGACCTCTGTCTCCGCCAAACTCTCTATGGTGTTGCCAGTTCTTGTCTTTTTGCTCTTTGACCCCACGGATGGCTTGAGTTGGAACAAAGGCTTGGCCTTGATTTTGGCCCTGCCAGCCATTGTTTGCTCTTCATGGAAGGACGGGGCTCATGGTTTCTCATGGAAACAACTCACGTTGCCCTTGATCATCTTCACGGGCGGAGGGCTCATCGATTTGATGTTTGGCTGGTATTCTGGACCTGAGTACATGACGTCAGATTCCGATCGCTACCTTTTCACCACCATCCCATTCACCATTGCCGGCATCTTGGGTGCGGGTTGGCTGTTCTTCCGATCTACACCCCACACCAAGGGACTCAAATTCTTGCCTACAGTCGGAATGGGGTTGGGGCTGGGCCTCATCAACTTGGGCTCTTTGTATTTTCTTTTGGAAGCCTACGCACAACTTCCCATGGATCGTTCCGCCATTACACCCGTGGTCAATTTGGGCATCGTTGTCCTCGCCTCGGGATTGGCCGCATGGTTGTTCAAGGAGCACCTCAACCCCATCAACAAATTGGGGCTCTTTCTCGCTTGCATCGCAATTGCCCTTTTGGGCTTTTGATGCAACTCACTCTGGATTTCCCCCCAGTTCCAATTCCCGTTGCGCTCTTTGCATCGGGTTTTCGCCTGCCCCGCCACGCTCAGACTGCTTGAACATTTCAAAACGGGTCGGTGTTGGGCGTGGAGGCCAATAATTGTCTGACATGTCCACATCGGCAGTTTCCAAATAGGGATCCAAAACGATGCGGCTTGCAGGACGTTCAGTGACGAACACCTTGGTCACCGTCGGCTCGCTCATCCGCCAGATTTCTGCAGGAATTTTGCGGACCTCCATCTCCCCATCTTCATATTCAAAACCAACAATCAATGGCATCACCAATCCACCATCATTGCGGAAAGTGATCTCATAAAACTGCTTGCCAGACGACAACATGGTCTTGTCCTCGTCATCCAAAGACGCCAGGTAATCGGTGTATTCGTCCCTATCCAAAGACAAGACCTTCCAGGCATCATAATCCGTATAGAAATCCCGAAGCGTCGGATCCGCTTCCAGATAGGATTCGGGAATGAATTCGGCATCCCGAATCAATGAAATGTCATCTGGCTCACCCTCTTCCATCAATCGTCCGATGGGATTCTCGACGTCGGGATTGCCCGTCGAAGGCTGCATCCAACGAATTTGGTCCAAGGCCAAGTCTACATGATCCGTGGAGTAGAACCACCCCCGCCAGAACCAATCCAAATCCACAGCCGATGCATCTTCCATGGTCCGGAAGAAATCTGCCGGTGTGGGGTGCTTGAACGCCCAACGACGCGCATATTCCTTGAACGCATAATCAAAAAGCTCACGCCCCATCACCGTCTCCCGGAGAATGTTCAGTGCGGTCGCTGGTTTGCCGTAGGCATTGTTGCCAAACTGATAAATGGATTCGGAATTGGTCATGATGGGACTGATCCGGGATTTGTCACCCCCCATGTAATTCCGAATGTCCCTTGCACTTCCACGCCGAGTGGGGTAATTGCGATCAAATTCTTTTTCCGTCAGGTACTGAACGAATGTGTTCAAACCTTCATCCATCCAAGTCCATTGCCGTTCATCAGAATTGATGATCATCGGAAAGAAATTGTGACCCACCTCATGGATGATGACGGAGATCATGCCAATTTTGGTTCTTTCCGTGTATGTTCCATCCGCCTCAGGACGCCCACCATTGAAGCAAATCATGGGGTACTCCATGCCGATCCATTTGGTGTGGACACTGATGGCAACTGGATACGGGTAATCAATGGTGAATTTGGAATAGGTTTTCAAGGTTTGCGCTACGGCTTTGGTGGAGTATTGCTCCCAGAGGGGATTCCCTTCTTTGGGGTAGTAGCTCATCGCCAAAGGTGAAGTGTTGCCCACCTTAACGGCCATGGCATCCCAAATGAACTTTCGGCTGGAAGCCCAACCAAAATCCCGAACATTCTCCGCATCAAACACCCAAGTCTTCAGACCCTTCTCGCGACTTTTTTCTGCTTCTTTGGCCTCTTCTTCTGTCACAATCATGACAGGTTGGTCATATGTCCCGCGCGCGGTTTCAAACCGTTTGCGCTGGGCTGCTGTCAACACCGTTTTGGCATTCCTCAGCTCGCCCGTTGAAGCCACAACATGGTCAGACGGCACCGTGATTTCCACGTGGTAATCACCAAAGTTCAATGTAAACTCACCACTCCCCAAAAACTGCTTGTTTTGCCAACCCTCATTGTCGCAATACACCACCATACGTGGGTAAAATTGTGCGATGGTGTATATGGCATTGTTCTCCTCCTCAAACAACTCGTAACCACTGCGTCCGCCAATGGTCATCCTGTCGTTGATGTTGTACCACCAATTCACATCAAAAACAAATTTGCCCCCAGGCTTCAAAGGTGTGGGCAAGTCAATGCGCATCATGGTGTTGTTAATGGTGTAAGGCAAGGAATTGCCCGCAGCATCCGCGACTTTTTCAATTTTGAATCCTCCATCGAAATCCGGTTCCAAATCACGAACGCTGGAAAAGCTGTTGCGTTCATTCAAACGAGACTCCCGAATTTTGTGGCTGTCACTGTCCTTTGAGCGAACGTTTTGGTCCAATTGAAGCCAGACATAACGCAATACATCCGGACTGTTGTTCGTGTATGTGATTCGCTCTTCTCCATCCAATCGATGAAGGTCTTCGTTCAAGCGCACCTTGATGTTGTAATCAGCCTTTTGCTGCCAATACGCGTGACCCGGGGCACCCGATGCCGTGCGGTACACATTGGGTGTAGGCAATTCGGTTCCCAATTGCTTGAACTTGCTGATATTCAAATTGAATGGATTGGATTCATCTTCAATTTCATTCTGGGCCAGGGTCCCAAAACTCATGAAGCCAGAGGCCAGTACAATTGCCACTGATTTGAAGACAAGCGGGGTCGAAAGTAGTTTCATCATGCCTTGCATTGAAACGCCCAAAATACGAATCGATTTTCGGACTTTGAGCGCGTGAACGCCATCAATCTGGCCAAATCACCAAGTTTCCGCCCAAGCCGAGATCCAAAACATCAACCGCTGCTGAATCCCCATGCAACCAAACGTCACCGGTACCCGCCAAGGCGACATAAGCATAGGAACTGGCCCGCAACTGCTGAAGCCGATTCGTGGCTGCATGAATTTGGAATTGCGCTGTGGCCAATTCCGATGCGTCGAGGGAAGACAATCCCGAAATGTAGGCGCCAGCTCTTCGAACATTCCCACCCAGCCGGATGGTCATCGCACCCGTGGGCACAGAAACGAATAAGGAATCTACCTGGACGTTCAAGTTCACTTCGGATATGGACCGACTACCAATCAAACTGAAGTGGGTATCACGGCGCAAGGTATCCGTCCCATGCACATCACCATGCCCGGTCAACACCATCCCAAGTGGTGGACGCGTAAACAAGGAACACACCAACATTTCATCAGGCCGCTTCAACCACCGGCATGCATTGGCATCCCATATCACCAAGGAATCCCCGACCCAAGCCAATGTGCCTCCATCCACCAGTCCATCCATTCCCCACCACACAGCATGTTCGTCGCCCAATGAATCCTCCACCGGTGTCCAAACGACATCTACACCATCTTCAACGACGAACCAAAAGTCTGACTGAGGTGGCTCCACCATCTCCAAATGACGAGCTGTGCCGGGTCCCAAGCGCTCAATGCAAGGATTTTCCGACTGACAACCCATCACCGCCGATACCAACACCAACAAAGCGAACCCAGCACCACCCTTGACTCGCAGGTTCAACATGATGCGGGTTTGCCCAATTTGGCTTTGGCATCATCCCAAAGTGCATCCATTTCTTCGAGGGTCATGTCCTGCAATTGGAGGTTGGATTGGGCCGCCGCTTTTTCCATATGCTGGAAACGTTGGATGAATTTGCGATTGGTCCGCTCCAACGCTTCATCTGGATTGATCCCCTTGAGACGTGCCCAATTGATCAGGGCGAACAACACATCGCCCAACTCATCTTCAGTCGCCGCAGCATCCCCAGCGGCTTCCGACAATTCGGTCAACTCCTCCTCCACTTTGGCCCATGCAGGGTCTGGGCTCGCAAAATCAAACCCTACCCCCCTTACCTTGTCCTGAATGCGAAAAGCCTTCACGAGAGAAGGCAACGATTTGGGCACACCCTCCAAAACCGATTTTTTTCCTTCCTTCAATTTCAAGGTTTCCCAATTCGCCTTCACTGTTTCCTCGTCATTCGCTTCGACATCCCCATAGATGTGCGGATGGCGGCTGATCAATTTGTCGCAGATTCCATTCAAACTGTCCGCGATGTCCCACCCACCGCTGGCAGCGGGATGTTCCGATGCAATTTTGGCATAAAACACCATGTGCAGAAGCAAATCCCCGGTCTCCTTTTGCATCTCCTCGAGATCACCATCCAAAATGGCATCAGCTAACTCATACGTCTCCTCAATGGTCAAGTGACGCAGGCTCTCAAACGTCTGCTTGCGATCCCAAGGACACTGCTCTCGCAATTCATCCATGATGACCAACAACCGCTCAAAAGCAGACAACTTTTCTTTCATTGTGTGCATGGTCGCAAAGGTACATCTACCTTCGCATGCATGATGAGGTTGGCACTTTTCGTCATTGGGATTGCGGTGTCAGGAACACCGGACTTTGGAGGGGTTGTTTGGGGCCAAACCCTTGCGACACCCCAAGTGCTCGGATTCTCTTCAACCTGGGGACAAATCGCCCCACACCGTCCGGAAATGAATGGGCTGCTGGGCCGTCAATGTCTGGGCGTTGAAATGTCTCTGGGTTGGATGCGTGCCGCCCAATGGTCCCAAGCAGGGAATCGGGAGGGTGCAATCGAATCCATCGCAATCCAATGTGTTTCGACCGGCAGTGAAACTTTGGGAATGCAAGCCGCCTTGTTGGGTTTGATTCGCTGGCCAAAACCATCCGGATTCTTCACGGAAACAGGTTTGGGATTGGGCTGGACCAATGCCCCGTATGATCCAGATATACGCCCGACATCCATTGCCCTGGGATCTTCATTCAATGCCGCCATTCGGCTGGGTCTGGGCTTTGCGATTCCGTTCAATCATCAATGGAAATTGAGGGCTTTCAGCACCCTAAATCACTTGTCCAATGGGGGGATTTTACAACCCAACTTGGGTACGAACCACATCGCCATTGGCATCGGATTTGACCACATCCATGTTGCAAAACAGAAAAAAGGAATGGTTGCGGATGAGGCCCCAGCCGAACCCCAGTTCTCAAGGCGAATCATTCACGCACAAATGGGGCCTCGAGACATCGGGCTACCTGGCAATGATTCCGACCTGTTGTTCAGTTTGAAGAGTCTTCGGTCGCTCCAACCTCAGCGCTGGAAACGCCTCTGGCAACCTCAAATAGGTGGCGGAATCACGGCAAGCATCCGCGATCACAACCGCCCAATTCAAACCTACATCGAAGCCGGAGGGCTTTGGACATTTGGAAAGATGGCTGTCTCTGGCACATTTGGCGGTTTGCTAACTGGAGTGAGATCGGGACAAGGCCCGATATTTCTACAAGTGGATATCCGACGCAGTCTTCTTGAAAAATTCCAGATTGCCCTGTCTTTGAGAAGTTATCGAATGCGCGCCGAACATCCTGCCCTGGGCCTGATTTGGGCATTTTGAATGCGGGCAATCAATTCGAACATACCTCTCCGAAAAGCCCTAGAAACAACAACATGTCTTGCACCGTCACCATGTTATTGCCATCCAAATCCCCTGGACACCCGCCGCCCGAATCATCACAGGGAATACACGATCCATCATCATACATGGCTTCGGGTTCATAATTTTCGGCGCATGGCAATGTGCAGCCAGCGCAGCTCGTGATTTCACAAGAGCCATCATCCAAATCTGCTTCGGGATTGTAATTGCAAGCAAAGTCGTAGATACAACCGGGATGGGTGCCGGGCGTTGTCGGGTTGCCATCTCCTTCTCCAAACAAACCCAAGGCATCAGCATATGTCCATCCCATTGCCCAATTCCCTTCTGCAGGGTCGAATGCACCAATGTGATAAGTCAAATCGAACCAACCATCAAACGGGGGCAAAAAACTGCCGTCATCCACAAGCATTTCCGAAGTCGTCGGAATGGGCCAAATCGTATCCGTAATGAAGAATCCATCCGTACCAAATAATGCATCCATTCCAGGGTCAGCCGCATAGTTGTTGTTCTCGCTCAAGAACTCTTCCATGACCTCTTGACCATTGAACACGCCCCCTTCAACATACTCCATGCCATTCCAAACCATGGCATTGTAATCGATGATTTCTGACATTCCTGTGCTGTCCCCAATGTTGTGAAACCGGTTGTTGCGAATCATCGTTTCACCAAACAAATAAAGCTCCCATGCATCACAAGGATCGTCATCCTCAAAATCAATGCCCAAATCAAAATTCACAATCAGCGAATTGTGAAACTGAACCCCTCCCCCATTGTGCAGTCGAATCGCAGTGGAATCACCATCACCAATAAAAGTCATGTTGTACAGCGTGGGACTGGTGTAGGGCATAAAGGTCAGTGTCACATCAAATTCTTCGTAATCATCTCCCTCAAAATCCCCAGCGTGCGCTCCGAGATCCAGTGCGGGATTCGCAACCGCCAACAGGTGTTGTCCTCTTCCACGCCATCCTTGATCGAATTCCCATTGATCCTCTGCATTAAAGGTGCAAATGATGTGTGAAATGTCCGGAACACCACCAAAAATTTGCAATCCATCATCTGCACTCGCAATGGTTTCCACAAAGTCAATCACGGTTTCGCTCCCCACCGCACACAATTGCAAGAGATTGGTCTCATTCCCATTTCCAAACTGGCTGATACCCAATGATGTGCTTCCATGCCTTAAGCTGACATACCGCAATACACCGGAGGACTTTTCAGGGTCCTCACCTGTTCCATACAGGTGCCTGTTCTGACCCGAATCATCCTCGACCCCTTCCGCGGTGTCATTGCCATCGTAGGTGTTGATGGCGCCATGACCACACAAAATCAGTCCGCCCCACAATCCTCGATGACCCAAATTTGATGTGCCATCCATGGGATCGCCTTCGTACGTGAATGTGATGGCGCAATCCGGGGTGCCATCAGCAAGAATCACAGCATCTGGAGACACCACCAAACTGCCCGCCTCCTGCTCAAAAACATAATCCACACGCTTGGATGGGTTGCCATTTGGCAACACATAGGTCAATGTGTCGGAAATGATTCCTGTTCGGCCCTGAACCACAGTACCAGGCTCCACAACCAAGGTGTCTCCCGGATTCACAAATACGGTTTCTGTGAGCACATAGATGTGATCACATGTCCATACAGTTGTGCCCACGCCTTGTCCATTTGCATCATCTATTTCAACGACATCTCGTTCAGACATTGGCGGGCAACCGCAATTCAGAGCATCTTGGCCAGATGCCGTCAATTGCACGACCAAAAACAATAAATAAAAGGCCAATAAACGCATGCACCCGGGTATAGTCTTACTAAAATACGATAAAATCGAAGAAGAAAGGCAACGTATCTTTACCACATGGAATGGAAAGTGGCACTCATTAGCATTGGTTTGTTGGGACTCGGATTCGCAGGAATTGCGGTCAAAATCTGGCTCAAAAAAGACGGAGAATTTGCTGGGACCTGTGCAAGTTCCAATCCCATGTTTACCAATGAATCGGGAACATGTTCAGTTTGTGGGGCTCGACCAGAGGAAAATTGCCTCAACGACGCGGTCAACAAGTGAATCGCTCAAGACGGTTTTTCCACAAAAGTCAGCGTGCCAGCCCAACCCGGTGACAACCAATGCCTCGATGGCTCATCGTCGACAATAAATAAGGCTTCCACATGTTCCTCTGGGTGTTCTTCCCGATAAGTCATGATAAAAGCTTTTCCTTCTTCGGGGCCCATCACCATGCATGCCGTTGCCAAGCCATCTGCCGTTGATGCGTCCACGGATCGAATGGTTACACTGAGCAAACCGTGGTCCACTGGGTAGCCTGTCCGTGGATCAATGGCATGACTTCTTCTCTTCTCACCCTCCATGTAAAATTTCCGGTAATTCCCACTGGTGCAAATTGCCGCTCCATTCAAGTCAACAATCGCTTCCAGTTGTCTGCCTTCAGACCAATCTTCTGTGGGCTTATCAATGGCTATTCGCCACGATGTTCCTTTCGCATTGATTCCATGGCATTTGACTTCGCCTCCAACTTCAACCATGAAATTGTCTATTCCCTTCATCAACAACAAATCTGCCAACAGATCGACGGTGTAGCCTTGTGCGATGGAATTGAAATCCAGGCCGCACAATGAGTCTCGCTTCAAAATCTCGGTCCTCAGGTAACGCTTGTTCTCGAAGACTTCATTCATATCGATGCGAGACCAATCCATGCCTACATGGGCCATCACCTCTTCGACATCCTCCGGTTTCACTTCTCGCCGTTTCGACAACCCAAAACCCCACAGCTCGACGAGCGGCTGAACCGTTGGATCAAATGCGCCTCCAGAAACTTCATGTAAAGCAACGCTGCGATCCCAAATGACCGACCAAATCAAGTCTTTATCAACAAACGAAAAGACGGTATCCGTTCGATTCCATCGGTTCACCCGGCTGATTGCAGATTCCGGCATCCACAGGTTTGCGGCTTCATCGACGGCTTGGAGAATCGCATCGATTTCCAGTTGCGGCACGCTGTCCACCCCAAGGTACTTGACCAGATACGTTGTGCCCTGGGTTTCACCCCAGTGAACGAACTCCGGGTGATTTTGCCTAGAGCCACAAGAATTCAGCATCCCCACCACAAATAACAAAGCCGCCAATGGAACGGCGGCTTTGTAGATGCGTCGAGGCCATGAATCAACCCCCAAAATCATCGAAACTTACATTTTCGGGAGGCACACCCCAATCGTCACACATTTGAATCACAGCTTGATTCATCATGGGAGGGCCACAGAAATAAAATTCAATGTCTTCAGGAGCGTCATGGTGCTTGAGGTGATGCTCAATCACTGCATTGTGCACAAAGCCCAAGAATCCATCTCCATTTTCATCTGATACATCTTTCTTTTCCACCCAGTTGTCTTCTTCTGAAGGATCAGACAACACAACATGGAATTTGAAATTGGAGAATTCCTTTTCTATGCGCTTGAAATCATCGAGATAGAACAATTCTCTACGCGATCGTCCTCCGTACCAGTAGGTTACTTTCCGACCCGTTCTCAGGGTGTGAAACAAATGGAACAAATGTGAACGCATGGGCGCCATGCCAGCTCCCCCGCCGATGTATACCATTTCCGCTTCTGACTCCTTGATGAAGAATTCACCATAAGGTCCGGAAATGGTGACCTTGTCCCCTGGCTTTTGGGCAAAAACATATGAAGAACAAACACCAGGATTGACCTGCATCCAATCATTCCGTTCGCGATCCCAAGGTGGAGTTGCAATCCGGATGTTCAACATCACAATGTTGCCTTCTGCCGGATGATTCGCCATCGAATAAGCCCGTACAATGGGTTCATCATTCACCATTTTCAAATTCCAAAGGCCGAACTTGTCCCATTCGCTTTGGAACGTCGCCGGGTCTTTGTGGTGGTCAGGATGGGCAGCAATGTCCATGTCTTTGAACGCAACAGTCACTGGAGGAACATCCACCTGAATGTATCCACCCGCCTCAAAATCCAATTCTTCTCCTTCAGGAAGTCGAACCACGAACTCTTTGATGAAACTCGCCACGTTGTAATTCGAAACCACCGTGCAGTCCCATTTCTTGATGCCAAAGACTTCTTCAGGCACCTGGATATCCATGTCTTCTTTGACCTTCACTTGACAACCCAAACGCCAGTGGTCTGCAACTTCCTTCCTGCTAAAATGTGGTTCTTCCGTCGGGAGAATGGCACCTCCCCCTTCCATGACTTGGCAACGGCATTGAACACAAGTGCCACCACCTCCGCATGCAGAAGGCAAAAACACTCCATTGTTGCCCAAGGTGCTCAACAACGTCCCCCCCCCATCTACTTCAACCGTTCGTTCCCCGTTGATGGTGATTTTGATTTTGCCACTGGGTGACAATTTGGCCTTTGCAAACAGCAACAAACCCACCAACAACAAGATGATGGCCAGGAAAAAGACAATGGTCAATAAAATGGTCGTCGTCATCTCAATCAAATTTCAATCCCCATAAAACTCATGAACGCGATTCCCATCAACCCTGTGATGATGAAAGTGATGCCCAATCCTTTTAAGGGCGCGGGCACGTGGGAATAACGAATTTTTTCTCGGATGGCCGCGATGGCCACGATGGCCAACCACCACCCCACACCGGATCCCAATCCGAAAACAGTGGCCTCGCCGATGCTTGGATATTGGCGGTCTTGCATGAACAGGGCACCGCCAAGAATGGAGCAGTTCACCGCAATCAGAGGCAAGAATATGCCCAATGCGCCGTACAAGGCTGGCGCAAATTTCTCAACAATCATTTCCACCAATTGTACCATGGAGGCGATGACCGCAATGAACATGATGAAGCTCAAAAAGCTCAAATCGACAGCAGCAAACTCCGGATCCAACCACGCCAAAGCCCCTTCTTTGAGCACGTAATTTTCCAACAAATAATTGATGGGCACCGTGATACCAAGCACAAAGATGACGGCAAGGCCCAATCCATTGGCGGTTTTCACAGTCTTGGAAACAGCGAGGTAAGAACACATGCCCAAGAAGTAGGCAAAAATCATGTTCTCGATGAAAATGCCCTTGACAAATATGCTTAAGTATTCCATCAGTTCTCTTCAATCAGTGATTTGTTGCGACTTCTCTGAATCCAAATGATAATGCCCACCGTCACCAAAGCCATAGGCGGCAAAATCATGAGGTTGTTGTTTTCGTAGACTCCTCCTTCAGCGATGAACCAACTGGTCGGCAAAAACTTCACTTGACCCATGCCCGGCAAACTGATGGCTCCGCTTCCAAAGACTTCGCGGACGACGCTCACCACCAGTAGTATCCATGCATAACCCATGGCATTGCCTATGGCATCTAAGAAAGACGGACCGGGCTTGTTGCCCAAAGCAAAAGCCTCCAACCTGCCCATGATGATGCAATTGGTGATGATCAATCCCACGAAAACAGACAATTTCTCAGAGATATCTGGTTGGAATGCCTTCAAAACTTGGTCCACGATGATCACCAACGAAGCCACAACCACCAATTGGACGATGATTCGAATCCGGTCAGGAATGGTGTTGCGAAGCAATGAAATGATGACGTTACCCCCGATCATCACAAACAAAACCGATAGGCTCATGATGACAGCTTGTTGCAATTGCACAGTAATGGCCAAGGCCGAGCAAATTCCCAAAACCTGGACTGTAATGGGGTTTGAATCGTCAAGCGGATCGCTCAGCAATTTTTTGTTCTTCTTGGAAAAAAGCGGCTCACGCTTCTTCTCCACGATTTGTGTTTCAGTACTCATCTCGATGCCTTTGCGTTTTGCATGTCGAAATAATCCACATAGACTTTTAACGTCCGGTTGATCATTTCCCCCACCCCTTTGGAGGTGATGGTGCCGCCGGTGATGCCATCCACGCTGTGTTCATTTGTAGGAGCGCCACCTTTGACAACATCAAACAACAACTCTGAAGCCGATGCTATGGATTTGCCTTTGAATTTGTCTTGGAAAAACGCTTCCTTGATTTCTGCACCCAGTCCAGGTGTTTCCGTTTTGTGGTCAAACGTAGCACCATAAATGGTGGTCATGTCTGACTCTAAAGCCAGATAGCCCCAGATGGGTCCCCACAGGCCAGATCCCACCACAGGAACCACGTAAATGGATTCACCTTCCTTCTCACAACGGAACAGTGGAAAATTCAGACCTGCAGTTTCCATCGCAGCACGGAGAGCCTGATCATCACCGTCTGCCGCCTTCGCAGCGCTCTTCACGTGAGCTCGGTAATCTTTTTTGACATCAATGTTGAACGGATCTGCTTTGTCCGTTGTCACAATAGGTCCTGTCTTGACCGAAACCGATTGGCCATTGGCATCGAGGGAAATCCGCTCCACCACATACTCGTCGAACACCTCAGAGGCTGTGAGACGCGTGGCTTGAACGCCGATGGCACTCAAGATGTCCATCCGCTTTTTGTCCGCGGCGTTTGCCTTTTGGCGGTCTTTCAATGCCAATGCTGTGAATGCGAGCGTAGCCCCCACCACCACAACCATTGCAATGGCAAAACCAAATGTGTAGCCGGTGCTGTTTTTGTTCATTGTCATCTCATCCAGAATTATGTGGCAACAGGAATGGTGCTAGCGGCCGCGCGACGCTCCCGACGCTTGACGTTGGCTGCAATGACGTAATGATCAATGAGTGGAGCCATCACGTTCATAAACAGAATGGCCATCATGACCCCCTCCGGATAAGCCGGATTGAAGACGCGAATCATGATGCTCAAAAAACCACCAAAAAATCCGTAAAACCATTTTCCAGTCTCTGTATGTGAAGCGGAAACCGGGTCAGTTGCCATGAATACCATGCCAAACATGAAGCCACCCATCACCAGTTGATGAATCGCTGGAATGGTCATGTACGCATTCAGTCCCATCAAATTGAACAACCCACCCATGACCAGTCCACCGACGAAAAATGAACTCATGACCTTCCAACTTCCAATGCCCGTCCAAATCAAAAGCGCCGCACCCAACAAAATGGCCAAAGCCGAAGTCTCTCCAATGGACCCGGGGATGATCCCAATCAAAGAATTCGAAAACGAAAACATACCATCAGCGCCAAACATACTCATCACATTTTGGACCTCCGCGGATCCCGCATCTTTGCCCACAGTAGAAGCCAAATGGCCCAGTGCCGTAGCACCTGTGTATCCGTCCACCAACATGCCTCCTGACTTGCTCGCCGCCACGTTGTGAATCCAAATTTCACCGGACAGTTGTTTGGGGTAGGCAAAAAACAGGAACGCGCGGGCCGTCAGTGCCACATTGAGGATGTTCATGCCTGTGCCGCCAAAAACCTCTTTCGCAATGATCACGGCGAATGCAACAGCAATGGCCACCATCCACAAAGGCACGTCCACGGGCATTATGAGCGGGATCAGCATCCCAGAGACCAAGAAGCCCTCGTTAATTGAATGCTTATTGATTCCGGCAAACACAAATTCAATGCCCAAACCCACGCCGTATGAGACCACAATCAAAGGCAACAGTTTCTGCAACCCAACCCACATTTTATCGATAAACATGGCTGACCAAGGATCATTGACCCCCAACTCCCCAATAGACAAGAAGTACTGATGGCCTTGATTCCAAGTGCCAAACAACAATGCCGGCAACAGGGCGACAATAACCAAAAACATGGTCCGCTTCAAATCAATTCCATCTCGGATATGAACACCATTTTTCGTGGCATGACCTGGCGTGAATGCAAACGTCTCCAACGAGTCAAACACAACCCAAAAACGAGACCATTTCCCGCCTTCCTCAAAATGTGGCCGGACGTTGTCCAGCATGTTTTCCAAAAACTTCATTCCTCAATCGATTAGCCAAGTTCTTGTTTCAAAGTGTCCAACCCCTCACGCACCACATGTTGCACATCAATCTTCGATGTACATGCGTATTCACAAAGGGCAAAATCTTCAGGGGCCACCTCATAGATGCCCAGTTTCTCCATCATGTCAATGTCATTCACCATGATGCTCTTCAGCAACTGAACTGGATAAATGTCAAACGGAAAAACTTGCTCATATTGACCCGTGACCACGAACGCCCTCTCCTCTCCATTGGCGTTGGTGTCCAAATCAAATTCTTTGGATTTTGGAAGCAGCCAAGTGGGATATGCCCGGGACAAACTGAACTTGTCAAATCCCAAACCCAGCCAACCGTTGGCCAACAAAAATTTGGGCTTGTTGCCTTCGGGCATAAAGCATATCTGTTGAGCGAAAGCCGAGATGTAACCAGTAGCGGAAATCCGTCGTCCTGTAAGGGGATCTCCAGAAATGATTCGGGTCTCGTTTTCATCGATTTGTGTCGATCCAAACACCGATGACACCTCTGCACCCAAACGGATTTGATAGTGCCCAGGTGAAGCGTGACGGGAACCTACCGCAGCCACCACCCGATCCGGTGCATAAACCCCGTTTCGCAGGAAACTCCCCATGTTGGCAACATCTTCGTAACCCATGGTCCAGATCACCTCGTTTCTGTTGATGGGCCAAGTATGATGAATCTGAACCCCCACGTTGCCCACTGGATGCGGACCTTCAAAGGTCGTTTTGTTCACACCTGAGACCGCGTCGTACGTGTTGTCCCCATGTCGAACCCCCAAGTGCACGCCACCAGAGCCTGCCAAAACCACAAGGGCATCCAACCCTTTTTGGAAATCCTCCATGCGCCCCTCCAAAACCACCGAGGCACTCGGGGCCAATGGAGCCGAATTGAACCCTGAAATGTGGATGCTCCGCGGCATTGTCTTCGGATCAGCTGGAACGTCAAAAGGTCGTTGCTTGATGAACCCAAACCACCCGCCCTCGGTCAATGCCTCTACCAGCTCGCTTCTTTGATCTCCGGCGATTTGGGGAATGTCAAAGGTCCGATGTGCATCCTTGCCATCAGGCTCGACTTCAATGGCCAGAATTCGTCGTTTGGCACCACGAACGATGTCGGAGACCACCCCACTAACCGGACTCAGGTATTTCACCTCAGGGGCGTATTTGTCATGGAACAAAGGATCTCCAGCCAAAACGGCATCTCCGGGACGGACCATCAACTTGGGGACCACACCATGGAAATCCTCAGGCAGCACGGCGTATTTGCCCGACTTCGGGGCTGCTTCTTTGTTCGACGAGGCGCTGCCCTTCAACCGAATGTCTGCACCTTTTCTTATCCGAATGATACTGCTCATCAGTTCAGTTGGGTTTACTTTTCGCGGCGCAAAGGTAGGAACCGAGAACAACCCTTCATCATGTTTGGTCCACGAAAAGTCGAAAGAAATGCACACGTATAATATTTCAACCATTTTCCTCTTCCTGGTCTGCCTGGGAATGGACGCACAAGAGCCCTATCCCGTGTCGCTCGCTGCCGACAACATTCGGACCCTGCAACTGGCTCCGGTGGGCACCCCGCTCGCTCCTGCCATTGTTCCTCTCGCGAATGGACAAATGCTACTGAGCTTCGATCGACTGGGGGATGAATCGCCACATTATTTCCTTCGTTTTCGCCATTGCACATTTGACTGGTATGCTTCGCCTGATTTGGACCCCAGCGATTTTTTAGATGGATTTCAAGAACCGGCCATGGATGTGCGTGAGGCCAGTTTTGGCACCAAAGTCAACTACACCCACTATTCCGCAGTCTTTCCCAATGACCTGACCCGGTTCACAAAAAGTGGCAATTACGTGGTGGAAGTTTTGGACCCAAATGCACCGGACGATCCCGTTTTGCAAACCCGATTCGTTTTGTTTGAATCCCTCACGAGTACGGACATCTCGCTACGAGAACCCCCACAACTGGATCAAATCAGAACGCATCAAGCACTGGACTTCACCCTCAATGCCCAGGAATATCCGTTGACCGATGCCTACGAAGCTTTGCAAATGGTGATCATTCAGAACGGATTCTGGCCCTTGTCCTTGGTGGGCATCGAACCGCGATTTGTTCGCGGTCGTGAAATCGATTTTCGCACAGCTGATTTGGCCCATTTCCCAGGCGGAAACACTTGGCGAGCGGCGGATTTGAAAAGTTTGCGGTTCATCAGTCAAGGAATCAAATCCATCCAGGAAGGTGAAAGGTTTTGGCATATCTATCTGGAATCAGATGAACGGCGAGCCTACAAAACATTTGTTGCGCGACCTCACATTGGTGGTGCATTTGCCATCCACAATGACCAATTCGAAGGGGCCACGGAAAGTGATTACGTGATGGCCCACTTTGAACATGAGGTCGCTCAACCTTATCCGGGAGCTGTCTACGTGGTGGGTGGTTTCAGTCAAGGCAAACGCGATGAAAAACACCGTATGCAATGGAATGAATCCCGACAAGTATATGAAGCCACATTGCTATTGAAACAAGGCTACTACAACTATTTGTATGCCCACGAGTCGCCAGTAAATTCCCGTCGGAATGACATTGAACTGATGCCAGATTGGTTCGCCACCATTGAAGGCAACCACCACGTGACGGACAACCGCTACGACATTCTGGCCTATTACTGGGACATGGCCGGCTATGACCGCGTGATCGGGCATGCGGTGTTGCAAGTGGGCCAGCGATAATCGGATGCCTAATTTCGCAACATGGAATCCAAACGCATTTTCATCACCGGAGCCACCAGTGGCATTGGGCGCGCAGCCGCCATCGCCCTGCAAGAATTCGGACATCAAGTCTTCGCTGTTGGGCGGAGGGCTGAAAAACTTGAAACACTGCCCACGGGCATTGTGACTCAAACTTGCGATGTTTTGGATGTTGCATCCATCAAGCTGGCCGTGGACCGTGCCATTTCCAAAATGGGGGGCATTGACGTTTGCATTCCAAATGCGGGACTTGGTTGTTTTGACCCGCTTGACCAAGGAAAGCTTGAAGAATGGCACCAGATGGTCGATGTCAACTTCAAAGGGGTTTTGAGCACCTTGCATGCCTGTCTTCCGCACTTGGTTGAAGCACGAGGGCATGTCATCAACATTGGCTCTGTCGCGGCTCGAAATGTGTTCCCCAACTCTGGCGTCTATTGCGCAACCAAACATGCAATTCTGGCGCTCTCCGAATCCCTTCGCATTGAATTTAAGCATGTTCTCGCCGTGACGACCATCAACCCTGGGGCTGTGGACACCCCATTCATTCAACAAACTTCCAATGCTGAACTCAGGGACAGTTATGCCCCCGAATTCGCCAAGGGAATGGAAGCCGAAACTGTTGCAGAAGCGATACTGCATGCCATCCAAGGCCGCAGTTCGGCCATATACAGCGAAATCACCTTGCGGCCCAGTCTGAAATGAAAATTGGCTTTCTCAGCTCCTCAACGGGTTGGGGAGGATTGGAGCGCAACCTGCTCCGTCACGCGCGTTGGATGGAAGAGTTGGGGCATGAAACCTGTGTCTTTTGCGTCCAAGACTCCAAGTTGTGGTCCGCGGCAAATGAAACGACGCGGGTGGTCATTCAACGTCATCATCGCTATCTGCATTGGACCGCTGGCCGAGCACTTCACCAGCTGTTGTTGACCCATGGTGTCGATGTGTTGTGGACTCGAGACCCAAGGGATTTGGGGATTTGTGGGCAAGCTGCCATGCGCACACAGATTCCATTGATTTTTCAGCAAGGCATGCAATTGGCTGGTCCCAAATTGATGCCATGGCATCAACAGCGTTTTCGAAGGGTCAGCCGCTGGGTGTCACCCTTGCACTGGTTGCAAGCCCAAGTTGAAACCTGGACATCGGTGCCCTCAGAAAACATCCAAGTGATCCCATTGGGCCTTGAAGCCACTTGGTGGGCACCTCCGGAGCAGATAATGGCAGCACGAAGTGCCTTGGGATGGCCATTGGAAAGGCGGCTCGTGGGGTGTTTTGGCCGATTGGATCCCTTGAAGGGGCAAGATGTTTTGATTCGTGCCTTGGTCCATCTACCGACTCTTTGGGAAGCCGTTTTCGTGGGGGATAACACCGTCAACGAGGACCGGGACATGTTAGGAGAACTCAAACAATTGGCTCGAAAACTTGGGGTTAAAAACCGCGTGCATTTTTATCCCTCCATGGAGGCATTGCGTCCTGCCTACGATGCCGTCGATGTCCTGGCCATTTGCAGTGTTTCAGAAACGATTGGCATGGTGACGTTGGAAGCCATGGCAGCTGGCGCTGCGGTGGTCGGCACACAAAGTGGCGGCACCCCGGAGTTGTTCCTGAAAGGAGAAGTGGATGGGAAAGCGTTGTTTCAGCCAGGTGATCCGCGGGCCTTGGCCCAATGCATTGAAAGCGGCCCTTTTCGGGCCAATCGCCAAACGTTGCGTCAGCATTTTGAAGAAACACAGGTTAAAAGTCAATGGAAGGCCCTGCTCGAAAACCTGCCAGGCGCCCACCAGAAACCGTAAATTCGCGCCTTCATGGCCCACATCCACGACGAAATCGAAAAGCGGCGCACTTTCGCCATCATCAGCCACCCCGACGCTGGCAAGACCACTTTGACCGAGAAGTTTCTGCTGTTCGGTGGTGCCATTCAAACCGCTGGAGCTGTCAAGAACAACAAAATCACCAAGACTGCGGCTTCAGATTTTATGGACATTGAACGCCAAAGGGGCATCTCTGTAGCCACGTCAGTGATGGCTTTCCACTATCGGAACAAATTGATCAATTTGCTGGATACACCTGGGCACAAAGACTTCGCAGAGGATACGTACCGAACCCTCACCGCAGTTGACAGTGTGATCCTTGTTGTGGATTGTGTGAAAGGGGTAGAAGCCCAAACTGAGCGGTTGATGGAGGTATGTCGAATGCGTCAAACGCCAGTCATTGTGTTCATCAACAAAATGGACTTGGAAGGGCAAGAGGCCTTCGACTTGCTAGATGAGTTGGAGGCCAAATTGAATATCCAAGTCCGTCCCTTGTCGTGGCCCATTGGCATCGGTCACACGTTTCGCGGTGTCTATTCACTTTATGATCAGAATGTTCGACTCTTTCAAGCCGATAAAACCCGCATTGTCAAGGATGTGGTCAACATTGATGATTTGGCGGATGCCCAATTGGACAATTTGGTGGGTACAGATGGAGCCAACCAATTGCGAGAGGATGTTGAATTGATTGATGGGGTTTATGAAACCTGGGACCCGGCACCATATTTGGCTGGAGACCTGGCCCCTGTGTTTTTTGGAAGCGCCGTCAACAATTTTGGCATTCAAGAAATGCTGGACACTTTCGTCGACATCGCACCTGATCCGAGGCCACGGGCTGCGGATGCGCGTGACATTTCGCCAGATGAGCAGCACTTCTCCGGCTTCATTTTCAAAATTCACGCCAACATTGATCCACGACATCGGGACCGAATCGCCTTTCTGCGCGTTTGCAGTGGCACCTTCAAGCGCAACACATTTTACACACATACGAGGGCGCAGAAGAAATTGAAATTCTCAAATCCGGCCACTTTTTTGGCGCAGGACAAAAGCGTAGTGGAGGAGGCATGGCCAGGGGATGTCGTGGGCTTGTACGACACTGGCAATTTCAAAATCGGAGACACTTTAACTGAGGGAGAATCCATTCAATTCCAGGGCATTCCCAGCTTTTCGCCAGAGATTTTCAAGGAATTGGTCAACAAGGATCCCATGAAAAGCAAACAACTCGAAAAGGGCATACAACAACTGACTGATGAGGGTGTAGCCCAATTGTTTATCCGAGAAGTGGGCAACCGGAAAATTGTCGGGACTGTCGGAGAACTTCAGTTCGAAGTGATTCAATACCGATTGGAGCATGAATATGGCGCAAAATGCGAATTTCAACCGAAATCATATCACAAAGCCTGTTGGATTGTGAGCGACAACGAGGCCAAGCTGGAGGAATTCAAACGCATCAAAGGCCAAGACATGGTCAAAGACAAGGATGAAAACGACGTATTCTTGGCCCCTTCAAAGTTTTTGCTCGACATGGAAATTCAAAATTTTCCAGAATTGACTTTCCATTTCACGAGCGAATTCAAGACTGCACAAGATTGATGACCAAATAAGCGTTGTAATTTGGTCCGCATGTATCGATTTCTGCCCCTCGCATTCTTTCAACTGATCGGAGCATTCCTGTTCTGTGGTTGGTTCACATCAGGAGCCAAGGGGCAAAATGATGTCGTCCAAGTCTCAGGCATGGTGGTCACCACAGATTCTCTATCCCCCCTCCCCTATGCCACCATCTATCGGGTGCGGGATGAGCGCGGCACCATGACAGACATTCATGGCTTTTTCAGCTTGCCGGCACTGATTGGTGACACGCTGCGAATTTCATCCGTGGGATACATCGCACGAGATGTTGTGATTCCAGAAGATCTCGTGTTTCCTCGCATGAATGTAGTCGCCCCCATGGCTCGGGACACAGTTGCCTTGCAAGAGGCATTTGTCTACCCTTGGCCCACCAAGGAACGTTTCAAAGAAGAATTTTTGGCTTTGAACTTGGGGTCGGATGCCTACACCCGGGGCCAAGAAGCACTCGACCCTCTGGCTTTGTATGACCGCCTCATGGAAGTTGGTCGAGATGGGTCAGAAGTCTACAACTACACCATGCAGCAGCAAGCGGTGCAAGCGAGTTATCAGGGCGGATTGCCTCCGATCAATTTGTTCAGTCCTGTGGCATGGGCACAATTCGTTCAAGCCCTTCGCCGAGGGGATCTCAAGCGACAATGATGATGTCCAAGCAACTGATCGGATGGATGACCTTGGTGGTTTGCTGGGCGGTGACCTGTTCAACGAGCAGCTGGGCCCAATCGTCCATCCACATCAGTGGTCGCGTCACGGACATCGCCGGGGTGGGACTCCCGGGTGCAACTGTGATTCCCATGAACTTCAATCGTGGCGCAGTCCTCACCGATGCACAAGGCAGATACCATTTGGAACTTCCTCCAGAAAACCGATGGGTGGTGCGATATAGTTTTGTCGGGTATGAGGCTGTTGAAAATCTTTTTGATGGTTTGCAGGATGGCGATTCCTTGGTGAAAAACATCCGGCTGCGTGCAGGTGTGGCTTTGGGCACTTCTGAGGTTGTCGCCGAGGGCGAACGCACCTCACCCATCCAAAGAATCAATCCGAAAATCGCCAACCGAATCCCTTCCCCGAGAGGAACCATCGAAGATGCATTGCTTCAGGCACCAGTGAACTTCACCAGCGAATTGTCCAGTGCTTACAATGTCCGTGGTGGAAGCTTCGACGAAAACCTCGTCTACGTCAATGACATCCAAGTATATCGGCCTTTTTTGGTTCGTGCAGGTCAACAAGAAGGACTCTCCTTCCCCAACCCTGACATGGTGGAATCCATTGAATTTTCTGCAGGCGGATTTGAGTCCAAGTACGGCGATAAGATGAGCTCTGTTTTGGACATCCAATACCGGAAACCTCGTGAAAATCGAACCCGGATGACTGCCAGCCTCCTCGGACTGAACCTGCAGCAAGATGCAGTGGCTGAAAATTGGACTTTCAACACAGGCTTTCGGTACCGCAACAATGCCTATGTTTTGGGTTCCTTGGATGAAGGTGGCGAGTATCAACCTCGATATGTTGACCTCCAATCCTTTGTGACTTGGGATCCTGATGGCTTCGGGCCATGGGAAGTGGAATGGCTCGGCATGTTTGGGGCGAACGACTACCGTTTTATCCCTCAGACGAGGCAAACGGAAGTTGGAAACATCAACGAGGCCTTGCGCCTGACCATATATTTTGATGGAGCAGAGGAAACGAAATTCCGCACGGGGTTTGGTTCCATGGCAATCAACCGCACAACTGAAAGCACACGCTTGCGATTCATCGCTTCGGCATTTCGGACCTCGGAACAAGAATCGTATGATGTGCTGGGGGCGTACCTCCTCGATGAACTCGATCGAGATTTGGGCAGTGATGAATTGGGTGAAGCCTTGGTGAACCGTGGTGTCGGTGCTTTTCTGAATCACGCACGAAATGCCTTGGATGCAGAAGTACTGAGCGCAGCCATCAAAGGCTCGTCATCCATTGCCGCAGACCAATTCTTTCTCGAATATGGGCTGAAAGGCCAACAGGAACGCATTCATGATCGTTTGAGCGAATGGGAGTATGTTGATTCTGCTGGTTTTTCTACCCCCCATCCTTTGGACGCTGTGGGCTACTCCGGACCGGCCAATCGCCCTTTTCAAACCATCGAATTGAATGATGTGGTTCGGGCGGACAACGACGTCAACTCGACTCGAATTCAAGGCTACTTCCAAGGTACTTGGCGCCATCAACAGAAGAACGGCGCCCTCTGGAAGACCCATTTGGGTTACCGAGGTCATTGGTGGTCATTCAATGATCAATATGTCGGCGGACCACGGGGACACATCAGCTTGGTCCCTGCTGGCTCAGATACGTCAAAGACGTCAACTGTCTGGAAGTTGAGTGGTGGCGTGTATTGGCAACCGCCATTTTATCGGGAGATGCGTGGATTGACGGGAATCATCAACCCCGAGATTGAAGCGCAAAAGGCTGTTCATGCAGTGCTGGGCTTAGATCGCCAATTGGAAATGCGCGGGCGACCATTCAGAATGGTCGCGGAATTGTATTACAAGGATTTGACCTCACTCATTCCCTATGAAGTGGAAAATGTCCGCCAGCGCTACTATGCCACGAACAATGCCAATGGTTATGCCACCGGCTTGGATTTCATGCTCAATGGAGAATTCATTGAAGGCATTCAAAGTTGGTTGCGCATGAGCGTGATGTCCACTGCTGAAGATTTAGTGGACGATCAATACCAAGAGTATTACAATTCGGACGGGGCTTTAATCGTCCCGGGATTTACGTTGAACGATGTAGCTGTTGATTCCACGGAAATTCAGCCAGGTTTCATCCCCCGTCCAACAGACCAGCGATTCAACTTGTCTCTCCTGTTTCAGGATGAAATGCCAGGAAATGATGCTTACAAGGTCCTACTCAGTATGTATTTCGGGACCGGACTGCCATTTGGGCCACCATCTTTCGAGCGCTACTTGGATGTGTTGAGGACACCTTTTTACAGGCGTGTTGACATCGGTTTTTCCAGGGAACTCTTCACAAAAGAGGACAACGGAGATGCTGGAAAAACAGGTTTTGTGGCACTCGAGGTATTCAACCTGCTTGGCATCCGTAACACCATCAATCACACATGGATTGAAGATATCAATGGTCGGATGTACGCCATCCCCAATTATTTGACGGATCGACGAATCAACCTCAAAGTGGGAATTCAGTTTTGAGTCAGGAATCCGAATAGCGATCCAATAGATCCATAAACTCAGATTCTGAAAGCACCGGGATTTTGTATCGCTGGCAACGGTTCAATTTCGCCGGCCCCATCTGAGTATCCGCAACCAAGAAATCTGTTTGAGGTGTGACCATGGACATGCTCTTGAGACCGATGTGCCGAGCACGCTCATGAAGTTCCTGTTTTCGGCCCGGATGAAAACCACTCAGGATGTAGTTCTGGCCTGGGAAAATCTGATTGGGCGTGGGGACGGGTGAATCCCATGTGACCAATTCTGGAAATCCTCCCTTTCTGCGGGAGCGCTGCCCAGGACGACCTCCCCGACTTTTGATGGATCGGGCTTTGTCCAACAAATTCGAACCCCGATTCAAATCCAGGGTACAAGCAGGCAAGCGATATTTTTCAAAGAGAGAAGAAACATCAAGCTCGGGGTGCTTGTCCAAGGCCTTCTGCACCACCATTGCAGAAAGCCTGGCGTCGCTGACGGGATTGTGGTGATCCAGTTTCCACTCAAACTCTCGGGCCAATTGTTTCAAACCATGCTTGGGCAAATCCGGCCAAAGCCGACGCGCCAATTCAAGCGAACAATGAATTGCAGGCATCGTTGAATGTTCCACCTCCCCTGCACGAAATGCAGCAGAAAAATGTCTGCATTCCACAGTGGCCGCATTGTGAGCCACCACTGGAATGTCCTTCACCAAAGCACTCGCATCCTCCCAAACCGCTGAAAAATCCTGAGCTTTAAGCAATTCCCGCAAACTGTAAGGCAAATTCCAACGCTGCCAGTCACCGAATTCGGGAATGACCGGTTTGACCTGAGAACGGAAGGAATCGACTTCTACACCACCATCAAAAACAACCAAGCCGATCTCACAAATGTTACCGAAATCACTGGTTGCGCATTCTACATCAATCGCCGCAAATCTCATCAAGGTGCAAGTTAGCAAATGAAACAGGACATTTCCGGTTCGGTATCTATCAAGCTCCAATTCGAGCCTGCAATTGGTCGTATGTCATCACTTCAATTCCGAGAGCCGATGCTTTTTTCATTTTTGACCCTGCTTTTTCCCCTGCCAACAAAAAGGAGGTTTTCTTCGAAATGGAACCGGTGACCTTGCCACCATGAAGCCTTATGGACTCAGCTACGGCTTCTCGAGGTTCAGGCAAGGTGCCCGTGATGACAAAGGTCAATCCTGCAAGGACATCCGAACCTTCCATCCCCGAAGTGCCCTGCAGTGTTTCCATTTGACAACCCGCATCTGACAAGGCTTGGATCATCATCTGATGGTCAGGGTCATCGCGCCAAGCCACCACACTCGATGCAATTTCTTCTCCAACGCCATGGATGGCAGCAATGTCTGACTCAGGTGCAGCGAGCAATGAATCCATGGACCCAAAAAATTGCCCCAACTCCTCGGCCACCTCAGCCCCGACATGGCGAATGCCCAAAGCGAACAACACTGCTGTGAAAGGCCGTTGTTTCGAAGCCTCGATGGATGCAATGAGATTTCCCAATTTCTTTTCGCCTTTCAAATGGAGCTGCCTGCGCGGTGTCAGCCTCAACAAAAACTGGTCCCAATGCGGCCCACGCAGCCCCGAGGCCAATCCCATCAATTCATCAGGATGATTCGCAGTCTCGAGCTGGGCCAAAATGTAATCTTTGTCTGTGGCATCCTGCAAAGCTCTTCGCACCGCCCATTTCCAATCCGGGGCATGAGTACACCATTCTTCGGCCCACGAGGTCTGAACGGGAAATGAAACGTGGACCCCAGCAAAGCGTTGTTCAGCCCAATTCTGAATGTCCTCCACTTTACAAGGCAATTGGGTGACTCCCTTGTAACGTTCACCTTTCGAATTGCGATGAAACCAGCCAGCCAAGGCCACAGCACCGCGCGCCAAGTCATCCGCAGGTGTAGGGGATTTTCTGGGTGGCTTGAACATGGCGACCCGGTCGCGCCATCCTGCTTGCTCACTTCGAGAAGCCAAGGTGTACAAATCTGCCGGACTTGACAAGCCATCGCAGGCCATCAACAAGTCAATGATTTCTCCCCCGAGACCATCAATGTTCATCGCTTTTCGACTGACAAAATGCTTCAGTCTCGCGTGCACTTGAGGTTGACATTCCTTGTGGTTGGGACAGTGATGACGTGCTTCTGTTTCTTCTCTAACGAGCGTTGTGCCGCATGCTGGGCAGGTCGCAATGAACTCATGGGGACCTCCCACTTCAGTGCTTCGAGCAGACAAATCGACCTCTGTGATTTTCGGGATGATTTCACCACCTTTCTCGACCCAAACCCAATCCCCTACGCGAACATCCAAGGTCTCAATGATGTCTGCATTGTGCAAGGATGCTCGTTTCACAACAGTTCCTGCAATCAAAACCCCTTTCAGATGTGCCACGGGGGTGATGGCCCCAGTTCGCCCAATTTGGTAGGCGATGTCCAAAAGCTTCGTGTATCCCCTTTCTGAAGGGAATTTGAAAGCAATGGCCCATCGGGGACTTTTGGCCGTCATGCCCAATTCCCTCTGGTGTAGGTAAGGGTTGACTTTGATGACGACTCCATCAGTTGCAAAAGGGAGATTGTGCCGTTCTATGTTCCAATGGGCCAAAAACGATTGAATCCCCAACATGTCATCTGCGATTTCAACCATGCGTGACTTTCGATCCGGAATCTTGAAACCCCATTCTCCCAAAACTTCAATGGCCCTGGAATGAGATTCCGCCTCGACGCCTTCCACAGCACTGTATATCAAGCAGTCCAATCCGCGTTCGGCAACCACCTGATGATCCAACAACTTCAATGTACCCGCCGCCGTATTTCTTGGATTGGCAAAGGCCTCTTGCCCCTTCTCAATGCGTTCCTCGTTCAACTGCTCAAAAGGCTGAAAAGGAAAAAAGATCTCACCACGAACTTCGATACGGTGCTCTGGTGCCGCCGTGGTCAAGTGAGAGGGAATGGTTCGAATTGTGCGCACATTTCGGGTGACATCCTCTCCAACTTCACCGTCACCTCGTGTCACAGCACGTATCAATTGACGATTTTCATATACAAGCGAAATGGCCACACCATCATACTTCAGCTCCAACACAAATTCCACTTCTTCCCCTTCCAACAAACGGTCCACGCGGTGCGCCCATTCTTCAATGTCCTCCTGGTTGTAGCTGTTCGTCAAGGACAACATGGGGGCAGAATGGGCCACCTTCTCGAATCCCTTGTTGGTCTGATCACTCCCCACACGTTGGGTTGGGGACGATGAATCCTGCCACTCGGGATGCTCAGCTTCAAGGCGCTCCAGCTCCCTGAGTTTGGCATCGAATGCCTCGTCTGAAATGGTGGGCTTGGCCTCTTGATAGTAGCTGATGTTGTGTGCTTCAACCTCAGCGCGCAAAGCCAAAATCCTGTCCCGAACCCCCGCAGCAGATTGCTCCATACCGGCAAATTACATCCGTATATTCGCCGCCACAAACCCCCTGCAGTGAAGTTTTTCCCTCCCTTTTTCACATGCGTCCTCTTGTTGAATTTGCTCCCACTGAATGGCTGGTGTCAGCGGCAATCAGCCGCTTTCGAAGACGGCACAAAAATCGAGTATGAAGTCCTCACCGATCGACCCGAACACATGAGTCGGCTAGGCATTTTTTGGGGAGCATTCACCACCGATTTGGTTGAAGGCCTTCAAATTCAATTTGCCATTCCAGGTAAGGGACTTGTTTCACTCCAAACGAACGTGTTGGGTGCTGCCCTCTATGGTGATGCACCCGATTCTTTGTACACCCAGAACGAGCCGCCAGCCGCACGAAGCTTCCGGCTGAGAGGGGTCTACTTTATCAAAACCAATGACAAACCCAAAACATTGGGCCTCACCCTCAAAAGCGAATCCACAGGGTACAATGAACAAACGGTTTATCAACTCGAATACGAAGTTCCCCGCACCTACGCATGGGGAGTCCACGGTGGCATTGGCTACCGAAACACCGACCTTTTGGCCTCTTCACCATATGGATTGACTTACACAGAACTTGCAATGGGTGTTGCCCTCACACGTTCTCGAAACATCGCATTGATGACGTCTACTGGAAAAGGAAAACCACGAAAGTACAAGGGATCTTCTCAAATGCTTTTGTACGCAGATGCCTTGCTGTTTTTCGGAATTGAAGCCCCCCACTTGGAAAATCAAATCCAAATGGATCTGGACAACTTTCAACCGTCCGAGGCTGGATTTGAAATGGGATGGCAAGGTCGGACCTCATTCTGGGGCAAACGAGATTGGGGTTTTTATGCGCAAGCAGGATTTCTTGTGGCCCCTGCCCGCAGCACGCCTACCTTTGGATTTGGCATTTATGCTGGATTCAACAATCTGATTCCTTAAATCCATGCGTTCTACTCCATTTTTTCATGTCGTTCTCGGCAGTGCTTGTCTCCTCTGGTTTTCGATGAGTTCCTGCTCTGTCCTGAATTTCACAACCACAGCGGAAATGACTTCTTCGATGGATGTCGACAGTGTGGCCATCGCTTTGGATGAATGGGATTGGGATGAAGGATTTTACTACGAGGTTGAAGGGTACGACCGTGTTTTGGCTTCGTTGAGCAATTCTGAAGAGTACCACATTGTTCAAGTGTCCAAAGAGGGTCATTTCCCTCAGACCATTCCACTTTTCCCCGAGCAACGCAATCCCTTGAAATTGGTGGATGGAGGGATGACTGCGCTGGGCCTGGGCATGATGGCACGCGGCATTTCACAAGACGGAGAAGATTCTGGGGTTTGGACTGGTGTGGGCTTTGGACTGGCATTTTACAATGGGTTGGGACTGTTCGCTCCGCCCAAACGCGTTTACAAAAAATCTTATGTGTTGCCGGCATTGGTCCCCATGCCCACCTGCAAAAACGACACCTCCAATCTGCTTATTGAAGGCTTTCACATGCGCATCGATTCCGCCAATCACCAATGGTCTTATTACGAGAGTATGCGGGATTTTGAAACCAACCAACCCGATTATACCCGGAAAACGGAGGAAGCCATCGAACTGGAATATTCAAACCTGGACGCGGAAATGACTGATGTCTTGATTCAACAAGGATTTCAACAAGATAAAAACAGCAAATTGTTTGAGGTCGGCGGTGCTGTGAAGATGGCCGGGGCGCTGACGTACGTGGACGAGCACCGCGTGGCAGGTGTGGTTCGATACGATGTGAAATCGGATTGGTGGATGTTCAATCCATACGAGATGGCCACGGACACTTTGAAACTCTCATCCACCTCCATTTGGGGACCGTATGATCCCACGGAGGGCTTGGACAGGAGCCTCATTTCCGATGCCCTGATTCACAGCCTTTTTGAAGCCATGGAGTCCCCCGTGATTCAGGAAAGTTGGGTGTCCGAAGACGAATGGGCTCAACTTTGGAAACAGGATTGGTCTTCCATCTCGATTCCCCATTTGTTCAGAACGAATCAGAAAGTGGCTCAAGCCATCCCATCCGTGGTCACCATCGATGCTGAAGATGGGCATGGCAGCGGCTGCATCATCAGCTCTGATGGCTGGATTGTGACCAACCACCATGTCATTGCTGACACGAGTTTGAGCTACGAGGTGCATTTTGAAGATGGGTCGAAAAAGAAGGCTGAAATTGAACGATGGGAACCCCAGTTCGACTTGGCTTTATTGAAAGTAGACACCACGGACTTGGTTCCTTTTTCCATCGACTTTTCTGTCGACATCCCCGTTGGAGAAGAGGTTTACGCCATCGGCACCCCATTCGATGTTGAATTGGGTGCTACCCTGACAAAAGGCATCATTTCAGGTCGCCGAAAAGATGGAAACCGCATGTTGATTCAAACCGATGTCAGCATCTCTCCTGGGAACAGTGGTGGTGCCTTGGTGGATGAGAACGGTGTGCTGATTGGAATCGTGAACCAAAAAATCTCTGGTATGGGGGTCGAAGGCATTGGTTTTGCCATACCCACACATTACTTGGAAAATGCGCTGGGCCTGATTTGGGAGAAATCGGGCTCCCATCTTTCGGAGTGATGCCCTCGGATGTATCGGGTCAGTTTCGACGCAGCGATTGGGCCCAAACAAACCGATTCTCCCCTTGCAAATCCCTGCGGATTTCAACTTGGTCAAATCGGTCTGCATCCGCAAACAGCTGCATCACATCCTCTGCATAATCGCGGTGACATTCCATGGCGCAAAGCCCCCCATCCGCCAAACGTCCAGACAGACATTGCGCCAGGATGGCCTGATAAAAATGCAAAGGCTCGTCCACCGGAGTAAACAGGGCCAATTTCGGTTCGTGCATCCGCACATGATCAGCCAACTGAAGAGCCTCTGATTCCGGGATATATGGTGGATTTGAAACAATCACGTCCCAAGGTTCTGAATCTTTCGGCGCCCACGACAAGAGGTCATTTTGCCAGAAATTCACATCCAAATTCAACTTCCGGGCATTCAACCGTGCCCAATGCAAAGCATCCTCAGACACATCTTCTCCCTGGATTTCCAAGTTCTGTCTGCCCAATTGCCCACGAAGACCAAGTGCAATGCAACCCGAACCCGTGCACAAATCCAGCACCCTGAAAGCCGAAACGTGGCCGGACTTGGCCGCCACATATTCCACGAGCATCCCTGTCAACTCCTCGGTTTCCGGTCGCGGAATGAGGGCACCCGGTCCGATGGCCAAATCCAACCCCATAAATTCAACTTGACCCATTACATATTGAATGGGCTCCCCTGCTCCCAATCGCATCAGAACGCGGGACAATTGATTCAATTGACTTTCAGAAAAACGATAAGGTGATGCCATCATTCTCTCCCCTCGAGAACGTCCAGTTACATCGTCCAATAGCCAGGAAGTTACAGGCTTCCATTCTCCAGAATCTGCGCCTTGGTATTCGAGCACTCTTCGGATCCAAGCCCGAACGGCAGCTTCGTCATTCGTCCGAGGCCAATCCATGTCCATTCATCGCAGTCTCGAAGCCAGCCATCCTTTCAAACCGCCAATCAGTGAATCGGCTGAAGCTGAATTGGTAGCCAAGGGAATGTCATGGACATCACACTGGCGCAACAACATGTTGATGTCAGGTTCATGGGGGTGTTTGCCCATGGGATCGCGAAAGAAAATCACCGCATGGACATTTCCCTCTGTGATTTGAGCCGCAATTTGGGCATCACCGCCCAAAGGGCCCGATGCCAATCGTTCGACTTCGAGGCCCAAATTGGCAATCTTTTGACCCGTGGTTCCCGTTCCCACAAGTCGAAATTCTCTAAAGAATTCCATGTTCTTCTGGACAAACGCTTGAAGCGCCTCCTTCTTGCCATCATGCGCAATCAACGCGATGCGCGCAGGAACCCTTTGATCTGCATGGTCCATGCGTCAAAGTTCGGCTTTTTGAGACCAAACCGCATAACCATGAGCTGGAATTTCAAGTGGATTTGCTGAAGGTTGAAGTCCAGACTCAGCACCAACCGGTGCCAACTCGAGTTGATGGTCATCCTCGTCCAAAGGCAAGGTTACCATGAGTGGGACATCCGACAGATTGATTGCTACCACAATCTGATTTGCGGGAGTTTCCAGTGTCCGGTGAAATGCAAATATTTTGTCTGGATGGTTGGTCGAGATTTCCACTGGAAAAGCACCGAAGCCTCCATTCCAAAGCGCTGGTTGATCATGATTCAGGCGATTGATGCTTTTGTAAAAATCCGTGCGGTTGTAATCTCCCCATTCCACGGTGTCCTTTTCAAAAAACCGAAGGCGTTTGCTCAAACCAGCCTCTTGCCCCGAATAAATCAAGGGCATGCCCATCAAGGTTCCTGCCAAAACCGCCATGGCATCTCCATTCGCTCCCATCCGCTCAGCAATGGTTCCATTCCAAGAATTCTCATCGTGGTTGGTGACAAAGCTCATTCGGTATGCGTCTGCCCCAAATCTGCCCAATTCATGGGCCAAATATTCCCGCAACGAGTCCAAAGGAAACGCACCTGTAGACACCTGGTTGTACAAATGATGCAAATGCCATGCATACGACATGTCAAACGCCCGGTTGTGGTGGTCAGGTTCTTCAGCCTCAGCTAACATGAAGACATCGGGCTTGATGGCCTCGAGTGACCTCCGCGCTTGTTCCCAAAAAGCAGTGGGAACCTTCATGGCAACATCGCAGCGATAGCCGTCGATGTCCGCTTCTCTTACCCAGTAATCCAATGCTTCATCCATGGCGTCATACAGGCCATTGGATTGACCATTCTCCCAATCCAACTGGGTGACATCCCACCAATCCGTACCCAAAGGCGGCTGCAATTTTCCCGCAGAATCCAACAAGAAGAATTCACGGTGATCACGGGTCCAATCGCTATCGAAAGCTGTGTGGTTGGCCACCCAATCCAGAATCAACTTCATGTCCAACGCATGCGCAGCAGCGACCAAACTTTTCAAATCATCAAGTGTGCCATAGTCCGGATTCACCGCGAAATAATCCCGAACGCTGTAGGGGGATCCCAAGCTCGTGCTGCCAGGTTTGGCAATGAAATTGTTCGCGTTCTCTCCTCCCTTCCGATTTTCATCCCCTATGGGGTGAATGGGCATCAACCACAAAATGTCAACACCGAGTTCTTTCAGGCGGGGGAGATCCCTTTCAAAGGCGGCAAATGTGCCTTCTGCCGTATGTTGACGAACATTGACCTCGTAAATCGTGGCATTTTTAGACCACGCTGGGTGCACCAAAGCGTCCCCTGTTCCTCCCGGAGAGTGAATGGCTTGAGCAGGGCTGGTCCCCTGTTGAACTGAGTCCGACTCACCGCAAGCAACGAATGACAGCAAAACAGCCTGGAATGCTGCCATACTCAACACATATTTCGTATTCATGCGGCGAAAATACAGCAACTAAGTGTAATAGTGACACGAAGGAAACCCTTCCCAAATCAAGAGTCAAACAAGGTGGGACTCGCCGCCTGCGGTGAAGAATTTGGCTGATCAGCATTCGGTTCAATGTTCACCTCTTCAGCCCCAAGTCCATCATCACTTTTTTTCAATGCAGCTTCAACTTGCGCTTCCAATGCCGACACAGGAGGTTCGATGGTGACTTCAGTGACTGGCAAATTGCTCAATTTGTTGCCCAATGCTCGCATGCCCTTGACGGCAATGAACCCTCGCAAATCCAAAATCTCATCCTCCCGATCTCGGGTTTCCTTGTACCGACGATTGTATCGGATGCGGGCGTGGGGATGGTGCAATGTACTGACAACGCCAAGCCTGGAAGCTTCATGCTCTCCGATGAATGAAAATGGTTTGGCTACATATTCGGGCAGAAAACGCTTCACATACCAATCCTCCTTCTCCCCTTCGAAATAAACCACACTCATCGGCAGTTCTGGGTTCCACTTTTCCAGATGGATCATTTTCTCATCGAAATGCGTACTCAAATCGAAGCCTGTAAACAGGTATTCTCCCGTGGACAACACAACCAAGATTCGATCATCCGCTTTGAAATCTCCTAGGAATTGACCGCGTCCATCAGCATTCAACCGGCGCACGGTTTCATCATACCAAACTTGAAGCGCGCCCAATGTCGACACGCCTTCCTCGCTGAGTTCAATCTTGCGCACAGGGTGCTTGGTCACCAGGTTGCCACCCGCTCCTCGCCCCTTGACGGCCAAGTCCGCAAAATCGATGTCAAATTTGAGCTTCTTGGCCCGGGTGTTGGCTCGCAAAAACACCGACACTACTTCAGCTTCACCATTCGGGTTGGCTGTGAAGTACAAAATTCGAGACCGCGCCGAGCCCTTGGTGATGTGGTATTCGCGGTCGCGTGTAATCGATGTGACGGAAAAGCGCTTCATCATGCTCTTTCCTGTAGCTCCATCTAAATAAATGCAGTTGTAGATGGTGCGCTCATCGCCTCGATTCCACACCCCAACATGCAAAATGTTTTTGCCAAAAAAGGCCTTTGAAGACACCTTGGAAACCTGCATCACACCATCCTTTCGGATGACGATGATGTCGTCAATATCGCTGCAATCGCAAACGTATTCGCCTTCTGTCCGTTTCAGTCCCGTGCCCACAAATCCCTCTTCTCGGTTCACGTACAATTTTTCATTCGCAACCGCAACCACAGCGCGATCGATCGACTCAAACGAACGCAGCTCCGTCTTCCTTTCACGCCCCGCTCCATATTTCTTTTTGAGCATTTTGAACCAATCCACCGCATACTCCGTCAGGTTTTTCAAATGGTATTGAACCTGCTCAATATCTGCTTCCAAGCCCTCTATCAACTGATCAGCTTTGAAGCCGTCAAATTTTGAAATCCGCTTGATTCGAATCTCCGTCAAACGCGTAACATCCTCATCGGTTACGCTGCGCAACAAATGTTGGATGTGCGGTTTGAGTCCTTTGTGAATGGTCTCCAAGATGGACTCCCAGGTTTCACATTCTTCAATGTCTCGGTAAATTCGGTTTTCGATGAAGATTTTTTCGAGCGAAGCGAAATGCCACTTTTCGCGCAGCTCACCCAACTCAATTTCCAACTCCATTTTGAGCAACTGCTTCGTCTGTTCCGCAGAAATTCTCAACAACTCCGAAACCCCCAAGAAGTGCGGTTTGTCATTCAAAATGACCGTAGAATTGGGCGCCAGACTGACTTCACAGTCCGTAAATGCGTAGAGGGCATCAATCGTTTTGTCCGGACTTACATTGTTGGCCAGGTGAATCATCACCTCCACCACATCGGCGGTGTTATCCTCTACACGTTTGATTTTGATTTTCCCCTTGTCATTCGCCTTCAAAATGCTATCAATCAACGAGGATGTCGTCACGCCGAAGGGCAATTCCCGGACCACAAGCGTTTTGTTGTCTTCTTTTTCGATTCGTCCTCGCACGCGAACACGACCACCCCGCAAACCATCATTGTAATTTTCCGCATCCGCCATCCCGCCTGTCGGGAAATCGGGAATCAAACGAAATGACTTCCCGTTCAGCGCCGCCACACTGGCGTCACAAAGTTCAACGAAGTTGTGCGGCAGCGTCCGGCAAGCCAACCCCACAGCAATGCCCTCAACACCTTGTGCCAAAAGCAGTGGGAACTTCACCGGCAATGTTTCCGGCTCTTGATTCCGACCATCATAACTCAACAACCACTCGGTTGTCTTTTTATTGAACAGTACTTCCTTGGCGAATTTGCTCAACCGCACCTCGATGTAACGGGGGGCCGCAGCCCGATCACCTGTGTGAATATTTCCCCAATTTCCTTGGCAGTCCAGCAACAACTCCTTTTGTCCGATCTGCACCATGGCGTCACCAATGGACGCATCCCCGTGGGGGTGATATTTCATGGTGTTTCCGATGACGTTTGCCACCTTGTGAAAACGTCCATCATCCAGTTCTTCCAAACTGTGCAAAATGCGTCTCTGTACTGGCTTCAGACCGTCGTCTTGGTGGGGCACAGCACGCTCCAAGATGACATAACTTGCATAATCCAAGAAGTAATCGTTGTACATGCCACTCACCTGGATGACACGTTCCATTTCTTCTCCTTTCGAAGATGCCGTCAAGCCTTCTTCATTCAAGTCTTCTGGTTCTTCACTCATCCTGCTAACTCTTCAACGACGTCTTTCTCCACACGGAGGTTTTCAATGATAAACTGCTGGCGATTTGGGGTGTTCTTGCCCATGAAGAAACCCAACATGTCTTTCAAGCTGGAATCCTTTCCAATGACCACTGGATCGAGGCGAATGTCTTCACCTATGAATGCACGAAACTCATCGGGGCTGATTTCTCCGAGTCCCTTGAACCGAGTGATTTCAGATTTCTTGCCCAATTGGGCCATAGCAGATTGCTTCTCTTCCTCACTGTAACAGTAAAAGGTCTGTTTTTTGTCTCGAACCCGGAACAAGGGCGTTTGCAAAACATATAAATGACCGCGTTTGACCAAATCCGGAAAAAATTGAAGGAAAAAGGTGATCAGCAACAACCGGATGTGCATTCCATCCACATCCGCATCCGTGGCAATCACAACATTCTTATATCTCAGCCCCTCTAAGCCATCTTCAATATTCAAAGCTGCTTGAAGCAAATTGAATTCCTCATTTTCATAAACCACCTTTTTTGTCAAGCCGTAGCAATTCAAAGGTTTCCCTTTTAGGCTGAACACTGCCTGGGTTTGGACATCTCGTGCCTTCGTGATGCTGCCAGAGGCAGAATCTCCCTCGGTAATGAACAAGGTCGTTTCCTCATTCCGGTCTTTTTTGTCGCCAAAGTGCAATCGGCAATCCCGGAGTTTTTTGTTGTGAAGTGATGCTTTTTTTGCCCGTTCTCTCGCCAATTTTTTGATGCCCGCCAAGTCTTTTCGCTCCCGCTCACTCTGCAATATTCGAGCTTGTAAAGCTGAAGCGACTTCCTCATTCCGATGCAAGAAATTGTCCAACTCCCGTTTGAGAAAGTCATAAACAAAGCTTTTCAGCGTGGGCCGGTCGGGGCCCATTTCTGCTGACCCCAACTTGGTTTTGGTTTGGCTCTCAAAAACGGGCTCTTCCACTTTGACGGCAACTGCGGCTTTGATTCCACCTCGGATATCAGAAGGGTCGTATTCCTTGCCAAAAAAATCCCGCACCACCCGCACATATGCCTCGCGAAATGCAGACTGGTGGGTTCCCCCCTGTGGTGTGTATTGCCCGTTCACAAAACTTTGATAGTCCTCCCCGTAAGCATCGGTGTGTGTGATGGCCACTTCCATGTCATCCCCGGTGAGATGGACCACAGGATAGCGCGGGTCGGCGTCCAACTCATTCTCCAACAAATCCTTCAACCCGTTTTCGCTCTTGAATTTCTCCCCATTGAGGTAGATGGCAAGGCCCGTATTCAGATATGCGTAGTTCCAAAGCAATCGCTCGACATGTTCCATCCGGTAGCGATAACCCTTGAATACGGTCTCATCCGGCCGAAATGCAATCAGCGTACCATTGCGCTCTTCCGAAGACGCCAGTGCATTGTCAGACAACAATTCGCCCAACTCAAATGAGGCCTGTTTCGATTGTCCTTCTCGAAAACTTTCGACCACGAAATGACGCGAAAGCGCATTGACGGCTTTCGTTCCGACGCCATTCAGTCCCACACTCTTTTTGAAGGCTCGGGAGTCGTACTTTCCACCTGTATTGATTTTCGATACACAGTCCACCACTTTCCCCAAAGGAATACCTCGACCATAATCACGAACGCGCACTTCCCCATCTCGGATGGTCACATCAATGCGCTTTCCATGTCCCATGGCATGTTCATCGATGCTGTTGTCAATGACCTCCTTCAGCAAAACATAAATGCCATCATCCGCCGATTGACCGTCTCCAAGCTTCCCGATGTACATGCCGGGCCGCATCCGAATGTGCTCTTTCCAGTCGAGGGACCGGATGTTGTCTTCGTCGTAGGTGACCGCGGCCAGTTCCTGTTCACGCTTTCCATCCATAGCTACGCAAATTACCGTTTTCCTGCGAAATGGGGAGGCGCATTCCAACGGGATTTATTCACACCGTTTTGCCCATTTCAAACGGTCGGACATGGTTAACTTTGTAGCCATGTCAGAAGCAGTACGCCAATTGGAGCCCCAATCGTTGTGGGGCTATTTCGCAGACTTAAACGCCGTCCCTAGACCATCGAAACACGAAGACCGTGTTCGTGCATGGGCGCGCAATGTTGGGCAATCATTGGGGTTGACCACAGAGGAAGACGAAGTCGGCAACATTTTGATTCGAAAGCCGGCAACAAAAGGCATGGAAAATCGCAAAAAAGTTGTTCTTCAAAGTCACCTCGACATGGTCTGTCAGAAAAATGCTGACACCGAATTTGATTTCATGCGTGATGGCATCCGAATGATCATCAATGGCGATTGGGTGGAAGCCGATGGAACCACATTAGGTGCTGACAACGGCATTGGCGTTGCTGCCATTTGTGCCGTTTTGGCGTCCAAGGACATCCCCCACCCCCCGATAGAAGCCCTGTTCACCATTGACGAAGAAACAGGAATGACTGGAGCCCTTGGGCTGAAAGGCGGTTGGCTCACGGGGGAAGTTTTGCTGAATCTGGATACAGAAGATGATGATGAACTGTCAATCGGGTGTGCTGGTGGTGTGGATGTGACATCCACTGGCATGTACAAATCCGAACCTTCACCAGCCCAAAGCGGGGGACTTCGCATTCAGCTGTCTGGAGGAAGCGGAGGACATTCCGGCATGGACATCCACAAAGGATTGCTCAATGCCAACAAGCAGATGAATCGATTGCTTTTGTCCTTGTCAGAACACTTCACCTTTGATCTCGCCTCCATTGATGGCGGGGGCTTGCGAAATGCCATTCCCAGGGAATCTGTTGCTGAACTTGCATTGTCCGAACCTGATTTGACAGCTGCAGAAGCCCAACTTCAGGCCCACTTCAAATCCATTGCCAAGGAACATGAAAGCACCGATCCTGGGCTTCAGCTGACAATCACACGCATTTCTGCTCCCCGTGAAGTGTTGCCTCGCCCGATGGCACAGGCGCTCTTGTTGTCCATACAGGCATGTCCCGTTGGCATCCATCGGATGAGTCCAGACATTGCTGATTTGGTCCAAACCTCAAACAACCTTGCACGGGTTGAGGTCGGTGGCGGTCAAGTGACGTTGCAGTGCCTTTGTCGGAGCTCTGTGGACTCTGAAAAAGAAGACCATGCTCGGAGCATTTCAGCGGCATTTTCACTGGCCGGATTGGCCACCACATACAGCGGAAGCTATCCAGGCTGGACACCCAATCCGAATAGCCCAACCACTTCTCTGTTGCGTGATCTTTATGTAGAACGATTTGCAGAACAACCCCGCGTCATTGCGTGTCATGCGGGATTGGAATGCGGCATTCTCGGGACCAATTACCCAGAGATGGACATGGCCAGTTTTGGCCCGAACATCCGCGGTGCTCACAGCCCCGATGAGCGGGTACAAATCAGTTCCGTTCAAAAGTTTTGGGGCTTCTTCTTGGAGGCTTTGGCGAGGACACCTGAAACCACCCATTCATGAGTGAAAATCACAAAAGGCCGCTCATTCTCGTCACAAATGATGATGGCATCACTGCTGGTGGCATTCGGACATTGGCAGAAGAAATGACCGCTTTTGGGGATGTGGTGATGGTCGCGCCTGATAGCCCCCAAAGTGGAATGGGCCATGCGGTTACCATCCATGACGTGCTGAAAATGGAGCGCCATGATCCCGGCATTCCTGGTGTTTCGGAGGCTTGGCAAACCAGCGGCACCCCAGTGGATTGCGTAAAGCTGGGCATCTACGAAGTCCTCAAACGCAAACCGGATTTGCTCGTCAGCGGAATCAATCACGGTTCCAATGCATCCATCAACGTCATCTACAGCGGCACAATGTCGGCAGCTGTCGAAGGAGCCGTTGAAGGCATTCCTTCCATCGGTTTCAGCTTGCTGGATTTTGCCTGGGATGCCGATTTCTCGGCTTGTCGACCTGTGGTGAGGAAAATGGCACAAACCGTTCTAGAACAAGGACTTCCAAAAGGCAGCTGCCTGAATGTAAACATTCCCAAATTGAATGCGAATGACCTGCAAGGCATTAAGGTATGCCGTCAAAGTGCAGGCTATTGGGATGAAGCATTTGACCGCCGCACCACTCCAGGGGGAAAGACCTATTTCTGGATGACGGGGGAATTCAAAAATCCAGATGGTGGCACAGATACGGACATGTGGGCATTGGACCATGGCTTCGTGTCAGTGGTGCCCACACAATTCGATATGACTGCTCACCATGCCATGTCCACCTTGAACCAATGGAATCTCAAGTTCGATTGAATCAAGTCATTTGGGGCATTCTCGCAGGGATTCTCGGCACTTGCATCGGTTTCACCATGCTAGCGGGGTGGTGGTGTAACTTGAACAACAGATCTTTTTCCTATTTCGCGGAAGTTGTTTTCTGGGGAAGTCAGCTCTACAAAGATTCCATCCTCACGGTCAGTGTATTGTTCAATGTGGCCATTTTTTACGGAGCTCTTCGAAAGAATTGGTACCGGTTTGCTCGCGGGCTCATGATCACAATGATTCTCAGTGTTATGGCCATTGTATTCTTGCAGGCTCAAATCCTATTCGCTTCATGAAGCGAATCTTTGTTGTCGCGGGTGAAGCCTCCGGTGACATGTACGCCGGTGCTGTGATTTCGGCCCTCAAGGCGCGAAATCAACATCTCAACATTCAAGGATGGGGAGGCGAAGCCATGAGAAAAGCGGGCGCAGAAGTTTTGAAAGATTACCATGACATGGCTTTCATGGGGTTTGCGGAAGTTTTGTCCAATTTGGGCACCATCCGACAAAATTTCGCCAAGGTGCAAGCGCATCTAGAAGACTTCCAACCTGACTTGCTGTTGACCGTCGACTTTCCAGGTTTCAACTTGCGGTTGGCCCGGTGGGCCCGTCGCCACAACATCCCGACGGCCCATTACATTTCACCAGCCATCTGGGCATGGAAGCCTGGTCGCATTCGAAAAATCCAGCGCGATGTCAACCACATGTTTGTCACGCTGCCATTTGAAAAAGACCTTTATGACCAAGCCGGTGTGCCTTGCACATTCGTGGGACACCCGTTGTTGGATGCAATGGCCCCGGACGACGTCGATGTTCTCCACGATTTCCCAGAACATCAGCCACTCGTCGCCCTGCTCCCAGGTTCGCGCAAACAGGAAATCGAAAAAATGCTTCCCGTCATGCTTGAAACTGTGGCCCAAATGTCAGATGTCCAGCCAGTTGTGGCGGCTGCACCCGGG
The DNA here is from genome assembly GCA_049610385.1 of Flavobacteriales bacterium. Taxonomy (GTDB): domain Bacteria; phylum Bacteroidota; class Bacteroidia; order Flavobacteriales_D; family Sanyastnellaceae; genus JBMYZL01. Next base: position 97,673 of record JBMYZL010000004.1, read on the forward strand.
GCCTCAGATGATTGGTACACCGAGGCCCGGCTCAACAAAGTCGAAGTCGTCAAGGGCAAGACACGTGAGTTGTTGAGAAGAGCGCGAGCCGGACTGGTCACCTCGGGAACGGCTACCCTGGAAGCGGGACTTGCCGGCCTCCCAACCATTGTTTGCTACAAAACCAGTGCCATCACTTTCGCATTGGCCAAACGCTTGGCCCGCGTTTCGCATATCGGATTGCCCAACATCATTTTGAACGATTCGGTCTTTCCTGAGCGCATTCAAAGCGAATGCCATCCGGACCAATTGATGCAAGACCTCACCTTGCTGATTCAAGATCCGCCGACCTTGGAGCGCAACCGCATGCTGGAAAAGTTGAAGCTTTTACATGCTGCACTGGGCTCTTCGGGGGCAGCAAAACGTGTCGCTCAGCAGATTCTTCAAATGATTGGATGCTTGGGCATCATTTTCGCTTCCCTAACAGGCGAGGCATGGGGACAATCCCCTGAACCTGCTCTGAGAGTGGGGTTGAATGGGGGCGCAGTGATGTCTGGATGGAAAATTCGAGTGCCTGAGGTCTCCTATCAGAGACTCAACGCTCAAGGCGAAGTTTTGGACACCTTGGACTCCGGCGTCTGGCTGTCCTTGACAGCATCAGCTGATTGGCTATCGGGCAGTGAAACCTATGCGTTCTTGCGGCCACTGGACATGAGAGGGCGCATTGAATTGAAACCACCTGACGGCGCATCCCAACTGCACCCAGGCGCCTTGCATTTGGACAATCGACAAGGAAAAGGATTCCGGGTGATTCTGGAGACCCAAATGGAACGATACCTGCCTGGGGTCTTGTCCGCCGAAACCGGGAAAGGTCATGCCCCTTCCTTTTATGAAGCGCAAGCCATTGTGAGCCGCACCTACACAACCCGTTCCCAGCATCGTCACCGTTTGGAAGGTTTTCATGTCTGTGACCAAGTCCATTGCCAAGTGTATCATGGCATCACAACCTGTACACCAGACATGTACCAAGCCGTTTCTCGAACGCGCAACAAAATTCTCATCGATGAACAGGGCGTCCCCATCACAGCCGCATTTCACAGCAATTGCGGAGGACATACTCAGGGTGCAGAAGCCGTCTGGCAAGTCGCATTGCCCTACCTGCGATGCATTCGAGACACCTTCTGTGCTCGTGGCGTCCACAGCCACTGGGAACGGGAAATTTCAGGTCACGACTGGCGCACTTGGTTGAGCGATCAGCGTGGGGGCAACGAGCATGGTCCTTCCTCGATGTTTCCCCGAGAACGCGCCCCACATTTGTTGGACTCAACTGCAGCCATTCGCGCGGCGGCCGCGCGTTCAGCCTTCGATTTGCCTTCCGCATTTTTTGTCGCCATGGACCACGGAAGCCATGTGGAACTCGTCGGTCAAGGATTTGGGCACGGCATTGGCATGTGCCAAGAAGGTGCCATGGCACGTGCACAAGACGGTGCCAGCTGTTGGGACATTTTGTCAGCTTATTTTCAGGGCGTACATCTTGCTGACGGCCTCGCCGCTTGGCGATTGACTCAAAAGTTGGGCAAATGAAACGATTTGGGGTAAATCACCTTGTAGGCCAACAGCAGCTTCCTTTGCTCACCTGGACCAAGTGAAATGGGCCATGACACCTCGCCTGTGGCGGCATCCAAATCGCCTCCAGAGGTATTCTGAACCTCCACTTCAATGTCTGGATGAGCGGCCAATGGAACCTGGTCCACCACACGAATATCAACTGTTCGTTGGTGTTGATTGAGCAAAGTGATTTCCCAGACCACTTCAGTGGATTTCTTGCCTCCTAGCGCTGAACTTTTGCATTTGTCCAGTTGTCGAATGCGGCTGCTGCGAATCTGTGGATCCTGGCCAACGGGAAACTCCAAAGTATCACCGGGCGCAGGCAGCTCCATCTGAAATGCGCCTCGGTAGGCTCCACCCGCAATCACCTGAACTTCTCCTGGCATCAAGTCGGAACCAGCCCAAGAGGATGTCGAAACCATTTGATAGGCTTCGTCTGAAAATGCTGGCAAACTCAACATCCTCAATTGTCCTTGCAGTTCAAATGCACCCAAATCCACGCGTTCTGGCTGGCCGCTTCCCAAGATTTCAATGGGTCCTAGAGCTTGGAAACGATAACGCTCCATCGCTCCCCTGCCCGCATCGAAACTGTTCACAGAAATTCCATCCATACGTGCACTTCGACTTGCCGCTTCCGTTTGATTCAGTTCAAAGTCATCCGAAGCTTCCCCCCATTCGTAACCATCAGAATGGAGTGCCGCGGAGGATCGACTCTGGGGCTTCAATCGCAAAGGCTTCACGGAGGGAGGGGACAAACTTTGCATGGGATTGCCCGCTGCAAAAACAACATCCAGATCCACCCAATCTGAACCCGAACGCTGTGAAACTTCTGCAAAACGATGCATCTCCACGACCCCGGAAGGATTGACCTTGGCTTCAAATACAGGCCGCCAGCGTGCAGATGGAATGACATAATCCACTTCGACTTTGGCAGAAGTGTTGGCCGGGCCTTGCAACCGCAGGTTGATGGCCCCGTGCACACGTCCTCCCTCGCGTTTCAAAGAATCCACTTGGTGATGCCACAATCGAGCATCATCGTCCAAGGCAGCCAGTTCCAAGTCAAGCTCCAACATGGAATATTTCAATTCCTTCACCCGCTCCCGCCAGAAATTTGCGGCTTCCCGCAAATCTTCAACCAACAAGGTTTCCTGCCCACCTACTTGCCGATTGGACAAGAGCATTGCCAATTCCTCAGCATAGGTCTCCCGCAATGCCATGCGCATGCTGCGCGTCACCTCCACCGATTCTATCTCCGATTGGATCTGTTTCACCATCATTTCATTGCGCCTCTGCAATTCAGCATTGGGCGCATGCTGATACCCCACACCAGCCATGGACCATGTCTCTGGCAAATGAACCTGAATCGTAGATGGCTCCACATTCAAATCCAAGTCATTCAAGATTCCCGACCAAAATCCTTCAGCATTCAGGGTGACCCTTGCAACCCGCTTCATTCGAGCGCCATTTTCGTAGACCTCTGCCGAGAGCAAGTCAAAATTTTGGGCTTGTGCAGCCGTGAAAATCCACAGCATGCATCCGAGCATTGCGCTGTGAGCCAATCCATTCAAGCAATGGCACAATCGATTCATCATGGTTGGAAAATTACGGTATCCAATGAAACCCCATAACCGGCGAAAAGTCCCCGCCCCCCTTCAACATTGGTCAGCATGTCCGCTGGGATGGAAAATGGACTTCCTTGACCCAAAATAGCCGATTCATAACTCGCCAGGGCGCGATACACATCCCGATCTATCGTACAGTTTTTGACGACCACAGTGTCGCCTACTTTGAAATAACCAAATTCAGGATGATCAAATTGGTCCTCTGGATGCTGACTTCCGGATGCGATGCCGCGAAAAGCAGAAAATTCAAACGTCAATCCGTTGAAGAATTCATCATCGATGACACTGCCCAAGGGTGCGATGAAATCCGAATCTTTGGGTTGTCCGGCATCAACATCCCAGGCGGGCCTCGAATTCAGCCTGCGGGCAAACCATCGGTATGCATTGCCCAGCGTATCCGGGTCCGTCACCATGGCGTAAGCAATGCCCAAACTATCGGGAGGCCCCGGGCTGTCGAACCAAATCGAATCCATCACCACGGCCTTCGGAATGTGAGTAGTCGCCATCGCTTGGACATCTTCCAATTCAACCATGAGCGTGTAACTGGTTTCAGATGTCCCCAACCAGGCTGCGTCTAAGGATGTGTAAAAACAGAGATCGGCTTGAATCAAGATTTCTACTGGCAATCCCGTAGATGCGGAAATGTCGTCCAAGACGTCTGTAGGTAAGTCTCCCGTACAAATCGCAGTCAATTCTGTTTGCTCTCCGCTAGACTTGCTCAGTTGTACATCCGCTCCTCCGACAAAAAAATCTTCTGAAAAGGTCAAATCAAAAGGTTCAAAATACCCTTGCGTCCAACCCAACCAAACCAGTGGTGCAGCTCCCGTCTCAATGCGACCTTCCACCACCAATTCTCGAGCAGAAGGCGGCAATTCAACCTCAATCTCTTTCTCACAGGATGAAAAGACCACCCATGGTAGCAGCAACATGGGGAAAAGTTGTGGACGCTTGGTGAACATTCGTGAACAAAAGTAAGGTTGGTTGAAGTAGTTTTGCCCAACAGTTCTTTCAAGTGCCGACCCGCCGCCGCCAGTGACAGTCACAAGCCCATGCTCAACCGACGACACCTTCGAATCAAGATATTGCACATCCTTTACGCATTTTACCAGGATGAAGAGCGTGACGCGGTCAAGGCCAAAAAGGCCCTGGACCACGCCGTGGACAAGATGCAGGAACTGTACATTCTGTTGCTGCAACTCGTGGGTTCAATGCAAGGATTTGCCATCGATCGGATCGAAGCGGGTCGGAAAAAGCACATGCCTTCGTCTGAGGATTTGCACCCCAACACCAAATTTGTCACCAACAAACCGCTGAGAACCCTGGCAAACAGCCGAAATCTGCAACGTGTGAGTGAGGAGATGGGCATCGGTTGGGGCAACGAATCGGAATTGCTCAAAAAAGTGTTCAGAGGGCTCATCGATCACGAAGACTACCAAGAATACATGGCTTCTGAGGAGCGGGGGTTTCGCCATGACCGTGAATATTTGGTGCGCATGTTCCGCAAACACATGATCAGCACCGAATTGTTTCAAGACAATTTGGAGGAGCAAAGCATTTTTTGGAATGACGATCTTGATTTGGCCGCATCGATGACCATCAAGACGATCAAATCCATACGTGAAGGTGCTGATGACGTTGAGCTGCTCCCGCTTTGGCGCGAGGACGATGATGACAAGAATTTCATGGACACCCTGTTCCGGGAGACCTTGGCCAATGCAGGTGAGAATGAGAAGCTCATCGTTCAAGCCGCCGAAAATTGGGAAATTGAACGCATTGCCTTGATGGATCGGATCTTGTTGAAAATGGCTTTGGCAGAGGCCAAATCATTCGAGTCCATCCCCCTCAAGGTGACGATGAATGAATACATTGAATTGTCGAAGTATTACAGCACGCCCAAGAGCAGTGGATTTATCAATGGCATCTTGGATCCGTTGTTTGCTCAGCTTCGAGCTTCCGGAGATATCGTGAAAATTGGACGGGGATTGATCGAATGATGGGTTGGCATTGGCATGCATGCGGGTGCCTTCTGGCGCTCCTCTGGATCAGTTGCTCCCAGAATGACGGGGACAGAATCACCTCGGACATGATCCACTTTGACGCCATCAATCCATCAGATGCCCAGAGGCCTGAAGCGTTTTTTCCGGATCCCACTTGGGACCTCGGGACGGTTGCTGAGGGCAGTACGTTTGACCATTTCTTTGTGATGAAAAACACAGGAAATGCTCCTTTGGTACTGGCCGATGTTTCCGCCACTTGTGGCTGTACAGTGGCCCGCAATTGGCCCAAAACACCCATCGCACCAGGCGAGGAAATCGAAATCGAGCTCACTTATGACAGCCGAGGAAGACAAGGCGAAATCGATTCCAAGGTTTTGGTTGTTGCAAACACATATCCTTCCACAACCCAACTGCAATTGATCGGCAGGGTCATCGGCCCGGAAGAAAACCACGTAATCCAAAAATGATGAAGACACTTTTATTGCAAGCGGCCCCTGCTCCCGGGGGAGACTACTCATTTCTGATCATGATTGGTGGCATGGTGGCCATCATGTATTTCTTCATGATTCGGCCACAGATGAAAAAGCAAAAAGAGGCCAAAGCTTTTCGTGAATCACTGAGCAAAGGCGACCAAGTGGTCACCATTGGCGGCATTCATGGAAAGGTGGTGGATTTAAACAACAAAACAGCCCTGCTTCAAGTCGAAGGTGCCAAGATTCGGGTGGAATTAACGGCCATCAATCCTGCCGGAGAAGCAGACACAGAAGAAATGCAGCGCCGTGGTTAATCAGGTAGACTCAAGAGCCGAGCCTTCATTGGGTATGGCGCTGGTTCCTGTCGGGTTTCTCATTGCATTGCTGGCGGCTGACGTTTGGGCTTTTGGGGAGGACAGTTCATATGGTCCCAATCAGATGGCCATGTTAATGACCGCCTTGCTCGCTGGGGGCTTGGGCATGTGGCGGCATGGCACCGCTTGGGCTGACATTCGCGAAGCCATTGCAAAGAACATTTCCACGACCACGGAGGCTTTGCTCATCCTGTTGTTGATCGGGGCACTCTCTGGCACTTGGTTGGTCGCTGGCATCATCCCTGCCTTCATCCATTATGGGCTTCAATTGCTCGATCCGTCATGGTTCCTGCTCGCAGCCTGCCTCATTTGTGCCGCCTTGTCTCTGGCCACGGGTTCGTCATGGGGGACAGTTGGAACTGTGGGCGTCGCACTGGTTGGCATTGGAACAGCTTTGGGCATTTCAACCGGCTGGGTGGCAGGAGCCATCATTTCTGGCGCCTATTTCGGAGACAAGCTGTCGCCTCTGAGCGACACCACGAACATTGCACCAGCTGTGGCGGGGACAGACTTGTTTACACACATCCGGTACATGTTGTACACGACTATACCCAGTTTTGCCATTGCGTTGCTCGTCTTTTTGATCGCAGGCCTTGGAGCGCACCAATTCAGTGGCGAGGTCAATGCGGGACTTGCGGACGAGGTTGGATCGGCCATCACCCGTGCATTCGACATCCATCTTGGGCTCTTTTTGGCCCCCTTGGCCGTGATTGTGATGATTGCCAAAAAAGTACCTGCAGCCCCTGCCCTGTTCATCGGGGTCCTCTTGGGAGGAATAACTGCATGGTGGGTTCAGCCACATCAGCTCGCCGCAGTCAGTGGAGCAAATTCCTTGGATGCCAAAAGCTTGTATCAAGGATTGTTTCAAGCCATGGCTTTGGACAGTGCTGTGGTCACTGGCAACCCGTTAGCGGATGACTTGCTGAGTTCGGGCGGCATGGCTGGAATGCTGAATACCGTTTGGCTCATTCTTTGTGCAATGACATTTGGGGCCACGATGCAAGCGACAGGCATGTTGGGCGCGATTTCAAACGCGATGCTTCGCGGGGTCTCGAATACATTCGGCCTTGTGTCACGCGTGAGCGGTACTTGCTTGGCCTTCAATATTCTCACCGCAGACCAATACCTGGCCATTGTGATTCCAGGGAACATGTACAAGGAGAGTTTTGAAAACCAGGGGCTTGCGCCCGAAAACCTCAGCCGAACGTTGGAGGATACCGGAACGGTGACCAGCGTTTTGATTCCATGGAATACTTGTGGAGTCGCACAGGCTGGCATCCTGGGCGTGTCCACTTGGACGTATCTTCCTTATTGTATTTTCAATTGGGTCAGCCCCATGACAACCTTAGCTGTGGCCGCCTTGGGCTGGAAGGTTCGCAAGACGGTTCAACCAGCGAAAACTTCTGCAGCCACCCGCGGTTAATTCAATATGAATTCGTCGCATCAGGAAAGGCATGATTCCGAAGTTGTTGAATCTGAACTGCGGATCCACGGCGCTCGGGAACACAACTTGGCAGACATCGACCTGACCCTCCCGCGCAATGCCCTGATCGTTTTCACCGGGGTGAGTGGCAGTGGGAAATCATCTTTGGCTTTTGATACCATTTACGCAGAAGGTTCAAGAAGGTATCTAGAAACGTTTTCCGCTTATGCCCGACAATTCATCGGGGGACTCGAAAGACCTGATGTGGATCAAATCACAGGCCTCAGTCCGGTCATTTCCATTGAACAGAAAACAGTCAGCCGAAATCCACGCTCCACCGTCGGCACCATCACCGAACTGCATGATTTCTTAAGACTTGCTTACGCAAGGGCCGCCGATGCGTTCTCCTTGGAGACAAATGAACCCATGGTTCGGTTTTCAGATGAAGAAATAGTCGCTCGCATCCTGGCTGAATTCCATGGACAAAAGATTATGATGTGTGCTCCACTTGTGCGGGGACGCAAAGGCCATTATCGAGAGTTGTTCGAACAAATCATGCGACAGGGATACGTTCGTGCACGTGTGGACGGAGAGGTGGTTGAATTGGAGCCAGGCCATCGTGTGGATCGATACAAAATACACGACATCGAAGCCATTGTGGATCGGCTTGCTGTCCGCCTGGATGATGAACAACGCCTCCTTCGATCGGTCAGGACAGCTTTGCAAATGGGCAAAGGGTCAATGGGTGTCCTCACCATGAATGGCGGTGAAATGCGGCATTTCAGTCGCAATTTGATGTGTCCTACCTCTGGGTTGGCATATCCGGACCCAGAACCCAATTTGTTCTCCTTCAACTCGCCGTACGGCGCTTGCGACACATGCAACGGTTTGGGTCAGGTGGCTGAGGTTTCAGAAGAGCTGCTTTTCCCGGATACCAAACGCAGTGTCAAACAAGGTGGCATTGCACCGCTTGGGGAATTGAAGGACACCCGCACATTTGCAGTGGTCGAAGCACTCATCAATGCCCATGGGTTGAAAATGACAACGCCCATTGCTGAATTTCCGGATTCCTTGAAATCCGCCATTTTGTATGGATCCGACCGAGACATTCAACTCAAAGACCGTGCTGGTGTGCGCGGCAAAAAAGTATCCTTTGACGGGATCATTTCTACCATCGAAATGGCTGCGCAACGATCCAGCAGCAAACCACTCAAACGATGGGCATTGTCTTTTATGCACAAAAAGACATGTCCAAGCTGTTCTGGTGCAAGGCTCAAGCCCATTTCACTGCAATTCAGGCTGGGTGGAAAAGACATTTCTGATTTGGGCAGGATGAGTCTGGGGGATTTGGGCCAATTCATGGAAAACCTGCCTCGAGAACTCAATGAAAGACAACAATTGATTCTCAGGGAACCCATCAAAGAAATTCAAGCGCGTTTGGGGTTTCTCTTGGATGTTGGACTCCATTATCTCTCCTTAGATCGTCCCGCGAGAAGTCTCTCTGGAGGAGAAGCCCAAAGGATTCGCTTGGCCACCCAAATCGGGAGTCAACTCACTGAAGTCCTTTACATCTTGGACGAACCCAGCATTGGTCTCCACTCCCGTGACAATGCCAAATTGATTCGGAGCCTTCAACAATTGCGGGACACCGGAAACACCGTCATCGTTGTTGAGCATGATGAGGAAATGATGCGGGCATCCGATTACCTCGTCGACATTGGACCCGGCGCTGGCGTGAATGGCGGCAAAATCGTTCTGTCCGGTCCGCCAGAATTGCACTTGAGGTCGAGCCACAGTTTGACTGCCGCTTACCTCAATGGTCAACAGTGCATTCAAGTACCCGAAAAAAGGAGGAAAGGCAACCGAAAGAAGTTGAGTCTTCTTGGGGCCACAGGCCACAACCTCAAATCTGTGGATTTGAAATTGCCATTGGGCTGCTTGATCGGCATCAGCGGCGTGAGTGGCAGTGGCAAGAGCACGTTGGTCAACCAAACATTACATCCGGCATTGCACAACCACTATTTCGAAGCGACCCGGACCCCACTGCCCTTCAAAAAGATTCGGGGATTGGAGCATCTTGACAAAATCATTGCGATTGATCAAAGCCCCATTGGCCGGACGCCCCGTTCAAATCCCGCCACCTACACGGGCGTTTTCAGCGAAATCAGGAATTTGTTCACCAAGCTGCCAGAGGCTGCCATTCGTGGTTACAAGCCGGGCCGATTCAGTTTCAATGTATCAGGCGGACGTTGTGAGGATTGCAAAGGGGCTGGAACCCGTACGATTGAGATGAATTTCCTGCCTGATGTGCACGTGAAATGCGAAACGTGTGGGGGAAAGCGCTACAACAGAGAAACCCTCGAAGTCCGCTACCGAGGCAAATCCATTGCTGATATTTTGGACATGACCATCGATGATGCGGTCGGCTTCTTCGATGCATTTCCCAAACTCAAACGGATCACCAAGACCTTACAAGATGTCGGCTTGGGGTATATCCGTTTGGGGCAACAATCAACAACATTATCCGGTGGAGAAGCACAACGAGTCAAGCTGGCCGCGGAACTGGCACGCGTAGGCACCGGAAACACGATTTACATATTGGATGAACCCACCACCGGTTTGCACTTCCAAGACGTTCAGATGCTCATCAATGTATTGCAGCGACTGGTCAATTCCGGCAACACTGTCGTCGTGATTGAACACAATTTGGATGTCTTGAAGGTGGTCGACCACCTTGTGGATATCGGTCCTGAAGGCGGAGCCGCTGGCGGACAAATCGTGGTCCAAGGAACACCCGAAGAGGTTGCTGATGCAGAGCTGAGTGCCACAGCCCCATTTCTGAAGAAGACACTTCTTGGCTTATCTTGACCCCTCAGCGATTTGCGATGAAACAAAGAGATTGGAACGAAATCAAGACCAATGACAGTTGGTCGATCTTCAAAATCATGGGGGAATTCGTCAGGGGATTTGAAACCTTGCAACGAATTGGCCCTTGCATCAGCATCTACGGTTCTGCCAGAACCGGACCGGACACCGAAGTCTACAAACAAGCCCGAGCGGTCGGCAAGGCCCTATCGGAACGTGGTTATGGCGTCATCACTGGCGGTGGCCCCGGGGTCATGGAGGCCGGCAATCGTGGCGCTCATGATGTCGGAGGGACCTCTGTTGGATTGAACATCGAGTTGCCCTTTGAGCAGCACAACAACCCCTACATCGATGATGACAAGTCCATCGATTTTGATTACTTCTTTGTACGCAAGGTGATGTTTGTCAAGTATTCACAGGGGTTTGTGGTGATGCCTGGGGGATTTGGCACCATGGATGAGTTGTTTGAAGCTTTGACGCTCGTTCAAACCGCAAAAGTGGACCCTGTGCCCATCATCCTTTACGACAGTGAATTCTGGGCCGGGCTTGTAGATTGGCTCAAGCAAATCATGATGACCAAGTACCGCACAATCAGTCCTGGGGACCCCGATTTGATGCATTTGTGTGATACACCAGAAGAAGTGGTGAAAGTCATTGATGACTACTACGCCAAGTCACTGCTTCGTCCGAATTTCTAATTCACCCGACATCCTGTCAGAATCCGTGCGGCCTCAATTGTCAGGATGGCAGTTGTTTCGCTTTGGCACATCCCTTGCCTTGTCTTGGTTAAAACCAGAACCATGCAACAAGGAAGCATCAATGTGCAAACGGAAAACATTTTTCCAATCATCAAAAAATTTCTCTACAGCGATCACGAGATTTTCCTGAGAGAATTGGTTTCCAACGCAGTAGATGCCACTCAAAAGCGCATCACATTGGCCAAACTTGGCGAAATTTCCGCCATCCCGGAAGGGGAAAACACCCAAATTGATTTGATTCTCGATGAGGAGAACAAAACCTTGACCATCCGCGACCGAGGTGTAGGAATGACGGCAGAAGAAGTCGACAAATACATCAACCAAATTGCTTTTTCGGGCGCAACAGAGTTTCTCGATAAGTACAAGGGTGATGAAGCGAAAACAGCCATCATCGGCCATTTTGGCTTGGGTTTTTACTCTGCGTTTATGGTGGCCAAACAGGTCGAAATCATCAGCTTGAGTCAGAAAGAAGGCAGTCAAGCCGTACGATGGAGTTGTGACGGTTCGCCAAACTATACCATCGATGTTGCTGACAAAACTGAAGCGGGCACGGACATCATTTTGCACATCGCTGAAGACAGTGAAGAATTTGTAGACAAGAACCGCCTCGAAGGCATCTTGAACAAATACTGCAAGTTTATGCCGGTGGAAATTGTTTTTGGTACCCGAAGCAAATGGGAAGATCACCCAGACGGCAAGAAAGACAAAGATGGAAATGTGGAGCGTGTCGAGGTGGAGGAACCCAACATCATCAACAAAACGGTTCCTGCTTGGTCAAAAGCGCCCACGGATTTGACGGATGAGGATTACAGCGCCTTTTACAAGGACTTGTATCCCATGAATTTCGAAGATCCCCTGTTCCATATCCACCTCAATGTGGATTATCCCTTCAATTTGACGGGCATCTTGTATTTCCCGCAACTAAAAAAGGAAATGGAATTGAGGAGGGATAAGATTCATCTGTATTCCAACCAAGTGTTCATCACCGACAACGTGGAGAACATCGTCCCCGACTTCTTGACCTTGCTCCACGGTGTCATCGACTCTCCCGACATTCCTTTGAATGTATCCCGTTCTTATCTACAAGAAGATGGCAATGTGAAAAAAATCAGCGGTCACATCTCGAAAAAGGTGGCTGACAAATTGGCCTCGATGTTCAAAAAGGACCGGGAGACTTTCGAAAAACAATGGGATGATCTCCGCATCTTTATCGAGTATGGCATGCTGACGGATGACAAGTTTTTGGATCGTGCGAAGAAATTTTTGCTCTTCAAAGACACCGAGGGACAGTGCCATACATACGAAGAGTTGTTGGCCTTGGTGGGTGAAACCCAAAAGGACAAGAACAACAAAATCGTGTTGCCGTACACGGCGGATGCAAAATCTCAGCATGGCTATGTCAATGCCGCAACTGATCGTGGATACAAGGTGTTGGTGATGGAGGGACCTTTGGCCTCACATGTCGTTCAGAAATTGGAAGAAGCATACAGCGACATCCAATTTAAGCGTGTGGATTCCGAGGTGGCCGATAAGCTCATCGAAACGGAAGAAACATCGAGCAGCGCGCTGGATGAAAACCAAGAGGAAATCTTGAAGCCCATCCTTGAAGGCGCTTTTCCGGGGGAAACGTACAAGATCAAATTTGAAGCGATGTCTCCCACTGCAGCACCTTTGACCATTACCCAGTCTGAGTTCATGCGACGCATGAAAGAGCAACAAGCCGTAGGAGGCGGCGGATTCCAAATGTTTGGGGCACTGCCCGACAGTTATGATGTGGTGGTCAACGCCAATCATCCACTTGCACAAAAATTGCTTGCTGAAAGTGATGAAAGCAAAAAGGGAGAAATCGCAAAGCGCGCTGCGAACTTGGCACGCCTTTCCCAAGGTTTGCTTGAAGGTGAAGAGTTGACTTCCTTCATTGCGGAGGGATATGCTGAATTGGCGTGAGCCGCTACGGCGCTTGGATCGGAGGAGCCATCGGTTGGGCCTTGGGGGGGCCAATCGGTGGCCTCTTGGGCTTTGCTTTTGGAAAAATGTTCACGGACGAAAGCTTTTCTTCCGGCACAACCAACCCTTCTTTTCAATCCACAAACCCGCATCGTCGAAAAACCGGTTCAGGTGACTTCGCGGCTGCCTTGTTGGTGCTGAGTGCAGCCGTCATGAAGGCTGACGACAAAGTGATGCGTTCAGAACTGGATTTTGTCAAACAGTTTCTGAAGCAAAATTTCGGGAACGCGCAAGCGGAACAATTGGTGCAAATGCTGAAGCAGATGCTCCAACAACCCATTTCCGTGCGTGAAGTAGCGGAGCAAATTCGTTTCAACATGGAGCATCCCAAAAGGCTGCTGTTGCTCCAATATCTCTATGGCATTGCGAAAGCGGATGGTCATGTCCATACCCAAGAGATTGAAATCATCCGTCGAATTGCCAAATGGTTGGACATTTCCGAGCCAGATCGCAAGAGCATTGAAGAAATGTTTTCGACGCAAACCATGGACCCCTACAAGGTTTTGGAAATTTCGGCGGATGCCAGTGACGCCGAAGTGAAAAAAGCCTACCGAAAACTAGCCGTGAAATTCCACCCGGACAAGGTCATGGATTTGGGGGAGCTACACAAAAAGCAGGCGAAAGAACGATTCCTAGCATTGCAAGAAGCATACGAGCGCATCAAAAAAGAACGAAATTTCAAGTGAGAAGCACCCTTTTGAACCGAATCTCTGCTCAATTCACATCGGTGGTGGTGTAAATGTAGTGGGTCCAAACACCCCCCAACACCAGAAAGAGATTCGCAAAACCAAGAGGTCCCCTGTGCTCCAAAAATCCCCCCCACTCCGCACCCCATAGATCTGGTGAGGCCAAGGCATAAGGAACCATCAACAGGGCAAAAACACCCGTGATCAACCAGCGGTTCCATTTGGGCAGTTTTTTCCAGAACGTATTGCTCGTAATCACTACGCACCACCAAGCCAACCACGGAAACGAAAACATGAAATGCTCCGTGTCGGTCAACACCAAATTGGGAATGATGCCAATCAGAACAAACACCTCGCAGGCTTCAGTATGCATCCCCACTCCTTTCTGACGACCTATCCAGAAAATGAGCATGCCCATAACCACCAGCGGCGGAATCCATTTTAAACCAGCATTGTTGGCCCATCCAACGAGGCCAGAAAGCGTGTTGAAAGATGTAACATGTGCAGAATTGTGTGCGAGAAGTGCGCCTGCCCAGTCGTACAAGTCTTTGGCTGAAGCTTCCACCCCCATCCAAAAGATCGGAATGCACAACAAGATCAGGCCCATGGCCAAAGTCCAAATCAAATATCGCTGGGGTCGTCGCCAGCCAAGCCACGGCAACAAAATGGCAAAGTGAGGTTTGAAAAGACAAATGGTGGAGAGCAACAAGCCGTATTGGACGGCATGTCCGACTTCCCGTTTGGGCTTGCGGACGCCCTGCCACCAACAGAAAATTCCCATCAACAACATCCAATTGACATTGCCCAACAACAATTCGCGGGACAAATGTTGCAAACACAAGAGGGCAAACAGGCCAAAAGTCCAAGCCGTGGGATGTCCGAGTCGCACCTGATCGAATCGCATCATTCGATACACCGATGAGACCATTTTCGGAATCATCCAAACCATCGATGCGAGGAGCACGAGCAGATAAAATGAACTGCTCACCAACCACCCCAAGGGTTGGAGAAGCACCCAAGGAACCAAGGCCGAAGGGGCATATTTGTAGAAACCCGAAGGCAAGCCGTAGGCCCGTCCGTAAGGATTTTCTCCATCCATCCAACGGCCTGCCGCTTCGAAATAGACTTGGAAATCCGCCATGCCCAACCGGCCATTCCAAGCATTCAAAAGCACGAATCCCCCAAGGCCCAAGGTGAGAATCACCCAGGCCATTCGCCTTCGAAGGTTGACATCACGACTGCCAAAACCCAACCTGTGAAAACGCGATGACGAATTGGAACGGGATGACGACAAAACAGGCTTGTTTTTGGGCTGCGAATTCTTGAGACGCGATGTGCGAAGGTACGTGGCCCTGAATTGCCGAAAATTATGGACTTGAAGCCTGGAATCCGTGAAATTTTGCAGAAATTTCACGCATGCATGTACGCAAGTTTCATTTTTGGTCTTTAGGGACCTTGTTTTTTGGACTCTTCCTGATGAGTCCCTCTGCACAGGCCCAGTTTTGGAAGAAAAAATCCAAGTCGGCAAAGCAGGCCACCGAAAGTCGAACCCCAAAAAAAGATGGGCTGAAGTCCATTGATGAACTGACCTCAGCGAGTCAGATGTTTTCTGGACTTTTGAACCTCCATCAGGACACCACCACTGGAAAATTGTGGGTTGAAATTCCCGACAGCATACTTGCACAAGAATTCATCTATTTCAGTTACATCGAGGACGGAGTCGCCGCCTCTGGAGCCACACGAGGAAATTACCGCGGTTCCAAAATCATCACATTCAACAAGCATTACAACCGGATTGAAGTACACGAGGAAAACACCAATTATCATTTTGACCCTGCAAGTCCTTTGGCCAAAGCAGCTGATGCCAACTTGAACACGCCCATATTGGCCAGTTTAAACATCGAGGGCATTTCCAAAGACAGCAGCACATATCTGGTCAATGGCAATGACCTGTTTTTGACCGAGCAGTTTCAAATGATCAAGCCTCCCTCCAGACCAGGGCGAAAAGGGGTCCTCGGCAAGTTGTCCAAGGACAAAACAAAAATTCATTCCCTCAAAAACTATCCCGAAAACACAGAAATCCAAGTGGATTATGTATACGACAACTCTGCCCCAGAAGCGGGTGGACCAGATGTTGTAGATGGTCGCTTCATCACTGTTCGATATCAGCACAGCCTCCTCGCCATGCCAGATGATGGATTCACGCCGCGGGCAGATGACCCACGATTGGGCTATTTCACCACTGAATTGGAGGACATGACGTCCTCAGCATCCACGCCTTGGCTGGACATGATTCACCGTTGGAGATTGGAAAAAAAAGACCCGGATTCAGCGCTTTCTGAACCGGTAAAACCCATCACATGGTGGGTCGAAAATACCACCCCTCTTGAATTCCGGGATTGGATTGTTTCCGGCGTCGAAAAATGGAACCAAGCCTTCGAATTGATTGGATTCAAAGATGCCGTGGTTGTCCGGATTCAACCAGACGATGCGGACTGGGATGCTGGGGATATCCGCTACAATGTCTTGCGTTGGACTTCCTCCCCATCTCCCCGGTTCAGTGGATACGGCCCGAGTTTTGTCAATCCGCGAACGGGTGAAATCTTGGGCGCGGACATCATGTTGGAATGGGGTGGAATGGTCGGTCGCTTGTGGAAGTCCGACGTTTTCACCCAAGCTGGCATGGAAGACTGGAGCGCTCGCGAAGAACTGGCATGGGCCATGCACCGGTGCGATGCTGGCCAACTCATGGCACGCAATACGTTGTTCGGGATGTCAGGCGCGAGGGTTCGGAACTTCACGGAAGCAGAATTTGAGCAGTTCACACGGGAAACACTGCATCGACTGGTCCTCCATGAGGTGGGGCACACTTTGGGGCTGAGCCACAACATGCATGGTTCAACCTTGCATTCACCTGATGAATTGAAAAATTTACAAATCGTATCCGAAACAGGATTGTGCAACAGTGTGATGGACTACCCTGCCATCAATTTTCCGCTGAAGGCTGAGGATCAAACTCAATTCTATGATGACAAACCCGGATTTTATGACAAGTGGGTGATTGCATACGGCTACATGCCCGAACAAGCTTCTCCAGAAGAAACAGCGGACGCATTGGAAAACATCCTGAGACGATCTGTGGAGCCTGAATTGGTTTTCGGAAATGATGCCGATGACATGCGCCGGCCAGGTGGAGGAATGAATCCTGATGTGAACATTTACGATTTGTCGAATGACCCAGTGGCATATGCCAGTGAGCGCTGTGAATTGGTGAACCAATTGTTGCCTGAATTGGCGGATGAGTATGGGAGTGGACGCGCGGAAGATTATCATGAGGTGCGCCGGGCTTACCTCACCTTGACTGGTGAGTATCGTACGCAATTGGGTGTCATGACGCGTCAAATTGGCGGCATTCGCTACAACCGAGCGGCTCCGGACCAACAAACATCAGCTCCTCTTCAACCGGTTGATGAATCGGATCAACAAAAGGCGATGTTGGCCTTGGCCCAGTATGCCTTCGCACCTGATGCGTTTTCCAGTCACGCTGAAGTTGCTGGATACCTTCAAGAAAGACGACGCGGCTTTGGTTTCTTTTCTGAACCCGAAGATCCCAAACTGCATGCACGAATCCTGTCAAGCCAACAAAATGCATTGAGTCATTTGTTGCATCCGCGCGTTCTCCAGCGACTCGTTGATGGTTCGATGTACGGCAACACATACACCATTGATGAATTCATGCCTGACCTCACGAATGCCATCTTCGAGGCAGATTTGCGAATTTCGGTCAACACGGTTCGTCAACAATTGCAGTTGGATTACATCAAACGACTGATGGCCTTTTCGGATGAAAAAAGCAGCCAAGGGGAATGGGCCAAGACCATGGCTCATGCCGAGTTGAAACGCATCCAACAACTCATGAAAACCCATGGCAGTCGAGGAGACCGATTGAGTCGAGCCCACAGGGCCCGAATTCAGGACATGATTGACATCTATTTTAAAGGCTGAAGACCCCGCATTCTCAATCGGCTTTTGGAAACAGCGTTCTCAGACGCTCTGCGCGGAAGGCGAATATGGCATCGACTTGCCGTTTGACCCACCATCCAATGAGGAAGTGCCCGAATATGCCCCCGGGCACGGCGTAATGCAGAACATCTGTGATTTCGACTGCATTCGGTCCCTTGGCTTCGAAGCGATGAAGGTGGTGCCACAAAGCGTAAGGACCAGAAAGTTGGTTATCCACAAAGTACACACCCTCCTCCACGTGAACAATTTCTGTGGTCCAACGCATGGGCCAACCGAACAGTGGAGAAATTTTGTAGGTCAAAATTTGACCTGAATAAACCGGTTCACTGTCTCCTGTAAGTGGAGTGAATCCCATAGAGGTGGGCGTGATTTTCTGCAAATTTTTGGGTTGGCTGAAAAACCGCCATGCGTCAGCTGCAGAGATGGGCAAGACTTGTCGTTCCGTTCTTCGAATCATTCGCATGAGATGAAGACCGCGTTCGCCCGCAAAAGGTTCAAAAAAATGAAGCACCCGCCGTTGCAGGTGCTTCACTACGATTCACAACTAGGTCCTCCTTGAACATAAGTTCACTGACCCAATACGAATATAACAAATATTTAGATATAACACATATTTATCTCGTCTAACTATTACTTACCGTCGTCAAAAACCCAGTTTATCATTTCTACGCCGTGCCTAACTTCGCAGTGATGATCTGGCAGGTGATTCGCACAACTTCTTTGATCTTTGCTGCACTGTATGCATTGACGTTTCATGGGCAAGCTGATTTCCAACACTATACACGGTTGTTTGAAGCACGGTGGACACTTCAAGATTTGCCCACCGAATTCCATCAAACACGAGCCATAAAACCCCTACTGAAGAATACGATACTGGCTCCAGATGAATTGGAATTGGCTTTTGAACCTTGGAATGATCAAGATTCCATGGAAAACGTCGTGATGCAGTGGTATCTGAGGGACAACATGCGCAATTTTCAGCGCATGGGATGGCTCTACGATGGTTTTGGTCATCCGCTCAGGTCAGAGCTTGAGAAACGCAACCTGCCAATTGCCTTTGCCTGCCTCCCGCTGATGCTGACTGCGGGAGACGCCAGTTATGTGGGACCAGGTGGACGGGCGGGTCTTTGGGCTTTGTCGACATCTGAAATTGAGGGGAATTCGACGAATTCCATGGATCGACGCCATTTGATTGAGTGGTCCAATCAATTTGCATTGGATCGATTGGAAGCCATTCATACTCAATACCCGGAAGACCCATTGATGGTTTTGTGGACCTATCTGCATCGCGGTGAACACCCCCTGGGTTCAACTCCACCGGAACCAGGCGTTTCTTCTGCTTTTGATGCATGGATTACCTTGTTTCGTGTCACTGCACGTTTGCTTGAAAATTTCAATCGTCCTTCCGCTAGAGGTGAATGGATCTTGATGTGGTCGAGTTGGGAGACCGTGTCGTGCCCAGGTCACATTTCAAGGTCCTTTCTGCGAAAACACATGGGTTGGAACCGCAGAGATCAACAAACGTGGATGCCAGCCATCATAACCATGGATTGGGACTGCGACATTTGGGAACAAACCGAATTGTCCTTGCCACCACATTTGGCAGCACGATGGAATTCCATTCAATGGCCGCTGAACAAAGACGACATTCATTCGGATTGGGTACCCATAGAGCATGTTGTTCAACCCGGTGAAACGCTGGGCAGCATCGCCAGACTGCACGGTGTTTCGCTCACCGAAATCATCGACTGGAATGGCCTGGAAAACACAGCGCTTCAAGCCGATCAAACCCTTTATATCCACGCTCTGAGATGAACCCACAGCATCCTCGTGGCGCCAGGAAAGCGGCAATTTTCATGGCTTCAGTCGCAGCCGGTTGGCTGGGTTTGCTGGCCATGTTGCCGAATGGTCTGGATGTGGAATGGCAAGGAGTTCGTTTCCTGTCTTTCCCCAGTTGGGCCCAATGGTGGCGTCCATCAGAACCTGTCATGACGGCCCAAGCCGCAGAAGAATGGGTTGAAAAACTTGAAGTCCTCTCGGCAGATGATGTCACATTCGATGCGGCCGTGAGTTCCATTTCCAGCAGCTCTTCTTTGGATTCCACATCGAGCTCGTCTGCAGGGGAATCGACCCATTTGAAATCATCAGTTGCCGTCCGTGGTTCTGATTCGATTCCCTTCTTGATCGCCGATGTTGTGGCCAGGGATGCCATGTTGAATTTCTTTCGCTTGTGCGCAGACACGACAGGCGATTTGGTGAATGGCAAGCCGATACATGTATTTCATTTTGGTGATAGCCAAATTGAAGGGGATCGATTCACATCCATCATTCGAGAGGAATTCCAAAGCCATTTTGGAGGCTCTGGTCCGGGGTGGCTGGGCGTTTCTCCACCTTCACCCTCTATGACCGTGAATTTGACAGTTTCAGACCCCAAGTTGTGGCGACGAGAAACGCGATTCATGACCCCGGACTCCTTGATTGATGATGAACGATTCGGTTGGCTCGCATCCCGAAGTTCATGCGACTCCTCTGGAACCATTCAAGTTCGAGTGCACCCTCGGGCCTCGCTTGGGGCGCGTTCATGGGACCGCTTCGAATTGCAATTGGATTCATCCAGTCAACCCCTCCCGATTCAATGGCAAACCGCTAACAGTGCGATATGGCATGACACCCTCATTCCGCCATCTGCGGAAGTCCGCAAGGTGGTCTGGCGGGAAGATTCACTGCCTATGCCTGCCCTGTTGGAATTTCCGACTGGCATGAATCATTTGTTGGGCGCTGGCTTGTGGAGTCAAGAACCCGGAGTAATTGTACACAACATTCCCATGCGAGGGAGCTCGGGCACCCTGTTTCGAAAGCTCGATGCGGATGTCCTGGCCCAGCAGGCGCAGTCTTGCCCGGCACATTTGGTCATTCTGCAGTATGGGGGAAATGCCGTTCCTTATTTGCAGGATGTGGGAGCAGCCGAGCGGTACGGCAGGTGGTTCAGCCGCAACATTCAACGAATTCGGGAATTGATGCCCCAAGCCGCATTCGTCATCATCTCCAACGCTGATATGGCAGAAAATGTCGAAGGTCAGTGGCTCACCAAACCCATGGTGGCCCCCATGAGGGACGCCTTGCTGAGGGTCGCTGAGCGTGAACATGCCGTTTTCTTCGATTTGTTCGAAGCCATGGGAGGACATCACAGCATGGCCGGTTGGGTGCAAACCGATCCACCACTTGCAGGCGCAGACCACATCCATTTCACTCGGCGCGGCTCGAATGTCCTCGCCCGGTTGTTCATGGAGTCGCTTTTCCAGCTTCAAAATAATGCCCATGATTGAAGCCTTTGATCTCGAAAGCATCTGGTCAGTTCTTCAAGGACCGAATGCCCCTTGGAGCTTCACGCATTTGGGGTTCTGGTGTTTTTTCTTCGTCGTGTTGTTGATTCAATCAGGGCTTGAGCGCCGACAAGCATGGAGAAACCTGTTTTTGTTTTTGGTGAGTTTGTGGTTTTATTGGAAAACCAGCGGTTGGTTCTTCACCTTGCTGCTCGCATCCACTGGAATCGGATATGTCTTGGGGAACCAAATCCATGCCTGTGAAGGTCAGCGCCGAAAACAGTGGCTTGCTTTGGCCATTGCTTTGAATTTGAGTTTCCTTCTGTTTTTCAAATACGCCTATTTCTTCACCGAAAGTTTTCAAGCGCTTACTGGAATTGGGTTCCGCTTGGTCAATCCAATCGCTCAAGCGTCCAACCAATGGTTCGGCACCCACTTCACAGCTGACCGCATTTTGCTGCCCATAGGCATATCATTCTACACGTTTCAGACCATCTCATATGCTGTAGATATTCATCGCAGGGAGGTTAACCCTGCAAAGCGACTGGTGGATTATGGGTTCTTTGTCAGCTTTTTCCCCCAACTTGTCGCTGGTCCCATTGTCCGGGCCAAGCACTTCCTCCCTCAACTCCACAAGCCATCGGTTGTCTCCAAGACTGCTTTTGGATTGGCCTTGTTCTGGATTCTCAACGGACTCATCAAAAAAATCTGGCTGGGTGATGGGCTGGCCCTGATGTTGGTGGATCGGGTCTTCGCCAACCCCACCAGCTTCACCTCCATCGAAAACCTTTGGGCACTATACGGTTACAGCTTGCAGGTCTATGCAGATTTCAGCGGATACACTGACATCGCCACTGGCATTGCCTTGTTGCTGGGTTTCCACCTGCCCCAAAACTTCAATTCGCCATACAAGGCCCAGCATTTGGGCGATTTTTGGCGGCGATGGCACATGAGTTTGTCGGGCTGGCTGAAGGATTACCTGTACATCCCCATGGGCGGAAACCGTCAAGGATCGACCTTCACCTGGGTGGCCTTGGGCTTCGTTGTCATCTTCTTGGTGCTCTTGTTGCCCAACCTTGGAGGCTGGTTGGTCGCTGGAGGCGTCGCCTTGTTGTGGTGGGCTGTCTCCATGCAATTCAAAGGATTGGGACGTTGGACTGTGACCACAATCAACTTGATGCTGACCATGCTCATCGGCGGCTTATGGCATGGTGCCTCGTGGAATTTTGTGGTGTGGGGCGGATTGAATGGTGTTGGGTTGGTCGTTGCCAAATTTTGGCGACAATTGAATCCCTTCAAAGGCAAAGCGCCTTGGTTGGGCATCATGCTCACCTTCCATTTTGTGACGTTCACCCGGATTTGGTTCCGGACGAGCAGTGTGACGACCTGGGACGCTTTGGGGGAAAACCATGACTTGTGGTCTGAGTGGATTTCGGCCAATGAAATGGTTCAAGCCCTCATGCATCCCATGCCATGGTCGTTGATGCAGGACTTGGCTTTCGCTTACGCCACGCCGTTGTTCATCATGGTGGTTGGTTTCGGGGTTCATGGACTTCCCGAAAAATGGAAACGACGCTATCGGTTGTCTTTTGCCAAATCGCCCGGGTGGATGCAATGGATTACCTGCATCGCGGTCGGTGGCTTGCTCTGGGAACGCTTGTCCTCAGGCAGCGCACCCTTCATCTACTTTCAATTCTGAGCCACCTCACCTTCCTGAGCCCACTCCAAATCTCCAGACTGATAAGCGCTGCAACTGGGTTTTCTGGACGTACAACTGGCCAACAGCACGGTGGTGGCAAGAAGCACAGCGAATGCTGCAAAACGAGACGATATCGAGAAGGTCGTGGAGGTTGAGGTTGTGCTCATGATCGGCGATGGGTTGTAGTTGGGCATGGTAGCCTTCAAAAATAACGAAACTTCCCTTGGATTAATTTTGTGCATACATGAAGGAATCAACCGCGACTTCTGGAAAAGAGTTGGATCAATGGCTAATCCAACTGTGCTTTGTCCTGCTCTTTGCCCTCAATGCCCTTTTCCTATGGACCACATTCGCCCCCAAATTTGACATCATCACATGGCTCGATGACCTCATCGGAGCCCAGCGAGCTGTGGTCATGATTGTTGAGTTGCTGGGCACAGCCGTCCTGTTTGTAGACATGGTGACACGATTTGACGAACTCCATCCCAAACGACAAAAAGCACATGTGGCCGCCGTTGCTTTTTTCGGCGTTTGCTGGATTTTCCAATTGTTCGTTTACTTCCTGGATTCTGCCTTGTCGATGACGTAAATCGCAGATTTGGTCTGCAATCACTCAGCACAATCAGTCCAACTGATACTGGTAGTCACTTTCATCCAAGCGCACAGGAATTCCCTGGAAACGTTCGAACCTTTGTTTGATGTACAGAATGAATTCATATTGGCTCCAAGACTTCAACAATTCGTCACCTGGATCGCTGAATTCAATAAAGGCTTGAAAATCTGTATCCGCCAAGTGGATGATGTCATAATCGACATACTTCGCAAACAACTCCCGCAGCAGCGAATGTCGGCGGTCGCGATTCTCCATTTCCGCCACGGCCCGCCTGCTTCTTTCCTCTCGAGACAACATCTGGTACAAAAAAGTAATCGGTGATTGCATCGCGTCGACACTGGATACCCGGTAATCCTTTTCATCGTATCCGAGGGTCTCAATCTCCCGAATGATTTCACGCAAATCGCGAGGTGCCACCACTTCAGCTGTCCGAAGATCGAAATGCAACCGTTGCAATTGAACCCGCAAATCGAGCGAGTCACGATCCAAGGGCAAGACGCGTTCCAAGGTTTGAAAACCAACAGCCCCGATGGACAAGGCGTCGCCTGGACAAGCCTGGAGAGCGAATTCTCCCAAGTGATTGACAAAAAAGCCACGGCCCTCTCCCCTGCGATTAACCACCATGGCGGCCGGGATGATGGCTCCATGTACATCCGTTACCGTTCCTGTGACATGCAACGTGGCACAAGTGTCCACCTGTGCCATCAAGGGCTTGGACAACAGACCAGTACCAACGAAGCACAAACAAAAGATGTTCAACACCCAATGCTGAGAAAAAGGGGGCATGCCCGCGAATTTAAGGGGTGTCCACTGGTAACTTGCGAAGATGGAGCCAAATCATGCCAAGACCCCGCAAGATTCCCGCAAACGATCGCGGGATGCGGCGCTCGAACGGATTCGAACGGCCCAAACTGACTCGCCATCCGTTCTGGCTCATCGCCTGGCATCAGGGGATCGCGTGGCCCTCGGTCAAGCCATCACTCTTGTGGAAAGCCGGCGGGTGGAAGATCGCCCAAGCGCCGAAGCATTGCTGCAAACCGTCTTGCAGATGGCCACATCCAAACCCGCTGCTCTGAGAATTGGCATTACTGGAATTCCTGGCGTGGGCAAAAGCACCCTCATCGAATCTTGGGGGACGGCCCTGATCGGCCAAGGGCATCGAGTTGCGGTCTTGGCTGTAGACCCCTCCAGCGGACGATCTGGAGGCAGCGTTTTGGGCGACAAAACCCGCATGTCCCAGCTCGCTCAGAATCCCGAAGCCTTTGTCCGACCCAGCCCCGCTGCGGACACTTTAGGTGGCGTCGCACGTGCGACTCACGAAGTTTCATTGCTCTGCGAAGCTGCCGGGTTTGATCGAATCTTGATTGAAACCGTTGGCGTTGGACAATCAGAGACATCTGTTCGGAACATGTCTGATATCTTTCTTCTGCTTCTCATGGGCGGAACTGGAGACGACTTGCAAGGCATCAAGCGCGGCATCATGGAGATGGCGGATTTGATTTGGATCAACAAAGCCGATGGGCAGGGCACCCGAACTGCCCAAGAGGCTGCTTCCGCAGTGCGATATGCATTGCATTTGCTTCCTCCGGCGGCCCATGGAGAGACCGTGGAGGTCTTGGTCGGAAGTGGTTTGACGGGGATGGGTTTGGAAGAACTTCAAACCCAAATCGAGGCCCTTCGCTTGGCATTTTCCCAATCCGGGTTTGATGACGTGCAACGTCAGCGCCAACAAGAACAGCGAATGGAAGATTTAATGCGTCAATCCTTGGTGGAATCCATCTTTCAAAACGCCGAAGCCAAGGCGGAATGGATGCAGTTACAAAACCAAGTTCAACAGGGACAAATTTCCGCTTATTCTGCCGTTCGTGCATTTATTCAATCCATAGCTTCGGGCGCATGACGATTTGGGCGTTCTTGGGTTGGATGTTGGGTATGGGAATGGGGGCGTGGGGTGTCTATCATGGGATCCGAATGCAATCCTCTTCCATTTCAGAAGGGATGGACTGGCGAAAACTTCGTCAGCGGCATCGAAAGTTGCGCGAAGCGCGTGAAGTCCTCGAGCGGCTGGAAGCCAAGCATGAGTTGGGGAGACGCTTGACCAAGTCCCAGTTCTCGTTGTCGGCCTTGAATCGATATGAAGACCAATTTCACTCCACGCTTTTGGCCATCGAACAACATCTCATGCTCGGTGAATCCAATCATGCGGAAGAAGTGATTGTGGTCTTTGCCAGGCACTTGCGTCATGTGCTTCAAGAAGGAAGCTTTCCTTTTATTCCGCTTCATGAGAGCATTGAGTACATCCGAACCCATATCCAATTGATGGGCCTCTTGACAAACAATCGCTTCAATTGCTTGTTGGAAGTACATCCTAATTGCTTGGAGTCAGGTGATCGAATGACTGAAAGCCTTCTCCTCACATCATGGATAGAACAGTGGATTTGGCCTCTGTTTGAGTTGGGTGAACGCCAACAAAACAACCTCCCTTCCGTCCGCATCATCCTCGAAAAGCACGGAGATGAAATCACAGTCTCTTGCCACAGACCCTTCGAGTTGGGTGAAAAGCCTTGGGCAAAACTCACCATCCCTCTGCTGGGTTCAGGTCATTTGGCACAGCCGCATGCTGCCTGAACGTCAGGACATTTTTGCGATCGCATCGGTCAGTTCGAGCTCATGTTGCTCGCCATTGCGCATGTTCCGCAACGTCAAGATGCCTTTTTCCCGCTCCATGGCTCCACACAAAACAACCCAAGGAATGGACCGATCCGATGCAAATTTGAGTTGTTTTTTGAGTTTTGCAGCATCGGGATACATCTCCGCCTTCAGTCCTGATTGTCGGCAAGCCCGCAATGTCACCAAATCCGATTTTGTGGCCTGAGCATCTGCATCCAAACGGCAAACCAGCACATCGGTTGTGGCCTCCAAATCGGTGGGGAATTTCCCAAAATGCTCCAACACATCGTAAATTCGATCGGCCCCAAAACTGATGCCCACGCCACTCATTCCGGGCCAGCCAAAAATACCCGTCAAATCCGCATACCGCCCCCCTCCACAAATGCTTCCCACAGGGGAATCGTCAACCCGAACTTCAAAAATGGCTCCGGTGTAGTAATCCAACCCACGTGCCAAGGTGACATCAAATCGGAGTGCATCGACATCCACCCCAGACTCACAGCCTTGTCGGAAAAGCCAACGCATTTCCTCCACTCCTGCCACGGCATCTGGACAATTAACCAACCACTCCTCAATCGCATCCAATTGCTTTTCCGCATCTGTCCAAGTGGTGATTTCAATCAACGCGCGAACACCTTCTCGCACAGAATCTGAGAAGCCCCGATTGACCAACTCCTGATCCACTCCATCCACCCCAATCTTATCCAATTTGTCCATGGCAATGAGCAAGTCACCGACCCGATGCTCGACATGCCACAACTCAGCGAAGCCCTGCAAAATTCTGCGATCGTTCATCATGATTCGAAAGCCAGGAACCCGCAATTCGGTCAAAACCGTGTTGAACAACTCCAACAACTCCAATTCACACAACAAACTCTGGGTTCCAATGATGTCCGCATCGCACTGGGTGAATTCTTGGTAACGGCCTTTACCAGGTCGGTCCCCACGCCACACATTGGCCATGGCATAGCGCCGAAAAGGAAAGGTCAAATCGTTGCGCTCCATGACCACAAATCGGGCAAAAGGAACGGTCAAATCATATCGAAGTGCCTTTTTGGAAATACTCGGAATCAAAGCTTTGGAATTCATTTCCTGCAATGATTTCGCATCGGCTTTGGCCAAAAAGTCTCCGTTGTTGAGGATGCGAAAAATCAATTTGTCTCCCTCCTCGCCATATTTCCCTGTCAAAGTGGACAAATTTTCCATGGCCGGCGTTTCGATCGTCTGGAATCCAAACTGCTCAAAAGCCCGACGCATGATATCAAACATCCAATTGCGACGGGCCATCACGCGGGGGCCAAAATCCCGTGTCCCTTTCGGAATAGATGGTTTGCTCATTTCTTGAGTTTCTTGATGACGAAGGCAATGATCAAAAGAACGGCCAGGGCCAACCAAACATATTGCATGACAGCATATCATTTTTGTCCCCCTCAACAGCGACGGGGCAACTTGAACCGCTAAATTCGGGAATTCATGGAAACGGATCACAGGACAACGCTTTGGACTGGCCACAACGGAGCCATTTATGATCTTTTGTTTTGGCCAAAAGTGGGGCAATGGATCACTTCAGGCGGCGATGGCCTTGTGGTCGCTTGGCCGAACACAGGTGAGGCAGAAGGTCAAGGAGAAGCCCTGTTTCACCATCACGAAGCTTTTTTTGCCTTGGGCATATGGAGAGATGCATTGGTGGCAGGTTCAGCAGGGGGCGAACTGTTCATGAAACGACAAACGGGCTCAACAATTGAAGCCGGAAATGCCGATGTCAAACGATGGAAGGCCCATGATTTGGGGGTGTTTGTTTTGGCGTCCATTGAATCCGATGTCCTGTTTTCTGGTGGTGGGGACGGACAAGGTCGATTGTGGAGATGGCGAAGTGAATTGGAAGACTTGGGACCAGCATGGTCTGGCGGATTTGATGGCAAGGTTCGATGCGTGGTATCCGGACCCCCAGGGCATTGGCTTGTGGGATCCAGTGATGGCACAGGTCGAATGTGGGACCGAAAACACCTCCGGCTATCTGCCCCAGTCATGCATCATGCAGGTGGGATGTACTGCGGGATGTGGCATGCTGCCAAAAAAGTGTGGATTACCGGAGGGCGCGATGGGCATCTGCGCGTCACCCAACCAAACGGACATGAAGTTTTGGCCCTCCCTGCGCATGAAGGCGCGATCTACAGAATTGCCACGTATGAGCAATGGCTGTGGACGGCGGGGCGAGATGGCCAAATCAAAGTATGGGACCTGAGGGGCTTTGAGGCACTGCACAAAATCGGTGTCCGGGAGGGCGGACACAAGCGGTCAGTCAATGCATTGGGGCTTCGAAAAACAACGACGGGACAGATCGAATTGCTGAGTGGTGGCGAGGACAGATCCGTCATTCTTCACCATTGGGACGGGCATTGACCCCTTCTGAATCATCGGTTCCAGTCCACGGGTTCAAGACCATGTTCATGCAACCATTTGTTGGTCTGACTGAAAGGCTTGCTGCCCCAGAAGCCCCGATGTGCACTCAATGGACTTGGGTGCGGAGCACACAACACCAAATGGGCTGGAAGATCAAAATGCCCAGAAAGGGATTGCGCCCATTTTCCCCAGAGCACTACAACCAAGGGGCGATTTTGTATCGAAGCCCATTGAACCACAGCCTCAGACAGTTCCTCCCACCCCCAACCACCATGGCCACCAGCCTCTCCCGGCGGAACTGTTAAGACGCGATTGAGCAACAGCACTCCTTGTTCCGCCCAACCCGACAAGACACCAGGTTGGCCAAAGCCTGGCCCTCCTCCCCCCACATCATCCAGCTTTTCTTTCAAGATGTTCCGCAGTGAAGGGGGCTCCTGAGTCCCGTGCCGAACGGAAAAAGCCAAACCATGTGCCTGACCATGGCCGTGGTAGGGATCCTGCCCCAACAAAAGCACTTTCAACGCGGAAGGCGAACAGGATTCAAAAGCTGAAAACCACTCATGCTCAGGGGGGAAGACAGCGTTTGAAGCGCCCAATTTCCTTCCAAGGCTTTCCATCTTCTTGCGGTCTGCCGGTGGCAGAACCCTTCGCCAA
The DNA here is from genome assembly GCA_049610385.1 of Flavobacteriales bacterium. Classification (GTDB taxonomy): domain Bacteria; phylum Bacteroidota; class Bacteroidia; order Flavobacteriales_D; family Sanyastnellaceae; genus JBMYZL01. The sequence goes on from JBMYZL010000004.1 coordinate 126,850, forward strand.
ACCTCGGGAAGGCCTTCTGGCCAATTCGTTTTTCCACAAAGAGGAAACGAAAACATGTGACAAAACTCGGAAAGATTCACTTTCGTGTTCGCGTTTGAAGGGGTACTTTTGTCTTTTCCTTGTTTTGTTCCGTTCAACCTGTACAGGCAATTGGCTTTAACTGACTCTTCTCTCAAAACGCATTTGGAAGCTGCTGAAGGCAAAGACCTTTATAGCTACCAAGAAAATGCAATTCAAAGGATTATGTCCCGGATGGAAAAGTTTCCAGAACGGTACAATCTTTTGTTCCAATTGCCCACTGGCGGAGGGAAGACGGTCATTTTTTCAGAATTGGCCAAGCGTTACATTCTCGAAACTGGAAAGCGGGTATTGATTTTGACACACCGCATCGAACTCTGCGGACAAACTTCCCGGATGCTAACGGACATTGGTGTGCCCAATAAAATCATCAACAGCAAAGTCAAAGAACTGGAAGAGGAAGATGACCACTGGTGCTTTGTGGCCATGGTGGAAACTTTGAACAACCGACTCAATGATGAGCGCATCGAGTTCGAGAATCTCGGCTTGGTGATCATCGACGAAGCCCACTACAACAGCTTCCGAAAATTGTTTGGCTTTTTCGCCCAGCAGATCATTCTTGGTGTCACCGCGACCCCCTTGAGTTCCAACATCAAATTGCCCCTGAAAGACAACTACAATGAATTGTTGGTCGGGGAATCGATTTCTGCCCTTGTGGAGCAGGGATATTTGGCGGAAGCCATCACCTACAGCTACGATGTCAACCTGCGGAGTTTGAAGATTGGCATCAACGGAGATTACACCGTCAGCAGTTCAGAAAGGCTCTATGGCAATTACCTCATGCAAGAGAAATTGTTGTACGCCTATGAGGAAAAGGCCAAAAGCACCAAAACCCTCATTTTCAACAATGGCATCAACACTTCCAAGCAAGTGCAAGCCATGTTCATTGAAGAAGGCTATGAATGCATGCACCTCGACAACACGCACAGTGAAAAGGAGCGCGAGGACATTTTGAAATGGTTTGACAACAAACCCGATGCGATTCTTACATCCGTCAGCATCTTGACCACTGGATTTGACTCACCTTCTGTCGAAACCATCATTCTCAACCGGGCCACAAAAAGTCTCACCCTGTATCACCAAATGATTGGTCGCGGCTCGCGTGTTCTGCCCAAAAAGAAAAAATTCAATGTGATTGATTTGGGGAACAACGCCAGGCGTTTCGGTCTGTGGGACACCCACATCAATTGGAATGAAATCTTCAAGGCGCCCAATGCATTCATTGAAGGCCTTTACACAGACGAAGAAATTGAGGAGGAGTTCGTCTACGAGTACAGCGACGAGTTGTTGGCCAAGTTGCAAGGCGGACCATCGATTGATTTTGACATGGCCGAGGTCTACGTTGAAGTGACACGCCAAGGCCATCGTCCCAAAGAGGCGATCAACCGGAGCATCACCCAGCACGTGTCTTTGTTGAAATATGCCTGTGATGATTTTTGGGATGCCCTGGACATGTTGAAAGAAATCGATGGCGATCTGACCTACCGCGTCCGGCAATATGCCAAATGCATTGCCAAGACCACAGAAAACTACAAGTCATGGCTGAAGGATGAGTACGCTCGAAAGCTCAAGAGTGAACTGCGCAGTGCCTTCGCTGACGAAGACTTGAGTTGATTCATCATTGGGTTCCGTTGAGGCCCAACCACAAAAAAAGCACATGCATTGACAAAACCGCTTCCCAATGGGAAGGTGTTCCTCTTAGGTTTGTGTCATGCACTTGGAAGGCTCCCTCGCTTGGTTGATCTTCACGGCCATTCAGGTGGCGATTGCTTCAGGCGGTTTGGTGTTTGTGCTCACCCAGGACAAGACAGTCCGAAGACTCCTTGCACTGAGTCTTTTTGCGATTTGGACATTGTTGTCATGGGTTCATTGGTTGGGAATGGCATTCGACATGGTGACAAATTCTTGTGCTTGGCGGACTTCGGGCATGCTGTGTTTCGCAATCGGCATGGTCTCCTCAAAGCACCTGTTTTGGCCCCCAGCCCCACATTCCACAATTGAGGCATTGCAAAAGGTGAAAAATCAACAGCAAACCAACCAAATGCTCCAAGAAGGAATTGCTGTGGTTCAAGAAAACTTGGAAATACAAGAGGCCATCCGGGCATCGAAACGAAGGAGCCTGCGCACACAAATGAATCCGCATTTCTTGTTCAATGTATTGACCGGCATTCAACACTTGCTCATTCTGGATGAGCGCGAAAAGGCCTTGGACGTTTTTTGTCAGTTTCAGCGGTTGCTGATAGAAGATTTGAAAAGCAAAAACCGAGTGGTTGGCCCATTGGGCGATGAAATTCAGCACGTCCGTGAATATTTAAACCTCGAATCACACCGGCTCACAGTCCCCATTCAATGGGAAATCCAGTTGGGAGAGAATTTGAACCCCACCAGCACACCCTGCCCCTTGTTCATTTTGCAACCCTTGGTGGAAAACGCCATTTGGCATGGACTTCGCGGCGGACAGACCCCGAATGCCCAACTCCACATCCAAGTGAAATGGAATGCAAATGACTTGATTTTGGTGGTTTCGGACAGTGGAATGGGTTGGACTCCTGAATCCAGGAAAAAGCCCGAGGACTCCCCATTCGACGAGGAAAAACAGGCCATGCGCAGAGACCCCAAGTTTGACGCCAGAGGGTTGGCCATCTTGACTGAACGGTTGCAACTGTTCCGCCACCCGGGTGAATTGAAACTGGAGGAGACGCCCGATGGACACCCTTATCCAACCGGTCTCACTGCGCAAATCAAGTTGCCCTTGTGGCGATTGGAGAATCTATCGACGTGGGTGCAAAAGGAACGCGCTGAAGGATGCTGGTTGGAAGATTTGCGTCCGGAAGTCCAAGAACAACATCATCGTTTGGAGCAAGAGGCCTATCAGGCGGCGAGGGAAATGGAACAATGGCTTCGCAGCAGATGAATCCCAGTCAACTTCAGAAGGGCAGCCTGGGATTGGGCGCGACATCCAATCCTCCAATGTTGCCGGCTTCCATCAACAATGCACCAGCCATGGCAATCATGGCAGCATTGTCCGTGCAATAGGACATGGGTGGAATGTGCACCTGCCAGCCTTCAGACTCGGACTTGGCTTCAAGGGCGCGTCGCAAGCCCCGATTTGCGGATACCCCTCCTGCAATGGCGACTTCGCGGATGCCCGTTTGTTCTACTGCCAGACACAGTTTTTCCATCAAAATGTCCAAAATCGCATGCTGAACGGATGAAGCCACATCGGCTTGGTGATTTTCAAGAAACGCCGGGTCTGTTTTCATCTCGGTTTCCAAAAAACGCAACACCGATGTCTTCAGACCGCTGAAACTCATATCCAACCCCGCCACCTTCGGCTTGGCAAATGAAAATGCATTCCCATCACCGATTGCTGCCAATTTGTCAATCAAAGGACCTCCAGGGTATGGAAGTCCCATGAGCTTGGCCAATTTGTCGAAAGCTTCCCCGGCTGCATCGTCCCTGGTTTGACCCAAAATGACCAAATCGTCAGGGGCATTTACCTGCACAATTTGGGTATGTCCACCACTCACCGTCAAGCAGATGAAGGGAAGACTGGGTGGATCACCTGGAGCGAGGTAATGTGCCCAAATATGCGCATGCATATGATGCACCGGGATCGAGGGAAGGCCATGCTGCCATGCCCATGTCTTCGCAAATGTGGCGCCGACCAACAAAGACCCATGAAGTCCCGGGCCTTGTGTGTAGGCCACACCTGACAAGTCCTTGGGGCTGACATCTGCCAATTCCAAGGCCGACTCCAATGTCGGGATGAGATTCTGCAAATGGGCACGGCTGGCCATTTCTGGCACCACCCCTCCAAAAGCGGCATGAACCGATTGATTCGAGATGACATTGGACAACACCTCTCGGCCCCTGATGACCGCCACGCCGGTATCATCACACGACGACTCAATGGCCAAAAGCGTTAGGTCACTTTGCATGGTTGCAAAATTAGTCCGTCCTACCTTCAGGGCGTGAAAATGCGGAAGCGATTTTGGACAATTGGGGTTGCCACCATCCTTGTGGTTCTATCCGGGGCAGCCTTGCTCACCCCAGTCGGGCAAAATCAGTTGTTGCGGCCAGCCATGAACCACCTGCTGTCCAATGAAAAAGTTGGATTGACCGTCCAGGTGGGTCGCATCGCTGTTCCTTGGTGGCGAGGAGAATTGACCATCGATGACGTTGATATCCACTTTGCCGGAGAACCAATCCACATTGACCGCCTGGCGTGGATTGGATTCAATGGCGACTTGCACAATGCAAAATTTGGCGTCGTGGAATTGACCGGTGTTCAAGGCCAAATCAATTGGGCGTTCAGCCCGACTGCTGACAGCAGCTCGTTCGACTTCGGACGCTGGCCGACATTTGCCATTTCGAATTTGAATTTGTGTGACATTCAACTTGAAGCTGCCCCATGGACTGTGCATTGGGACACACTGGAACTTCAGGGTTTGCGCAATGTCTCGAAACACGGCGATTTCAAAGCCCAATTTGATTTTTCAGGGTTGAACATCCAAGCCCCCGATTCGCTTTGGACCGGTCCTTGGCATGTCCAAAAGTTGCGAGGAATTGCAATGGGCATTCACCAGCAACTTGACTTGGACTCCCTCCAGATTCTCAGTCATGGCTTCAGTTGGGATGGCAACGTCCAAACCGATTTGGCTTCTGGTGAAATCGGTGCTGAAGGTCAATTGCATTGCGCCCCATCTCCCCTCTTGTCCCATTTGAAAGCGGTGAAAGCTGGAGCCCAAGACTCCCTTTGGGGTGCCCTTCAGCCATCGCCCTGGCTGCAATCAGAATGGACAGGCCAGTGGGCAATTGCTTGGTCAGGAAATTTGGGCACAGGTCATTTGAGCTGGACCCAAGGCACCGGCCCCATGGAAAGCCGAATCGAGAACCTGCTGTTTGGTTTTCCGGAACCCCGATTTGAAGCGCATGTGGTCACATCGCCGGAAGACTGGCAATGGTGGACCGGAGATTTGGGATTCAAAAATTGGTGGTCAGAAGTCCACTTGGAATTGGCCGCCGATTCGGAAATCATTCAATTGGGTCTTCATGGAGATGACCCCAATGCCCCGAACATCGAGTTGACCATCGAAGGCGATTCCCTCTTTGACCATGGAGGCATTGGGCAACGCTTGGAAATGAATTTCGACCACCTCGATACCCGAGCCTTCACCCTGAACGATGGGGCATCGCCCGAATTCCACAATTTGAAGGGCACTGTGATGGGCTTTTCGGATGGCGATGACTGGCGCTGGGAAACCTCGGGGACAGCAATGTCCAAAAATCAACAAGAACAAGCCTGGGAAGCCACCGGAAATCTTCAATTTTCTGACAATATTGAGTTTTCGGGAGATCTGGAGTGGATCAGTGCAGAATTCCCTGTGACGGCGTCCGGGACATTTCTGTGGGGCTCCGAAAACGATTGGCGTGCCCAATTGAATACCCAACTGCGAGGAGTGAAGGCTCCAGCAGGAGCAACCTCCCTCTACGGCCAATTGTCCTTTGATGTGACCCGAAAAACACAAGAATGGTCTGGGACTGATGCACGAATCGAAGCAAAATTGGAAGGGAGAAACCTCACCTTTTTAGGTGGAAAAAGGCCCATCCAGTTGCAACGTTTGGATGCATTTGGTCATTGGAATTCACGCCATTTCGCACTGAATTGGGCCAGCGACCTTGGCCATGGACAAGCGAAAGGAGATGGACGTCTGGAGCGCTGGTTGGATTGGATTGCTGCAGAAGAGCATCGGCTGGATAGCCGCGCGGTGCCGCAAGCCGACGTGGACATTTCCATTGCCGATTGGCGTCCAGTATCCGCCCTCTTCGGGTGGCCACTTTCCGTCTCACCTGGAACCCGTTTTTCTTGGCACTCCGACGGAAAAAGCCATCAATTCCACAGCCAATTTCGCAGTGATCGCATGGCTTGGGACACCTACGCATGCCACCATTTGGGAATGACCATCGATGGATCTCTCCAAGAATTCTTCCTCAATGTGCAAATGGATTCCTTATCCGACCCTGAACGCACATACGCGCAGTCCATCTTCTTGGATGTTCATGCCGACACCGTCTGGAATGCTGATGCCAATTGGCTTGGCTTTGCCGAGGAAATTCATGCCATTCGATTGGAGGTAGAAGAGCCCGACTTTGGCACATTTGAAGCCCGACTTCATGAAATGACCATTCCTGTCGCTGGCTTGCCCATTTCAATGATAGCAACGGATTCACCCTTGCGCTGGCGACCATCGGACAAGTTTTTTGAATTGCCCTTGCTGACCTTTGAAACCCAAGATGGCACAATCACATTGGACGCGCCTTCAACCGATGTCGAAGATTTTCATCTGGCTTTGTCTTGGGACGAGCCCAAATTCCCGCTCCTGAAAGGTTTGCCATCCGATTCTGAATGGACAGAAGGCATCGGGGCCTTGAAATTGAAAGCCGAATTGTGTGGTGACATCTTTTCGCCCGAGTTGAACGCAAATTTGACATTGGAAAATTGGGCGGCGCCATTCGGCCAAATTGATCGGCTTGAAATGGCATGGAATGGCGATGTTGATGGCGGCGCCTTTCTGATGGATGTTCAACAGGCACATCACACCCTTATCGGTGCTCATGGCACACATGGCCCTGGAGAGCAATTGGATGCTTTCATCTCCCTGAAAAATTTTCCATCCGATTGGGCCAATCCACTCCTCACCTCCTCCACGGTCAACCTGTCCGGCCCCCTCACGGGAGTCGTCAGAGCCCAAGGAAATTGGAATTCACCTGCATTGAGTGGAGCCGTGAGGGCGGAAGGCATTGAAACGGAAATCGGTTACCTCGGCACCACGTTCGAGGTCAACGGAGTGATTGAATTGCAACCTGAGTATATCGCACTGGACAATTGGAAACTGACAGATCAACAAGGCCACTCAGCCAGGGCAACAGGAACGCTTCTCCACGACAAATTTTCGGATTGGAATTTTGACATTTCCTTGGACATGTCGGAAGAGGACATTTTGCTCATGGATCTGGAGCGGGATGACAATGATCTGTTTTTTGGGCAGGCCTACGTAACCGGATTTGGGAATGTAAGTGGCAGCCAGAATGATCTTTTGATTGAGTCGGAATTGGCCACGGCCTCTGGCACCCGCTTTGCGCTTCCCATGGATCGGATTGAGAGTCCAACCTATGCTGACTTTATTCAATTGACTTCATCAGAAAATAACAAAATCATTGATTTACAATTAGATGAAGATATTGACCTGAATCAAATTCGAATGAAGATTGGCATCGAGGTCAACGACGACGCAGAAGCCCGAATCATCTTCAATGAACTCATCGGGGATGAAATCGTGGGGAAGACAAAGGGTCACTTGGATTTGGCGATCAATGATTTCGAAAGGTTTGAAATGAATGGCGAATTGGAAGTCGTTGAAGGGCATTACAACCTCGCCTTGTCCGGCATTCTGCAAAAGCGATTTGTTGTTGATCCAGGAGGCACCATCACATGGGTCACAGACCCCTATGGTGCCGACATGAATCTCATTGCACGTCATACCGTCAGAACCCGGTTGGACAACTTGCTGCCGGGCACTGCCAATCTACCGGGGCGCGTTCCCGTGGACCTGCGACTCGCCCTGAACGGTGCACTGCTTCGACCTGACATCGCATTTGATGTGGAATTGCCCCGCGCATCCCCACAATTGCAGGCCATGGTCGACAATGCCCTTTTCGATGAAGACGAGAAAAATCGACAGGCTGTGGGTTTGTTGGCCCTGGGTCAATTCCTGTCCCAAGACCCCAATACCCCATTGATTGCCGACGTCAACCTGACAGAGCAGAGCACCGCACTCCTCACGGCTCAGCTCGGCAATTGGTTGTCTTCTCTGGCCCAAGGCGTTGATGTGGGGTTGAACTATGGTTCCAACGCATTGAATGGAGAGCAAGAAGTGGCTTTGGCCTTGTCCACGCAATTTTTCGACGATCGCTTGCACATTGAAGGAGAAGCACGGGGCACGACCACTGGAGAGACGGCATCGCAGGCTGATGTTCAACTGCAAGACGTCAGGATTGCATACGACCTGACCGAGGACGGCCGAATCCAAATCTCCGGTTATCGCGAATCCGCCCCCAGTTGGAATGGCATCGATGGAATGAATACCATGGGGATTGGGCTGCGGTTCATACAACAATTCAATCGCTGGTCAGACCTTTGGAACCGGAAAAAAGAGTAAGTTCGTTCCATGAAAACCGCTCTGTTTATGGGTGTATTGGGCGTTGGAATCTGCCCTTGCATGTTGGGGCAATTCGCCTTGTCCTCCGCAGATATGCCCCAGCCGGGCAACACCTACCCCGTTGAGAATGGCCTCTTGACCTTTCAAGATTATTCCCTTTCTGGTGAAGGTGTGACGTGGGATATGAGCGACATTCAGGCAGTGGGCGAGGCCCCCGTTTCTCCTGTGGACATGTCTGAAGCCTCCATCACCGCAGGCATTGCTTTCAACAATCCCTTCAACGCTGCGTACCAGTGCGATTACTTTTTGCCCACTGAGTTTCCCGCTTTGCCAGATGGCGTCGGGATGAACATTCCCATTGAAGGATTCAACTCGTTCTATCAAACTTCTTCCGGTTACTTCGCGATTGCAGGAATCGGTCTCTCTTCTGCTGGGTTTGATCTCCCAGTTCAATATGAGGACATTGACGAGTGGTTTCCGTTGCCATTTGCTTTTGGTGAGACGTTCAACAGCACCGCTTCCTTTTCTCTCAATCTCGATGGGTTATTTGGTTACAGTTTGGAACAAACCCGCGCGGTAGAAGTGGACGCTTGGGGCACCTTGATTTTGCCCGATGGTCCCCATGAAGTTTTGCGCATTCGGTCTGAATTGGATGCCACAGATGTCTTTGTCATTCCCCAGCTCAGCGAAGACTCCATTCCCGTCGATCGCGAGCAAGTCATTTACAGTTGGTATGGCCAAGGCACGGGGGTGCCTTTGTTGGAAGTCACCGAAATCCTAGGTGCACCAGCCATTGTTACTTTTCAGAATTTCACGACGGAATCCAACATCATAAGCGAGAACATCCAGAACCCCGCATGGAAAACATGGCCTAACCCGGCCGCACCGATGACAACATTGAACTGGGACGCTGAACCCAACGATTGGAAATTGTACAATGCAAGCGGGCAACTTCTAAATTCAGGACGTGGAAACTCGCTGATTACACCTTCTGTTTCCGGCATGTATTGGCTTCAAGTGGGATCGGAAGCCGCCCGTTCATTCTGGGTTCAGAACTTGCCCTGATTCAAGTTGATGTCGGAATCTGATTCCGCAACCCATTCGTCCAATTCAGGACCTACGGCTTGACTCACCCAAAGGTCCATTAGCCAAGTTTTGGCTACACGTGGATGCCCGAAAATGCGGAAAGCCACAGCAGGCTTGAAAAATCTCCATCGAATACCATCGCGCATGGCCTGAAAAGTGGAAGGCACCACCACGGCACGGCCCAGAACACCCTCCATGGCTTCTGGACTGCCCAGCCATTTCAACGCTTCCGGCTCCACCCAGGCGATGTCACTCGGAATGACGACCAGAACAACCCCCTCTGTCCCTGGAAGCAATTCACGTCGGGCCGCCTCCAACCGCTTGGCCAAAGAGAGGTCGAACACCGCCTCTCCATTGACGTCTACCCTGAACAGGCCCTCACTGAGCTGAATCTCACCGGAGGGCATGCTGTGTTTCAAAGTGGCGATGGGTTCCATTTCAGTCACAATAATAGTCGCTGAACGGATTCGGAGAACAGAAATTCAAGGCGGCGGTGGCTGGGTTGTTCTGTAACTCCTCCATGGTGTCTGTGGTGTATCCGATGCCTTTAACCGCTTGTTGATCCCGGGCTGCCCACAATCCCAATCCCCCGATGATGTTGGTGTATTCAGGGCGCTCTTGGATGACCCCAGTGACCGGATCGTTCACATCTAGGTACGTTCGCAACGCCTCGTTGGCAATGGACAAATTGAAATCCAAGGCCCGCGCCAACTGGTCTTCCTCATCCCAGGCCCCAAGAACACGTGTGATCCGTGTGTCTGCCTCCAACTTGTTGGCAAGGAAACTGAAAAATTGCTCACCGTTGACCACTTTCGCCAAGATTTCACCACCTTCATCATCATTGGTATCCACGCTGCCGATTGCCCAAACCAAACTGCGCTCGATGGTTTCGAGCAAATCCGTGTGGGCCTCATCCGCCCAAAGGTGCTCAGTGACTGCAATGGTCATCGACACATCGTATCTGCTCGCCCCTGGGGTGGAAGCCCATTTGAAGGTGATGTCGGGAAATGTGGTGATGTTCTGGCCAATGTTGGCAAACCCATATTTAAATGTAGCCACACCTGATGGGGGCTGCGTGATGTTGCCTACAACAGGAGCAATCAGGTTGGTGAACGCATGAGGGTGATCTCCATCGGCCAGCGCAATGTCCAGTTCATACTCCGCCGTGGGATCTAAACCGCCGGAAGGCACAAAAAACCATGCTTGGTGTTCAGGCGCATAGAACAGACCTGGCTCTTTGTTGCCCAAAAGGGTGTCTTGAAGTTCAAAGCTCCGAATGAGCTCCTCCCCTTGCCACTCATGAACTTGGGCCGTCACCTCATCGGGCGCATATTCGCTGGAGTCGGCAATGAGCGCAGCGTCAAATTGGTTCCCCTCGCCCAGCCAAGTGCGGTTGATGCGAACCCACTGGGTGTCAACGCTGGCTTCCAGCAACCCAAAAATCACGGGCGTGCGTTCGTAAGGGGCATTCAAATCCACATCTGTCGAGCATCCCGTGAACATCAAAACCAGAGCAAAGAAACCCACAAATGTGAGCCACCGCAGGCATTGGCAGTTTTTCATGATTGCGAAGATAGCGACAGAAGGAAGTTCATGGTGTCCAATCCATCCGGGTAATCGCTGGCGCTCGGGGATTGTGCACTTCCCAGCGGCACGACAGGACGCAAAACGGCATGCTGGACATCCTGCAAACGGGCCTTGCGTGCGGTGATGCATTGCAATTGGTCAGCAAAATCGTTCAATTTGGTCCACAGTGCTTGCTCATCCGAATACGATTCCCAAAACAACGTGCCCACGGGTGACACCCAACCGGCGTCTTCCTTGATCAGCAAAAAACCATTGTCAAGGATTGCCTCTTGGTTGAGCAACCAAACCGCTTTGTGGTAGTCATAATTGTTCGCAAACTTGTTGTGTTGAGCCAAATTTGACCAACCAAAAACCGCTTGAAACAATCGATTGATGTCAAAGCCCTCCGGCAAGAAAACCTTGGTGGTGGATCGGCAGCCCAACCCGTAGTAGGCCAGAGCATCGTCCGCTAAACCCTCCAATTCCTTATCTGTTTCGCGGCCATCCAGGAATGCGACACCTGTGCGTTGGTGACGAATCAAATGGGGTTTATCCCTGAAATAATGCTCGAAATACCTTCGGCTGTTGTTGCTGCCCGTCGCAAGAACTGCATCGGTGTCTTTCAAAAGACCGTCGGACCACTGGATTTGGTCCACAACCCGGGAATCAAAAGCCCCCCAGGCCTTCACGACCTCTGGGAGCAGCAGGGCATCTGACGAAGAACACTTCACCACAGCGCGATGACCTGACAAGACCGACGTCAACACATCCATCCACCCCACCATGGGCAGGTTCCCAGCCAAAATGCAACCGATTTTCTGCGGGGAATCCACAGGGTCCGGATAACCAGAAAGCCAAGCATCCAAGGCCTCCGACTTCAGCATGTTCCCATGGGCATTCAGGGATCTGCGCACCATGTCTGGGGTGAACCAGCCATTGTTCCCTTCAATTTGGCGCAGCCAATCCGCATTGTTCGGTCCCTCACCCGGAAAATCTCCCCGCATCCAACCGCCAAGCTGAACCAAACCCTTTTTCCATTTGTTCCTCATCAGACAAACTTATCTTTGCACTGCAAAATTACCTTGGTCATGGCGATTATGATAACCGACGAATGCATCAATTGCGGTGCTTGCGAGCCTGAATGTCCCAACAATGCTATCTATGAAGGCGGTGCGGGTTGGAAATTCATGGATGGAACGGGGTTCCGAGGGCAAGGAAAGCACCCCACTGCAGGGGCTGTGGATTCAGACGAAGAACATGATCCTGGGAGCATGGACGTGTACTACATTGCACACGAAAAATGCACAGAATGCGTTGGGTTTCATGATGAACCGCAATGTGCTGCTGTATGCCCCGTGGACTGTTGTGTGGACGATCCCGACCATCGGGAATCAGAAGAACAGCTTTTGGCCAAAAAGGCATTCATGCACCTGTGACGCTGTCGTGTCGAGTCGGACCAAGTTGTCGCGTGGGCTGCTGACGGTCGGGTTGGTGGCGATCATATCTGTCTCCTGCAAGAGCCAAACAGCCTTTCCCAGGCAAGCCATAGAATCCGCTTGTGTCGCTCTGCGTGAGGCCCCCTCCGACGGGGTTCGACTGGAGCGGCATGAAGCCTTGAAAGAGATTTGGCGTCAATGGTTAACTGGGGCATCTGTGGAAGACGCATTCGCCTTTGAACCTGCCTCATTGCAACAAACATTGGGGATTGTGGACGCCGGCAAGGGGCCTGACCAGATTCGAATCATCAGTTGGAATGTGGAACTCTCCGATCGAACCCACCGTTACGGGGGCTTCGTGATTTTGCCAACCGGTTGGACCGAATTGAATCACGATGAACGAATGCGGGACCGAGATGTTTTGGACGATCAGAGGCGGTTCAAACCCGATGATTGGCCAGGAGCCATCTACTATGATGTCGTCATTGAGTACCGTCGCGGCCGCGCCTACCATTTGTTGCTCGGGTGGCAAGGTGCGGACGCCCTGACGACTCGAAAATTTGCCGAAGGGCTTGAGATTCAACGGGGACGCATACGATTCGGAGCTCCTTGGCTTGAGGTAGATGGCCGAAGGACAAAACGGTATCATTTGATCTACGGGGATGACGTCAGTGCCACCTTGCGCCAAGAAGAAAGCACAGGGCGCATCGTCATGGATCATTTGAGTGCTCCCTCCGCGGAGTTGACCGGTTTTCATCATTTCTACGGCCCTGACTTCACTTATGATGCGTTCATCTGGGAAAAAGACACTTGGCAATTGGTACGCAATATTGAAGTCATCGACCCATCACAAAACCGACCTTGGATAGACCCCAACCCACGCAAGCGTCGTCGTCAATCCCAACCCTGATTTTCATCTAGCCAGTGCCATTTTGACGAATGAAGATTTCCGTGGCTCCTGAACCGTATTGCCGGGGGTCCGCAGGTTTTGCGTCACATTCCGGATAAAATTGTTGCACACGAGATGCGATGGCATGACGGAGTACACCCTGTCCGATGCCATGAATGAAAATGACACGGCGATGGCGTTCTCGAATGGAAATCTGAAGCATGCGTTCGAAGTGACTCAGTTGCAGTTCCAACATGGCCGAAGGGGTCAAGCCCCTTGTACTGTCGACCAACTCGTGCAAGTGGAGATCCACTTCCACCACCCCTGATTTGGAACTTGCGGGTCGGCTGTGGGCCTCTTTGTATTTCGCATCAAAATCCCTTTCCATGCGCCGGCGTTGCTCGGGTGTGACCTCTTTGCTCAAGATTTCTTCGATCGAAGGAATTTGACGCTGATAACGCTCCGCCTCTTCTTGCCGATTTCCAACCAGCAAAAGTTCATGCGGCGGAAACGGCATCTCGAACCCATCTTCTGTTTCCACCATGACCTCATGCGAACGCCAACCCACCACAATCCCCTCCCCTACGTCATTGAGGAAACGAACCCGATCACCGACTTTCAATTCTCTCGCATTCATGTGTCAAATTTCGTGTAAGATTGCAGCATGATTGCAAGGAATATGATTGCCGGAATGCACCTCGTGTTCGGCGTGACCCTCGGCCTCCATGTCATGGGCCAAAGTGCAGGTGAGCCCATCCCGACGAAAACCCTGAAAAAATTAGACGCGGCATGGCAACAAACCGTCTCCGATTTTGAATTGCCTTCGATGGCCGTGGCTGTTGTGAAAGATGGTGAGGTAATTTGGGCCAAGGGGTATGGAACCGCTAACACCGATACGGGTGCCCCTGCAGACGAGAATACGCTGTATGCCATCGCTTCCAACAGCAAAGCCTTCACGGCAGCCATTTTGGGCCAATTGGTTGAAGAAGGACTGCTCAATTGGGATGATCGGGTTCGAGACCATTGGCCACCCTTCACCATGTATGATGCTTGGGTCACCGAACACATGACCATTCGGGATTTGCTCTGCCATCGATCCGGCCTTCGAACATTCAGTGGTGATTTGTTGTGGTATGGCACGTCACACAGCACAGAAGAAGTCCTGTCTTCCATGCGTCATTTGGAACCGACATTCGGTTTCCGAAGCGGTTATGGATACAGCAATTTGATGTTCATGGTGGCAGGAGAAGTGGCGGAGGCCATCACAGGAAAACCTTGGTCAGAATTGGTCCGTAGTCGCCTTCTGAATCCCTTGGGCATGGAACGCACGCTTGTTTCGACCTTGGAACTGCCCAACACGAACAACATCGCGGCACCACACAATTTCAAAAATGACCAAAATATGGTCATCGATTGGGTCAACTGGGACAACATGGCACCCGCTGGATCGCTGATTTCATCAGTCGCAGACATGGCACATTGGATGCAAGTTCAGTTGGACAGCGGTCGTGTTGGTGATCGACAACTGTGGTCACCGGAACGCACCCATGAGATGTGGACAATGCAAACTCCCATTCCCGTCAGCCCATTTTACGCTGAGCATTTGCCATCCATGAATTTCAGAGGTTATGGTTTGGGTTGGGAGTTGTATGACTTGCATGGATACAAGGTGGTTGCCCATTCTGGGGGGTATGATGGCATGATCAGTCGGCAAGTACTCGTGCCGGAAGCCAAATTGGGGTTGATTTTCTTGACCAACAACATCACTTCATCGAGTTGGGCTTGGGGCCATGATGCATTGAATGCAATTTTGGCTGGGGACTTCAAATTCAACCTGGTTGAGACCATTTTGAAATTTCAACAAGAAGACAGGGCGAACGAAGCTGAAAAACTGGCAGAATTGGAGGCAGCCCGCAAGGAAAATGCACCGCCGTCATTGGAAATGAGCGAATATGCGGGAATTTACCGCGATCGCATGTATGGGGACATCGTGATCACCGTCGAGGGGAATCATTTGAATTTTGATTTTTTGCCCACAGCACTCTTCGAAGGTCAACTGACTCATTGGCATCATGATACCTTCCGGCTGTCCTGGGGCACCCAAATGATGCTTCCCAAAGGCTTTGCGCAATTCGAACTCAACGCCCAAGGCAACGTCAAACATTTGCTCATTGATGTCCCGAATCCTGATTTTCATTTTACAGAACATATCTTTGAGAAAGTGAATTCTGCCGAATGATCACACTCTCACTTCCTCCCAAGCATCAGAAGCGTGGACTTCTGTTGAGTTCTTTTCTGTTTTTGTGGGCAGCGTCCATTGCGCAACCCTCTCCACCTGATGAATTAAATGGATTGGCCTTGCGGACTTGGTTCAAGGAGAACTGGCATGCGGGCATCTTCGATGATTTGGGTTACAGTGGCGCGAGAACGCAAATGTTCGGATACGTTGATGCGAACGATGGAAACATCGAATGCGTTTACACTGGTTTTCAACAACCCGCATCCTTCACGACTTTTCCCGACCCCATCAACACCGAGCATTTGGTACCACAAAGCTTTTTTGGAAGCACAGGGCCGCTGAAGTCAGACTTGTACAACATCCGGCCTGCTCACGGCAGCGCGAACTCTGCTCGAGGCAACAGCGCTTTTGCCGAGGTTTCCGATGCTTCAGCTCAGTGGTATGGCATTGATGCAGGTGGCAACTTCGCATCCCAAGGCACCATTCCACCCGATTCCAACGAATGGTCCGAACGAACTGGCAATTTCTGGGAACCTCGGGAAGAGAAAAAAGGTGACATCGCCCGATCTTTATTTTATGCCTACACCATGTATCCAGGAGAAGCTGGACCCCTGAATGATTTGGCAGACCCTGCGACCTTGCTCGCTTGGCATCAACAAGATCCTGTCAGTCCAGAAGAATCCACACGAGGTGAACGCATTGTCGAAGTGCAGATGAACGCCAACCCTTATTTGCAAGATCCTGAATACGTCATCCGAGCCTGGTTTCCAGATCAAATCGTGGATCCCCCTCCGCAAGATACGACTGGCACATGCTCGATTTTTTTCAGTGAATATGGTGAAGGGAGCGGATTCAATAAGCACTTGGAAATTTTCAATCCGACTGACAGCGTGATTGGCCTCGATGCATTCGCCATAGCGCATACCACAAATGCACCCAGTGTTCCAGGAATGTTCGAAACTTGGTTGCCCTTCGAAGCAGGAGCAGCTATCGGACCCGGAGAAGTTTATCTAATTGTGCACCCCCAGTCGTCCCCTGAATTGTTGCAAGATGCGGATCAAACTTATTCTGCCATGTCCAACGGTGACGATGGATTTGGACTGGTGTTTGGTGTCCCCGATGACTTTGAAATTGTGGACATCATCGGCAATTGGAATGGTGACCCAGGAAGCGCTTGGGAAGTGGCCGGCAGTGGAAGTACGGCCAATGCCACGCTCATCCGCAAGCCTGAAGTCCACAAAGGGAACGCCGGTAACTGGGCGAGTTCCGCAGGCACCAATGCTGATGACAGTGAATGGATCATCCTGAATGCAGATGAATTTGGAGACGTGGGGAGCCACACTTCCAATGCTGTAAACTGCAACGATGGTGAAACGGATAACCCTCTGGAAGTTCTGGGTTGCACCTATATCAGCGCGTGCAATTTCAGTGCCGAAGCCAACATCGATGACGGATCCTGTGACTTTGAATCCTGCTTGAATGGCGGATGCACATACCCAGAGGCACTGAATTTCAATCCAGAAGCAGATTTCGACAATGGCTCTTGTGAATTCCCCATTTGTCAAGGAAATGGCTGTCTAACCGATTTGGATGGGGATTCAGCCACTGCGGTCACCGATTTGTTGATTCTTTTGAGCGCCTTTGGAGACGTGTGTCCCCAATGAATTCACCGGTTCGATCGATTCTGCCGCTCCACATTCATTTATGATTAGTTGTTATTTATCGGTTATTGATATAACAAGAAGAACAATCGTCAGCGCTCAAGAGGATGGTCAAATTGAATTGACATTCATTCATAAGCTCTTGCAAACGCACAGTTGATGCGTCTTCTCATTTCCAACTTTCAAGCGGTTTGTGCACAATTTCTGTTCGCTCGTGAGTCTCCTGCATCACTTTTGATTGCTTTTCTCCGTCATCTTCCGGTGCCCAATACGCCCGTGCAATCCGACAAGAACTTCGACAGAACATCTGATCAATGGCTTCTGATCAAACCAACACACTCAATCCATTTGTGAATTCATCATTTTCGTCGAACAAAATTCTTGTTTGTATTTCTAAACCGGCATGGTTTTCGGCACAACAAGCTCCTGTTTTTTTGTGGACGTTTGCCGATTTTTTATCGACGAATCCAAGGATTTTTGGCGTTATCGGCTTATATTAGGTGTTCCAAATTACCTGACATGAGCCAAAATTATCACCGCAAGGCTTGTTTTGCCTTCCTGACGGCGCTCCTCACCCTCTCAGCACTACCCGTGCTGGCCCAATCATACCACCTCGAGATCGAGACATCGACTGTCCACTCAGGAGTGGTAGGTTCAGCGGATTTGACCGGATTTACGACTTATCGTTTCAACATGCAGACTCTTCATCCAGACGATGAAGTGCTCTCCGTCTCGGGCAACAATGACATGCCTTTGGTGCTCAATGCAAACGACGGATTTTTCAATTCTGAATTTGCCTTAGGAGCAACGGCAAATGGCATTTTGCCTTCGGCATTGGCCATTCAGCCCGAATTGGAATATGACAGCTATGTCACCATTGGCCTGACGGAAATGGCTCAAGAATCCAACGGTGAAATGGCGATTGCAACCGATGAGGACATTTCTCAAGAATGGACCACAGCTTGGATTGAATTGGCCTCTGGTGAGGGCCAAAGTTTTGCAATCAACACGGCGGATGGTGGCGGATGGTCAACAACCGCCGGCGCAGCAAACGCCGTTGCGGGTCCTGGCCTGGAAGTGCTGATCATGCAATTGACTACGCAGGGCGATTTCAATGGACAGGTAAACATTGAAGTGGCTCTTCATGGCGACGCCTCAAACACGTTGACCATTCAACAGAAATTTGATGGCACAGAGGCTTGGACGCCATGCACGGACGAGAATGCATGCAATTTCGATCCTGATGCCCCCACCAACGACTACTCCACTCAAGATTGTGAATACGCCGAGGAGGGTTATGATTGCGATGGGAATTGTACGACAGACACGGATGGTGACGGTGTCTGTGATGAATTCGAAATCGCTGGTTGTCAAGATGAATTGGCCTTCAATTTCGATCCGGACGCCACAGATGATTCAGGAGAATGTGTTTTTCCGGAAGAATTGGGTTGCCACGAAGAGGCTGCTTGCAATTATGAACCCTATGTGGGTGGCGACTTGTGTTTGCAAATCGAAACCGTCGCCGTGCACACAGGTGAACCAGGCCTGGAAGATTTGGCTGGGTACACAACATATAAGGTATATGCTTTGTGCCAGAACCAAGACGACTTTGTCTCCAGTGTGAGCGGGGACGATGAATTTCCAACTTGGGCTTCTGGGGGGACTCCCTTCTATCAAAGTCAATTTGGCGGGGCCTTCGGCAGCAATTTGCAGGTGGGCCTTTTCGGTTTCTTTCCCAATGAAGCCTACGACAGTTTTGTCACCATCGGCTTGGAAGGGCCCGCTGGTTCTGGTGAAGGAACCATCAACATGATTGACTCACCAGAAAATCCATGGCCCACCAACTTTGAGGAATCTGGAGTTCTCACCATTGATGACCCCATCGGCGGTGCATGGTTCATTTTCAATGGCAACACAAACGGCATTGCTGGTGAAGACTACCGCGTATTGCTCGCTCAATTCACGGCCCAAGACGAATTGTCAGGGCAAATGTATGTTCAGGTTTTCCTCAACGGCAGTCCAGCGACTGAAGTTCGCCAGATGCTCGACCTTGGCGCGCCTTGCTACGGCCCCGAAACCAGTGTCGGATGCGAATTCCCCGAAGCGGGCTTGGACTGCGATGGCAACTGCCTTGCAGATTCGGATGGAGACGGTGTTTGCGATGGTGATGAAGTCGCCGGCTGTGATGATTCATCGGCATGCAATTATGATGCTGCAGCCACTGAAAATGACGGCAGCTGCACCTACCCAGATGCTGGATACGACTGCGGGGGCAATTGTTTGAACGATGCAGACGGCGATGGGACTTGCGACGAATTTGAGGTCGCAGGGTGCACAGATACTGAGGCGTGTAATTTCGATGCAGCTGCAACCGAGTTGGATGATTCTTGTGAATACCCCATGCCGGGATTGACTTGCTCTGGTGATTGCATCAATGATGGGGATGATGATGGAATTTGTGACGAGGATGAGGTGCCTGGTTGTCAGGATGAAACTGCCTGCAACTACGACGCTGAAGCCACGGATGATGACAACTCATGTGAATACCCAGAACCCGCATTGAATTGTGATGGTTCTTGTGTCAACGATGTAGACGGAGATGGCACATGCGATGAATTTGAAACTGGTGGTTGCACAGATGCCGAGGCTTGCAATTATGACGCGAGCGCCACGGAGGAAAACGGAACTTGTCAATATCCTGAAGAAGGCCTGAATTGTGATGGATCATGTGCCCAGGATACCGATGGAGATGGGGTTTGTGATTTTTTCGAAATCCCCGGCTGCACGGATGATGCGGCATTCAACTTTGATCCAGCAGCAACGGATGATGATGGCAGCTGCTTGCCACCTTCTTGTAACGATGAGGCGGCTTGCAATTTCGATGGGACAACAGCGCCAAGCGAACTTTGTTTGGCCATCGAGACCTATGCCATTCACAACGGAACTTTCGGTGAGGCCGATTTGACGGGATACACCACCTACCGCGTCTATGCCAACCTCCCCAATACAGACGACTTCATCTCAAGTGTCTCGGGAGACAGCGAATTCCCGACCATGGTGACCACAACAACTTCTTTTTACCAAAATCCAATGGGTGAAGGGTTGGGCAGTTCCATTTCCTTGGGTCTGTTTGGTTTTTTCCCTGCATTGGAGTTCGACAGTTGGGCTACCATTGGTTTGATCGGATCAGCCGGTCCTGGTGAGGGCAACGTCAATGTCATTGCATCCACAGAATTGGATTGGTTAGAGAATTTTGAAAATGGCCAAAACCTGGACATTTCGGATGAAATTGGGGGTGCTTGGTACATCCTGAATGGCAACACAAATGGAATCGCTGGCGAAGACCACCGTGTTCTTTTGGGTCAATTCACAACAGATGGACAAATCGACGGTCAATTGTATGTCCAAGTCTTTACCAATGGAGATCCCTCTTCCGAAATTCGGACGACGATCCAATTTGCCGATGCTTGCGCCACATTCAACAATGACCTGTGTGAATATCCAGAGGAAGGATTGGACTGTGACGGCAACTGCTTGAATGATGCAGATGGCGATGGCGTATGTGACGAAAATGAAGTTGCAGGATGCACAGATGCATCCGCTTGTAACTTTGATTCTGCAGCCACGGACGACAATGGATCTTGCACTTACCCCACAGCTGAACTCGACTGCGAGGGCAACTGCTTGAATGATGCCGATGGTGACGGCACTTGTGATGAATTTGAAGTTATGGGCTGCACCGATGAGACCGCATACAATTTCGAGCCTTGGGCTACAGAAGACGATGAGTCATGCATCGAACCCGCTTGCAATGATGAAGCCGCATGTAACTTCACAGCATGGCCTGGAGCCAACGGCATGTGCATCGCCATTGAAACCGTGGCTGTTCATTCAGGAATGGTCGGTGATGTCGATATGACAGGACTGGCCACTTATCGCATTTACGCGGTTTTGGACAATTCGGATGATTTCGTGAGCAGTGTAGCGGGTGATTCCAGCTTCCCCACCAACATCAATACAACAACGGATTTCTTTCAGGCGGATTTTGGTGATGGCGTGGCTTCCGGTCTGATGCCAGGTTTGTTTGGCATGTTCCCAACCTTGGCCTACGACAGTTGGGTGACCATTGGATTGGAGGGTCCGCCCGCTGCTGGCGAAGGTGCCATCAACATCATCAATGCCGAGGAAAATGATTGGTTAGCCAATTTTGAAGCTGGGGGCAACATCGCCATTGACGATGCTGTGGGTGGTGCTTGGTTCATCTTGAGTGACAATTCGAATGGCATTGCCGGTGACGACCACAAGGTGTTGCTTGCTCAACTCACCACTTCTGGTGAAATCAGCGGACAGATGTACATCCAAACTTTCATCCATGGTGACCCCGAACAAGTTCTTCGAGAAACCGTGGATTTGAGCAACCCTTGCTTGGTATTGGACTACTCTGCCTGTGTTTATCCCGAGGAGGCCTTCGACTGCGATGGCAACTGCTTGAACGATGCGGACGGCGATGGTGTTTGTGACGAGTTCGAGGTACCCGGTTGTACGGATGCTTC